>JAGXGE010000038.1 GCA_024637015.1 Aequorivita sp. | reverse complement strand
CTAAAAAAATGTCTAAACAAAAGAATATGATCCAAAACAACCTCAAGTCTTCTATTTTCGCCCCTTCTGCAATCAATAATTTTCAAAAACGTAAAATCCAGTAGAATAGCGGGCTGTATGTACCTGGTACATATAGACAAAACGTTACAAGCAAGGCTAGAAAGACAGAACCGACAAGACTAAAATGTTTGCCAAAAAAGAACCCCAACACACATTGCACACATTTGCAAATCGCACCTGCCAACTCACAAGCCAAAATTTGCAAAAGAGTACAATTTTTCCAACCCACAGAAAGACTGCAATAGGAACCTAGTTTAATATTTTGTAGAACGCATACTTAAAAATAAAATGTATTTCTATTTGGTAGTTTCAAATAGATGACTTAATTTTGTAGACGTATTACTTAAATATAAAATTTGAAAACAGCATTAAAACATATTACAAGCATACAAACAGGAGTTTTTGCAAAGCCAATTCAAAAAGGTGAGATTGTCTATTTACAAGCTAAGCACTTTGATGAAAATGGAGAACTAGCAGAAATATTGTATCCTGACTTAGAGGCAGACAGTAAAATACAAAAACATCTTCTGAAAAAAGGAGATGTGTTGTTTGCTGCCAAAGGGACAAAGAATTTTGCTGCTTGGTATGAGAACGAAGCAACACCAGCCGTAGCTTCCACCTCCTTTTTTGTAATTAGATTGCATGATACAAATATATTACCTGGCTATCTGACTTGGTTTCTCAACCATCCAAGCACACAGGCTTTATTAAAAGGACAAGCAAGAGGTTCTTCAATTGCTTCAATTTCAAAAGCTGTTTTGTCTGAATTGGAAATTCCAATACCAAATATTCAAAAGCAAGAATTAATTTTAAGAATATTCAAACTTCGAAACAAGGAGAAGAACCTAAAACAACAAATTGAAAATCTTAGAGAGAAAGAAATTCAACATTTATTAATCAACGCAATTAAATAAATATCATGGCTATAAAAATAACACAAGACGACATTAACAATGCAGTATGGAAAGCTTGCGACACATTTCGCGGAAGTATCGACCCGAGTGTGTATAAGGATTATGTACTTACCATGCTTTTTATTAAGTATTTGAGCGATGTACACGATGATAAATATGAAGCCTATTTGAAAAAATACAACGGAGAACACGAAAGAGCAAAAAGAGCCATGCAACACGAACGCTTTGTTGTGCCTGAACACAGCCACTTTAAGTTTCTGTTTGATAGCCGTAACGAAGCCAATATTGGCGAATTGATAAATATTGCGTTGACAGATTTAGAAGAAGCCAATCGTGAAAAGTTGTACAGCGAAGATGGTGCCGGTATTTTCCAAAATATTGATTTTAACAATAGTAAGCTTGGCGAACCCAAGGATAAAAATACGCGACTGAAAAACCTACTATTAGACTTTAATCAGGATAAACTGGACTTGCGTCCTTCTCATTTGGATGGCAACGATATTATTGGTGGAGCTTATATGTTTTTGATAGAACGCTTTGCCAGTGATGCAGGGAAAAAGGCTGGGGAATTTTTTACGCCTAAAGAAGTTTCCTCATTAATAGCCAAACTTACCAAATCAAAACCAGGCTCACGAATATGCGACCCAACTTGTGGTTCTGCTTCATTATTAATTAAAGCAGGAAATGAAGTAGGTTCGCCCAACTTCTCGCTTTACGGACAAGAAGCAAACGGAAGCACATGGGCATTGGCAGTAATGAATATGTTTTTGCATGGTTTTGACGATGCTACTATCCGTTGGGGAGATACAATCCGCAATCCAAAATTAAAAGAAGGCGATGCTTTAATGAAGTTCGATACTGTTGTAGCAAATCCTCCGTTTTCCTTAGATAAATGGGGAAAGGTGGAAGACAAAGAAGGTGATAAAACCACTATTTCATATGACCCTGAAACCGACCAATACAATCGTTTTTGGAGAGGTGTTCCACCTAAAAGCAAAGGTGACTGGGCTTTTATTACTCATATGATTGAAACGACTTACGAAGGCACAGGAAAAGTAGGTGTCGTAGTACCTCATGGGGTTTTGTTCCGAGGGGCAAGCGAAGGTAAAATACGCAGAAAAACCATTGAAGAAAATATGTTAGAAGCTGTAATTGGCTTACCATCCAACCTCTTTTTTGGAACTGGCATACCTGCTGCCATTCTTATTTTTAACAGAGGTAAAGCAAAAAATACTAATGTGTTATTTATCGATGCTAGTAAGGGTTTTGAATCAGTGAAGAATCAGAACAAGTTGCGTGAAAATGAAGATATAACCCCTATTGTAGAAACCTATCGTAGGTTTAATAGTGGGAAACTAGAAGCTGGCGTGATAGAAGAGAAGTTTAGCTATGTAGCCACTTTTGAAGAAATAATGGAAAACGATTTCAACCTAAATATTCCACGTTATGTAGACACATTTGAGGAAGAACCAGAAGTAAATATTGCAGCTGTACAAATGGAAATAGGAACATTAGAAGATGAATTAGTAAAGGTGCAAAATGAAATTAAAAAATATTTAACCCAATTAGCTGATTAGTATGACTAAAACATTTCATAAAATCACTATCCCTAATAATTGGGAGATTCTTAAACTAAAGGATATTGGTAAAGTTGGAAGTGGCACAACTCCAAGTACTGCCATATCTGAGTATTGGGTAAATGGAACTATCCCTTGGTTGCCGACAGGTAAGGTAAATGATAGAATTATTAAGGATAGTCAGACCTTCATTACAGAAAAAGCTATTAAGGATAAGGGAATAAAATTACTTCCCAAAGGCAGTCTCGTAATTGCAATGATTGGACAAGGTAAAACAAGGGGGAAGACAGCACTTCTTGAAATTGATGCTTGGGTTAACCAAAACTTTGCTTTTGTAATTCCAAAACATTCTGTTTATTCAAAATACCTTTTTACTATACTTGATTTTAATTATGAAAGAATCAGGTATGAAGGTAATAGAGGTGGAAATCAAGGCTCACTTAATACTGCCATGGTAAAAAACTTTAAAGTTCTTATTCCACCCCTGCCTGAACAATATGAAATAGCCAATGCCTTAAGTTTGATGGAAAGTTTCATTACAAAAAATGACCAACTTATTGAAAAAAAAGAACTCCAAAAAAAATGGCTGATGCAAAATTTGTTGTCAGGTAAGAAAAGATTGAAAGGATTTGATGGGACTCATAAAGCTTATACATACTCGGAATTATTAAAAATAATTAAGAGAGATATTACATGGGATGACAACAAACGATATGAACTAATAAGTGTAAGAAGACGTTCAGGCGGGATTTTTTTTAGAGATGCATTATATGGTCATCAAATAAAAGTAAAAAATTTACGAATAGTGAATGAAGGTGATTTTCTCTTTTCAAAAATGCAAATACTACATGGAGCTTCGGCATTAGTTACAAAAGAATTCGCTAATGCAAAAATTTCTGGGTCATATATAGCCGTAATAGCTAAAGAACCTAAATTACTTAATATGGAATATTTTCAATGGTATTCGCAAATGCCATACTTTTATCATCAGACATATATTTCAAGTTATGGTGTACATATAGAGAAAATGACTTTTGATTTTAATACATTTCTTCAGCTTAAGATGAAACTACCTTCATTCGAAGAGCAAACATCAATTGCCAAGGTATTAAATGAAGCTCATAAAGAAATAGCATTCCTCAAAGCTAAAACCGAAAAATTGCGAGAGCAGAAAAAGGGAATGATGCAGGTTTTGTTAACAGGGAAGAAACGATTAAAAATTAATTAATATGAAAGTTATAGGAATACAAATAAAATCAAAGGAAGCGATTTTGGTAGTACTTGAAAAAGATACCGCAGGAAATATTACACAAACAAATGAATCTGCGAAGTTTAGTATTGACGACCCTGCTAACCCGAATCAGGTAAAACAATTTCGTGACCAAATAAATGCTTCATTTGATTCAATTGGTGCTTCACGCATCGGGATTGTAGCAAGAAATGCAAATGGAAAAGGTGAGCGTGCTCCTTCACCCATTTCTTTTAAACTAGAAGGTATTATACAGCTTTATGACAAAATAGAAATTGAATTAGTTTGGAAGCAAACAACCAATGCATATTTCAAAAAGAACACTAAAACATCAACATCCAAGAATAAGTATCAGGAAGATGCTTTTGATTTGGCTTACTATTTAATTAATTAAACAATGGTCAAAGTAGATTTACACGATGAAGATTCAGTAAAGGCAATTCAGGATTTCGTAAGAAATAATCCTGATATTGAGGTTTTTGATTATATCCGTAGAGGTTGCAATGGAGAAGTATATTTTGGAAAGCGAATCAAAATGGATGATGATGTTGTGTTAAAATTCTACTGGTCTCACCCAAATTATGATGCAACAGAAGAGGCTGTAATTTTAAGAAACATTGAACACGACAATATCCTTAAAATTTGGGATTTAAAATTTCTACCACCTTATTATGCTTGCTTTTTAACCCCAAGAATTTCAGGTGGTGATTTACAAGGCATTATTGACGAGCGGAATCTATCAACCAAAGAAGCACTTGAAATTGTCTCAGGGATTTTACTTGGTCTTACTGAATTGCATTCCAAACATAATCTAGTACACCGTGATTTGAAACCTGGTAATATTTTATTTGACATTGAAAAAAACCAGCCTATAATTGCGGATTTAGGAGCTGTTAAAAAAATTGATATTGCAGACGGCTGCGTTACAGCTTCAAAATCAACATATTTATATTTACCCCCTGAATCAATTTTGGCCAATGAATACTACTTTCAGTCAGACATCTATCAAGTAGGCGTAATTATGTTTCAGCTATTGGGTGGTTACTTCCCACTTGATACTCCCATAGATTTTCTAACCAAAAGAGAAAGTAAACAATTAGAAGGCATTAAGAATTCAACGAATTGGAGCAATAAGTTTGATGAATTAATTGGCAATAAAGTAGTAAAAGGTAAAATAGCAGATACTTCCACCCTTCCATATTATTTGGATACAGGATTTAAACGTGTTCTGAACAGAGCTTTAAACTTTCACTATGAAAAGCGCTACCAAAATCCTTCTCTCTTTCTGAAAGATGTTCACAATCTATTGCGCACTTGTCCCGATTATATTAATGATAGTGACAGGCTATTAATTAAGCATGAAAATGGAAAAGAGTTTCAGCTATATCAAGATAAAAAAAACAATGTTGTATTAGAAAAAAGATTGGCAAGTAAAGGGTGGAGAAAAGTCAATAATCATAAAGGAACTTTAGAAACAGCATTGACAGTTGCACGATTAAACTAATTAATATGGATACACCAAGTTTCAAAGAAGACCATATCAGTCAGATACCTGCATTACAATTATTGCAGAATTTGGGCTATCAATATCTCACTCCTGAAGATGCGTTGCTCTTGCGTGGAGGTAAAACCACGAATGTGATTTTAGAGGATGTCTTACGTAAGCAATTAAAAGAAATAAACAGTATTCGTGTAAGCGCAAACAAAACAAGCATTTTTACAGATGACAATATTGAACGTGGCATTCATGCTTTGAAAGATTTACCCATGAACGAAGGGTATATTCATGCCAGTGAATCAGCTTACAATTTAATTACTTTAGGAAAAGCACTAGAACAAAGCATTGATGGAGATAAAAAAAGTTTCACACTTCAATATATCGACTGGAAAAATTGGGAGAACAATGTATTTCACGTAAGCGAAGAATACAGCGTGATGCGAAGCACCAGCAAAGAGCATTACCGTCCCGATTTGGTATTGTTTGTAAATGGGATTCCACTTTGCATTATCGAGTGCAAACGTCCTGATATGAAAGAGCCTTTAAAACAGGCAATAAGTCAACACTTAAGAAATCAACAAGAAGATGGTATTCGGCATTTATATGTGTATTCACAGCTTACATTGAGCTTGGCTACGCAAGAAGCTAGTTACGCAACAAATTCAACTCCCGAAAAATTTTGGTCAAAATGGCAAGAGAAATTCGATACTGAAACCGAAGAAAAAGCCTATAAAGACAAGCTATTCAAGCTGAAAAATAATCCATTATCATTAGAACAAAAAAACAAACTGTTTTCAGACCGATTCAGATATGTACGTCAATATTTTGATGCACTTGAAAACGCTGACATACTAACAACAGAACAAGACGAATATCTTTATGGCTTGTGCAGTCCAAAGCGTTTATTAGACCTAGTTTTTAGTTTTGTGTTATTTGATAATGGAGCTAAAAAAGTAGCTCGTTATCAGCAATATTTCGCCATCAAAAAATCAATGAAACGTATTTCTATTATAGAAAGCGGAAAACGTAAAGGTGGTGTAATTTGGCATACACAAGGCAGCGGAAAATCACTTACAATGGTTATGCTGGCGCAAGCTGTCGCCATGGACAAATCAATTCGTAATCCTAAAATAATATTAGTTACCGACCGTACCGATTTAGACAGGCAAATAACAGGAACATTCAGAAAGTGCGGCAGATTTGTTCAGAATGCAACAACGGGGCAGCGTTTAGTTGAACTGCTAGAAAATAAAGGTGATTCAATAGTAACTACCATTATCAACAAGTTTGTGGCTGCTATGAAAAAGATAAAAAAGCCTTTGGATAGCCACGATATTTTTGTTTTGGTTGATGAAGGTCACCGTTCGCAAAATGGCACTTTCAACATTGAAATGCAAAAAACTTTACCCAATGCTTGCTTCATTGCATTAACTGGGACACCACTCTTTAAGAAGGATAAAAGTACTGCAGCTAAATTCGGCGGTATTATAGATGCTTATACAGTTGACCAAGCAGTAAATGATAAGGCAGTTGTTCCATTATTGTACGAAGGCAGATTGGCAAGGCAAATTGTAAATGCTAGTCCTTTGGATACATTCTTTGAAATGGTTTCGGAACCTTTAACTGAATATCAAAAAGCTGATTTTAAAAAGAAATTCAGCAGAGCTGACCAATTGAATAGTGCCGAACAAAAAATATATGCCATTGCATGGAATATTAGTTTGCATTTTCGCGACAACTGGCAAGGAACACCTTTTAAAGCCCAACTGGTTTGTGATAAAAAGATAAACGCCATTCGTTATAAAGCGTTTTTAGACGAAATAGGAATTGTAAGTAGCGAAGTTTTAATTTCATCCATAGACGAGCGAGAAGGTGAAGACAGTGCTTATGAGAAATCAAACGAGAAAGAAAACCGCTTCTGGAAAAAAATGATGGATGAGCATGGTAATTCTAAAAGTTATGAAAAGAATCTTATCAGCCGTTTTAAAAATCAGAAAGACCCCGAAATAATTATCGTAGTTGATAAATTGCTTACAGGCTTTGACGAACCAAAGAACACAGTTTTATACCTCACACGTAATTTACAAAGTCATAAACTTTTGCAAGCCATTGCTAGGGTAAATCGGATTTATCCCGATAAAGAATTCGGTTATATTATTGACTATTATGGTGTAATTGAAAACCTAGACGATGCCCTACTTTTGTATTCCTCTTTTGAAGATTTTGATGCGGACGATTTAGAAGGTACACTCGTTAATATCAAGGAAGAAATAAAAAAACTCCCACAAAAACATTCTGAACTTTGGGATATTTTCAAATCTATCACCAATAAACGTGATGCAGAAGCTTACCAAATTCTTTTAAAAGATGAAGCTATTCGTGTTGTTTTTTACGACAAACTAGCTGCATATGCAAAAGCTTTAAAATTGGCTCTTTCCTCCATGGACTTTCATAAACAAGTGGAAGAAAAAACAATAAATCGCTACAAAGAAGATTTAGCCATGTTTATGAAACTTCGAATGGCTGTTGTTGAACGCTATTCAGATGCAGTAGACTACAAACAATACGAAGGGCAAATTCAAAAACTTATTGATACACATATAACCACTGAAAAGGTTGAAGTAATAACCGAATTGGTAAACATTTTCGATAAGGATAAATTTCAGGAAGAAGTAGAAAATACAACTGGTAAAGCTGCCAAAGCGGATAAAATTGCAAGTCGCACCTCGAAACATATTTCAGAGAAAATGGAGGAAGACCCTGCATTTTACAAGAAGTTTTCGCAAATGCTGAAAGAAACCATTGCCGATTACGAAGCAAAACGGATTGATGAAGCTCAATATCTAAGCAAAGTTCAGGAAATCATGGACAATGTATTGGCTCATACCGATAACGACATACCAGAAGCACTTCGAGAAAAAGATATTGCAAAGGCGTTTTATGGCTTAACGCTTGAATCCTTGGATGAAAAAGTACAAGATAAAGTCGTAAAGATTCAAATCTCGGTACAAACTGCTTTACAAATTGATGAACTAATCAAACATGCAGTTTTAGAAAACAATCATCCAATAATTGACTGGCAGTTTAAAACAAATATTACGGGTAAACTACAAATTGAAATAGGCGATTACCTAATTGATGAAGTAAGAGATAAATACAACATCAGTCTTTCATTCGGTGAGATGGATGAAATAGCTAACAAGTGTATTGAAGTTGCAAAATTACGTTACAAATAATGACAACATCTATTCAATTCGGCAGCAAAAAGATTGATTTTTTAGTGGAATATTCCGCTAGAAAAACATTGGGCATTACTGTAACTCCTGATTTAGACGTATTGGTGAAAGCTCCAATTGATAGTTCGCTTGAAAAAATCAAAGAAAAGATTTTAAAAAAAGCGGCTTGGATAATAAAACAGCAAAGCTTCTTCTTGTCATTTCAGCCAAAGACACCAGCACGCAGATACATTGGTGGTGAAACACATTTGTATTTGGGAAGGCAATACCTTTTAAAAATTGAATCGAGTAAAAAGGATTCCGTAAAACTGAAAGGTAAATTCATTGAAGTACATACCTCCGATAAATCGAAAGTAAAAAGTTTAGTAAAAGAATGGTATTTGCTTCATGCTAAATCAAAATTTAAAGAAATAGCTCAACCGCTAATTGATAAATTTAAGAAACACAAAGTTGAACCTGATTCAATTGTATTCAGAGAAATGCCAACACGCTGGGGAAGCTGTACCCCAAAAGGAAAAATAATTTTAAATCCTGAATTAATAAAAGCACCCAAAGGTTGTATTGAATATGTAATCATTCATGAGTTGTGTCATTTGATTCATCACGACCACACGCAAAAATTCATTGATTTACAAACGAAGGAAATGCCAGATTGGGAAAAATGGAAATCTAAATTAGAGAACTTACTAGCATGATGAAAGAGCCAGCCCTATTTGTAAGCACATTGCCAAGCTTTGTCCCCGGCTTGCCCTGTTAATGATAACTGATTAACAGGGTTGACAAACTACAATCCGGGGGCTGGTGTTTTTCTTTCCCGTTCTCAACGATCCTTTATTTTTTCAGGTTTCCCTTTTCAGGGCAGATTTCGATCTTAATCGGGATCCAGGCTTTGGGCTGGTGCCACATGGATATTCCGGAAGCTACCACCCAGGAATCCGGCGTATACCACCCAGGTTGAGTAACTAAATCGAAGAACTTATTTGACTGACAATATTACCGTTTTTTTCTTAAACTCTCACCCATCAGTTCAAACCGATGTGCCGTGT
>JAGXGE010000003.1 GCA_024637015.1 Aequorivita sp. | reverse complement strand
TTTTAAAACTCTATATCTACGGATATATGAACCGCGTACGCTCTTCTCGCCAGCTAGAGAAAGAATGCCGGAGAAATATAGAAGTGATGTGGCTACTAGAATCTCTTGCGCCGGACCACAACACCATTAGCAACTTTAGAAGGGACAACACCAAGGCCATTAAGAAAGTGTTTTTTGCTACCGTGCAAATCGCCAGAAACTTTGGGCTTATTGGCGCAACACTCATAGCTGGCGACAGCACCAAGTTTAGAGCACAGAACAGTAAAAAGAACAATTTTAACCAAAAGAAAATCCAGCGACATATCGATTATATCGACCGCAAGCTGGAGCAGTACAACAGCGCACTGGAGCAGAGCGAGGATGATAATGAAAAGGAAGATATCACTAAAGATATCGATACCCATAAGGGGCGTAGAAAACAGTATGAACAACTTGAAAAACAGCTCAAGGAATCTGGCAAGCCACAAATATCAACCTCGGATCCGGACAGTACGCACTTGATTGTGCGCAACAACATTACTGAAGTAGCGTATTGCGTCCAGTCCACTGTGGATGCAGAGAACAACATCCCTTTTGATTATCTGGTCACCAATAGGAATGACTCCAAGGCAATGGGGCAGATGCTACGCAGAGCTAAAGCTATTTTAGGGACAAACACTTTTACAGCGCTCTATGACAAGGGATATCATACAGGGAGTGAATTCAGAACAGCCAATCAACTGGGGATAGAAACACTCGTTGCCATTCCAGGTATAGGCAGGGCCTCACAGGCTCCCGACCCGAGTTACAACTCAGAACATTTTAAATACAATCAGGAAAACGACACCTATACCTGTCCGCAGGGAAATACACTCAAGAGCAATGGCAGCACATATAAAGGGCGCAACTATCGGTTTAAGCAATATAAAACGAACAAATGCAGGGCCTGCCCGGTGAGGGCCTTGTGCACGACCTCCAAGGTAAACGGAAAAGTGATACAGCGAAGCGAGTTCCACCAATATATAGAAGCGAATGCACAAAGGGTGTTACAAAATCCCGGGGCTTATAAAAAGAGGCAGGCCATTGTTGAACATCCTTATTGAACTATCAAACGACAGTGGAGCTTTGACCACATCATCACTAAAAAGACCAAGCAAAGGGCCAGTGCAGATGTAGGGTTTATGTTCATTGCTTATAACTTGACAAGGATATGGAATATCCTAAGAGAGACTAAAGGATCCATTTTTGAAAACCATATGTTCTTTGGTGCCTTTATAGAATCGATTCTAAGGTACGTAGGGGTGTTCTGCGTGCAGAACCCAAAAAATCAAATCCAGACATACAACTAATACAAAAAAATGTAATTTAGTAGAAACAATTAAAAATTGCAGTAGGTTATTAGACAGACTGCTGTTATGGGCAATATTAAGAATAACCACGAACTAAATCTATAAATTATGAAGCATTTCAATTTTCTATTAAAAGTAATTACAATTTATCTAGTATTACTAGCCTCCTATTCCGCTGAAGCTCAAGACCGCAGAGAAGTTGGTAATATGGTTTTAGAAGATGTCCCTGAAACACCTGAACAAATCACATCACGAATTCAACAATATCAAAATACGAGATCAGCATCTTTCGCGGATTGGCTTCCTAATGATGGTGGTATTTTAATATCTACAAGATTCGGAAACACATCACAATTACATACAGTCAACAGTCCAGGTGGAGCCAGAAATCAAATATCTTATTTTGATGAACCCGTTTCTAATGGTCTGTTTTGTCTATCCCCGAACTACAACGGATTCCTTTTTACTAAAGATATTGGTGGAAATGAATTTTCTCAAATCTACTGGTACGATATGAAGACTAGAACTTCAGAAATGATTAGTGACGGTGAGTCTCGAAATTTTGGCATGGCATGGTCAAATAAAGGTGACAAGTTTGCTTTTACGTCTTCGAGAAGAAATAAAAAAGATTTTGATATATATGTATCTGATATGAAATCTCCAAAAACTGCTGATATTAAGATAGATAGAGGAGCCGGGTATTGGATTACTTCGGACTGGTCTCCTGACGACAGTAAATTGATAGTGGTTCAATATTTATCAAGCACCAAATCAAATTCCTTCATTTTCGATTTAAAGACAAATGAACTAACGCAAATCAACGATGATACAATAGAAGCAGTTTTTTTAGCAAGTTTCTGGGATAGAACAGGGAAAAAGATTTATGCAGTCACTAACTTAGGAACAGAATTCAATACCCTTGTACAATACGATGTACAAACAAAAAAAATAGAATACATCACAAAAGATATTGCTTGGAATGTAGAAGAAGGAGCCATGAATAAATCGAGAACAAAATCGGCATTTACGATAAACGAAAACGGATTTAGCCAATTGTATTTAATGGATCTTGCGACTAATGAATACGAAAAAGTTTCAAATTTACCTATTGGTCAAATCTATTCATTCAAGTTTCATCCTTCTCGCGAAGAGCTAGCAATGGTGCTAAACACTACAGAGACACCAGGTGATGTATATTCTCTCGATCTAATTACTAGAGAAACCAAAAGATGGACAACGAGTGAAGTTGGAGGTTTAGATACAAGTCTTTTTCCAAAACCCGAACTCATTAATTACGAAACCTATGACGAAATAGATGGCAAAAAAAGAAGTATCCCTGCGTTTATATATAAGCCGAAGAATGCCAAAGGTCCACTCCCAGTAATGATTTCGATTCATGGTGGGCCAGAAGGTCAACATACTCCTTATTTCTCATCATTTTATGCTTATTTAGCAAACGAAATGGGCATTGCAGTAATTGCTCCCAATGTTCGTGGATCATCAGGTTATGGAAAGACCTACTTAAAACTTGACAACGGGTTTAATAGAGAAAATTCAGTTAAAGATATCGGTAAATTACTAGAATGGATTGAGAAAAATTCTGAATTTGATAAAGATAAAATTGCCGTATATGGAGGCTCCTATGGTGGGTATATGGTTCTGTCATCTATGTATAATTTTAATGATAAAATAAAATGCGGAGTAGATATTGTTGGAATAAGTAATTTTGTGACTTTTTTAGAAAATACGGAAGAATACAGAAGAGATTTAAGGAGATCTGAATATGGTGATGAAAGAGACCCTGAAATGAGAGAATACTTGCTTTCAATTTCGCCAACAAATCATGTTGATGAGTTTAAAGCACCGCTTTTTGTGATACAAGGAGCTAATGATCCGCGTGTACCAATGTCTGAAGCTGAACAAATGGTTAAATCTATTAGAGAAAATAATGGAACCGTTTGGTATATGCTTGCTAAAGATGAAGGACATGGTTTTAGAAAAAAAGAAAACAGAGATCGAATGACAGAGTCTGTTGCCATGTTCTTACAAGAAAACCTATTAGATAAATAAAGCCCATAACAATGTATAAAAAACATAGGGCGTTTGGTGTCAAATCTAAACGTCTTTGTTTATTGTAAACCTTGCAGTTTAAAAGAAACGTTTGGACTTTTAATGCCCTACGTTCCTTATACTAAACGTTAGGCATAATTTAAAAACAACCAAATGAAAAAGAACCAACTAATTTTCTTGTCAATATTATTTTTTACGATTCATCAAATAAGCTACGCTCAAGAGTTTTCAAAACGGGTAAGTGATTTTATTGTGATTCAGGATTCGATTTTGGTAATTAAAAATGTCACTGTAATTGACGGTACGGGAGGACCCATAAAATACAATCAAGATATTTTATTACGTAACAATGAGATTTCTGCTGTAGGAAATACAGGGGAAATATTCCTACCTGAAAATGTAAAAACTATTGATGCAACTGGAAAAACAGTAATACCAGGACTAATAATGCTCCACGAACATTTATTCTACGGAAAACCGTTTGACGGGCACTATCAAGGAAGGCACATGACCAATACCTTTCCACAAATGTATTTGGCAGGTGGTGTTACAACAATGCGAACTGCAGGAAGTCTCGAAGCAAATGCAGATTTAAACATAAAGAACATAATTGACCAAGGAGGAATGGTTGGACCAACAATGGATGTTTCAACACCTCATGTGGAACGTTTAGGTTTTATTCCGCAACTGCAGTCACTTTATGGAGATGAAAGTATTGAAAACTGGTTGGACTATTGGTTTGATAAAGGTATAACTTCTGTAAAAGTGTATAATAATATCACCAAAGAAGATTTAAGTCAAATTATCAAAATATCTCACGCAAGAAACATAAAAGTCACGGGACATTTATGTTCCATAACCTATCGTGAAGCAGCCGAATTTGGTATAGATAATTTGGAGCATAGCTTTATGGCTTCAACAGATTTTGTAGCCGACAAGCCAGAAAACAAGTGCGTTTATGGTGAACCTTCTCTAGCGGAACTGGATGACAATGACCCGAAATTAATAGAGTTGATGCAATTTCTCATCAATAAAGATGTAACTCTAACCTATACACCAACCGTTTTTGAACCTTTTACAAATAGAGAGGTTGTTATTGGAGGGGGAAGTGTCGCACTTGCACCCTATTTATTAGAGCAGATGCAAACCTTTTATAATCAACAAATTAATACAAAAAGAGATTCTCTGAATTTGATAAGTTTTAAAAAAGAAATGAAACGCATATTAAAATTTCATTCATTGGGAGGAAAAGTAACAGTAGGAACTGATCCTACAGGAACCGGAAAAACACTTGCCGGTTATGCTAACCAACGGTTAATTGAATTACTCATTGAGACAGGATTCAGTATTGAAGAAGCCATAAAATTAGCAACATTAAACGGAGCAGAATATTTAGGAATTGAAACTAAAACAGGAACTATTGAAGTTGGAAAAGAAGCGGATTTAGTGCTGCTTAATGGCGACCTATCGAAAGATGTTTCAAACATTAGAAACATGGAATTGGTTTTCAAAAATGGAGTTGGGTTTGATTCTAAAAAAATATTTGATTCTGTAAAAGGAAAGGTCGGACTATATTAAAAAACTATGCCTAACAAAGATCTAAGTTAAAAACCTAATCTTTTTTTTACAATTTCGACATAAATTTCTCGTCATAAGGCAGTCCACTCTTCGCGATTGCAAATGCCTGTTTCAGCAATTTATTTGCCACTGCTATCAACGCCAGTTTTTTGC
>JAGXGE010000037.1 GCA_024637015.1 Aequorivita sp. | reverse complement strand
TTATAATAATGTAAGCCCAGACACTTATCGCAGTTTTGACTTTCCAGGGGCCGATGATTTGGGTAACATGTTCCAGTTTAAAAGAGATTTTAACGATGACTTTAATGATATGCGCAATGAAGATTTTTCAAAAGAGTTAAACTCAGAGTTGCAAGACTTTGACAAATGGCTTTCTTTAAATGCTTCACGAATTCCGTTAGATTAAACAATCTTATAAAAGTGGAGACCACCAACCACTTTTAAAAAAAAACGGGTTGTAATAGAAAATCCTTACGGATTCTCTATTCGGTTTGTATTTGCTAAATTAGGTACTTAAACAACGCAACTAATATTATACAAGCACATTGTGGTGCATTTGAAAAATGAGAAAGTCCGGAATCATATATACGTTAATATTAGCTCTTATATTGAAAAAAATATACTGATAGAAAATGATTGAAAAAATACTTAATACCAAAAAAATAAATTATTCTTCAAATTTGAATGGAGATAATTTAAAGCAAAAAATTGAAGGCATCTTTGAGCAAAGTAACTTAAGCTTTGTTGGAAAATTTACAAGTCAAAATGAGTTTACAGCTTATGATAAATGGACTTATATAACGTGGTACGTGCCAAATTTTAGAAGAAAAACGGCTTATTTAAAAGGGAAAATAATAAAATCAGGAAAAGGCACATTAATAAAGTTAAACATTAAACCAAATCCTGTTATATCCATTTTTCCTATTCTTACATTAATAATTGGAATAATTACAATAATAGTAGCAGAATCAAATAATGAAAATAATGAAACCTTAATTTTTGGACTAATTATAATTGCAGTTGGAATTTTATTTTATCTCTTCGGAATTTTTTTAAGAAATCGACTGCGAAACAATTTTAAGAAATATTTGGATTTAAAAATGGTTTAAATAGAAAATTGAATAAAAACCCCTGCTGGCGCGCGCGTCCCGCCCGTGTCCCCACACTCTAAATCAAGCATTTGCAATACATGAACCCCTTCCGTCCCCGACGGAAAAGTCGGGGCCACCTTCCCCTTAAATGATGTTCTTTGTTTTTATTGGGGTTTTAGATTAGGGGAAGGAGCCGCTATAAATTAACCAAAACGTTCAAGGGCCTAAAGCCTATTGCCCTTTCTCAAATTAAGACTTAAAAAAGCCCACGCATTGCACATGCCTGTTATGGGACACGTTCCTGCTTTTTCCAATGCGAACGATATGATAAATGCGGGTTATGATGAATTGACACACATTAATCAAACCATGTTGGGCTGGGTGCTTGAACCCGGGGAAGATACCCGTACGTTATTGCAATTGACCGCCTTGCAACGTTTGCCAAATTTGGACTTGAACAGTCCGCCCGTTCAAAAAACCTTGGATTTAATGGCGCAGCATAAAGTAGCTATGGATCCAACGGATTTGTATAAGGTTTGTGGCGCCTGGCGCAGCGCGGTGCTTGAAGCTTTGCGACCACTGCCCTATTTTTAAGTTCCAAATTAACCGCAAAGTGTGCGAACCAGCTCGAAAGTGCCGTTCTAGCCTTAATTGTTGAGACTAGCGGTACTGGCGAATCAGAAAGGCAAGCTAAAACGGATTTATCGGAAGTACAAATTACAATTATTTGCTAGATTTTCAAGCTACTTCCAAATTAAGCCATAAATCCTTATACAGTGTTGTAAGACGTTTTTTTTTTAGTTTTTAGTATTCCTTTGTCTTTTAATTCTTTACAAATTGAACAAATATAAAATGCCCTCATATGCTTATTGTTATCTCAATTTGCCTTCCTATAATTTTTTATCCAAAAACCTTTGCTTTTTTTTGTTATTATATCTTACTACACGGTTTCTTGGCGAAATTTTAATGTAGTTTGACGCATATTTATTGCAGTTAGTCTAAAATTATTTTTTTTTATTTTTTATTTTTTTTTTAATTTAAATTAGTCTATCAATTATTTCTCAACCTTCCTCAAGGCTACCTTATAACACTTCACTTTTTATTGAAGTTTCTATTTATTCTCCCTGGCATCAATGCAAATATCCCCCTTTGCAGGTTTATTAATATGTAACCAATTTAAATAAATATAATATGAAAACAATGAACAAAATTTTTATTGCAATTGTCGCTTTGGCTCTGGTTTTAGTGGTTTCTTGTACCAAGGACCAGACAACCGATTTAAGTCAGGAACAAAATTTGGAAAGATCTATTGATGATGTCGATGCAAAGGCAAAACTGATGGATGAAACCATTAATCATCAACAAAGAGTAGTAGCTATTTCTTATATTGGGTCTTTGTGTGATGTAGTTACAGGTACTCATGCTAGTGAACGTTCTTATACTAATTCAGATTTGTTTGATTATTACTACTTTGATGGAACAGCCGGGGACGTCGTTGATATTACAGTTCTTAGAACAACACCTGGTTTAGATACTGGAATGACACTTTATTTTGGAACTACAGGGGATAGTAGTGGAGTTACCTATAACAGTGGAGGTCCTAATATGACTTTTTTACGTTTTACTGATGATAGTGTGTTTAATCCATCTTGCTTTGGCGATCCTTCGTTAATAGGTTTTGTATTACCATCAACAGGAACCTACACATTAGCAGTGTTTGATGTCCAAGGTTGTGGGTTTCCAAAAGACTATGAAATTATTACCTCAGGTATTAGTTGTGACTCAGATGGAGACGGGTGCGCAGATGTAAATGATGAAATTATTAATTCTAATATGGAAGCAACTGTAACTATTGACGGATGTGATTCTGGAGTTCCTAACGAAGTAACCTTAGATTCTTGTGGTATTACTATGTCAGATTTGATGGATGCATTAGAACTTGGTGATTACAGAAATCATGGACAATTTGTACGTGCAGTTGCTCACGTAGTAAATGGATGGTATGATTCTGAGTTAATTACATTGGAAGAAAAAGATGCAATAATGACATGTGCTGGCCAAGCAAATATTCCGTCTTAATAAACGTACTTAAAGACATTAAAAAATCTGAAATATTCAATTCAAAAGCCTCGTGAAAACGAGGCTTTTTTTATGAGAATTAAATCAACATTATTCAAATTCGGGTTAACTAAATACAGTCAATGTTATTTAGGCACTGACATGGACAAATCTTCAACCTTCAACCCTCAACCCATCAACAATTCATTGCAAATGCCGTCCTATTTTTTTATAGGATGCGTTGTTGGCTGTAGTTTTTTATTAGAGTTCTTTTCTTAATTCATTTTGTAGTTCTAAAAATTCTACAGCATATTCATATGCACTCTTCGTTATTAATTTTCCTGATGAATTCATTTCTTGAATAAGACTTTCGTCGTATGATTCAATGTCTTACAACGCTGACTATTCACGAACTGTTATTGCTTTCCCGAAACGGTGAAACACAGGCGCGTACTTTAGATTATATAGACCATATGCCCGCTAGCGTGCAGCGCGATGCAAAAATGGCAATGGCGAGTATTGCCGACGAAAAGGAAGATACCGCCTACCGAGGGGCGTATGATAAAATTGTGGAGACTTTAAAACTTATGAAAGCGCGTGGTATTTTAATCGCGCCCGGCACTGATTTGGGAGGCGCTTTTAACTTGCATAGAGAATTGGAAATCTACCAACAGTTGGGATACACCCCAGCTGAGTTATTGAAACTGGGCAGTTATGATATGGCCCAATATCTTGGGCAGAAAGACCGAGGTGCCATTGAACCAGGTATGCTTGCCGATTTCTTTTTGATTCCTAACGACCCAACAAAAGATATTAAGGCAATAAAAAAGATTGCAATGGTATCTCGTTGCGGGGTTATTTATTTTCCGAGTGAAATATATCCCGAATTTGGTATTAAACCTTTTGTTGAAAAGCCTGTAGTTAAAGAGAATTAAAGATAAACTTAAGTTAGCTGCTGCTTATCAAAATAACTCTTAAGCATCGGAATCTGTACGCAAAGCATTAACGCTAATAATAAAACGGCGTATATCGTAATTTTTGAAGGCGAGATAGTAGCAAGCTCTTTAGAAAAGGCGTTGTTTTCCATGAAATCAAACGTTAATGTAGGCAAATCTAAGGGCGCGGGCTGTATCAAAAACCATAGGTAGCCCGTGAAGCCCACAACGATTACGGCAATAGCAACCCATATATATTTTGGAATCAAGGGACGGTAGCGGGTGGCGGCGGTTTTTTGTTGTGTGTTTACTGCTGCCATTACTTTGTCGGTAAACTGGAAGGAAGGCGTTTGCAAAGTGGATTTTTGCATCGCTTTGGCCACCAACTGTTCTAACTCTTTAGCTTCTTGCTCTTTCATAACTTTGTATTGTTTCCGGTTCCATTCGTTGTTTTAGAATACTTGCCAGTCTTTTTCTGGCCCTGTGTATATTCACTTTTACGGTGTTTGCTTCCATATTTACTATCTTTGAAATCTCTTCCAAAGATAGTTCCTCAAAGTAAAATAAGGTAAGCAAAAAACTGTCCTTACTCGCCAATTTTTGCAAACAGTCCTGAAGGGTCTGTAGCTGTTCCCTTTCTTCCAAGGCATTCAGCGCATTGTCCAAAGATTTAATTTGGTTTTCCGTAAAGGAATCTATGGCAACTTCATTATAGCGATTTTTGTTCTTTTTTATTCTATCCAAACACGTATTGTAGGCTACTTTATATATCCAAGTTGATAATTTTGAATCACCTTTAAACTTCGGCAAGGCCTTGTAAACCTTTATAAAACTGTCTTGGGAAACCTCTTCGGCTTCCTCTCTGTTTTTCAGCATTCGTATTGCCAAGGTAAACACCAAATCCTTATAACGGTCCACCAACACAGCAAACGCCTGGGTATCTCCCCCAATAATTTGATTGATGATAGATGTTTCTTGGTCAGTGGTCATTTGATGATAAGACGACGGGAACCAAAATAAGGTTACAAGTATTTACAAAAAAAATAATTGAAAAAAAGTGTAACCTAAAATTAAAAGTCGTCGTCAAAACTTATGAACGCATTAAAATCAATCAATCAATTTAAAAACGAACAATCATGGGAGCAGAATTTATTGTTATGCCGCTGTTAATTGCGGCTTTCTTCGGAATTTTTTACCTTCATTATTCCACACGTAACAAAGAGCGTATGGCGCTTATAGAAAAAGGGGCGGATGCCAGTATTTTTGTAAAAGGAAAAGTGCGTACCGCGCCAATTTGGAAAATACTTATCCTGAACTTGGCGCTTTTATTAATAGGAGTAGGCGTGGGTATTTTTATCGCTTCTTTATTGCACTATAATATGGGTGTGGAAGAGGATGTTGCTTACCCAGGAACTATTTTCTTAATGGCGGGTATTGGCTTGTTTGTGGGCTTTACCATGACCAAGAATTTGGATAAGGAAAATTAAGTTTAGAAGGCTAATTTGACTTGAAGCTGAAAAGGCGCGCCTATAATTTGGGTGCGCTTTTTTTATTCCCTTTATAATGCTTCATTTTAGAAGCGTTTTGTATTTTTATTGACTAGTAGTCAAACATTCAATGGTTTAAAAACTGCAATCAAAATAACACTAACCCCAACATTATGAAGAAATCATTATTACTTATTACCATCTGTATTTTTGTAATAGCTTGTGGAAATTCTGAAAACTCCAAAGCAGAAGGTACCCAAACCGAAGCTATTACAAATGAAAAAGAAGCAGCTCCTGCTGTAACCGAAAGCGCTTCGTCTGCTTGTAGTTTCGTAACAGAGTCAAAAATCAAGGAGGTATTGGGCATACCCGCTGATGCGCCTACAGAAATGAAGGATGTGATGCGAACCTACCCCACTTGTTTTTACAAATGGGAGTCTGTTATGTTTTCAACCAAACGAACTATTGCGGGCAAAGAAGTAAGCTTGGATTTTCCTGCTGAAGTAACCATCGTGTTGGTTAACAATGCTTCTGAAAAAATGTTTGAAACGTCTACGAAGGTTTATAAAGATGGAGAGGTGCAAGACGGCATTGGTGATATGGCCATGTGGGGTGCACAAATGTCGCAGCTTACCTTTTTGGCAAAGGGAACGATGATTCATTTATATGTAAAAGTTTCTGGTGATTCAGCTGCTAATAAAGCAAAGGCGGTTGAATTAGCGGCTTTAATTATTGAGAAGCTCTAAAAGCTACTTTCTATTATAGGAAATAACCCAATCAAGAAAATGAAAATCCACATAGAAACAGACCGATTGCTTATGCGCGACTTGATGGATGAAGACGTGCATGGCATGTTCGCAATGGATTCTGATGCTGAGGTGCATACTTTTTTGGGGAACAAACCCATCACTACTTTGGCAGAAGCCCAAAAGTATATTGACTCCATAAAACAGCAATACATTGAAAACGGAATTGGCAGATGGGCAGTTGTGGAAAAGGAAAGTGGCGATTTTATTGGTTGGAGTGGGTTTAAGTTTATAACCGATGTTATTGGTGGAAGGTCACACTTTTACGATTTGGGATATCGTTTTATAAAAAAATACTGGGGAAAGGGTTATGCTACTGAAACTGCTATAGCTTCCCTAAATCACGGGTTTACAAAACTGGATTACAAGGAAATCTGTGGCATGGCAGATATGGACCATATTGCATCAAATGCGATTTTGAAAAAAATAGGTTTGGTCAAAAGGAATGAATTTACCTATGATGGAACGCTTCATAATTTCTATTCGCTTAGCAAAGCGGAATGGTTGGAAGGTTATATATAACTCTTTTGTATTCTATTAAGCCTGATTTTTTAGTTGAACAGCCACTGTTGGACTATTTCTTATCTTAGTATCAGCAATTTAAACCGAGCTACTTTTAACGGTTTACAAATACCAGCTTAAAATGAGCAAAAAAATATACAAAACCCCTGGAGTTTATATTGAAGAAGTTTCAGCTTTTCCAAATTCGGTGGTGGGAGTTCCTACTGCTGTTCCAGCATTTATTGGATACACGCCACAAGCCAACCACGGCGGTAACGACTGTACTTTTGTGCCCACCAAAATAGCTTCCTTTATGGAATTTGAACGTATTTTTTGTTTCCCAAATAGTCTTGACCCCGTTCAGCAGTATAGTCCGCAGTATTATTTGGTTCGTGAAAATGCAAAGCCTACTACTGGAGATTTTCTTTTAATAGGAAGCGACTATTATTCCATAGTTCCTGACGCCTATACTATTTATTACATGTATAACAGTGTGAAACTGTTTTATCAAAACGGCGGAGGAGAGGCTTATATCGTTTCGGTTGGAGGGTATGGAAACGCTTCGGGAACGGCAGTGCAAGTTGGAGCACCTTTAGTAAACCCAAATATTCAGCTTGCTGATTTATTAAAAGGTTTGTCGGCTTTGAAAAAGGAGAAAGAGCCCACAATGTATATTTGTCCCGAAGCTACACTGCTGTCTATAGCGGAAAATGGAACGTTGATGCAGCAGATGCTTATGCAAAATAACGAAATGCAGACCGCTATAAGTATTTTTGATGTTATTGGCGGAAACCGAGAAAATCCACTTGGAAATGATGTGGATATAGAAGCATTTAGAAGCCATACAGGAACTACTGGACTAAGTTATGGAGCTGCTTATTATCCTTTTGTGGGAACTGCTATTATGGGGATGCACGATTTGGACTATACCAATTTATTCGGTGGTGATGTAAGAGGGTTGGTTACTGTTTTTAGTTCGCTGCGTCTGCCTGAAGAAAATACTTTAGAACTATTAAAATCTATTTATAATTCTGAAAGCTCGCAATCAGTAAGTGAAAATCATCGTACGCTACTTGCCATAAGTGCGACATATAAAGATATTATTTCTGCGGTTTTGAAGGTCGCGAATATACTACCTGCGAGTGGCGGTATGGCTGGGGTTATAACGATGGTTGATAACAGCCGAGGTGTTTGGAAAGCTCCTGCAAATGTTTCGATGGCTGGCGTGGCTACATTGCCTATAAAAATTGACAGTATAGAACAAGAGGGTTTAAACGTAGATGCCATGAGTGGGAAATCTATAAATGCACTTAGAATCTTTCCGGGAATGGGCATTATGATATGGGGAGCTAGAACGCTGGATGGCAATAGCAATGATTGGCGGTATGTTAATGTGAGAAGAACAATGATTTATATAGAGCAATCTTGTAAAAATGCTTGTAAAAGTTTTGTTTTTGAATCCAACGATGCTAATATCTGGTTACGCATTCAAAGAATGATCGAAAATTTTTTAAATGATCTTTGGAGGCAAGGAGGATTAGCCGGAGCTACCCCAAAGGATGCTTTTTTTGTTAGTTGTGGTTTGGGAACTACTATGACAACCAACGATATTTTGAATGGGCAGCTTATAGTAAATATTGGAGTCGCAGTAACAAGGCCCGCGGAATTTATAGTAATCACTTTTAGCCAGCAACAGGTGGTTTCTTCATAATATAGATTTTCTTTATAAAGCTGCGGGTGTAATAATCTAAATGAATAAATTCCCAATTATCAACTCACGAATTAACGAAACACCAATTTATAATTTCGTAAATTTGCAACTTCATTTTTTTATTCATTTTCATTAAACCTTACACATGACAAATATAATTTTGTTTGGCCCTCCAGGGGCAGGAAAAGGCACTCAGGCCGCTTTTTTAAAAGATAAATATAATTTAGTGCATATTTCTACAGGAGATGTGTTTCGTTTCAACATAAAAAACAAAACTGAGTTGGGCACTTTGGCTAAAGGTTATATTGACCAAGGACAGTTGGTGCCAGATGAAATAACCATTGATATGCTCAGCAATGAGTTAGATAATAATCCTGATGCGAATGGTTTTATTTTTGATGGCTTCCCTAGAACTGAAGCACAAGCAGAAGCACTTGGACATTTAATGGATGATAAAGATTCTCAAATAGATGCCATGGTTGCTCTGGAAGTTGATGATGAGGTATTGGTGAAACGTTTGCTGGAGCGAGGCAAAACAAGCGGTAGGGCAGATGATGCAGATGAAAGTATTATTCGCAATCGCATTAAGGTTTATTACGGTGAGACCGCTATTCTTAAAAACTACTATCAAAAACAGGATAAATATTACGGTGTTGACGGTGAGGGTAGTATTGAAGAGATTACAGAACGGTTGAGTAAAGTTATAGATAAAATTAGTTGATAGTTGATAGTTGATGGTTGTTAGTTAATGAAGCCATCACCGTTTTCCAAACAACAATCAACCAATAACCAACAACTAAAAAAATGACTGAAGGCAATTTTGTAGATTACGTAAAGGTTCATGTTACTTCCGGAAAGGGAGGGCAAGGCAGCAAGCACATGAGGCGGGAAAAGTATATTCCCAAAGGGGGACCAGACGGAGGTGATGGTGGTCGTGGAGGACACGTAATCGTTAAAGCCAACAAAAACCTTTGGACGCTCTATCACCTTAAATTTAAAAGACATTTTAAAGCCGAACATGGCTTGCATGGCAGCAAGCAAACAAGCACTGGCGCCGATGGTGCCGATGTGTACGTAGAAGTGCCGCTAGGTACGGTAGTACGCGATAAGGAAACTGAAGAAATACTCTTTGAGCTCACCGAAGATGGTGAAGAAAAAATTGTTGCCAAAGGGGGTCGCGGTGGTTTGGGCAATGCCCACTTTAAAACAGCTACCAACCAAACCCCTCGCTATTCTCAACCTGGAGAAGAAGGTGAGGAAGTAGATGTTATTCTTGAGCTTAAAATACTAGCCGATGTAGGTTTGGTAGGTTTTCCCAATGCGGGCAAATCCACTTTGCTTTCTGTGATCACTGCAGCCAAGCCGAAGATTGCCAATTATGAATTCACCACCCTAAAACCCAACTTAGGTATTGTTGAATACCGCGATTTCAAAACTTTTGTGGTTGCCGATATTCCAGGAATTATTGAAGGTGCGGCCGAAGGAAAAGGGATTGGGCATAGGTTTTTAAGGCATATTGAAAGAAACTCTACGCTATTGTTTTTAGTTCCCGCAGATGCGCCGGATATCAAAGAACAATATGAAGTGTTAGTTGACGAATTACGTCGCTACAATCCACAACTGTTGGACAAAGAACGTTTGGTAGCCATCAGCAAAAGCGATATGCTGGATGACGAGCTTAAAGCTGAAATGAAGAAAATTCTTGACAAACAGTTTAAAGGGATTCCGTATTTGTTTATTTCGTCTGTGGCGCAGCAAGGGCTTACAGAACTTAAGGATAAGCTTTGGGCGATGCTGAATTAGTTGTTGGTTGATGGTTGTTAGTTGATAACGCTGCTTTCTTAAAAATTTCTTAAATAAATTTTTATAGGTCGTTTGTTTTCATTTTCTTACAGCCATAAAATAGGCGTTATGAAAAAAGGATTACTCTTTGTTTTGTTGTTGGTTTCTTTGGTTGGGTTTGGGCAGTGTATTTCGGAAATTACTCAACAATCTCAAATTGATAACTTTGCAGCGCAATTTCCCAATTGTACAGATCTGGACTACCTTTATATCCATGGAAACAATATTACAAATTTACACGGACTCTCTCAAATTACTTCAGCGAATGTGTTGATTATTGCAAATACAGAAATTCAAAATTTTGAAGGTTTAGAGAGTTTAGAAACTGTTTCCGAAAACTTTCTTATTCAAGAAAATAATTCCCTTCAAAATTTCATTGGCTTTTCATCACTAACCTTTTTATACTATGTTAGAATTTATTCAAATAACAATCTAACAAGTTTTCAAGGTTTGGATAATTTAGAGAGTGTTGGGAGTTCTTTTCATATTGCCGGTAATGAACTACTCAATAGCTTAAATGGACTTCAGGGATTAATTTCAGCGGGAAATTTTTCAATTGGAGATAGTAGGATTACTAATCTGGAAGGTCTTAACAATTTTTCAAACACTGGCTATTTAGGCTTATCAAATAATTCCCAACTTATTAATCTCGAGGGCTTAGATAATTTGGATACTATAGAAAGTCTAGGGATTTCGGAAAATTCGAATTTGATTAATTTAAGTGGTATTGAAAACCTCGCAGAAATTACATCAAGTGTAAATTTATATTTTAATGAAAATCTGGTTTCTATAAATACTTTGAGTGAAGTGGGTCCAATAGATTACTACATTGCTTTAAATTTTAATTTGTCAGAATGCGCTATTAATTCAGTATGTCAATCTATTTTTCAAAATCCAGATTACAGCGTGTATATAGATGAAAATGGAACAGGATGCAATTCTGTTCCTGAAGTAGAAGCCCAATGCCAACTAAAAATAAGCGAAACAGATTTTTCAAAAAATCTGTCTGTTTTCCCAAACCCGGTTTCTTTCATTCTTAATATTGAATCCTCAAATAATATTTCCTTCGAAAAAGCAAAAGTTTATTCAACATTGGGCAAATTAATTCTTGAAACCTCAGAAAAGCAAATCAATCTTGAAACCCTTTCCGCAGGGATCTATTTTGTAGAGGTAGTTACTGATAAAGGGAGCGTTAAGAAGAAAATTGTAAAAGAATAAATTATGAATAAAAATATTTCCACTTCAATATTTTTAATTTTTTCGTTTATAGCTTTTGGGCAGTGCCCTACAGAAACTATTTATTTAAGCTCACAAGCTGAGATTGATGCATTTGCAGCCACTTATCCCAATTGCACTCAATTGAATAATGCAATAGAAATTAGTGGAAACGGCATTACAAATCTTAATGGTCTAAGTCCAATTGAAAGAATTGAAGAAGGATTAATTATAGCTGGAACCGATATTGAAAATTTTTCGGGCTTAGAGAACCTTTTATATATTGGTGAAAATCTCACTCTATTTGGAAATTCAGACATCCTAACTTTTAATGGTTTGAATCAGTTGGAAGAAATTGGAGGTAAATTTTTTATCGATTTTACAGATTATTTAGAAAATTTTGTTGGATTAGATTCGCTTACTAAAATTGGAACTAACTACAGTTTGGGTATGCAAATCTCATATAACGACGCGCTTATTTCGTTTGAGGGATTAGAAAACCTTTTAGAAATTCATGGCGAATTCGAAATAAAAGGAAATGAATCTTTGGTTGATTTCAGAGGCTTAAATAATCTCACCTCTATTTTTGGAAATATTAATATTCATAGTAACGATAATCTAGAAACATTTAATGGACTTGAAAATATTCAATATGGAGAAAATTTTATGGCTATTGAATTTAATCCCAAGCTGATTTCAATCAATGCATTGGAAAATATGAATTCTTCTGATTTTTACCAAGGTGTTTATATAAGAAATAATGTTTTGCTGTCTTTTTGTTCAATTGTTCCCGTTTGTAATGCGATTGCCGATGCAACTATAACGGTGATTATAAGTGATAATTCCATGGGCTGCAATTCCGTTCCCGAAGTAGAAGCCCAATGTGATTTGGCAATAACCGAAGCAGATTTTTTTGAAGATCTTTCCATTTTTCCAAATCCCGTTTCATCAACTCTAAATATTAAAACCTCGGAGAATATTTCCTTCGAAAAAGCAAAAGTTTATTCAACATTGGGCAAACTAATTCTTGAAACCTCAGAAAAACAGATCAACCTCGAAACCCTTTCAGCAGGCATCTATTTTGTAGAAGTATTTACTGATAAAGGGAGTGTTACGAAGAAAATTGTAAAAGAATAAACCCATAAATGAAGATTTCAGTTTTCTTGCTTCTTGTGATAATGACGGTTTCCTGCGCCACCAGCGTGGGCGTAGAATATGATTATGAAACCGATTTTTCAAATTATAAAACATACAGCTATAATCCTGAAATAAAATCAAATTTAGCCCCATCGGACGACAAGCTTATTATTGAAATTGCAGATAGGATATTGCCAACAAAGAATTTTGTAAAAAGCGAAGCTCCTCAAGTTTACATTAATTTTTATGTGAATGAAAAAACGGTTTTGTCCAAAAATACCGTGACGGTTGTTTTTGTCCCTATTGGGAAAAAGGTGCACAGCCAAGAATTTAATTTTGAATTGATAGACGCTTCCAATAATAAGGTTTTGTGGAAGGCCGTCGCCAAGGACGAATTGAAACTGAACGCTTCAATTTCCGAAAAAGAGAAATATTATACGGGGCTTCTTCAAGAAATTCTTATAAAATATCCTCCTAAAAATATTGGAGAATAATTTCAATATCACAGCCATTTATAACTGTTAAAGAATAGCAAACCTCAAACTAAAGGCGGCTTTTTTACGTATTTTTAATGCAAAAAGAATACATTATGAAATTCCCCATCCTTATATTGCTTTCCATACTTCTGGCCTCTTGCGGAGCCTCTGTAGCGGTAGATTATGACAATCAAGTAGATTTTTCAAAATACAATAGCTACAATTTTTTTCCGACAATTGACTCTGGCCTTAACGCATTGGACGATGGTCGTATTATCCAGATTACCGATAGTTTGCTACAACAGCGTGGTTTTGTAAAGAGTGAAACACCGCAATTATACATCAACTTTTATGCTCGTGAAAGTATTTCAAGTTCGCGAAACACAATAGGTATTGGTATTGGCAGCGGTGGCGGCAATGTGGGTGTGGGTGTTAGTGGTGGCATTCCTATTGGGGGCAATGTGCTGAACCAAAGATTAACGATGGATTTTATAGATGTTGAAAAAGACGACCTAGTTTGGCAAGCTGTAGCCGAAGGCGAAATGAAAGAGCGGGCAACGCCGCAGCAGAAAGAAGCGTATTATGCTTTGATAATTCAGAAAATTTTAAATAAATATCCTCCGAAAAAGTAGGCAGTAGCCAGTCTCAGTAAGCCTTTTTTAACCTTAAATCTTGAACCTTGAATTTAAAACCTTGAATAAAATAGTTTTCCGAAAAATAGCATTTCTTTTTTATTTCCTTCCTTTATGTGCAGTTGCTCAAAACAGTTATCAGCAGGGGGAGGAATACTTCAAGCAAGAAAATTTTAGCAAGGCCAAGCTGATTTTTGAAAACTATTTGAAGCAACATCCTGGTGACAAAAAAACGCGGGAATATTTGGGAGACATCGCTGCGTATGCGAAAAACTGGGACACTGCCATTTCCTATTATGAAGCCTTGGTGCAAGATGAAGAAACCAATGCCAACTATCACTTTAAATATGGAGGCGCAATGGGTATGAAAGCTATGTCCATTAGTCGAATTAGAGCCCTTACATACATTGGCGATATAAAACACGAATTGGAACAGGCTGCTAAACTGGATCCAAAACATATAGAAGCACGTTGGGCTTTGGTGGAGTTTTATATTCAGTTGCCTGGAATTTTTGGCGGAAGTGAAAACAAGGCAATTGATTATGCCAAGGAACTGGGCAAAATTTCCGAAGTAGATGGTTATCTCGCCCAAGGATATATCGCCGAATATACAGATAAACCTAAAGATGCAGAACGCTACTACAAAAAGGCTATTGAAGTGGGCGGTTCGCCTCATACGTACGAAAAGCTTTCAAATCTTTACGAAAAAAACAATCAGCCCAAGGAGGCTATTGTTACCAATTCAGAAGCACTAAAAAAGCACAAGCGCAACCAGCTTAATTATCAAATTGGAAAGATTTCTGCCCAATACAACTTGGAGCCAGAATACGGCATTGATTGCCTGAGCCAGTATTTGGCCAATTATTCAATAAAAGATGGTGTGCCAAAAGACTGGGCGTATTATCGTTTGGCGCAGATCTATAAAAACCTGGGCAAAAAGGAAATCGCCCTCACTTGGATAAACAAAGCGCTAATTGGGGGAACAGATTTTAAGGAAGCACTATTTGAAAAATCGCTCATTTTAGAATTGTAATTCTCAGTGTTGAATTCTAAATTCAGAATTAGAAAAAGTATCTTTACATTTCAAGAAAGTTGAATAATTTATGAAAGTCCATTTTATAGCCATTGGCGGTAGCGCAATGCACAACCTTGCATTGGCATTAAACGAAAAAGGAGATACCGTAACCGGAAGCGACGACGAGGTTTTTGAACCCTCAAAAACCCGATTGAAAAACAAAGGATTGCTACCTCAAGTTGAAGGGTGGTTTCCAGAAAAATTGACTTCTGATATTGATGCAGTCATCTTGGGAATGCACGCCAAAGCTGATAACCCGGAGCTTTTAAAAGCAAAGGAACTCGGTTTAAAAATCTATAGCTATCCCGAATTTTTACACGAACAATCCAAAAACAAAACCCGTGTGGTTATTGGCGGCTCGCACGGAAAAACCACGATTACCTCTATGATACTTCACGTTATGAACTATAACGGAAAAGAAGTAGATTATATGGTTGGAGCACAGTTGGAGGGGTTTGACACTATGGTGAAAATAACCGACTACAATGACTTTATGGTCATTGAAGGGGATGAATACCTGTCTTCACCAATAGACCGACGTCCAAAATTCCATCTATATAAACCGAATATTGCATTGCTAAGTGGCATTGCTTGGGACCATATAAATGTATTTCCTACTTATGAGAACTATGTGGAGCAGTTTGAAATATTTCTGAATGAAATCACCAATGGCGGTGCAATTATTTTCAACGAAGAAGATGCTGAGGTAAAACGAGTTGTTGAGGCCTCTACAAATCATATAAAAAAATATCCGTATCAAACGCCAACATATTCAGTTGAAGACGGAACTACACTTTTGGATACACCAGAGGGTCCAATGCCTGTTGAAATCTTCGGAAAACACAATTTAAATAATCTCGAAGGCGCCCGATGGATTTGCCAATTGATGGGCGTGGATGCCGATGATTTTTACGAAGCCATTGCCACTTTTAAAGGCGCTAGTAAACGTTTGGAGATGATAGCTGAAACTAAAACTGCGATAGCATATAAGGATTACGCACATTCACCAAGTAAAGTAAAAGCGACCACACAGGCCGTAAAAAACCAATATCCTGACAGAAAACTGATAGCTTGTTTAGAACTACATACCTATAGTAGCCTAAGTCCCGAGTTTCTGAAGGAATACAAAGGAACAATGGATGCTGCAGACAGCGCAGTGGTTTTTTACTCCCCACACGCAGTATTGATTAAACAGCTGGAAGAAATAAAAGGCGAACAGATTGAAGAAGCTTTTGACCGTGATGATTTGGTCGTCTTTACAAATCCCGCCGATTTTAAAACCTATCTTTTTTCTCAAGATTACGATAATACCTGTCTGCTTTTAATGAGTAGCGGGAATTATGGAGGGCTTGATTTTGAAGAGGTGAAGGGGTATTTGAAATAGAAGTAAGACCGCTTTGCTGCAAGATAAAAGAAAAAAGATTTTAGTTAGACATATAAATGGCATCAATAAATCCGGAAACATCTTTTCTGGATTTTTTTATTAATTCCTCTTTTGCGTTTTCAAAATCCTGTGGGATTTTATCCTGTGAAAGCTTGAATTTTCCTTCCCAATTGGTGATTTCAATTTCAAAAGCTTGAATGTAATTTATTAAACGATCCATTCGCGGATCGTCTTTTTTTAGAGTAAATTTTTGTGCTTCGCCTTCCAAAAACTCCGTCATATCAATCATTGTTTTTTTTACTCCTTCCGGATCATTTATAAGGTGAATGTTTCCGGTAATGTGAACAATAATGTAATTCCAAGTGGGCAATTGTGATGTGGAATAAACACTGGGGGAAATATAGGTATCTGGACCTTTGAAGACGATTGTGACTTCACTATTTTCAGTCAGCGTTTGCAGTTGTGGATTGTTTCGGTCTATATGTGCAACCAGTTTTTTGGAGGCCTCGTTATAAATAAATGGAATATGGGTGACAAATGGATTTCCATCTTTGGCGGTAACTAACATTCCCAAAGGGAAATGTTTGATTACAGAAATCATTTTGCCAATTTCATCTGATTGGTGATGTGGGGGTGGGTACATGAGTATTTTATTGAAAACACTAAGATACTAAACTGTACCTCAAATTTTGAAATGCGCTATTTATTCTTTTGAAGTATTGGCGAAATGTTTTTGCTCTTCTTCAGAAAAAAGCCTGGATAGAATTATAAAACGAAGTCCCAAAGGTATTTCAAGCGAAAAGCTGGCGCCTCTCCCTTTGGTTATATCTACTGTTAAATGAGTGTGTTTCCAATATTCATATTGGTCTTTGTTCATATAAAAATTAACACCTTCCACTTCGCCCAAAAGGATATCACTTTCATCCAAATACAAATCATCTTTTTCCAATAACATAGGGGCAGAGCCATCACAGCAACCACCGCTTTGATGAAATATCAATGTGCCGTATTTTTCTTTTAAATCTCTAACTACTTTAGCAGCTCGTTCTGTTATTTCCACTTTTTTATTTGACATTTTTTTGAAGTTGATTCCATTTAATTTTAAAAAAAGGTGCCTTAACTTGGGGATTAGTTAAAGGCACCCTGCTTAATTAAATAAACAATCAAAAGAAGCCTAGTTTCTGTTTGTCGTAAGAAATCAACATATTTTTGGTTTGTCTGTAATGGTCGAGCATCATTTTATGGTTTTCACGACCAATTCCAGATTTTTTATAGCCTCCAAAAGGAGCGTGTGCTGGATATGAATGATAGTTGTTTACCCAAACACGTCCTGCTTTCACTTTTCTGGCAACTTGATACGCTTGATGCATATCTCGAGTCCAAACGCCAGCACCGAGGCCGTAAAGAGTGTCGTTGGCTATTTCAATAGCTTCTTCCTCATCCTTAAAAGTCGTAACACAAACTACAGGTCCAAAAATTTCTTCTTGGAAAACCCTCATTTTGTTATTGCCTTTAAAAATAGTGGGCTGAATATAGAATCCGCCTTCCAAGCCTTCATTATAAGCTGGCTCACCCCCTGTAAGCACTTCACATCCTTCCTCTTTTCCTATTTTAAGGTAGTTCAGGATTTTTTCATATTGATCATTGGAAGCCTGAGCGCCCATCATGGTTTCTGGGTCTAGTGGATGGCCAATTTTTATTGCTTTGGTACGCTCTACTACTCGCTTCATGAAATCGTCATAAATACTTTCCTCTACTAGTATACGTGAAGGACAGGTACAAACCTCACCTTGGTTAAAAGCGAAGAGGACAGCGCCTTCAATGGCTTTGTCAAAGAAATCATCGTCGGCATCCATAATGCTTTTAAAGAAAATATTTGGTGATTTTCCACCGAGCTCCAAAGTAACTGGAATAATATTTTTTGATGCATACTGCATAATAAGTTGCCCAGTAGTGGTTTCACCCGTAAATGCAATTTTATTGATTCTGGAACTGGAAGCCAAAGGCTTTCCTGCTTCTAAACCGAATCCATTCACAATATTCAAAACACCTGCAGGGACAATATCTTGGATTAATTCTGCAAGTATCATAATACTTACCGGAGTTTGCTCAGCTGGCTTTAGTATTACACAGTTTCCGGCAGCAAGTGCTGGGGCAAGTTTCCAAGTAGCCATTAAAAGTGGAAAGTTCCAAGGAATTATTTGTCCAACTACGCCAAGAGGTTCCCAAATATTAAGCGACAAAGTGTTTCCATCCAGTTCGCTAGCGCCGCCTTCTTCGGCTCTGATAGCACCTGCAAAATATCTAAAATGATCTACCGCCAAAGGAAGATCAGCAGCGGTAGTTTCACGAATAGGTTTTCCATTATCCCAAGTCTCGGCTCTTGCAAGCAAGTCTATATTTTTTTCTATCACATCCGCAATTTTAAGTAGCATATTGCTTCTTTCAGTTGCAGAAGTATTGTTCCAGCTTTTTGCCGCTTCCCATGCAGCGTCCAGCGCTATATCAATATCTTCTTGAGTGGAACGTGCTACTTTCGTAAATGTGTTTCCATCAACGGGAGAAATACTTTCAAAATATTCTCCTTTTACGGGCGCTACCCATTTTCCACCTATAAAATTGTCGTAAGTATCTTTAAACTTTGGTTTTTCAATTGCCTGTCCTGATGCAGTTTTAATATTGCTCATAATCTTAATTTTTAGAATGTTAAACTGTGAATTATATTATTTCTTTAAAGATATTTTGATAATATGTCAATCAATTGAACAATTCTGTTAAAGAGTAACACATTTCTGTATTTATGTTCAGAATAGGTGTTTTTTTTCGTAATATTGAGTATGGAGCACTCATTGCGAAAACATAGGGAAAGCCGAAAAATTTATACGTTGGTGGAAAACCGGACGACCTATAATGCGGAATATGCGGAGCTTAATATTTTTGAAACCCACCGACCCGCTGAAAAGGTATCCCTTACTTTTGATTTTCCTGTTATTGCCAGTATGCTCACGGGAAAGAAAATCATGCATTTAAAAGACCTTCCCGATTTTGAATTTCTTCCAGGAGAATCGGTTGTAATGCCTGCCAATGAAGAAATGGTTATTGATTTCCCCATTGCAAGAGAAGATAGCCCTACACAATGTTTGGCTCTGGGTATTGATCCCGAAAAAATTAGTGAAGTTGCCTATAAATTCAATCAATTGGTTTCTATAGAAGAAGAGAACAATACGTGGAATTTGGAAAAAGGAGCTGCATCACATTTAACCAACCAAATTGAGGTAAATTATCTCATTGAAAGGCTCGTGAAAACTTTTACGCATAATGCTGCCTCAAAAGATGTATTGTTGGATTTGATGATTCAAGAATTAATTATTCGTTTATTGCAGACAAAGGCTAAGCAGAGTATTTTGAATGATACCTTGAATATTTTCAGTGATACACGAATTGGTGCCGTGGTAAAATATATAAAGGATAATTTAACTGATAGAAGCATTAATGTTGAGCAATTGGCAGAGAAAGCTTATATGAGTTCTTCGAGCTTCCATAAGAAGTTTAAAAACACCTTGGGAATTTCGCCTATTGATTTTATGAATTCTGAAAAAATCAAATTCTCCAAGAAATTGATGAAGGAAAACAAAAACATGCTTATCTCAGAAATTGCCTTTAAGTCTGGCTTTAACAACGTAAGTTATTTTAATCGTCAGTTTAAAAAGTTGGAACTAATGACACCGCAACAATTTATTTTTTCCGTAAGAAAATAAGTTAGTGAGAAGATTTTAAGGAAGAAAAGAACACAAATCCAAACCCTAAGAAAAGCATCAAGTGGAAAGGAAACAATCCAAAATCGCCATCTTGGTCCCCTACAACAAAAGCACTATACATTCCAAAAGCAAAATAGAGCATCAACACACCTTCAAAAATTACGTTGGGCGATATGTTTTTGGTTAAGTATTTATTGCCCTTCCAGCTTTCTTTTACACTGCCAATATTGAATTTTGGAGTACGAATGAATTCACTTTTCTTTCCAAAATGTCCTTCCAAAACCGCAATGGAATTGTGCAATGAAAATCCCATCGCCACCGAAAAGAAAGTAAAAAACATAGCGCTATATTTAAAAAAATGCTTGACACCACCACCGTAAATGACTTTGTATGTAAACCAATAACAGATAAAAAAGATGATCGTGCTTATCACAAAAAAGCTCATCACATAGAAATATATCTTTAAATGTTCGTATTCGTTTTTGATGTAAAGCATAGGGATACTTAGTATGGCAACAATCAATATATTTAAAAACATGGTGCTGTTCAACAAATGCAGAAAGCTATGTACTTTAGTTTTAAAGGATATATCGTGACTTTTAAAAACGCGCCAAGCCATTTTTTGAAAGTTCTCCGCACCCCCTTTATTCCAACGAAATTGTTGCGAACGCGCTGCACTGATTACTATAGGAAGCTCTGCCGGAGTTTCTACTTCTTCCAAATATTTAAATTTCCAGTTTTTAAGTTGTGCCCGATAGCTGAGGTCCAAATCTTCGGTAAGGGTGTCGCCTTCCCAATTGCCTGCATCCAGAATGCACTCTTTACGCCATACGCCTGCCGTTCCATTAAAATTTATGAAATGGCCTTGACTGTTTCGTCCCACTTGTTCCAATGTGAAATGTGCATCAAGCGCAAAAGCCTGAACTCTTGTGAGGATTGAATAATTTCTGTTTAAATGTCCCCAGCGAGTTTGCACCACACCAATTTCAGCATCTTTAAAATATGGGATGGTGTTCTTTAACCAGTTTTTCTTTGGCAGAAAATCTGCGTCAAAAATTGCAATGTACTCGCCTTTGGCGGTTTTCAAACCTTCTTTTAACGCACCGGCCTTGAAACCCTCACGGTTTTCGCGAGTTACATGTTGAATATCCAATCCCGTTTTCTGAAGTTCTTGAATGTGTTTTGCAGTTTCTTCGAAAGATTCATCGGTACTATCATCCAAAACCTGTATCTCTAGTTTGCCTTTTGGATAATCAATTTCGGCAATATTTTTAAGTAACCGATCCATTACATACAGTTCGTTATAAACTGGAAGTTGGATGGTTACCAAAGGAATTTCTTCGTCTTTTGAAAAATCAAAAGTTGGGGAAGTTTTATGGCTTTTTCTGGCTCTTAAATAGTTGAATAGCAGGTTCAATTGCGCCAAAGCATACATAAAGATGAGGAGCAGGGCAATAGAGTAAATAGTAATGATTATGGATTCAAGAATCATTTTTTGAAACTGTATTTAAAAATCCAAGTCAGGATTTTTACGCCAGCAAAGATAGCACCTTTTACCGTACCCGAAACTTTTGAAACACCTATGCGGTTTTTGTATTTTACAGGTATTTCAACGTAGGTAAATTTCTTTTTTAATACTTTCAATTGCATCTCTACCGTCCAACCGTAGGTTTTGTCCTCCATATTGAGCGCTAGCAACTTTTCATATTTAATGCCACGAAAAGGCCCAAGGTCTGTAAATTTTGAATTGAATAAAATCTTCATAAGTTTGGTTGCCAACTGATTACCAAATCGCTGTGGAAAAGTCATTGAACCAGCTTCTCGTAATCGTTTTACACGAGCACCTACCACAAAATCAATGTCATCTTCCAAAATAGGTGCAACAATTTTTGTCAATTCTGAAGGAAAATCGCTGTAATCGCCATCCAGAAAAACCACAATGTCTGGTTTTGTATTTTTTTCTGAAATGTATTCTATTCCCTTTAAACAGGCATTTCCATAGCCAGCATTGGGTTGAAAAAGTACGATAGCTCCTGCTTTTCTGGCAACTTCTGCAGTAGCATCGGTAGAATTGTTGTCTACCACAATTATTTCTGAAACGATACTTGGAATTTCAGCAATCACCTTTCCAATAGAGTCTTCTTCGTTAAAAGCGGGAATGATTACTTTAATATTTTTTACCATTAAAAGCTATGGAATTTATGGATTGCGAAGGTGAGAAAAATTTGTGATAATCCATTGGACGAAAATGTTTGATATACCTAACAAACCTTTGGTGTCTATTAGGTTTTATTTGTTCACATAATTCATCAAGTTCAAATCATTTCCTAAAAGAATTTCGTTGGAATCAATTCGCTTCTCAAGTGGTCCATTTTCGAGTTTCAAAACCCCACGTGGGCAAACAGCTGAACAGATTCCGCAGCCCACACAGCTGGAACGAACGATATTTTCCCCTTTTTGGGCGTACGCACGAACATCGATTCCCATTTCACAATAGGTAGAGCAGTTTCCGCAAGAAATACATTGTCCACCATTGGTTGTAATTCTAAAACGCGAAAATAAGCGTTGTTGGAAACCGAGAATTGCCGCCAATGGGCAACCAAAACGGCACCAAACGCGATTGCCGAATATAGGATAGAAGCCAACACCAATTACACCGCTAAATACAGCTCCAATCAAAAAACCATATGACTGCCGTAAGGTTTCGGCTTCAAAAAGAAAGAGGGTCTTGCCAGTACTGAAATGCAATGCAATTAATGAAATTATAATGACGAAATAAGCAATGGAGCCAATTCGGGCATCTTTTTGCAATTCGTCTCTTTTAAAAATCCAAACACCTAAAAATACGAGTGTTAAAAGTACGGCCACGCTTATAAGAAAGACATCTTTACTCAGCCAATATTTTGAACTGTCATCGCCTAAATAGGAATGCACGACTGCTGTGGTCATTAAAACTACAAAAACTAAAACGCTGTGAATTACCCAACGTTCCACTTTCCAAGCTACTTGTGTTTTATCGCTTAAATGACGGAAAGGATCGCCAGCAGTTTCTGCCAAACCGCCACAACCACAAACCCAAGAACAATACCAACGCTTGCCGTATTTATAGGTTAAAATTGGAGTAATTATAAAGATTGAAACAATCCCAAAAATTAAAAGTGCCAAACCAATATCTCCAGCGGAAATAAATTCATCTACCCGATATTGTTCAAAATTATAATAATTGAGGGGCCAAATATTCTTTAAGTCATAATAGGGAAGTGCAAAAGAATCACTGTTTAATCTTTGCATTAATTCTGGAATCAGAAAGGCAAAACCCAACTGAAAAAACATCACAGAATAGGTTCGCAGTTTTTCGTATTTGTTATTGCGGTATTTTAAGATGAATTTTATCCCAAAAGCCAATATGGCTACAGTATAAAGTGTTCCATAAACAAACCACTGACTAGCAGGCCCACCGTTCAGCAATTTGCTCAACGGATCAAAAAGAGCAACAATGCCTTTATTGTCACCCTCCTGAACTAAGCCTAAATACTGCGGAAACCAATAAAGAACAACATAGAAAAGTGTGAGAGTTATTCCTAAAATCCAAGCCCAAAATCCGCGAGAAGTCAGTGACTTAAAATAAAGCCCATCATTTTTAATGCCTTCGTGTTTATTTAAATACGCTGCGGTGGAAAACCAAATAATTCCAGAAGAAATCATCACCAGAGATGCGCTTAGCCACAAAGTTTTGTTAGGGAAATTTAGATTGAACAATGCCAAAAAAAGCAGCGCTAAGCCAATAAGACCAATGGCTGAAGCAATTTTTTGTTGGGTATTTATGGTTTTTGGAGGCTCGCCGGTTAGGGACATATTTCTTTGAACGGTGCTCATAAATTATACAGTTACAGATTGATTGGCGTATTCTGCCTGAATTTCTTTTTCATAATTTTTGAAGAACTCAGGGTCAAAATTGGCTTGTTTTAGGTTTTGGATTACGTAATCCACACTTCTTTTTTCATTCAACCACCTATTAAAGACTTCGTGTTTCATTCTAATTCCAAAGGTGTTTATGCCCAGAAATTCGCCATTTTCTTTTTTATAAGAAATGGTTATACAACGAAGATCGCTCTTACATTTCCAATGAAATTGTTCCTCATAATTCTTTTTTCTGCTTTCTGAAAAAACCCAACCATAGGTTTGGTATTCAATATCAAAAAACTTGGCACTGTTAAACCAGTTTCCCGGATTGTATTCAAATGGTTTGCCGCAGATGGTTTGTGCCAAAGCTTCGCCCATCATCCTTCCAGTGTACCAAACTGCTTCAACTGGAGGTCTATTGCCAATGGGTTTTCGCTGTTGCGCACAATCGCCAATAGCGTAAACATCTTTTATATTTGTTTCCAGCTTTCGGTTTACCAAAACGCCTTTGTCTGTTTCAATTTCCGAATTTTTCAAAAAAGTAATTTGCGGTTTTACGCCAGTGGTTATGCCCACCACGCTACATGGAATTTCTTCACCGTCTTTTGTAACAATTGCTTTCACATTACCATTATTATCTCCTAAAATCTTATCTAGTTCTGAATTATGCCGAAGATCTACGCCATGTGAAATTATGTGGCGCGAAATCATTTCTGCCTCGGCGTTTGGCAAGACATTGGTCCAAAACGCATCTTCACGAACGAGCATCGTTACTTCAATATTCCGTGTTCGAAGCATTTCGGCCATTTCAACACCAATCAGCCCACCGCCCACGACTACTGCGCGAGGACATTCTTTGTTGTTTGGCGCATTTTTTTCGAGGTTTTCTAAATCTTGTTTTGTCACCAAACCTTGTACGCCATTCAATTCAAGGCCTTTCCAGACAAATGTATTAGTAACTGAACCACTAGCAATAATAAGTTTATCGTAGCTTATGGTACCATCATCTTTAAAATAAAGTGTTTTGCTGTTGGTGTCTATCCTTTCAACATAGCCCTTTTTTAGTTCCAGTCTATTCTTTTCCCAAAACCAATTTTCATAAGGTTCGATATCGCGCCAGCGCATGTGGCCCATATATACGTACATTAAAGCGGTACGGGAGAAAAAATGATCTGCTTCTGCGGAAATTATGGTTATCTTTTTGTCGGATAGTTTTCGGATGTGCCTTGCGGCCGTAATCCCAGCAATACCGTTGCCTATAATGACGATGTGCTCCATAATTTTGAAGATATTTGGTTGTTGTTTTTCTTCAGTCGTTTATAAATTTACACAATTACAGTTCGGGTATTTTAAAAAGGATTATTAAAGTTTCAATAAACTCTAAAATAAATACTACTTTCATTGACAATTTATTTTCAAAAATGACATTATCACTGCGTTCACTATTTTGTATTTTTCTTATTCCTATTTTTTTTGGATGCTTGCAAAAGCATGATTCTTCTAAAAATTTGGCTAATAATAGACACGGAAAAACAATTAAAGAATCATTGATTTCAAAAATAAATGGGGTGAGTTTTGTAGCTTCTAAAGATTCTATTTTACAGAAAAACATTGCGCCTTTAAAGAAAGTCCACGTAGACTACGCGGCCATTATGCCTTTCGGTTTCATTAAAAGTCTGGAACATCCTGAAATTATTTATAATCAGGAAAGACAATGGTTTGGCGAGACGAAACAAGGAGCAAAGCAATATGTAAGCATGCTGCACAAAAACGATATTAAGGTAATGATGAAGCCCCAAATTTGGGTGTGGCACGGTGAGTTTACGGGTTTACTGAAAATGGCTTCGGAATCAGATTGGCTTGAACTTGAAAATTCATATAGAAATTTTATAATAGATTTTGCGAAAGTCGCCGAAGAAGAAAATGTAGAAATCTTTTGTATAGGCACGGAGCTAGAAAAATTTATAATGCACCGTCCCGAATATTGGCGAAATCTGATTTCCGAAGTAAAAAATGTTTACAATGGAAAATTGACCTATGCCGCCAATTGGGATGAATACAAACGCGTTCCATTTTGGGATGCTTTGGATTATATTGGTGTGGACGCCTATTTTCCTGTTTCGGAAAGAAAAAGCCCTACGGTAGAAGAATCGCGGTCCGGTTGGCAACATTGGAAAGAGGAATTAAAAAGGGTTTCAGAAAGAGAAAACAAAAAAATTATTTTTACAGAATATGGCTACCGAAGTGTCGATTTCGCAGGAAGGGAGCCTTGGGAAAGCAACTATAAATTGACTTCTATAAATTTTGAAGCGCAGAGCAATACTTTACAAGGTTTATATGAAGAAGTGTGGAATGAACAATGGTTCGCTGGCGGATTTCTCTGGAAATGGTTTATTGCACACGAGAGAGTTGGCGGAGAAACGGACAATCAATTTACACCGCAAAACAAACCTGCAGAAGTTATTGTGGCAAAGTATTATTTAAAGCATTGATTAAACCCGCTTTTCAGCTAAGACCTTTTTTGAATCTAACTTTCGAGGTACTTCTTTATTTGAAAGTTTAATATTTTTTAAATAATACCTATACAGCTCTTTCGAATCGGCACCAAACCAGCGCTTTGCATAAATAACCACAAAATGGTACTGTAAATTCCAAACTCCTTTTTGTTTGTAGCGTCTTGCAGAAGTTCTAAGCCAATGTTGTATTACTACAAATTTCTTCCGTTTGTAAAGCTCATTTATTAAAATGTTGTCTTCATAAATAATATAGGTTTCGTCAAACCCGCCAATTTCCTCAAAAAGTTGTTTGGTGATAAACTGGGTCTGATCTCCTCCGCGGCAGGCACGCCAACTAAATTTGGTAAACCATCCTATAAGTTTTAGCCACCAATGGTTGCTGTCAAATTTCATTCGGAAGCAGCCAGCTGGATTTCCTTTTTCGACTTCTGAAATAATGTATTTATCGAAATTTTTTGGTGGAAAAGAATCTGCGTGCAGAAAGTAAAATATTTCACCTGAAGCTTTCCGAGCTCCTTTGTTCATCTGTTTTGCGCGACCTTTTTCTGAAGTTGTGAGATGAAAGGAAATTGATTGCGTTTCGGCAAAATCCGTAATTTTTTTAGGAGTTCCATCACTGCTTCCCCCATCCACCAAAATAATCTCCCAGTTATTTTCCCCAGAAATGTTTTCCGAAAGATGGATCAATAGTTTTTCAATGGTGGCGGTTTCGTTTAAAACCGGGATGATGATACTTAGCATTAAAAAATTTCAGGGTTTTTTAAAATATATTTTTTTATTTGCAACTGAGAACTTATTTCTGCTCATTCAAGCTCCAATTATAATCTTTATAGGTAATTGTAGCTCCCGTATTTATCTTGGTTTTTGAATATTGGTTAATAAAACCAATTACATCCTGCTTTCCGTTCACTTTAAAATCTTTTTGGTACCAATCAAAAATGGAGGAAAGTTTAGGGTTTGAAGGGGAAATATCATTTTTATCACTATTTATGAATTCCTTTGTGGCAGTATCCAATTGCTCATTGATTTTGGCAGCGGTATAAGCTTCGTTCATTAATTTTGGACAGGAAATCGAAGCACAGTTTATTGCGAAGTGAATACGTGGCTCGTTCATTTTCCGAAGGATTCCGTTTTCAATTCCACCAAGCGACAACTCTTTACTGCCAATTGTAACGCGGCCTTTGGTCCAGGCGCCATCAATATCTTTTATACTTTTAAGGGGATAATTTTCTACAATTAATTTTACTGTTGCAGCATTGTAAAGATTTATGTAATAGGCTAGTAATTCCTGAACACTCCAATCGTTTGTAGGTTCTTTTTCGGAGAGCATTTTTAGATAATCGTCCAGTTTAAGTTTGTCACTTTTAAATCCTTTGTAATCAACGAAACCCTCATTGTTCACGTGCTTTTTTAGTAATATGCTCCATTCCGAATGATCTACGTTTACAGCAGAATTTGCTGTGGTTGAGGTGAGTTTTGATTTCACTTCTTTAGTAGGCTGTCCTTGACTACTAAAGCCTGCAGCGGAAATGAGACTACAACTTTGTAAAGAAAATACAATAAAAAATAGGGCAGCAATGTTGAAAGTGGTTTTCATTTTTATTAATTTTTTATATTTTCAGATAGTTACGAAACATTTCGCGCTTTGGTTTTTACAGGATATAATTCCTGAGAAATGAAATTTGAAGGAAATAGCTCATCGCCATCAAAACCCAACTCAATATCTCTGCCGTCATGTGGAATATGATAGGTTCTAAAAAGGTAGTCCCAAACGCTCAAACTGATTCCGAAATTAATACCGTATTGTGTGTTTTTTGGCAAAACTTTGGCATGGTGCCAGATGTGCATTTTCGGATTGTTGAATACATATCTCAACTTGCCATAATCCCAACCAAGATTAGCGTGGTTTAAATGGCCAATTGTGAGTGTCGTGAAATGGACTATTGCCACTGCTTCAATGTCAAACCCACCTATAATGGCGAGTGGAATATAAAGCAATGATTTATAAACAACGGGTTCCATCCAATGGTAACGAAGGTGTGCCGCAAAGCCCATTTCCTTTACGGAATGGTGTAATTTGTGGAAATTCCAAAGCCATGGCACGCGATGAAGCAAGCGATGCGTGTTCCACTGAATAAAATCAGTCACCAAAAAGAAAATCAAAAGGCCTAGGCCAAAAGGAAGTGCGTCTAAATCTATAAATTGAAAATCTGAAAGCTTCAATCCTATTAGTCCCAAAAAATCATTGAACAACTCGGCTGTTGCATTTGACAGGAAAATTAGCACGATTAGATTCAAAAGGAAGAAGTTGAAGAACATATAAAACGTGTCCAGCCAGAAATCTTTTCGGAAGACTTTTTGATTTTTCCGCCACGGAAAAAATAGCTCTAAAGCCCATACTAATAAGGAAACCAATATTAATCCGTAGAAATAGTTTTCCCAATGAAAATGCGTTATTTCACTCCACAGATAGTTGAAATATCCGTGATAAGAATTTTTAAAGATTTCAATGTATTTTTCCAACTCAAACTTTTATAAATCGTTAGACGGAATGCTGTTGTAAGAATTACATAACTAGCAACAGCCTCCACCATCATAATGATAGGTGGACTCGCTAATAAATATATCATTAGGACCTAAAGTCGCTAAAGCAGCTGCGGTTTTGTCGCAAATTGCCAAAGGTTGATTTTTCAGCAAAACATGCCCTTTTTTATCATCAAAATGATTCTCTGAACCATAGTAAATTGCTGCTTTTCCAGTGAATATACAAGGGCCATCTTCGGGCATCGGGTCTTTTATGGCTGCAACTTCAATAGATTCAATATATATCAACTCATCCGTAGGGTAATTTTTAGGGTCAAGAATTCGATAAGGTTTGCGAGCGCGGATTTCAATAGTGCCAAAACCAACATCAGTCAGGGCTTTTACGTATTCTGCGATTGGTAAACTCCCGCTAAGACATAAAGCACGCAGGCGAGCATCTTCCCGTAGGGCTTGATTCATTTGCTGCTCGCAGGTGGGGTCGCTCATTACTAAGCGTCCGTGGGGCTTTAGAACGCGGTACATTTCTTCTATGGCTTTTTTTAGATCTTCTGCTTTAAAAATATTGAAAAGACAGTTCTGGGCAGCGACATCAATACTGTTGTCTTCTACAGGTAGGTTTAGTGCATCGCCTTTTTTTAAATCAACAAATTCACTTTTAAACCACGGGTTTACTTTTTCGGCTTCTTTGAAGTTTTTGCTTGAGGCTTCAAGCATTTCATCTACGGTATCTACTCCAATAACACCACTTTCAGTTCTGTTGAAATAGGAAAACTGAAGCAACTCCATGCCGCCACCAACACCAACATAAAGTATTTTTGGGCTGTTTGTGAGATCGCGGGCATTTACTGTGCTTCCACAGCCGTAATTCATCTCTTGCATAATTCTCGGAATTTTAAGTCCGGGGAGCTCCCAAATTGGGTTTGTAGTACAGCAAAGCCCAACGTCTGGGGTAAGTGCAGCTTGTTTATACACATCGTTGGTAGTATCTAGATAACTCATAGTCTAATTTTAAAGTTGTTTGATCAAATGGGTAAACAGTATAATCATATCAGGTTCCGCTTTGGCGGCAATTGCAATTATTTCTTCGATATTGACAGGTTTCAAATTGTCTGGATCACATTCATCGGTAAGGATTGAAATCGCCGAAACGGGCAATCCTAAGTGATTGGCAACAATAATCTCTGGCACTGTGCTCATTCCCACAGCATCGGCTCCAATAATTTTTAGGTATCGGTATTCCGCTCGAGTTTCCAGTTGTGGGCCAACTACGCTGGCGTAAACCCCTTTGTGTAGTTTTATATTTTTTTCGGAAGCAATTAGTTCCAGTTTTTTATTCATTTCGGGATTGTATGGAGCGCTCATATCCACAAAACGTTCGCCCATTTTTTCGACACCCCGGAAGGCGAGGGGGGAGTTTCCTTGTAGGTTGATATGGTCATCAATAAGCATAATCTCTCCTTTTTTGAAGTTTAGATTTATCGCTCCAGAAGCATTACTCACCAATAAATGCTTGATTCCTAAAAGATGCATTACGCGTACAGGAAAGGTAACGTCCTGAAGTGAATAGCCCTCATAAACATGGAAACGACCTTGCATAAGCACCACTTTTTTTCCTTCAAGGGTGCCGTAAATTAATTTTCCTTTGTGAAACTCTACCGTTGCTGTAGGGAAATTTGGGATATGGTTGTAGCTTACTTCTGCTTCAATTGCTATGTTTTCAATTAATTTTTCGAGACCTGTTCCGAGGATGATTCCGACTTCGGGTTTTTCAAATCCTTTTTGTTGAAGATAAGCTACTGCTTCTTCAATATATTTTATAGCGCTCATAATTTTATAAAAAGTTTTTGTCTAAATAGGGTGGTAAAAATTTTTGAAAAGCATCAACTTCTTTGATGTCTTCATAATAATCTATGTCGTTTCGTTCTTCCAATAAAATGTATTTTTTGTTTTTTAGATCATTAATCGTGTCTTCCAAAACGGTATTTGTACCCCATTTTTTATTTTGAAAAATCTCAGAATTAAGTTTCTTCATTCCCAATAAATAATAGCCGCCATCGGTTGCGGGGCCGATCACAAAAGAATTTTCTTGTAACTCATCAAAGGCGTTATCCAAATCTTTTTTGTTTAAATCAAATATATCACTGCCAATAATTAACGCTTTTTCATAACCCATTCCAAAAATTTCGGTAAAAGCATTGTTCATCTTTTCGCCCAAATCATCACCATTTTGTAATTTTTTTCTAAAAATATCCGGGTTCCAAATATCATCCCGATAAATGTTTTCAGAATAAAAAACATATTTATCTACGTTTAATTTTTCAGTGATTTCTATGGTATGGTTCAGCAGAAATTTATAGATTTTCAATGCACTTTCGTCGCCAACTGTTTTTGCTAAACGAGTTTTTACCTTTCCCAATTCGGGGTTTCGCGTAAAAATAATCAGTGCTTTTTTTGAAGTGGGAAAATGAAAATCGAAAGCCATTTCATTGTCACCGCTTGTGTCTTTTGAGGAAAGTAAGCCCATTTTTCAGTAATAAATTTTCAGTATTTAATAAACAGGATTTCCGGCGTGCAGATACTTGCTCCACATTTTTGAATAAGTATGCACGTTTTCAGTTTCAATTCCGGTAGAATCAATAACTGGATAATTCTTGTTTTTCCATTCAAAGATACCACCGTAAAGATTTTTTATATTGGTAAAACCGGCTTTTTTCAATTTTTCGCCAATCTCTTCGGAACGGATTCCCAACGAACAATAAACCACCACAGGTATGTTTTTATTTAGATTTTGAAGTTGTTTATCTTCGGAGGAGAAATCGTTGAAACCAACGTTTTTAGCGGACGCAATGTGACTAACGTTAAACTCCTTTGATTCTCTCGCGTCCAAAATAACAATGGAATCGTTCATTTGTAACATTCGCAATTCTTCTACCGAAATATATGGAATACTCGCCGTGTTATAGGTTTGCAGAAGATGGTCCAAACCTTTTTGAGCCTGTATTGGAATAATGAAAAAGAAGAATAAAATAAATAATAGTGTTGATTTCATAATAAGGTTCAAGTCGGAATGTTTCAAAAGGTCATGTTAACTATTAATTAAATCAGTCTGCTATGGCACCTTGGCAGCTACTTCCAGCGCCGGCGGTACATCCGTAGCAATGTTGTGAAATTATAATTTTTCTATCGTTTAAAATATCTTCGTTGTATTCTGAAATATGTTGGATTTTACTGGCAACTTTCAATTCCAACATTTGATTGAAATCGCAATCGTATAGATAGCCATCCCAGCTAATGGAAATGGTGTTTCTACACATCACATTTTTAACTGCTGCGGGATTGTATGCTTCAACCAATGAATACATATAGTCTTCATAATTTTCTGAAGCAATCAAATAATCCAAAAATCTTGAAACGGGAAGGTTTGTAATGGCGAAAAGATTGTGGAAATGTATTCCAAAATCTTCAAGTAAAGCGTGTTTAAATTCTTTTTCCATACTGGCTTGGTCGCCTGGTAAAAATGCACCGCTTGGGTTGTAAACCAAATCCAAACGCAGATCGCTGTCTGGCATTCCATAACCCTCAGCATTCAATTCCTGCAATGCTTTAATGGATAGGTCAAAAACGCCTTCGCCTCTTTGTTTATCGGTTTTTCCTCGCGTCCAGTGCGGCATGCTGCTTACTACATGTACGTTGTGGTTTTTGAAAAACTCTGGCAAATCGTAATATTTTTTGTTGGCGCGAATTATGGTAAGATTGCTCCTAACAATAAAATCCTTGATTCCGGCTTTGCTCGCTTCATCCACAAACCAACGAAAATCTGGGTTCATTTCTGGGGCGCCACCAGTGAGATCCAAGGTATGTGCGCCAGTGTTTCGAATAACTTCCAAACACTGCTCCATCGTTTCGCGGGTCATAATTTCCTTCCGGTCCGGTCCGGCATCAACGTGGCAATGTTCGCAAACTTGGTTGCACATATAACCCACGTTTATTTGCAGTATTTCCAGTTTATTTGGACGAAGCGGAAAATGATCCGTTTCCTTTATTTTTTCAGAAAAAAGGGGAAGCTCACCATTAGCAAAGATGCCATTGGAAAGTTTTTCGAGTTGTTTGTTTGCCACGGCAAGATCACTGTGACGTTTATGAAGGGATTGTTGTTTTTTCTTTTTCTCTTTCAGCATAAATGTATTTCAAATTGTAAGGGAAATGGGTTTTGATTGGAAGAAGTAAATCTCGACTCTAAAATCTTGTGGCTACATTTCCAATTTATTCACTTTGTTCATCATCATCACGCCGTGAACCAGCGTTGCACCACTTTTTATTGCTGCGCCCACATGTATTGCTTCCATCATTTCTTCTTTAGTTATACCTCGTTGCAGGGTGTCTTTTGTGTAAGCATCTATGCAATATGGACATTGTTCGGTATGGGATACCGCGAGTGCGATTAAAGCTTTTTCACGGGCTGTGAGTGCGCCTTCTTCAAATACTTTTCCGTAGTAATCAAAAAACTTATCGCCGAGCTCTTTGCTCCATTCGGTTATGTTTCCAAATTTTCTAAGGTCAGCGGGATCATAATAATTATTGGATGCCATTGGTTTACTTTATTTAGTAGTTACGAAATTGAAGCCATTATGGTTTTTCAATAATGGTAAATATAGATAAGTAGTCAATTAAAAAAGAAATTGCTTACATGATTTTTTTAAACTTTTAGTCAAAAGAATAAACAAACCCACTTTCAAGATTATACTGTGAATTTGGAATTCCTACCGCCGGAGTTTCATCGTAAATAAAAGTATAGGAAGTCTTGAATGCGAAGTTTTCAAAAACATCGATCAGCAGTGAACTTTGATTGGAAAAGCGATAGTCGCCAAAATCTTTAATTTTTGGCTGATAATAAGTAGTGCTGATAAGACTTACGGTTTTTGTTGGATATAAGCTGAAGGAAAGGTAGGAAGTGCTTCTAAAATCTCTTTGAATGGGGGTAATGCCATCGCTGAGCTCTTCGTATTCATACATTATATGAGTGCCGAGATAGAATTTATACTTTTCCGAAGTTGTCACCTTAAAACGTGGACCGGTACCCACAAGTCCTCTAAATTCTATTTTTGATAATTTGTTATATTGTGCCTGTGTAAATATTTCCCAAGCAATGCGTGAGTGAAAACGGTAGTTGTAGCGAAGATGTGCTATACCCGCATTTTCAAATTGGTTGCTTTCAATTTTCTGAAATTCTATATCGTTTTTCAGCAAGACCAAATGTTTGTTCATTTTATACTGAATATGAATGCTGGAACTAGCGCCAAGGTAGTCGTTTACATCACGTTTTACAGAAAAATTAAGACTAGCAGAACCTGAAAAACCAGAAGTATCGGTTACTTTTCTTAAGGATTCGGCATTCAGAATTTGAGATTGTGCAGTAAAGGAAGCAAAAATTAGAAAAAGTGCGGAGATATATTTCATTTTTTTAAAGACTGATTGGTTATTCTCCCCAATTCGCGATTTCTTCATCCGTCCATAACTCTGGGAAAAATTTGCGCTGCTGATATTTTGGATGCAGGTATTTTTTCCATTCAGAACCACCCGTAGCAGTTTTGTTTTCTCCTTTGCTGTTTAAATAATGATTTGCAGTGTCTAAATGTACCAAAGGCCACGCTACATTGTAAAAATGATCAAATTGTTGTAGTTTTTCTTTAAGTTCTTTTGAGGGGTTTTCCATTTGCGCAACCCGTTCTTCAAGAGTTTTCCCTTTTACTTTTTCTGATAGATTCTTGAAATCATTTTCATATTTTTCAATGAAAAGCTTTAGCGTAAGCGTCATCTTTCCGGTTTTGCGATTCAATCCGGCGTCTTTCCAATAAATATGTTTAAAATAATCATCAGTAGTTGGATTTTGGGGTAATCTTTCATTTCCTTCGGAATTTATGAGATTTTCAAGTCTCGTGCTGTAGAGTTCCAAAATTCTGAACTGTGCACTTTGGAAACCACTGGCAGGTGTGAGGGTAGCGCGAAAAATGTTATAGTCTTCATAGCTCATACCGTCTTTCATTATATCGAAACTGGTAATGAGCATTCGAGTGTATCTTTTTAATCGGTCTAATTTTGTCAACCAAATTTCTTCGGAAATGTTTTCTCCTTCAGAAAGTTGTTTTATTTCGTGAATCATCATTTTCAAGGTTAGCTCAGTAACTTGATGGTACATCACAAATATTTCTTCATCCTTAAAATCAGTCCGGGTTTTCTGAAGGCTAAGCAAGGTGTCCACTTGAATATAGTCCCAATAGGTTATTGGTTTGGCTTGTAAAAGCCCGTTGAGATAAGTCTCTGGGTTTTCGCCAAGGTTGGTATATTTGTCTTCAAGTGCTTTTATTATTTCGTCGTTGATCATTTTATTTTATTTAAAAAATATCCTTTAAAAATAAGGGATATTTTCTGTTTTCTAAAGTATTCTGAAATGAGTTTCAAAGAAAAAGCCTTGTTATAAATTTATAACAAGGCTTTAATGAAAGGTTTTCTGAACTATTAATAGAAAGTAGCGCGGTTATCTTCAATATCGGCTTGCTTTTTTAATGCGTTATAAACTGCACTTTGAGCTGATGGGATCGCTTTGGTGCTCATTTGGTTCGCATAATTAACGTACGATTCAAGTTTTGGTGCTGGATTGAAAGCAGTCGTTTTCACTTTATATACACCACTTTTTCCGTCAATTAACTCTGTGGTTTCTCCAGGTTTTGTTCCAAAAGCGATACCAACAACTTTAGGTTCGTTGTTAGCACCTGCAATAACTGGGTTTGCCATACTTACACCAGAAGCAGTTTGTACGGTTACATTCTGATTCTTTGCAATTTCTTCAAGAGTTGTTCCAGAAATCGATTCTCGAATTTTTTTAGCTTTTTTCTCATTACGTAAAATAGGGGTTACCGTTGCGGAAGCATCAGCAACGCTCATTAAACCTTTGGGGTTTTTATCGGTAACCTGAGCAATAACATAACCGTCAGTCACGCTGAAACGCTTAGTGTCACCTATCTTAGTATCTTCATTGAAGACCCAGTTAACAATGGTGCGATTAGCGCCTATTCCAGGAATATTTGCGTCCATATTCCCTAGCTTATTAACGGGTTTTATCTCAAGGTTTTGAGCTTTTGCCAATTCTTCAAAGTCGCCTTTATCAACGGCAACTTCAAATTTTGAAGCATCTGAAAATACTTGGTTGATTGTCTTCTCTGAAGGTTCAATTGTTTTTACAACTGTAGCGAGTTTAATTGCTTTTTTGGGTTCAGACTGTTTGCCAACTTCAACAACGTGAAATCCAAAATCGGTTTCTACAACGCCGATAGTGCCTTCTGAGTTATTGAAAATGAATTTGTCAAATGGAGGTACCATTCTTCCAGGAGTTGAACTTCCAAGATCACCACCATTGTCTTTGGAGCTGTCATCAGAAAATTCTGTTGCAAGTGCAGCAAACTTAGATTTGTCCTTTTTAACAACGCCCAAAATGCTATCAGCCAATTTTTGAGCTTCTTCCTTAGTTCTGGTTACCGTTTCAGGAGCACGCATAGTGCCAACATAACGGATTAAAATGTGTTTTGACTCGGCAGAATCTGGCATTTTTTTAGTGTCAAGTACTTTAGAAATATAAAAGGAATTATCTACTTTGAAAGGTCCGTAAATGTCACCTTGGTTAAGATTGATAAGCGTGTCTGCAAAGGTTTGGGGAAGTTCTTTTTTAAACATCCAACGATCGTAGTAAGGTACATCTGAGTTGGCATTTACGAACTCTTCGTAGTTCTTTGTATTTCTGAAACCTAAAATAGTGTCGTTGCTTTTTGTGTCTTGGTTGAATTCTAATTTATTGTCAAGTAAAACATTAGTAGCTGTTCTGGCCTCCTCAACATCAGATTCAGAAGGTTTTTCTGAGAAAAAAACATACTGCATATCTGCCTGAGCTTCTACTTGAAAATCGTTGGGGTGTGCGGCTACATATTTTTTAATTTCTTCGTCGGAAACCTTTACGTCTTCATCGGAAATTTTACCGTAAGGAATCAAAACAAAGTTGAAGTTTATGTTGTCATTCTGAAAATGATATTCTTGTTCTCCTTCAAGAATTGTGGTACGCAACCCCCCTTTTATCATATTGTAATAAGTGGTTTGAAGAACGCCATTTGCGGTTTGTTCTTCAAATGTTAGCCATTGCATGTACATTTCTGGAGAAGAGGCTTTGATGCTGGCGATATATTCTTGGATTTTGCCATCATCAACTTGTCCAGCATCATTTAGGAATGTTGGATTGTTGGCTAAAGAAGATTTAAGAGCGTTGTCTATTTGTGCTTTTTCAACAGTGATGCCAGCCTTTTCAATCTGCTCTTCCATAATTACACGGCGCAACTCTCTGTCCCAAACCATATTCATGGCCTGTGTGGCATTGGAATTTGGTCCCATGTTTCGCTGAGTGGCTTCTACTTCTTCCATAAAGCTTTGTCTGGAAATATCTGTGCCATTTACAGTGGCAATGTTATCCTGTCCTTTTGGGCCACTACTGCCTTTGGTTAAGACGTCGCTTAAAATAAAGGCGAAAAGAGCCATTGCTATAATTAGGATAAGAAATATCCCTCTTTTTCTAATACTGTTTAAAATTGCCATTTGATGTTCAAATTTATAGGTGGCGAAAATAGCATTTTCATCCCATTAATAAAAAAGTAAATCGAAAAAAGTGAGGAATAATTGAAAATCTAATCTTCAGAGATGTTTTTTACTTCAACAAGTTCAATTTTTGTGCTAGAAACCTCAAGAATTGTAAATAGATAATCCTCAATTTCAACAGTTTCGCCCTGATCTGGAATTTCCTCGGTGTGATTTACGATAAGTCCGCCAAGAGTTTCGTAGTTTTCACTTTCTTTAAGATTAAGTTTGTAGGTTTCGTTAAGGTAATCTACTTCCAAGCGCGCAGAAAATTTATAGTGTCCGTTTCCTAATTCTTCTTCAATAAGCGCGATGCTATCGTGCTCGTCTTCAATATCTCCAAAAAGTTCTTCAATAATGTCTTCAACGGTTATAATACCGCTGGTTCCACCATATTCATCAATCACCACGGCGATGCTTTTTCTTTTTTTACTGAGGATATTCAGCACATCTTTTGCCAACATAGTTTCAGGAACGAAAACCACGGGCATTAAAACTTTTTTAAGGTTTGCGGGTTTTTTGAAAAGCTCAAACGAATGAACATAGCCAAGAATGTCGTCTATGTTTTCGTTATAGATCAATATTTTTGAAAGGCCGGTCTCGGTGAAAATTTTGGCCAGTTCTTTTGGTGTGGTGTCAATATCTACTGCTACAACTTCAGTCCGAGGAATCATGGCTTCGCGTGATTTCACTTCAGAAAAATCTAATGCGTTTTGAAATATTTGTATTTCCGAATCCATTTCCTCTTTGGTTTCGGCAATTTCCATTTGTTCCGAAATATAGTTTCCAAGTTCTAGTTTACTGAAAGTAAGCTGAACGGTATCGCCTTCAGATTTAAAAATAAGTTTTAGAACCAAATCAGAGATCCAAATAATAAATTCTGAAATCAATGAAAAAAGTACGTAGAAAAAATAGGCAGGAACGGCAAATATTTTCACCAAACTGTTGGCGTAGATTTGAAAGAAAACCTTTGGAAGGAATTCCGCAGTCATCAATATTATTAGTGTAGAAATTATGGTTTGCACCAAAAGGCCACTAAAACCAGCTAATGGGATGTATTCCATTAAGAGGTCGCCCATAAAAAAACCATAAATAACAAGGGCAATATTGTTGCCCACAAGCATAGTTGCAATAAATTTTGAAGGGCGTTTGGTTATTTTTTTAAGAATGCCTGACAAGAAGTTGTTTTGCTTCTTTTCAATTTCAATATGTATTTTATTTGAAGAAACATACGCAATCTCCATCCCCGAGAAAAAGGCGGAGAGAATGAGCATTGTTAATATGATGATGATGCTGTAATCCATTTAAAATATTCAAAGTTCCAAGTTCCAAGTTGAGGTATCTTAATCAACCTTGAACCTTAAACTACTTATTCCGTTCTTCTATTTTCTTTCTGAAATTTCTTTTAAAGAAAAACATAAAGATAGCAACAACTACAAAAAAGATGAATAAATAGGCTCTATTTCTTTCAGAAGTCCAGTTGTTTACTGCTTCATAAGCGAAAAATACTGCAATAACCAGATACGCATATTCAAAAAAACGGTACACTTTACTTAACATCGTCTATTTTATTTTTATCAATTAGTTGGACTCCTTGGTTTTTTCTGGACAAAAAGATAGTAAAATCTTGGTTGCTATCAAACCTAGCGCCATCATTATAGGAACCGTCCTTAAATTTAATTTGGTAAGGCTGGTCTGTAAATACCCATTTATTTTTTTGATCCCAGTAGAGCTGATTGGCTTTTAGAACAACGCTATCTGCAGTTATCAAAACCACATTGTCTCTCAAATCGACCAAACCTGTATTGTCATACTGAATGGCGTAATCTGAATTAACAGTACTTTTCTTTCCATTTTCATCCCAAAAAAATACTTCTATTCCTTTTGGAAACTCTTTGTATGGAAACTCCAAATTTGAATAATCGAGCAATTTGGCAGCCAAGAGGTTGGTAACCAATTTTCCGGAATCTGTGTATTTAAAATTGATGTCTTTGCCTTCTGCAATGGGCGCTCCATCGGAAAGGCTGAGTTTTTTTACGTTTTGATAATTGCTTTCACATGCAAAAAGCGTGATGGCTAATACCAGAGCCATCACGCTTTTAAACATATTTATTGTTGTGTGCATTCTTATAAGTTAGGAACTTTTACGCTTCCGCCAACCCAACATTTAAAGGTAATGGTTTTTCCGGCCATTCCTTCAGCAAAGATATCACTAGGTTGAGGTGCTCGGCCTCTATATGAAGCAGCAGCAGCTCTTGCGTTTCCTGCAACAGTACCATCAACACGGGCAGCTTTATCCATCATGTCTGCAGCTAACCAATACATTGCTCTTTTTTCAAAAACAGTGTTTCCGCAGTTGTTGGCACTTTCAGCGTACATTGCACCAATTTTATAATAAGCGATTCCAGCAGATGGTTTAACACCAAGCATTTTATTGTAATAATTTCTTGCAGTTCCAAAACTTCCTTTTTTACGGTAGTTTTCAGCAATACTGTAATAGATTCTTGCTTTTTTAGAATTATCTTTTTCTAGGTCAGCCGCTTGGTTAAAGTATTCCAAAGCTTTTGAAGATTTGCCTTCAGCCTCAGCTTGTTTACCCAATAGGTAAGCAGAAGTAGAACTTGGTTCCAACTCGTGAAGACGTACAGCTAATTTATTTGACAATGGGCTGTCACAGTCTTTAGCATCAAGCCTGTTACTGGCTGCTTTTATCCAATCAATATCATTCTTTTTCTCTTCGTAGTCTTTTTCATAAAGAGGAATAAGGTTAGGACAATCTGCCAATTGGCCTAATTTACCATTCACGCTTTCTTCAACAGTTGCATATACACCAAGATTGTTATCGTAAACATCTTTTGCGCGTTGTTCTTTATCAGTAAGTGTTGTGCCTGCTTCTTCTTTGTCCATTAAAGTAGTAAGTTTCGCGGCAAGACTGTTTTTCTCTGTGTCTATTTTTGAAATTACAACATCATAGAGATTAAAAATTTCTTGAAGATCTTTTTCACCACTATTGTGTAAATCTACAGCCAAAGAAAAGTAAGTATATAGGCTTTTTCCACTAGTGAAGTCTTCAGGATATTTAGTGAAAGCTTCATCAAAAGCCTTAAATTGTTCTGCTTTTGAACCAATGTTATTGTCAAATTTTATTTGCGCAATTGTTAAAAGGACATCGCCTTCTTTGGTTTGCTCTGGGAAGTTTTGCAAACGTAATTGGTATGCCTGAATGAGGTCATTTATTTTGCTTTTATCACCTTTCTCTTCGATGAAATACTCAAACATTTTCACGCCATATTGGTAAATGGCTAAATTATAATTTGGGCATTCTTTTATAAGTTTTTCATAATACGGAAGAGCAGCCTCATAGTTTTTTATTTTGGCTGGCTCCGTAAAATAGGATAATGAAATTGCACAGTCATCTGGTGCTTGCGCAAAAGATTTTCCAGAGAATGAAAGTAGTAGAATTGTAAATAATAGAACAAATTTTGTTTTCATGGTATTTATGTTAATGGTATTAATCGTATAATCTTTTTTCGAACCAACGGTCGTTTAATGAGAAACTTAAAAATGTATTGAAAAAGTTTTCCTTAATCAAACCAAAATCGGTTGTTCCGCGGCTTCCTATTTCAATACCTAAATTCATGTTAGAGAATAATCGGCCTACGGGTAAACCAACTCCAAAAGATATGCCAAACTCGTTAATGTCTTGTCCATCTACATTAAGGCCTGTTTGTTCATATCGAGCACCAGCTCTGTAAACCACTCTTTTAAAGTAATTTCCAAAAGAATTATAATTAGGTATATAATAACCCCCAAGTCGATATTTGGAAGCGTTTTTATAGACTACATTATCAATATCAAAGGATCTGTTTGTAAAATTACTTGTTTTTTGGTTCGTATATTCGGCGCCAAACCCCCAATATTTTGGTTTTCCAATACCGGCACCAATAGTTAATTGTGATGGGAAAGTAAAATTTGTATCCGCAACAGGAACATCTCTTTCATCTACTGTGAAGATACCTGCGGGAATTATACGCACGGTTGATATTTTTCTCGAATTTGCTGAGGTGAAACTGGTTCCCGGTGTAAAACTTACAGATCCTGTGAGTTCCAAATTTTCGGAAATCATTTTTTTATAGAGAGCGCCAAAGTTGAAACTGAAACCTAAAATCTCGGATCGGTTGTAGGTTTCGGTTCCCAATTCAATATCTTTTTGGGTCGTTGTTGTATTTTCTATTTTCCCAAAGTTATAATTGGCATCTATACCCACGCTTAATTCTGGGGTCACTTGATATCCAGCAGAGAGATAAGCTTTGTTCAAACCACCGCTTCCAGAATATTGTGTTAGTCCATCTGGTACTTCAGAATAAAAATCATAACCAACAGAAGTATAAGGAATAACACCAAAGCCCATACCTAATTTTCCCATAGGAATTCCCATAGAAATATAATCTAGGGTTGTTGCTGAAGTATTTTGACTTTCCGTTTCGGTTTTTTGCGTAGAGGCTTTATGGCTTCCACCAACAGAAAAGTTCACCAAGCGCAATCCTGCATATGATGCAGGGTTTTGAAGGTTAAGGTGTATGCTATCAGAGAAAACGCCAAGACCTCCCATCAGTCTGTTTTCCACGGTTCCATGGAATTTTAAGGTTCCGATACCATAAAAAGAATACGGAGATGTGGTTCCTTCTTGAGCCACTGCAACACCTGCAATAAGTATAAATAAACCTACTATTATTTGTCTAAACATCAATGTTTGTTATATTCTAAAATATGGTTTAATCCTTCTAATAAAAAATTTGAGTTGGCAAAGATGTCATTTTTTATACTATCTAGCAAAAAATGTGCATCACCTCCTGTTAAAATAACTGTTAAATTGTCATGATTTTTTTTATAGGCATCAATAAAGCCATCTATTTCGTACAATACTCCATTTATCACTCCAGAATGCATGCAGGTTGTTGTGGTATTTCCTATCAATAATTTTGGGTTGTTTGCATCCAGTAACGGTAATTTTTCGGTAAACGTATGTAAAGATTTATACCGTAAAGAAATACCAGGTGAGATAGCCCCGCCTAAATATTCGTTTTCCGAAGATAAAAAATCATACGTAATGCACGTCCCAGCATCTATAACCAAAATATTCTTACCAGTATATTGCTCAGCAGCAGCACTAATTAATGCAATGCGATCTACACCCAAAGTCTGGGGGGTTTCGTATTTATTAATAAATGGCACTTTGGTTTGGTGATTAAGAAGAAAAACCTCGTAACGTTGATGCAATTTTGAAATTTGGTGTTCTGTAAAATTCCCAACTGAAGATACAATGGTATTTGAAATGGCTGGAAAAGCTTCTGAAATTTCGGCAAGCACCCGCAAAAAATCATTCTTGATGCACGTTTTTTTTAACTTGAGCTTTCCATCATCGAACACGCCAAGCTTTACCAGTGTGTTCCCTACATCAATTACAAGGTTCATTTTTTTATATAAGGCGTTAAAAATACAACTTGGTTAACCAACTCTTTGTTAAGATGATATTAAATTGGTTAAATATTCTTAGTTTATTTTTTGAATTAATGTTTTGCGAAAACGAAAATAGCTTTATATTTGCCGTCTCAATAATGGTGCCTTAGCTCAGTTGGTAGAGCAACGGACTGAAAATCCGTGTGTCCCTAGTTCGATTCTTGGAGGCACCACATAATCCCTAGACAATTTGTTTGGGGATTTTTTGTTTTTAAATTGTTTCTGTTTAAGTCTTTAAAGTAACATATCTTTATAAGGAACAATAGTTTCAAACCCTTTTTTTCTAAAATATCTCATATCTAAAGCATCTCCTGTAACTAAAGCAAAATCCCCGCCCCATGCGCCCAAACTTTTGATTGTGTTGGGGTAATCGCTGAAAAGTTGTTCTTTGATTGTGGGTAGTTTTATAATTTCTGAAATAATTTCCTCGTGTGCATTCATCAGCTTTTCAAAGTCTGGAAGTGAATAACATATTAAAAGTTTATTACTGATATCTGAAATTCTTTGAATAGATTTTTGATCAACCGAAGCATTTCTGTATTTAGTAATTCCTTCTTTGCTATCCTGTTTTCTATTCAAATGCACAAAAAATATAGAATCTGTAAAATCCCATGAAAGATGAATTTTTCTGAATTGTGGATTGTTATTTACCAATTCATATAAAATAGGAGAGTCACTTTGCGCGGCAGCAATATCATAACCACTTCCCCCGAAGCTGGTTTTCAGAAGCTCAAAAGCATCCACATTTGCCCATTGTGCAATATTATTTATTAAGGTTGAAGAAGAACCCAAACCCCAATTGCGAGAAAAATCTAACTTTGTTGAAATAGTAAACCCTTTATCTTCAGAAAGAAATAAAGGGTTTAAGTTTTTTGCTTGCCGTAGTATTTTTGATAATGTGTTTGAAAAAATGTTTTCAGGTTTTGAAGCTTCTAAATTTTTCAAATTAAAAATTTCCTCAAACCAAACAGTGTCTTTTTCATCATAACTCTTCCAGTGAACGCCTTCTTTTTCTGAAACTGCAACTTCTAAAGATTGACCGTATTTTGTGGGAATAGCCAAAGCCGTAGCACCATCAAGGACTAAATATTCCCCCGTGAGCAATAATTTTCCGTTGCTGTGGAACTTCTGCATGACTACTGTCTAAGATTCTCCAAAAAAGAAACTACTGAACTATGCGAAACAGCATTCTCCTTATAATATTCCATCGCCTCATTTTTTTCATCTGTTGAAGCTTCTAGCTGGTTCAAAATATTCATCAAATGCATTTTCATATGTCCCTTTTGAATTCCGGTGGTTACCAAAGAACGAACTGCTGCAAAGTTTTGTGCAAGTCCCGCAACCGCCATAATCTTCATCAATTCTTTCGCATCCGGTTTTTGAAGAATCTCAAAAGCCAATTTCGTCAATGGATGAAGTGACGTTAAGCCGCCAACAGTGCCAACGGCTAAAGGCAACTCAATCCAAAAAGTAAAAAAACCATCTTCAATTTTTGCGTGTGTCAGGCTTCCGTAGTAACTGTTTCGGGCAGCATAAGCGTGTACGCCAGCTTCTACGGCACGGAAATCATTGCCTGTTGCCAAAACAACCGCATCAACCCCATTCATAATTCCTTTATTATGCGTTACGGCACGTCTTGTCTCGGTTTTTGCAATTTCTATTGCACGGACAAATTTTTCTGCAAAATGTTTTCCTTCGTAATGTTTTGTAGTGAGTTCTTCAACTTTACAGCTCACTTCGGCGCGCACCAAGCATTCGGGAACGTAATTGGAAAGAATGCTCATTACTACTTCTGGATAGGTTTCGTCTTTTTGAAATGTTTCAAAATTTCTTGCTTCTTCCTCAAAGGTATGCACCATTTGTTCTAAGCAACTATTGATGAAATTGGCACCCATCGCATCAAGCGTTTCAAAAGTAGCGTGAATGTAAAAATAGCCTTCCAAAATGTGCGATTTGTCTACTAATGAAAGCTCCAAAAGTCCGCCGCCACGGGCTTTCATGTTTTTTTCGATTGTTTGAATACTATCGCGAAGTTTCGGTTTTACTATTTCAAAAAAATCTTCGATGTCTTTTTCTTGGCCAAAAAAATTAAAGTGAATTTGACCATTTTTTTCAGTGGAAATAACTTCAGCTTTAAATCCTCCGCGTTCCAACCAAAATTTGGCAGCGTTGCTGGCTGCGGCCACAACTGAACTTTCTTCGGTAACCATGGGCAAAGCGAACAACTTTCCGTTTATCAAAAAGTTAGGAGCTATGCCGAAAGGCAAATAATAATTGGAGAGCGTGTTTTCTATAAAATCATCGTGAAGTTGCTGCAAGGACGGGTCGTCATTCCAGTAATTTTTTAAAATTTGAACGGAGTTTGGATTGCTTTGCAAGTAATTTTCGGCAATCCATTCAATTTTTTCAGCTTTGGATTTTTTTGAAAATCCGGTGACGGGTTGATTCATTTAAGTAAATATCATTAGGTCGCAAAGATAGTGTTTCAGTGTAGTTTCTTCTGAATCATTTAAAAAAGAAAAGGATTTTAAAAACTAAATTGTGTTCTTAAAATCCTTTTCCATTCAACTTAAAACGAAAATCAATCTATTTTAAGCTTCTTTTTTCTGTGCGTCTTTGGTCGGTTTTGGACGGACGCTGAACTTTTTTCGTCTCGGTCTCAATTTTCCAAAACTGCCGATATTTATCTTACCGCGTTTTGTTTTTCTATCACCTTTCCCCATTATTTTTTGTTTTGTTGTTTCTTAATGGTTTTTTCATCTATGTCAAAATCATTTGTCTTTATGTTTCTGTTCCCCGTTGGATTTGTTGGAGTTTTTTGTTCTTTTTTTCTTTCAAATTTCTTTTCCATAATTCTTTCTCTTTTTGTTTATAATTGAACATTAAAAATAAGAAACTTAAATCACAAATTCTCCTAAACCCTTGCTAAAAAATGGTTAAACCTTCCTAATGGAATCGATAAATTCTGAAATTCCACACAACCCTTTTACCGAAAGCATTTTTATAAAGGCACTGCCAATAATTGCTCCATTTGTGTTTTTTGTTGCTTGCAGAAATGTTTCAGAATTATTTATTCCGAAGCCAACGATTTGTGGATTGGTAAGCGAAAGCGAAGCTATTCTTTCAAAATAATTTTCCTGTACCGTTCCGAAACCATCGGAACTTCCCGTAACGCTTGCACTGCTCACCATATATATAAAGCCTTCGGAAGCTGAATCAATCTGCCGAATCCGTTCTTCGGATGTTTGTGGCGTAATCAAAAAGATATTGATCAAGCCATGCTTTTTGAAGATTTCAGAATAATGCTCCTCAAATTCTGCCAAGGGAAGGTCTGGAAGAATCAATCCATCAATACCGACTTCTGCACATTTTTTACAGAAATTTTCCACGCCAAACTGAAGTACGGGATTGAAATAGCCCATAATTATCATTGGAATGGAAACAGTTGCTCGAACGTCTTTCAATTGTTGAAAAAGTAAATCGGTGGTCATTCCATTTTTTAAAGCTTCTTGTGAACTTTCTTGAATAGTTGGTCCATCTGCCAAAGGATCGCTGAAGGGCAAGCCAATTTCAACCATGTTAACTCCACTTTTTTCCAATTGCTGAAGTATTTCAACCGTATCATCCAATTTCGGATAACCTGCGGTGAAGTAGATGGAGAGCAGCTTTTTGTTTTCTGAAAGCTCAATTTGAATTCTATTCATAGTGAATAATTGTATTATCTAAAAGTATGTTTTAATGTCTGTTCGAGCGCAGTCGAGAACTAAAAACCTAGACTTCAAAACGAGTTCTCGACGGCGCTCGACCGGACAAACAGGTTATTATTATTAAATCAAACTATGATTCATAAATTGAAATGTTTGATATACGTTTCTAAATCTTTATCCCCCCGCCCGCTTAAATTAACAACTACCACGTCATCTTTTTTGAATTTCCTAGTTTCAAAAATTGCAAGTGCATGGCTGGATTCAATAGCTGGAATAATACCTTCCAATTTGCAAAGTTCCAGTCCAGCCTGCATAGCTTCGTCATCCGTTATTGAAATGAATTCTCCTCGGCCGCTTGCAAAAAGATTGGCGTGCATAGGTCCAACCCCAGGATAATCCAACCCTGCTGAAATAGAATAGGGTTCGGTGATTTGCCCATCAGCCGTTTGCATTAATAACGTTTTACTACCGTGAATGATACCGACTTTTCCCAAAGCCGATGTTGCGGCACTTTCCCCGCTATATATTCCTTTTCCAGCAGCTTCCACGGCAATTATACCCACTTCCGGCTTGTCCAAATAATGATAAAAAGCACCAGCAGCATTGCTTCCTCCGCCTACACAAGCCACTACGAAATCAGGATTTTCGCGTCCTTCTTTTTCATTGAGCTGCGATTTTATTTCTTCGGAAACTACACTTTGAAAACGCGCCACCATATCAGGGTAGGGGTGCGGACCAACCACGCTACCTATTATATAATGCGTGTCAACAGGATTGTTTATCCAATCGCGAATGGTTTCGTTTGTAGCATCTTTTAAGGTTTTGCTGCCACTAATTGCAGGAACTACTTTTGCACCAAGCATTTTCATTCGGGCAACATTTGGTGCTTGACGTTTAATGTCAATTTCTCCCATAAAAACAATGCACTCCAAGCCCATCAATGCGCAAACAGTGGCAGTTGCAACGCCGTGCTGCCCAGCACCGGTTTCGGCAATGATTCGGGTTTTTCCCAATCGCTTTGCCATTAAAATCTGACCAATGGTGTTGTTTATTTTATGTGCTCCAGTATGACAAAGATCTTCGCGTTTTAAATAAATTTTGGTTTTGTATTTTTCCGAAAGGCGCTTCGCAAAATAAAGCGGAGTAGGTCGTCCCACATAATCTTTCAGCAATTCGCGGAATTCTTTTTGGAAAGACTCTTCTGCCATTACCTCCAAATAATTTTGCCGTAGCTCTTCCACGTTTGGGTACAGCATTTCGGGAATGTAAGCTCCTCCAAATTCACCGTAATAGCCTTTTTTGTTTACGTTATAATTCATTTTTTAAGTATTGAGTCGTGTTTCCCTTTAGTCTTGTTTCATAGTAGAAATGAATTTCTGCAAAGTCGAAATATTCTTCAACCCCGGTTCAATTTCAAACTTACTGTTCACATCAATATCGTGGATAGGAAGATCTGTTTTTAGTAATTCTTTAAGGGAATTAATTTCTTCCAAACCAATTCCGCCGCTTAAAATGAAAGGTTTTTTTGAAGGATAATTTTTGAGGGTATCCCAATTGAAAGTGAAGCCATTTCCGCCTTTTTCTCTTCCTTTTGTGTCGAAAAGAAATTTGTCCACAATCTTTTCGTAGGGTTTTAAAATTTCGAAATCGAATTTATCTCTTATTGAAAAAACTTTCCAAATCTCGACAGTATCACTTTTGTCTGGTCGAGCGCAGTCGAGACCTTCTTTTAATTTTTTACAGAAATCCACACTTTCATCCCCATGCAATTGAATTATATTCAACTTATATTTCCTGACTTTCTCTAATATATTTTCCAATGAAGCATCTACAAAAACGCCAACTTTTTTAATTCCAGCCGGCAATTCAGGAATCTCTTCACGGTCAAAAAACCTTGGACTTTTTTCATAAAAAATAAAACCCAAATAATCTGGCTGAAGTGCTGCAACTTCAGCGACATTGTTTTTCATTCCACAGATTTTTAATAATGGTTTCATCTTAATTTTTCAATAAATCGCTTTGCAGTTTCGCCCGGATTTTCTGTCTTCATAAAATTTTCGCCTATCAGAAATCCTTCAAAACCGTATGTTTTCAAGTCTTTTATAGTTTCAACATCACTGATTCCACTTTCGGATATTTTTACAAAATCGGTTGGAATTTCTTGAGATAGCTTTTTACTCGTTTCAATATTCACTTTAAAATTTTTCAGATTCCGATTGTTCACGCCAATCATATCTACATTCGGCAATAATGATTTTTGAAGCTCTTCGAAATTGTGGACTTCTAGCAAAACATCGAGTTTTAAGCTTTTTGCCAAATGTGAAAACTGCTTAAGCTCTTCCGCAGAAAGGCAAGTGGCAATCAATAAAATTGCGTCGGCTCCATAGGCTCTTGCCTCATAAATTTGGTAGGGATCAATTATAAATTCCTTCCGAAGAATGGGGATGGAAACTGTTTTCTCAACCACAAGTAAATCGTCCAGTGAACCGCCAAAAAAGTTCGAGTCTGTCAATACAGAAATTCCTTTTGCGCCAGCAAGTTCATAACCCGAAACCACTTCGTGCAACAAAACTTTATCGTTTATGACCGCTTTGCTGGGCGAGCGACGTTTGTGTTCGGCGATAATACCCGTGGTAGAAATTCGCAACGCTTCCGCTAAAGATTTTGTTTCTTTTGCGAATAGCGGAAACTTTTCAAGTAAACGAGTAGGGATGGCTTCCTTTTTTGCCGCAACTTCTTTGAATTTGTAGGCAGTTATTTTATCTAAAATTGTCATTTTATTAATTCTTATTTATTGTCAGTTCGAGCGCATTCGAGAACTGTTTATAAAGGTCTCGACTGCGCTCGACCAGACATTCTTAATTTTTTATTTTGATAGATGCTGCAATTTCTTCAACGAATTCAGAGCTTTTCCCGAATGCAGCGATTCCTTCGCTTTTTCAAAACCTTCTTTTATCGTACAATTTTCAACTACTGAAATTGCCATTCCAGCATTTGCGCAGACTACGTTATTCTGAGCTTCGGCACCTTCTCCGTTTAGGATATCCATAAATATTGTAGCGGATTCTTTTACGGTTTCCCCACCAAATATTTCGGACTCCTCGATTTGTTTAATACCGAAATCTTCTGCATTCAAAATATTTTCTGAATTTTTCGAAATCACTTTTACAGGGCCGGTCAGCGAAATTTCGTCATATCCATCCATTGCGTGGAGCACGGCATAATTCTTTTCGCTTTTTTGATAGAGATACCCATACATTCGCGCCAATTCCAAATCGAAAACTCCAACTAATTGGTTTTTTGGAAATGCCGGATTTACCATTGGCCCGAGCATATTGAAGAAGGTTTTTACACCTAATTCCTTTCTTATTGGCGCCACGTTTTTCATTGCGGGGTGGAAGAGGGGCGCATGCAAAACGCAAATTCCAGCTTCGTCCAAACAACGTTTTAAAAAATTCTTTTCGTTGCTGAATTTTATGCCCAAAGCTTCCATTACGTTACTGCTTCCGCTCACTGAGGAAACTCCATAATTGCCATGCTTTGTGACATTAATTCCTGCGCCAGCCGTAACGAAAGATGCCAAGGTTGAAATATTAAAAGTGTTTTTTCCGTCACCGCCAGTTCCGCATAAATCGATGGTCTTATATTCGGTGAAATCTACAGCTAAACATAAATCTAACAAAGCGTCCCGGAAACCTTCCAATTCTTCCAAACTTACGTTTCGCATCATGAAAACCGTCAAAAAAGCAGCAATCTGGTTTTGGTTGTATTTTCCCTCGGAAATATTCACCAAAACAGTTTGCGCCTCACTTTTGGTGAGTTGTTCGTGGTTTATTAATCTGTTTAAAATCTGTTTCATTTAGCTTTCAATCCAATTTTTAATAATCTGTTTCCCCATTGGCGTAAGTACACTTTCAGGATGAAACTGTACGCCGCAAACATCATAGAATTTATGGCGAAGAGACATGATCTGTCCATTTTCATCTACGGAAGTAATTTCCAGAACTTCTGGAAAACCTTCTTTTGAAACCACCCAGCTATGGTAACGGCCAATTTCGAATTCCTTTTCAATTCCTTTAAAAAGAGGCTCATTTTCAGAGATAATGGTTGCTTTTGTTGCAACACCGTGAAACACTTTGCTTAAATTCTCCAGGCTTCCGCCAAAAACTTCACCGATGGCTTGTTGTCCCAAACACACCCCCAGAATAGGCTTTGAAGTTGCGTATTGTTGAATCACTGCTTTTAGCAAACCGGCTTCATCTGGAATTCCCGGACCGGGTGAAAGCAGGATTTTGTCGTAATTTTCAACTTCTTCCAAATAAAACTTATCGTTTCGTTTTACGGTTACTTCGCAATCTAATTCCTCTAAATAGTGAACCAAATTGTACACGAAACTGTCGTAATTATCGATGACGAGAATCTTTGTCCCCATCCCCAGCCCTTCCCCTGAGGGGAAGGGAGTTTGTTTGTCAAATTTATTTTTTTCTTTCATTGTTGTAATATTTTCTCCCCTTTGGCGTCGGGGGACTTATATACTTTCAGCTAATTCCAGCGCTTTGGTGAGTGCGCCCAATTTGTTATAAACTTCCTGCAATTCATTTTCTTCATTACTTTCCGAAACTACGCCAGCACCGGCTTGATAATGTAATGTGTGGTTTTTGCTTACAAAAGAACGAATGATAATCGCGTGGTTAAAATTTCCTCTGAAATCCATAAAACCGATTGCGCCACCGTAAAATTCACGACTTCTATTTTCATATTTTTCCAGCAGTTGTAAGGCTTTATGTTTTGGAGCGCCACTTAAAGTTCCTGCAGGAAAAGTATCCGCAACTATTTGCATTGTTGAAGTTTCTATATTTTTTGTGGCCGTAACCTTGCTCACCAAATGAATAACGTGTGAAAAAAATTGAACTTCGCGATAGGTTTCCACTTTTACATTGGTTCCGTGACGGCTTAAATCGTTTCTAGCCAAATCAACAAGCATGACGTGTTCGCTGTTTTCCTTTTTGTCCTCTGAAAGTTTTTTGGCAAGCTCGGCATCCTGTTCATCATTTCCGGTGCGTTTGAAAGTTCCGGCTATTGGATGGATTTCGGCTCTATCTCCTTTTACAATCAATTGCGCTTCGGGAGAACTTCCGAAGATTTTAAAATTTCCGTAATCAAAATAGAAAAGATAGGGTGAAGGGTTTACACTTCGCAAGGCTCTGTAAACGTTGAATTCATCACCTGTAAATTTTTGCGAAAATCGTTTGCTTGGAACAATTTGAAACACATCGCCGCGCTGACAATGTTCCTTGCATTTTCGCACTAAAATTTTAAAATCTTCATCGTTCAAATTTGTTGTTCGCTCGCCATTTCTTTTAAAAGGAAATTCAGCAAAACTCTTCGATTTCAAGATTTGTTCAATTTGCGGAATGTTGTTTTCGGAATCAAAACAGTGCGCAAAAATATAGGCTTCGTTATTGAAATGGTTTATGGCAATAATATTTTGATAAACTGCATAATACAAATCCGGCATTTCAAGATTCTCTTCTTTTTTGTGAAGTTCAATATCTTCAAAATACCGCACTGCATCAAAAGCCATATATCCGAAAAGACCCTTGTTTATAAATTTGAAATTACCCGCTTCTGAAGAAAAAGAAGAAGCAAATTCATCTAAAACTCTAGGGACATTTATGTTTTCAGTAATTTTAGTTTCAAGAGTTTTCCCATCGGGAAAATGCTGAAAAATGATTTCGTTTTCAACTTTTATTGAAGCAATAGGATTGAAACAGATATAGCTGAAGCTATTATCATTAGCATGATAGTCACTACTTTCCAGCAGAAGGCTATTGGGGAATTTGTCGCGCAACCGCAAATATACCGAAACTGGCGTGAGCGTATCCGCCAATAGTTTTTTTGAATGTGTTTTTAAGTTGTATTTCATTTTAAAATTTCAATTTATGCAATAAAAAAAGGCTTGTCGTGATTGACAAGCCTTTTCGTATATGTTTTATACTATAGGTGTTCAGCTCACGAGGTTTTTCGTAAGTTTTTCCACCACCAAGTATTTGTTGTAATTGTGTTCATTGTTTCGGGTTCAAATATATAATATTTTTATTATAATGATTTTGTTTAATGAAAATTTTAAGAATTTGTAGTTTCTTTAAACTTATTAATGATTCGTTAATTTAAATTGCAAATAGATTGATTTTCAATATTTTTAGCAAATGAAATTACTTTCAGTTTTTCTTTTTTTTATAATGCTTCAAAGCTGTTCAGATAAAAAATCTGAAACTAAAGCCAGTGGAATAACCTCTGAGGTTGCGATGAAAGAAAATCTTCAAATTGAAAAAGAAAATTTTGATACAAAAAGAGTGGTTTCCCTCAATTTTGAAGAACTTGAAAAGAATTATTTTCAGAAGAAAAATGATTCAATTTACATCATAAACTTTTGGGCCACTTGGTGCAAACCCTGTGTGAAAGAACTTCCGGCTTTTGAGAAATTAACTTTAAATTTTTCCGATAAAAAAGTAAAAGTACTTTTAGTGAGTCTTGATTTTCCTGATAAAATTGATTCACAAGTAATTCCATTCATTAAAAAGAATAAAATAAACTCTGAAGTTGTTTTGCTGGACGACCCCGATGCCAATAGTTGGATTCCAAAAGTTTCAGAGGAGTGGAGCGGTGCAATTCCTGCGACGGTTATTTACAAGAATGACAACCGAAAATTTTACGAACAATCTTTTACTTTTGAAGAACTTGAAACTGAATTAAAAAAATTCCTATAAAAAGATATATTATGAAAACAAGAAAAATACTTTCCGGTTTAGCATTTGTAGTTTTTGCGATAACGGTTTTTGCCAGTTGTAAAAATGAACAAAAAAAGAGCTCAGAAGAAGTTGCAATTAATGAAGATGTTGAAGCAAACAGTACCATAGCCAATTTAGAAACGGGTGCGGTTGGGTATAAAATTGGTGACGAAGCAACAGATTTTAAATTGAAAGATGTAAGTGGAAAAATGGTTTCCCTTTCAGATTACAAAGATGCCAAAGGATTTATTGTAATTTTCACGTGTAATACCTGCCCATTTGCTGTGGCAAGCGAAGAAAGGATTGTTGCTTTAGACAAGGAATTTAAACCAAAAGGCTATCCAGTAATTGCCATCAACCCCAATAATCCAGAAGTCCAAGAGGATGATAGCTATGAATTGATGCAGGCAAAGGCGAAAGAAGCGGGGTTTACATTTCCCTATTTATATGATGATAGCCAAACGGTTTACGCAAAATATGGTGCAGCCAAAACACCCCATGTATATTTATTGCAGAAAGATGCTTCGGCAGGTTCAGCAGGAAAAAATATAGTGAAATACATTGGTGCTATTGATGACAATGTTCGCAACGCTTCAGCAGTGAAAGAACAGTTTTTGGCGAATGCCGTGAATGAGCTTTTGGAAGGAAAAGAAATTTCGGTTAAAGAAACCAAGGCTATTGGGTGTTCAGTGAAGCAGTAGATGACATAAGAATAAAACTTCAAAGCCGGGAACCTTTTGTTTTCGGTTTTTTATTTTTATACGTAATGCATTTACTATTTTTACAAAAAAAAAATTAAACTATGGCAGATTTGACTCAACAACAGTGGAGTGAACAACTTGAAAACGATGATAAGGCAGTAATAATAGATGTTCGTACAGATGCTGAATTTGAGGCAGGATACATTCCGGGGGCATTGCAGATGGATATTTTTAATGGGGCGGAATTCCTAAAACGTGCCAAAGAATTAAATCCCGAAAAAAACTATTATCTCTATTGCCGTTCCGGTGCTAGAAGTGGGCAGGCCTGTATGTTGCTTAATTCCGTTGGAGTAAAAAACGCCTATAATTTAAAAGGCGGAATTATGGAGTGGAAAGGACAATTAAACAATTAAAAAATTTGATTATGAAAAAAACAGTATTTCTTTTTGGACTTACCGCATTACTTTTTTTTACAGCCTGTAAAGACAACAGTACTGCACAAGAAATAAAAGTTTTAACACCTCAGGAATTTCACGATTCAATCATAACAAAAAAGGATATTCAACTGGTAGATGTCCGTACAGATGCAGAGTTTGAAGAAGGACATCTTCAAGATGCTTTGAATATGGATGTTATGGAAGCAGATTTTAGTACTGAGGCTGAAAAATTGAATTTGGAAAACCCCGTGTATGTTTATTGCCGGAGTGGAAAAAGAAGCGCCAAAGCAGCCTTGATTTTAAAAGATCTTGGTTTCAAGGAAATTTATGATATGCAAGGCGGTTATCTACTTTGGGAAAGTGAAGGATTTCAAAATAAAGACTAAATTTTCTTCTTAATTTTTTAACGAATTGAAATCCTAGAAGTTAAACTGGCGCTAAATTACTGTTTTAAAAAAGCTTTTCATTAAAACACCATGTATCTTCCATATGTAAAAATGGGAGATATGGAAAATAGAGGAGAGATAGTACAAAATCAAATAAGAAATCTTATAACTATTAGTTGCAAATTTGACAGGTATCCTACCAGAGAATTTCGCACTTTTCATAAAATGTTTTTTAAATTTTTTTTTAACGCGGTCGATATTAATATTGATTACGATGAAAAGTTTATTTCCATTTGGAATTCTAAACCTTTGACCACAGACCCCGTTAGGCTTTTTGATTTAAATGAAGCGGTAGCAGACAATTTATCGTATTCAAATTTAGAAGAAACACTTACAGGATGTGTTGAAGAAGGAAAGCTTCAACACAGTTTTTATAAAAAAATGCTCTTTGAATTTGGAGATTATCCCCAAAACAATGGAGATGTTTTAAGCGCCTAAATTAATTTCCAATAAACTTAAATCCTGCCGAAATAAGGCTGTAATTCAGACCGGTGTCCCGTTTATAATAATCATATTTTAAATCTACACTTTTCAGGCCAAACTTCAATACCCTAAACTTTGTGAAAACATCGGTATAACCTATTCCAAAGCCGTATTGGTTTGCGGAAAATTCAGATAAATCATAATCTGAAGTATAAAATTCATCGGTAGATAGCGCTACGTTGTAGGGATAAAAATAGTCTGCCGCGGTTTGGTTGTAATAACGATAACTTGGATACAGCGTGAATTTATCAGTAATTTTTATGGGAACTTCAACACTAGCTGTGTGCGATTTTATACCCCAATCATCAAAGTAATAGCGATAATAGGTTCTCACTACAAACATTTCATTAATAAAATAATTAAGCCTTCCCCCAATTGCGGTTTTGAAACGCGTGTCTGGCAATCTTTCAATATCATCTGCTAGCTGGAAGTTTTCACTAAAACGATCTGGAAGGTCACTAAAATAAACTCTTTGAAAAGGGGTTGAGAGCAAACCTTGCTGTTGCACTAAATCTAAAGAAAGCGCTCCTTGAAGTTTTTTTGAAAGTATTTGTGAAAATCCAAAACCTACAGAATAAGAGTTCCTGTTTTTCTTATCCAATCCATTAAAATTAGAGGACTGGCGCAGTTCAATTGGGTATAATAATTTCCATGTATCTAAGTAAACGTTTGCGTGTACACTTAGTTCTGTGTTTTTTTCATTAAAAAGTTTTGTATAGCTTCCTCCAAAACCGAAAGAAAAATAATCGAATTCTGATGAAACGGAAACTTTAGCGCTCACTATATCATTTCTATCATCACTACTGTGCGAATAGTTTATATTCCCACCCGCCCAAAGATCACTTGCAGACGCACCCGAAGATGCTACAAAAGGATCAGCAGGGCTATTACTGTCAAAAGGATCGATATTACTTGAAGAAGCAGAGGTGTAGGCAGAAACGCCCGCATCAATAGTTAAAACATCATCGTCATTTAAAGGAATTGCAACTACTATTGTTGGGGTAAAATCTGTAAGTTTTTCTGAGCCTATACCGCCACTCACAGCAGCATTATCGCCATCTTGGCTGTAATAGCTTGCTAGAAAATCTACTTCGGGAGCTTCAAGTACTCGTTTTTTGTATGTGGAAGTAGAGTCTTGTGCAAATACTGTTGCTGAAAACAGAATGATAAATAAACCAAATATCTTCTTCATTATATCTTAATTAGTTACAACCGCAACCGCCACCTGTTTTACCTCCGTTAGCACCCACCGCTGCTTCACGATAAGCTTGTGCATTAGTTTCAAATCTATTAACGGGTTTGTCTCCTAAAACCATATCGGGGTCGTTAATATTTATTTTTTCATATTCCTTTACAACAGTACAGGAATTTAAGCTTCCTAAGGCTATAAGCGATAAAACCAATAGTGACTTTTTCATAATATTTATAATGGTGTCTAGTTTTTTAAAGTTTCAATCTCAATATTTTTTGAAGTAAAAATCTCACCTTTTTCATCAATAACAATGCATTCTATTTTTGGCAATTGATTTACAAAATCAATCCCAACATCTTTTCCCATAACAAAAATGGAAGTTGCCAATGCATCGGCAATTTCGGCTTTTGGAGCAAATACTGTGGCGCTGATAATCCCTGTGGCAGGATAGCCCGAAAGTGGGTCAATTATATGCGTGTAACGCACACCATTAAAAGTAACGTATTTTTCATAATTACCGGAGGTAACTACGGCATTATCTTTTAACGGTAGTAATGCAAATGCTTTATTTTTGTCCATCGGGTTAGTGATGGCCACTTTCCAAAACTCTCCGTCAGGTTGCTTTCCCCAAGTATTCATATCACCAGAAGCGTTTATGATACCTGCACTAACACCTTTTTGCATCAATAGTTTTTTAGCGATGTCAGCCGCATACCCTTTGCCAATGCCACCAAAACCTATTTTCATTCCTTCCAATTTCAAAAAAACGGTAAGGTTTTCAGGATCGAGAATAATATTTTGATAGCCCACTTTTGAAACGGATTGACTTATGGCTTCTTTGGAAGGCATCTCGGTCATACTGCCGTCAAACTTCCATATTTTATCCATTGATGCATAACTGATGTCGAAAGCACCTTCAGTCAATTTCGAAATCTCAATAGAACGTCTAATTAAATTGTAAAGTTCCTCATCAACCTTTACGGGTTTAATGCCTGCATTTCTATTTATTTCTGAAGTTTGCGAAGCTGGATCCCAAGAGGAAATGAGTTTTTCAATGCGAGTTATTTCACTAACCGCCAAATCAATATAATTGTTGGCTTCGGTTGAATCAGTTGCAACTACAGTAATTTCAAAACGGCTGCCCATTAATTTTAGGGTGCGTTTAAAGATTTCCTGTGCAAAAATGGTATTCGCACAAAGAAGTGCGATGCATATTAGGGCTGCTCTTTTCAAACTATTTTACAAAAGATTCAAGTTTATCAATGTATGCCGTAGGTGTGGTTTTTTCATAACCTGCTTCCCCCAAAACATTACCTTCTTTATCAAGAACTACTACAAAAGGAAAATAGCCTTGTTTGTTATATTTTTCAGCAAGTTGATTGTTTTTTTCTTGTTGCTCATCACTGAGTGCGTTTGCCTTTCTACGTGGAAAATCTGCCTGAAGCATTACGAAATGATCTTTAGAGTAAGATTTAAATTCGTCTGAACGCCATATTTCCCGATCCAATTTTATACAAGGTGCGCACCAATCGCTTCCCTGAAAAACGAGTATAATTGGTCGGTTTTCCTCTGAAGCTAATTTTTCTGCGGTTTCAAAATCGGTCTGCCATTCTTGTGCTGAAAGTGTTATTGAGAATACTATAACAGCAAATAATAAAATTACTTTTTTCATTGGGTAGTTAAGTATTATTTGAGAACGTTATAGGTTAACAATTAGTACGGTTGTAGTCCTTAAACTTTTCATAAACTTACATTGTGAAAATTATTCATTCATTCGGGACCATTATTTTTTAATAACATAGTAAATTCAATTTTAGTTAGTAGTTGAAAAATTAGAAAGACTAGTGCTTTATTATCTTTTTTAGAAAATATCTGTTATCTGTTGTTGAAATCAAAATAGTGTAAACTCCTGTTCCGAATTTATTTAGATCATAATCAATTATAAAAGGATTATCACTATATATTTCAAGTTCCATAAGTTGTCCCAAGACGTTATAAATTTCTGACTTTTGGATAGCAACTTTACTTTTTATTTTGAAATAACCATTTGTTGGATTGGGATAAACTTGAATATTGCTCCCCGAGGATAAATCATTAAGGCCTAAATATTCATTGTCCAAACGGCAAATAATTGCATTTCTAAATTCATTGTTCGCGTCTTGGGTGACGCCAAAAGCTAAAACTTTATTGTCTGGTTGCAATACCAAATCGGTAACATAATTTGTCTCTGAACCGCCAAAGTCGGTTACAAAAGTTCCACTATCTCCAAAATCTGAATAGATGCTTCCGTCAATATTCAACTTATGTATAAAAAAAAACGAATGCACAATCGGAAAAGGTGAAGAAGCTCCGCCACCCAATATTATTTTTCCGTCCCGTTGAATAGCAATACTTCTAAGACGATCATTAGCATCTAAATAAGTATCCATAACTACTTTGCCTCCTTGGCCGAAGGTTTGGTCCAGTGTGCCGTCATTATTGAATTTTGCAACTGCTGGTTTAATTCCACCAAAACCTCCGGTTCCGCCGTAATACTGGTAGTTTCCTCCGAGAATTATTTTATCACCCAAAACAGCGATATCATCTATCTCTCCCAAATTTGATCCAGGACCGAAAGTAGTAATCACAGTGCCATTATTTCCAAATGAAGTGTCTAGGGTTCCATTCTCGTTGAAACGAGTTATAACGGGATGGTAGTCATCCCCATTATTATAGGAAGGACCTCCAGCCAGTATTTTGTCTTCCCAATCTATTTTAATTGCGAAACAAAGATCAAAACGATAATTGGTAACATCAGTAATTTGGATGCCATTATTTCCGAATGTTGTATCCAATGATCCATCTGTGTTTCGCCTTGAAAAACTATACATATTGTTGTAGCCATCAAAGTACTGACTTTGGACAATTATTTTGCCTGTAGATTGTTGGCCAATATTACTGCCTCCCAAAATAGTTTGAATTCCGTCATTTCCAAATGTTGGGTCAAAAGTGCCAGTTTGGTCAATCCTTATTAATTTCGCCTCACTTTCAATAGAACCACAAATCAATATTTTTCCATCAATTTGTAATAACATAGAAAAAAAATAGGAAGAATTATTATTGTTATTTGGGAAGTATAACTGACCATCTTGTCCAAATGATATATCAATTTCCCCATCGGGTGTTAACTTATAAATGTAAAACCCACGATTATATGTAGCCCCATTCTGTCTAAATTCACTATTTACTCCTAAAATTATTGAATTGTCCTCCAAAAGAAGTAAGTCCTTTGCCCTGGCACCTTTATCCGTATATGCAAATCTTGTTGTTCCTTGGTCGCCAAAATCTAAATCCAATATTCCTTCTTGTGCGAAAGAAAGTTCAAAGAACAGGAATAGCATTAAAAATAATATTGATTTGATTTTCACCATAAGTCAATGTTTTTTTTTGATTATACAATTTACTTATTTAAAAGCATTTTTTCAAGAGGAAATTCCTTTAAATTTGCAGCCTAAAATTTTTTCAATTGGCAAAACAAATCACAGATACAATCTTAATGATTCGCCCGGTTGCTTTCCGCATGAACGAACAAACGGCGGTAAACAATTATTTTCAGGAAGACATAGCGCTTAAAAATGCAGAAATCAACACCAAGGCACAGACAGAATTTGATGCTTTTGTTGAAAAATTGCGTAGGGTAGGCATAAACGTAATTGTTGAAAACGATGATTTGCGAATGGATACACCAGATTCTATTTTTCCGAACAATTGGATCAGTTTTCACGAAAATGGCGATATTGGTCTATATCCAATGTTTGCCGAAAATCGTCGCCGCGAAAGGCGCGAGGAGATTTTGATACGTTTGGAAAACGAAGGTTTTATAATCAACAATATATACGATTACTCCCCAGCTGAAGATGAAGGCTTTTTTTTGGAAGCCACTGGAAGCTTATTGCTGGACCGTGTGCACAAAAAGTCATACTGTGCCCTTTCACCTCGTGCCGATGAAGAATTGCTCATTGAATTCTGTGAAGATTTTGAATACTTGCCAGTAATTTTTACCGCAAACCAAACCGTAGATGGTAAACGGATGCCAATCTATCACACCAATGTTATGATGTGTCTTGCGGAAGAATTCTGCGTTATTTGTCTAGACACTATTGACGATGCCAAGGAAAAGAAAAATGTAATTCAACATTTAAAAGCGGACAGAAAAGAAATCATCAAAATAACCGAAGCTCAGATGCACCACTTTGCTGGTAATATGCTCCAGGTTCAAGGGAAGGACAAGAAATATTTGGTTATGAGCGAAGCGGCCCATAATAGCTTAAACCAAGAACAAATTGCAGCTATCGAGAAACATTGCGAAATCCTTAGCAGCGATCTTACAACCATTGAAACCTGTGGAGGCGGAAGCGCCCGCTGTATGATGGCAGAGGTTTTTCTTCCTAAGGCCTAAATATTTAGGTCACAATTTCTTTTTTTGTGATGTTACGAATCATTCCGCCAAAGATAAAGTAGTGGAAGGGAAGCATTAAATACCAATATAATCTTCCCCATAATCCTTTTGGTCGGAACGTGGCTGTTTGTATCAATTCATTTTTATCGTTAATACAGAATTCAAGCCAGGCCTCGCCTGGCAACTTCATTTCAGCAAAAAGCAAGAGCCTTTTACTTTCCCTGTCTGCGTAAAGTACGCGCCAAAAATCCAATACGTCCCCAGTGTAAATTTGATCGGGATGTGTCCTGCCACGACGTAATCCAACCCCGCCAACAATTTTATCCATAAAACCGCGAATTTTCCAAAGTGAATTCCCGTAATACCAACCTCGATTTCCGCCAATAGCCCAAATGTTGTCCAAAACCTTTTCAGGATTGTCAATTTTCAACACTTTTCTGTCTTTTAAACATCCGAATGTTGGCACTTGAATGTATTCTTTCAAATTCGAAATTCTACCTGCCGCCAAAGAATCTTTCCAGCTTGAAATAACAAGGTTTTGCTCAATTTTAATAAAAGCCAATTTGATGGCTTCTTCATAAGAAATGGGTTGAATGTTTAAAATTTCCTGCAGTTTATTGTCTCTGGCAACAACTTCCATTTTCATGCTGTCCACAAGGTTTACGGCAAGTTTATAGGAAGTTGAGGTTACGAAATAAAGCCAATATGAAGAAAGGCGGGGCGACATAATCGGCACGGAAATAATCCAAAGTTTTAAACCGCGAATTTCAGAATATTTCAGCAGCATTTCTTTATAGGTTAAAACGTCGGGACCGCCAATATCAAATGATTGATCGAAACATTTCTCATTGTTCAAAACACCATAAAGAAATGCAATCACGTCTCTAATAGCTATGGGCTGAATCTTGGTTTTTAACCATTTTGGAGCGATCATTACTGGCAGTTTTTCACATAAATCCCTGATAATTTCAAAAGAAGAACTACCGCTGCCCACCACAATACCAGCGCGCAATGCTGTTAAATGATAATTTCCCTTAAATAAAATATCTTCCACTTTTTTTCTTGATGCCAAGTGTTTGGAAAGTTGTTCTTCATTTACAATTCCGCTTAAATATATAACCTGCTTCACGGAAGTTACTGCCATATATTTATTGAAATTTTCTGCTGCACGCGCTTCAATTTCATCAAAATTATTGTCGGCACCGCTCATGGAATGAATCAAATAATACGCAGCATCTATATCTTTCGGAAAAGATTCGGTGTTCACTTCTTCTGCGAAATCAACCTCAAATACGGTTATTTTTTTTGTGGTTTCTGGATCCAGCGGAAGCCGGTTCCTATCACGAACCGCACAGATTATTTCATGTCCGTTCTCTAAAAGCTGGGGAAGCAATCGCATTCCTATATATCCGTTGGCACCTGTGAGTAGAATTTTCAATTTTATAGTTTTGTTTAAAGATAATTTATAATAATTATACAGTAGTTAAAAACCCGTTAAGTTATGGCTTCCATTATTTTTCAAAACGGTATCTTTAGAACTTCAACCAAGCAAATCCAAAATCCATGAAAATCTTAAAAATCGTATTGCTAATTGTGGGAGTAGTTCTAATTGTTTTTGGGCTTTACAATGCTTTCGTGCCCCAGCAAGTTTTGGATATCGGCCCCTTGGAAGTTAACGCCAAAGAAGGCCTGACTAACCAAACTTTAGGGATGATTGGCATTGGGGTTTTGGCATTGATAGCTGGCGCACTTCTTAAAAATCGTCGTTAATTTTTAAAGATTTATTGTTTTAAAAATAGAAATCACAGCTGCACTGATGTATTCCACACCTATGGAAATTACTATAAACCCAACAATGCGCGAAATAGCGTTAATACCAGAAGCACCCAAAAATTTGCTGATGTAGTGCGAGCTTCTCAAAATGATAAAAGTTGCCAACCCCACTGCTAATACCGCTAATACAGTCCATAAAATATCATTAGTATTCTGGTACTTTTGATTAAAGGTAATTAACAATGAAATAGAGCCCGGACCTGCAAGCATTGGGATTGCAAGTGGGGTCAATGAAAATTTTTCCCGCTTGTCCAAATCTTTTTGAACCCTTTTGTTCTTCATCCCTTTGTGTTTGGAAAAAGTTCCTGTCAACAAGGCAAAACCAGAAGTAACAATGATCATCCCACCCGCAATTCGAAGCGCATTCAAACTTATTCCGAAGAAAGCCAATAAATACGTTCCAGCGAAGAAGGAAATGATTAAAATAACAATCACGTTTATCGTGGTCAAAAGTGAAGTTTTGTTGCGCTCCTGTGGGCTTTCATCACTAGTTAAACCTACAAATACAGGCACCGTTCCCAAAGGGTTTATCACCGAAAATAGCGCTGCAAAAACATATAAAAAAATGTCCATAGTTTTTTCGGCAAAGGACGTTTTGTTTCGGGATGTGAAGTTTACCAAAACTTTAAAAGAAAGTTATTAGATGCCTTCTAAAAATTCAGAAAATTGAATACAGAATTAAGAAATCAAAAAAAGTATCTTTGCACTTTAAAATTTTAGTATGACACTTCAGCAAACATTGGAAACCCAAATTAAAAATGCAGTCGAAAATCTGTACGGCGCAAAACTTGAATCGGTAGAATTGCAGCCCACCCGCAAGGATTTTGAGGGTGATATTACTGCCGTTGTTTTTCCGATGTTGCGCGTGGTAAAAGGAAATCCCGTGCAAATTGGGGAAGCTATAGGAAACTATTTGGTTGAAAATGTTTCAGAAATTAAAAAATTCAACGTAGTTCAAGGTTTTTTGAATATTGTGTTGAGTGATTCCTATTATTTGAATTTCTTTAATTCAGTAGCCGATTTTTCTTCCTTCGGAAAAGGTGATCAAAATGGAAAAGCTGTGATGGTAGAATACTCTTCTCCAAACACAAACAAACCTTTGCATTTGGGTCACGTTCGAAATGTTTTACTCGGATATTCCGTTGCCGAAATTGAAAAGGCCGCCGGGAATAAAGTGTACAAAACTCAAATCATCAACGATCGTGGGATTCATATTTGTAAAAGTATGCTGGCTTGGGAAAAATTCGGAAATGGTGAAACACCTGATTCTGCTGATTTGAAAGGCGATAAACTCGTTGGTAATTATTATGTAAAATTTGACAAAGAATATAAGAAGCAAATAGAAGCTCTAAAAGCGGAAGGAAAAACAGAAGAAGAGGCAAAAGCACAAGCGCCACTTATTGTTGAAGCACAAAAAATGCTCCGTAAATGGGAAGCTGGCGATGCAGAAACTGTTGCGCTTTGGAACAAAATGAACGGTTGGGTTTACAAAGGTTTTGAGGAAACTTATAAGTCTATCGGCGTAGATTTTGATTTTTATTATTACGAAAGCGATACGTATCTCTTAGGAAAGGATATAATTGAGGAAGGTATTAAAAAAGATGTCTTTTTTATGAAAGACGACGGCTCCGTATGGTGTGACCTTACCGAAGATGGCCTAGATGAAAAGCTGGTTTTACGAAGTGACGGCACGGCAGTTTATATGACGCAGGATATTGGCACTGCCGTGCAGCGCGTAAAAGATCATCCCGATGTAGGTGGAATGATTTATACGGTTGGTAATGAGCAGGATTACCATTTTAAAGTATTGTTTTTAATTCTGAAGAAACTAGGTTATTCTTGGGCCAAAAATCTATTTCATTTAAGTTATGGAATGGTGGATTTACCTTCCGGAAAGATGAAAAGTCGTGAGGGAACAGTTGTTGATGCTGACGATTTAATTGCACAAATGACCGATACCGCTCGAACTATTTCTGAAGAACTCGGGAAGATTGACAATTTTTCAAAAGAAGAAAAAGAAGCACTTTACAGAATGATTGGCTTGGGAGCTTTGAAGTATTATATTTTAAAAGTGGACCCTAAAAAACGAATCCTTTTCAACCCAGAAGAAAGCGTCGATTTTCAAGGCAATACAGGGCCGTTCATTCAATATACCTATGCGCGTATACAATCTATTCTCCGAAAAGCTAATGAGAATGAGAATGTCATGCTGAGCTTGTCGAAGCACATTGCTTCCGATATTATCTTACAGCCTAAAGAAAAAGAACTCATTAAAATAATTCAGCAATATCCCGAAACGATTCAATTAGCTGCCGAAAATTACAGTCCGGCGCTGGTTGCAAACTATACATACGATTTGGTTAAGGAATTCAACAGTTTTTACCAAAACGTGCCCATTTTGGCAACGGATAACGAAACTGAAAAAGCATTCCGGGTAAAAATTTCAAGAGCCGTTGGCGAAGTTATCAAAAGTGCTTTTGCGCTTTTGGGAATTGAGGTTCCGGAGCGTATGTAATTTTTAAAACAAAAGCTGAAACGAAAAGTTTGGCGTAATTCCCAAAGAAACTTCCTCAATTTGGTTTACGGTTATTTCATTGTTTTCGTCTCGTGCCAAAGCATAGCGGATGTTAATCGTGTTTTCAATATCCAAAAGGTTTAAAAGCGCAAAGTTTATTTTGGCATTTATGGATGGAGAGAGTTTCCAAAGATATTCCGCAGAAAGATCTGCACGAAAATAATCTGGCAATCGCTGGTTATTAGGAGTGTCAAATTGTATAGTTGCTATGCCCCCTTCTGTGGTTGTTTCAAAATTTTCCAAAGGAATTGTATAGGGTTTTCCACTGTGCCAATTAAGTCCTAAAGCAATTTTTAAATTATTCCGCGAATAACTACCTGCAAGCGTTGCGGAATGTTGAATATCTAGATTGTTCGGAAAGGTTGATGGTTCAAGATTTTTAAATTCATAATCGTTTTTACTGAACATATAACTTAGCCACGTACTGAACGATTTTGTTTTTTTATTTACTACAAATTCAGCGCCTTTTACAGTATAATTTCCAATCTCTCTTGAAAATTGAAATTGATTTTGAAGCCCTTGGGTATTACTATTTATATCCTCCACTATTTTATAAAACCCTTCAGCATTAATAAAAAGCCCACTTTTACTGTAAACAAAACCAACAGAAGCTTGCTTGCTTTTTATGATCGGGGTGTTTTCCCCATCAGCCAAAATCCATCGTCTTTTTTCAATGCCGAGAAAATCACTTTCAAAGTCAATTCGCTGAGTTGTACTTTGACTTTTATATTCTCCCAAGGCTTCAAATGAAAAGCCATTACTAATTTTTTGATGGAAACTTAAACGCGGCTCAATTAAAATCTCGTCAAACTTCGAAAAATAATTCCCACGTACACCCGCAGTAATAAAGGTTTTTTTATTATTTGAAACATAATTTAATCCTGCTAGAAGCACTTGCGCTCTAAGTACATTTTTTTCATAATCGCGAAATCTTGGAAGGTTGATGTCCTGGGTATTTGCAATTCCAATTTCTGAAAACTGGTAGCCTGTTTGAAGTTTTAAAACTTCTGAAAGTGTAATGTTCGCATCGATTTTAACGCCAGTTTCCAAAACCTCATTTTTTTGGATTTGCTCTTGAGTTGTAAAAATGTCTTTGTTTATGGCGTCCAGTAAATAATAGGTGCCGTAAAGCAAAGCAGTAGTTTCAATATTTTCATTCCATAGATGGTTCCAGGAAACGCCTCCCAACAAACTACTTTGGTCCAATTCACTGGTTTTTGATTGGGAATTGACTTCCAAAGTTTCAGTAAAATCCAATGAATTGTCAATCGTCAAAAAGTTGATTCGCACTTTGTCCTTTGCTGAGATATCCCACAACAATTTGGTGCTGAAATCATAAAAACTGAAATTTTCATCTGTAGCGATTGCGATATTATTCTCAGTGTTTCCAATGTTTGAAATTTCGCTGTCCTGAAAGATACGTTTGGTGTAACTAGTATAAATAGGAGATTCCCAGAGATGGTTAATTGATTTTCTAGCAGCAACTTGAATACCGAGTTTTTTTGAAATGGGAATATCCAAAAACCCGTTTCCGTTTATCAAATTAAAACCAATTCCAGCTTCGGTTTCTGATGAAATTGTATTTTTTGAACGCATATCGATAACGCCCGAAACCCCTTCGCCATAACGGGCGTTAGTTCCGTTTTTATAGATAATTACATTTTTGGTGATGTCTGGATTGAGGGCAGAAATGAGCCCAAAAAAATGTCCGCTTTGATACATTTTTATATCATCCCAAAGTAATAAGTTTTCATCATGCGTTCCGCCACGAATGTTTATGTTTGAAATGGTTTCATCTACACTTTCCACGCCAGGAAGGGCTTGTACAATTTGCAGTACATCGTTTTCTGCTTGCCCTGGAAGGAGCCCAAAATGTTCTGTTGAAAGTAAAATGGAGCCGTCTAAATTTTTATCGATTCCTTTAGTGAAAATATTCTGGATCATTACTGGCTCCAATTCGGAAATAGAAGGAATTAAAAGAAGTGCAGGACAATCTTTCGACAAGCTTGCTGTGTTTTTTGTTATTGGGGAAAAACCAACAAAAGAAACTGTGAAGTTTAGCTTTTCGTTTTGAACAGGAATATAAAAAAAACCTTCTTCATTTGAAACTGTGTTAAACGAGTTGTTTTCTGAAACAATACTAGCACCTTCCAAGGGCAATTGGGTATTAAAATCAATTATTCGTCCGCAAAGACTTTCCTCATTTTCTTTGGAAGTAATCGTGATATAACGTTCGTTAATTCGGTTGTATAGCAAAGGAGTATTTTTCTGAAGATAGGAAAGAATGTTTTCTATGGTGTTTTCACCTTCTGAAAGTGGCTTTAATATAATAACTTCCACTTCTTCCTTTACGAATGAAAACCGAACATTGTATTCCTTTTCCAAAGATTTCAAATAAGTCAAAAGTGTAACTTCCTTAGTCTCCTGAGCTATAGATCTTGGTCCAAAAGCACAGAAAACCAAAAAGAAAACTAAGACTTTGTAGCTACTTGCTATTTTTGGCATGAATGCTTACTGCTCCGTTTTTATTTATATTATAGTTTAACTGAAGGGGCTCACAAATGGCTTTTAATGCAAGGTCCAGATTTTCGTGGGTGAAACTCCCAGTGAATCTTTTTTCGGAATCAATATCTTCCAAAGCAACCTTAATAGGGTATTGTCTTTCAACTTCTTTCAGAACAAGTGACAGCGGGGCGTTTTCAAAACTGCTTTCTTTGGCAAGCCAATCAGGTGAAAGATTTTCGGTAGCTTCATTTATCACTAATTTTCCGTTTTCAACCTGTACTTTGCTTCCAGCGGGCACTTTTAAGAGTGTGTCGTTGAAAGCAACACTCACCAAGCCTTCATAACAGGCAACTACAAAAAGTCCATCCCTTGCAAAAATATTGAACTGTGTTCCCAAAACACTTACGGTGCCTTCACCAGTTTTAACGCTGAACTTATTTCCTTTTGTTACTTTAAAATAAGCTTCGCCATCCAAAGTGAGCTCGCGGGATTTTGCCCAGTTTTTTTTGTTATAACTAATTTGTGAACCTGCATTTAGCATAACTTCTGAATTGTCGGGTAATGAAAACGTTTCGGTCTGTGCAATTTCAGTTTTCACCGAAGTGTCTAATGTAGAAATGTAATAATACCCAGCTAATAAAACAGCAAAAACCGCTGCAATTTTCAAAACAACTGAAAAAATATTTGTTTTTTGAAGTTGGCGTACGGGTTTTATTTTGTTTGAAATGGCTTCAAAATTTGCCTTACTGTCCATTTTAGGGATTTCAAAACCTACGCTGGCACTTGCAATCTTAAGATATGAAGCATATTCTGGATTGTTTTTTAATTGTTCCAGTTCTTCTAGAGTAGCTTCATTATTGAGCCATTTGTGTAATAAGTAGTCTTTTTCCATTTTTATTGTGTTCATAGGTGTAACAGGTTAACAGCGCGTTACCCTACCATAAATATTATATATCTCCAATTTCTTTCCGAAGTGTTGCTAGAGCTTTACTCATGCGCTTTTCAACAGCTTTCACTGAGATATTCAGCATTTCGGCAATTTCAGCATATTTTTTTCCTTCAATTCTGTTTAACAAAAAAGCGGTGCGCTGTGCTTCAGTAAGATTTTCAAGCGAATTTTTAAGTTTTTCGTGGAATTGAGCCTCTTCCATTAAAAACTCAGGGGATTGGTAATTTGTTTTTTTGGGCTGTCTTTTAGCGTGCTTTAAAACAACTTTTTTGTGCGCTACTTCATTTAAAAAAGTATTGTTGCAAACGGTATATAAAAATGATTTCGCTTTTTCTTTGGTGACTTTTGCACAGTTTTGCCACAATTTTATGAAGGCCTCTTGGACCAAATCATCAGCTTGGGCGGTATTACCACATTTATAATAGATAAATCGCCAAATAGTTTTCCCGTGTGCTTCATACAGACGGTTGAAAGTATTTTCATTACAAACATTTTCAAGCTCTTTCATAAAGGTGGTTGATTGGCTTCAAATATATTTAAAACTTTTTCAAGTTGGTGGGTAGGGTAAATTTTAATTTATTTGTTATTAATATAAACCACTTAACTTATATAATGTGAAAAAAATATACTTTCTCCAATTTTTCGTTTTACTTTTTATAAGTATAACTCTTTTTTCTTGCCAAAAAGAGGAAAAAGAATACATAGACGAAACGCCTGCGGATACTTTAACGGCAAGTTCACCATTAACTGGACTATTGTTGCGTACTGCTCAAAACCCTGGTAGTTATGATGACATAATTGACGGAAACAGTTGTGCTTCTTTAGTACTCCCTATTACTGTTGTTGTAAACGGACAACAGCTAACAATAAATACTCCCGAAGATATTTTATTGATACAGCAAATTTTTAATCAATTTCCGAACGATACTGATACTTTAGAAATAGCCTTCCCAATTACCCTAGATTTATTTGATTTTACACAAGTAGTAGTAAACAACCAAGGAGAACTAGATGCTCTTGCCGCAACTTGTGGTGTAAATGATATTGAAATTGAATGTTTGGATTTTGTATATCCTATTTCTTTTTTTACCTACAATTCAGATCAACAGCAAACAGGCTCTGTAGTTGTGAATAGTGATTTAGAACTTTTCATTTTTCTGCAGGGTTTGGGACCGAATGATTTTATTAGTCTGGATTTCCCAATTTCGGTAATTCTCGCCGATGGTTCAACTGCGGAAGTGAACAGCAACCAACAGTTGCAAACTTTGATTGCAAACTGTGTGGCAAATACAAATAATGACCCTATAGATATTTCACAATTTGAAGAAGATTTAACAACTGGGCTTTGGTATGTTGAATACTTTTTTGATGATTATGACGAAACCGATAATTATGCTGGTTATGAATTTAACTTCGCTCTGGACGGAACTGCTCAAGCAGTAAATTCTGGAACAAGTGTGCCTGGAACTTGGGCACTTGTAGACGATTTTAAATTCGATATTTTCTTCGGAACAAATTCCCCTTTGGACGGACTTGATGAAGATTGGGAAATACTTGAAGCAACCGCAGAAATCATTAAGCTTAAACACATCAGTGGAAGTGATGGTAGTACGGATTATTTAACTTTTGGTCGTAATCCTAATACCGGTGGAAATAATACTGAACTGAATCTTTTCATAGAAAATTTGAGTACGGGAAGTTGGTTCGTGAACTTGCTGGAGGAAAATGGGACTGACCACACTGCAAATTTCAATGAATATGAATTTACATTTTTAAGAAATGGTTCTGCAACTGCTGTAAGCAACAATAATACAATCAATGGTTTTTGGACTGCGGAAGTTAATAATGGCAATTTGGATTTCATTCTAAATTTTGAAACGGTCACCAATAATAATTTTGCTGAATTGAACGACGATTGGGATGTTATAGAAGCCACACAAAGCATTATTCGTCTTTCTGACGTGAGTGGAGGCGGTGGCGGAACAGACAACCTTACTTTCGGTCGGGAACCAAACGGCGGTGGTGGTGGACCAGATCCACAAGAACTTCGTGATATTCTGCAATCGGGAACTTGGTATATTGAAAAGTATTTGGACGATGGTGATGATGAGACCTCAGATTATACAGGCTATGATTTTACCTTTTTTGGAAATGAAACTATTTTGGCGACAAATGGATCAGAAAATGTAGATGGAATATGGATTGTAACAGTGACCGGCCAAGAATTAAATTTTGAATTTGATATGGACAGCCCCATAAATGGTGCGGATAATGATGAATATAAAGCCCTGCAATATTCACCAACCTCGGTAACCTTTATCACACGAAATAGTGATGGTAATATTGAAGACACCTTAATTTTTAAAAAGAACTGATAAAATTTAAATAATAAAATCAATTTTAAAAACTATGAAAACTATGAAAACTATGAAAACTATGAAAATAGCAAGTATGTTCGCAATCATTATGTACATTGTTACTGTTGCGGCTTGTAGCAAAGACGACAATAGTAATGATTCCCAACAGAATACAACGGTGCAACAGACCGAAACCACTGCCCAGACCGGCTCTTGGAAAGTTACTTACTACTTTGATACGGACCAGGAAGAAACGAACCATTTTACAGGTTATACTTTTACTTTCAATGAAAACGGTTCTTTGGTAGCTGTAAACGGAAGTACTACAATTACAGGAACTTGGTCGGTAACGGATAGCAATTCTAGTGACGATGATGGAGGTTCAAGCCGTCCAGATTTCAATATTTTCTTTGCTTCACCACCTGATTTTGAAGACCTATCAGATGATTGGGATATTATTTCAGTGAGCAATTCAAAAATTGAACTAACCGATGTAAGTGGCGGAAATGGTGGCACAGACTTTTTAACATTTGAAAGAATATAGAATCCTTTTTTTTCTCCTAATAAAGCCATGGTTTTCCATGGCTTTATTGTTTAAACAAATGCTGTTTTCCACCAATTTATGAAAATATTTTTTAAAGAAAAGTAGGGTATTCCATTTTTGAAATGTTCTATAGATAATTAACGGAAAACCGAAACGCTTTATGAAACTATTTTCCCTCATCTTTTTTTCTACCGTGATAGTAAGCTGTACAACCAGTACCTATGATGATATTGAAGTACTTCAGGATGACAATCAGACAGGGTTGGTAAGCTTCCAAGACGTAGCTTTTATTTTTGAAAATAACTGTACTGCCTGTCATAGCAATCCGCCACAAAACGGAGCGCCAATGTCGCTTACAAATTATTCAGAAGTAAAGAATGCCGTTGAAACCAGAGGGCTAATTGACAGGGTCAGTAGGAATGAAGGGGAACAAGGACTAATGCCCTTGGGCGGTCCGCGCTTGCCTCAACAACAAATTAATCTAATCATAAAGTGGAGCCAAGATGGACTGCTGGAAAATTAAATACACATGAAAACTACAATCATTTTATCAATTATTAGCTTCTTTTTTCTTGCTGCGGCAACTGGGCAAGAAAAATATGCTACCAAAACTGGCGAAATTGCCTTTGAAGCTTCCGTTCCTTCTTTTGAAGAGGTTAAGGCAGAAAACAGCAATGTAAGCGCTGTTTTGGATGTAGTCTCAGGAAATTTTGCCGCACTTGCGCTAATGAAGGGATTCCGGTTTAAAGTGGCTTTAATGGAAGAGCACTTTAACGAAAACTATATAGAATCCTCCAAATATCCTAAGGCCACTTTTAAAGGTACAATCCAAGATTTTTCCCTTTCGGACTTGTCGGGGGAAAGTAAATATTTGATAAAGGGAACTATGAGCCTTCATGGGGTAGACAAAAATTTGGAAGTCCCCGCAATTATTTCCATTAAGAATGGAGCAGTATATATCAATACTCAGTTTGTACTCAGGCCGGAAGAATTTGATATAAAAATCCCATCTATTGTAAGCAATAAAATAGCCGATGAGGTGAACGTTTCAGCCGTATTCATGCTATATAAACAATAATTAAAGCAATGAAAAAGAAAAGAATATTTCTGTTACTGATATTGTTTCTGGTACTGGGCGGTTTTGTAACCTATAATTATGTATACCAAGATCATAGGGATATTAAATCGGAAACTTCACAGATTGAGATTACTGCACCCTACTTGCTGGAGCAATTCAAAACAAATAACGGCGATGCCCTGTTGAACAAGACCCTAACGGTAACAGGAGTGATAACCGATGTGGAGGATGGAGCGGTTACCATTGATGAAAGCGTACATGCGAGTTTCGTTGAAAACAGTACAAGATTGAACAAAAACGAAAAAGTGAAGATCAAGGGCAGATGTATTGGATATGATGAATTGTTCGAAATCGTAAAATTGGATCAATGTTCACCTATAAAATAAGATCAATGATAAAAAAAATGACATTTTTACTGTTCTTACTTCCGCTGCTTCTTTTTTCGCAGGATGATTTGCTGAACGACCTTGAGAGTGAAGTGGTGGAGGACAAAACCGTGATTGCTGGGTTTAAGGGGCTGAAAGTGGTGAATTTTGAATCTACAAAGCTCGCCAGTAAAAAAGATTTTTACTTTGTCGTGGCCCATCGCTTTGGTTCGGTAAAAAATGGTTTCAAGGATTTCTTCGGACTGGACAATGCCGTGACCCAGTTAAAGTTTATATATGGTTTTAATGATTGGTTGAACGTAGGTGTTGCGAGAAGCTCCTTCCAAAAAAAATATGGAATCCATGTTAAATATCGATTGATGCCACAGAAAAAGGAAGGCTTCCCAGTAACAATGGTGGGTTATAATTTGGTCACGATAAATACATCCTTGGAAAAAGATCAATATGCAAACCTGGAGTTTATAGACAGGCTTACCTATACTTCTCAACTCCTATTATCGAAAAAGTTCAACGAATCATTTTCATTATTGCTTGCCCCAACCTTTATCCATGAAAATTTGGCAACCCGTAGCCGGGAGATTCTGGACAATGGCATCACCTTGAACCATGATGAAAAACCCAATCAATTTGCTTTGGGTCTGGGCGGAAGATATAAAATATCAACCCGTGTTAGTATTAATGCGGATTATGGGGTGCATTTAAACCGAAATAAAAATTCCAATTTTAGAAATCCTTTGTCGGTTGGAGTGGATATTGAAACGGGTGGCCACGTATTCCAGATGCACTTTACCAATGCGCAAGATATGTTTGAAGACGGATTCATTGTGCAGGGGCAAGGTAACTGGGCCGATGGTGATTTCTTTTTTGGCTTTAATATAAGCCGAGTGTTTTGAGTAGCATTTGCATGTTGCAAACAGGCGTAATCTCAAAATTGAAAATATTTGAAGCAAGAGTAACAATAACTATATATTAATCTAAAATCAAAAATTATGAAAAAATTTAAACTTCTTTTTATTATTATGCTAACAGCTTACATGGCCTCGGCACAAACAACTTTTGATCTTAACTGGTTTGTGGGGATAAACAATTCCCAAGCCAGTATCACTGTAGGGACCGGCGATACCGTAAGATGGACCTGGACTGACGAAGTTCCACATTCCGTGACAAGCAAATCAAGCAGCCAAGAGAATTTTGACAGTGGCATCCTTACCGGCAGCGGAACCCAGTTTTCTTATACCTTTACTCAGGTTGGGATTAACGAATATAAATGTGATGTCCACTCGGATATGGAGGGGACCATTACTGTTGAACAGACGATGTCAGTAGATGACAAATTCAGGAAGAATATTTCCTTTTATCCCAATCCCGTAAATAACAAATTAACGGTTGCTTCTCTTTACAAACTTGACAACTATAAAATCTACAATATTTTAGGTCAGTTGGTAGCGCAAGGTAAGGCCACTGGGAACATCACATATTTTGATATGTCAAACTTGGAGAGCGGAATGTATTTTATTAATGCAACTTCTGGAGAACTACAATCAACTTTTAAAGTCGCAAAGCAATAAGAGTTTCGTATTAAAAAAGAGAGATTATCAATAAAGGTAGTCTCTCTTTTTTTTATGAATTTTCTTGGAATTATTTTTCAGGGCTTCTTAGCGCCTTGATTGATGTAAATGTGAGCACTACCGTTAAGTGAACTTGGTCCGTTACAGATGGCAGTAATTCCAGCGATGATGTTGGTGGAACCAGCGACAACGATATTAATATTTTATTTAGTGCGCTGCCAGATTTTGAAGATCTTTCAGACCATTGGGGTATTATATCTATGAGCAATTCAAAAAATTGAATTAACCAACCTTAGCGGCGGCAATGGAGGAACGAATTTTTTACATTTGAAAAAATCTAAAAATTGATTTTCACCAACTCATTAAGACCATCCCGTTTGCGGATGGTTTTTTTATTTCAATATACTTGAAGCACTAATTTAATTTGAAAACTATCAATGGAGGTAGGGTTTTCTTGAGGTTGACTGTTTTATTTATATATAACCTAAAAAGAAACAATCATGAATAAATTAACCAACTTCACATTTTTAGCTTGCTTATTAATTTTTTTGGTAAGCTCTTGTACAAAAGAAGATTCACAACCTTTTGATGATTCGAATACAGATATAGTAGCCGTAAATTCCGAACTTGGAGATTTATTGCTTCGTACTTCAGACAATAACAATACATCTTCAATCGATTGTATAGACTTTGTTTATCCACTTACTTTCTTTATCTACAATTCAGATCAGCAGCAAACAGGAACACAAACGGTGGGCAACGATGGCGAACTTCTTGCTTTATTGCTTTCCTTAGATCCCGGAACTTATATTGCCTTGCAGTTTCCAATTAATGTTGTATTGCAGGATGGTACTACTGTGGAAGTTAATAGCAATGCAGAATTAGTAACATTAATTTCCGACTGTTCATCCAATGGAGGAGGTTTTCCTTCAGATTTTGAAACCATATTGACCACTGGCTCTTGGTTTGTTACATATTTTTTCGATGATCAAGATGAAACTAGCGATTTTGCAGGCTATGAATTTACATTCGCAACAGACAATACCGCCCAAGCAGTAAGTACTTCCAACACTGTTGCTGGCACTTGGAGCCTGACAAATAGTAATACCCCTGATCTGAATCTTTTCTTCGGAACCAATAATCCTTTTGATGAGCTTGATGAAGATTGGGACATTATAGAGGCAACCCAAGATATCATTAAATTGAAACACATTAGCGGTGGCGACGGCAGTGTTGACTTTTTAACTTATGAACGCACTTCGAACGGCGGTGGTGGCGGCGGTGGAAACACTTCTGAATTTACAGATAATTTGACAAATAGTGTGTGGTATGTAAACCTATTGGAGGACGATGGAAATAATGAAACCTGTGATTATGTTGCGTATGAATTTAAATTTAACACGAATGAGACAGTTACCGCCACAAGCACGGACAACACGGTTAACGGTACTTGGGCAGTTACCAGTAGCAGTAGTGGGATAGACCTTGTTTTGAATTTCGAAATCACGGGCAGCGACGATCCTTTTGATGATTTAAATGATGATTGGGACGTTACTACTTTTGACGCACAGATCATAAAATTAATTGATGTTAGCGGGGGTAATGGCGGTACTGATTATCTTAATTTTGGAAGAAACCCATACGAAGATTGTAATGGGGGAGGAAACACCACAGAGCTGACCAATATCCTAAATGATGGACAATGGTATGTTCAAAGCTATATAGACGATGGTAATAACGAAACAAACGATTACAACGGCTATATCCTTACTTTTAACTTAGATGGAAGCGTGATTGCAGAAAACAGTAGCAATACAATAACTGGAACTTGGAGTGTTGTAAACAGTAGCAATGGTCTTGACGTAATATTGGATTTTGGAACCGCTATGCCTTTTGACGAATTTAATGATGATTGGGATGTTGATACCTATACAAACACCCGAGTTGAGCTCTTTGATATTAGCGGAGGCAATGGCGGAACCGATTATCTAACTTTTGAAAAACTGTAGTTGCCTTTTTTTATCCCCACAAAAAGCCATGAGAAATCATGGCTTTTTTGTTATTTATTTAATTTTTTTTTAGTTGCTATAAAGTACTTTTCCAGCTTTTTCATATTTATCGCCGCTTGTCCAAGTTGGAGTTTCGGGATCGTTGGCTATTAATCTTCCAGCCAGCACATAACTCTCAAAAAATTTCAGTAAATAGTCATAATCTAGTGTGTCTGCCTCATCACCAGCTTGATGATAATATTTAGTTACATCGCCATCAAAAGATTTAAAACCCAGAGAAAAAGTAGGAGCGGGGATGCCTTTTTTGGCAAACATTACGTTATCGCTTCTGTCAAAAAGATTTTGCTCTGGTGCTGCATCATCAATTGCTTTTAAGCCAAAAGTTGTAGCGGCTTCTTTTATGTTTGCAGATGCTGTGGTTCTTGGCAATCCAATTACCGAAATTACTGAAGTATCGTTATAACCAGCATTGTCACTATTGAAACAATACACCATTTTGTTTAATGGGAGTAAAGGGTTTTCAACATAATATTGACTTCCTAACAATCCTTTTTCTTCGCCAGTGAAAAGAATAAATAAAGCTGAGCGCCTGGTTGGGTATTTTGCAATGTTTTCTGCCATGCTCAAAACGGTGGTTGTTCCCACAGCATTATCTCTTGCACCATTGTATATCTCATCACCAGTTTCATCGGGTTTACCGATGCCCAAATGGTCGTAATGTGCGGAATATATAATGAATTCGTTTTTTAGCTGTGGGTCCGTTCCTTCAACCATCCCAATTACATTTTGGGAAATGACGGTTTTCTTTTCTTCACCTCCCATCATTAGTTTAGCGCTCAAGTTGTCTTTAGATTCGAGCATTTTGGCCTGGATGTTATTTTCATCGTAAACCCAAAGATATGCGACACCTTTTTTTCCATCTTTGCTATCTTTCCCATCTGAAATTTCCATTCGATCACTATTAAAATTGTGGTCAATAAAACCCCAAGTTGTTTCATTGGTATCTACAAGTTCAATTACTGCAACTGCTCCATGTTGTTTTGCCAATTGTTCCTTTTGTTCAATCAAACCAAAGGCGGCTCGGGTATCAGTGACTTTAGGTCCGCCAGATCTTACAATTACAATTTTTTCAGAAACATCTTTATCTTTATAGTCGCTTTCAAGACCATACCCTAAATAAACAGCTTCGCCCGTAAACTCCATTTTGTTGGGTTTTATAACCACTTTTTTCTTAAACTCCTTTCCGTCTATTGCTAATAATAGACGTTTTATTGGGCTTATTTTATTCAATTTTATTTCTTGAAAATAACTTTCGGTATTGGAGCCTTTTAAAACGTTCTGTGTAACCGGTTTTACACCATAACCCCTAAGAGTGTTTGCGAGATAAGAAGCAGCAATTTTGTTTTCTGGCGTTCCAGTTTGCCTTCCTTTTAAAAGATCATCGGCTAAAAAGTATATGTGACCTTCAATCTTATTTTTTGTAATGGTTGCTTCTACTTTCTCTTTTTCAGATTGGGAATAAAGAGCTATTGTGCTTAGAAGTAACGAGATAAATAAAAGAGTGTATTTCATAATTGATTAAGAAAGATTAATTGATGCATAAAGATAGTTTTTGAATTGAGATTGCAAAATTACTTTTTAAAATTTCTTGTTTAACCTTTAACATAAATATATAAACAAAAGTTAAAGTTCTTTTTGTAGGGTAGTCCATGCGATAGATTTGTAGCTTATAAAAACTTAACAAACAAAACAATAAAACAATGAAACATTTACTTAAAATTTCTTTTATCGTTTTCATCGCATTAGGTATAACCTCTTGTAGTGATGACGACGATTCAAATCCAGATCCGCAGACAAATACAATTGCAGATTTTGTAGTATCAACGGATGATTACTCTTCCTTACAAGCAGCTTTAGACAAAGCTGGTCTTACAGCAACGCTTGCAGGCCAAGGGCAGTTTACCGTTTTTGCTCCTAATAATGATGCCTTCGCAGCATTCTTGGCAGCAAATGGATTTGCAACTTTGGATGAAGTTCCTGTAGACTTGCTTACAAATGTATTGCTAAACCATGTCGTTATTGGAGAGCTTATGGCTGCTGATTTAACTACCGGTTATATTAATACATTAGCAACTGAAGCATCTACTGGTTCTAATTTGAGCTTGTATGTTAACACTTCTTCAGGAGTGAAATTAAATGGAATTTCTACAGTAATAACTGCAGACGTTGCAGCTGACAACGGTGTAATTCATGCAGTGAATACAGTTATTGGTTTACCAACTGTTGTAACTTTTGCAACGGCAGACCCAACTTTTTCTACCTTGGTAACTGCTTTAACCCGCGCTGATCAGCCAGATTATGTGGGTATTCTTTCAACACCTGGGGGAACGAGTCCAGCGCCATTCACAGTTTTTGCACCTACCAATGATGCATTCGAGAATTTGATTACTGAATTGGGAATTAACGGTTTGGCTGATATTGATGGCCCGACGCTTACTGCTGCACTAAATACACACGTTATTGCCGGAGCAAACGTTCGCGCTGAGGGTCTAGTGAACGGAACGGTGAGCACTTTAGGTGATGACTTGGTTATAAATGCACCAAATGCAACCATAACTGATCCAAATGGACGTATTAGCAATATAATAGTAGTGAATGTACAAGCCATGAATGGCGTGGTACATGCTATTGATAAAGTATTACTTCCCCAATTATAAAAAGGGTATTTAATAATAAAAATGCTGCTTTCTTTTAAAGAAGACAGCATTTTTTATTTTGAGGGAATTTTTAATCTAGGTGATAAATCTCCATTATACCTTTTAGAACTTTATCAAAATCAATTTTTAAATCGATTAATTTTCCCGTTGTCATATCCATTACCCAGCCGTGTACTGTCAGGTTCCTACTTCGGTAGGCAATTTGTACATCTGCGGTTTTAATAACGTTTACGCATTGTTCCTGTACATTCAATTCTACCAGTCGGCGGTATTTTTCTTCCTCGGTTTTTAATTGGTTGAGTTCTTGATTGTGCAATCTATATACATCGCGAATGTTCCGCAACCATGGGTTCAGAATTCCCAAATCCTGGCTTTGCATAGCGGCTTTTACACCACCACAGCCATAGTGGCCGCAAACTATTATATGGTTTACCTTTAAATGGCTTACGGCATAGTTAATTACGCTCATAGCGCTGAGATCCAAATTCGAGACCATATTGGCAATATTCCGTAGAATGAAGGCTTCTCCCGGTTTTGCACCCATAATTTCCTCGGCGGTAACACGACTGTCGCTACAACCAATATAAAGTACTTCTGGGTTTTGACCTTCAGAAAGATTTTTGAAATAATCAGGGTCGTTGCCTAGTTTTTCATTTACCCAAGCTTGGTTGTTTTTGAAAATTTGATCGATATTCATGGTTGTTCTGAAGTTTTTTTCAGAATTTAAAGATAGGTAAAAGCCTTTGTGCCTACAAAGTGGAAATTAAAAAATTAAATTCGATATTTTTTTGAAGTATATAAACTTACATTACCTGGTTTGTATTTTCTATTCCTTTTAAAACACGTAACCTACCTGGTCCAATTTTTAGGGCAAGCTCGTATTGTTCTGCGGCCTCTTCATTTCTGTTTTGGGTGAGCAACCAATCTGCATACAACTCGTGGGTAGGTTTTTGAATGGAAGGTGGCCCGTAACTATAACTGATACTGTTTTCAATATCTATTGATTTTATAAAATGTTCTTCTGCCAGTTTTGGGTCATTATTAAGTTCAGCACGAAGTGCCATTAATTGGTTTTGCCTAATTTCAGACCCTTTTAAATCCATTTGCGTAGCTTCATCGCGGGTAACCCCTGAACAAAGTTTGGAACTGCCTTCCGAAACAACAAACGACTCCCTTTTATGGTCTTGGTCCATAGTATTAAGTATGCTGTCTAATCTTTGGATATTACCTACTTTATAAGCTTTCATCCCTTCCAGAAAATGATATTTGGAGCGTACGGAAATATTCAAATCGGTTATTTTAACAGGTATATTTGCAATTTCGCCTTTCCATTCATCGGTTTCGGTTAAATAGGTTCCTTTTAAAAATACCAAATATACCCGTGCATTTTTTGATAGGTTTTCAGCAGCATATTTTTTCATATCAAGCACCATTTTTTTTGCTTCCTCATAATTTCCTTTTTGGGTATAGCCGTACTGCAACCAATGGAAAGCGTGATAGCCACGGGCATCGTTGTCTAAATTTTTCTCTTCCATTCTATTAATACTCGCTTGGTATGAAGCAATATTGGAAGAAATTACATTATCCCACATGCCCATTGCAACAAATATGTGGGAAGGCATATGCAAAGCGTGGCTGGCATCTGGAGCTACTTTTGAGTATGCATTGGCTGCGTCCAGAGCAAGAGTAGCATGGTTTGGGTCATCATAGGAATGGATAAGGTAATGCAAGGCACCGGGATGGTTTGGATTTTCCTTCAAAATACCTTTTGCAATTTTTGCGCCTTTTCCGTAAACAATATCATCTCTTCCTTCTTCAACAGAGCCCAGTAGTGACAAGGCATAAAATGCGGCCACTTCTTGATTGGCAGGATATTTTTTGTACAAGCCCTCCATAAAATTTGAATAAGCAAGATCTCGTTGGTTTTTTTCTGTTTTTGGCTGATAAAGTATGTGTACAGATTCAATTAGATCCTGTTCAATTTCTTTTGTATTTTTTGCTATATCAAGGCTGTCAAGCTTTGACAAAACAGTGGTTGCGGCTTCATAATCCTGTTCCTGCCACAAGCTGTGGTTGTAGGTCATGGCTTCGCCCCAATAGGCCATGGCCATTTCTGGATCTTCCATTTTTGCCTTTTGAAAAGCTTCGCGGGCGTCCTCATATTCAAAGGAATGAAGCAACAACAACCCTTTTTCAAAGTGTGGCAGGGCACTTTTCTTTCCGCTAACAGTAATGTCCACTACGCCCAGATTATTGGTTTCTTGTTCTTTCTGTTTGCAGGAAATTACAATGAATAATGTTAAAAAAATTGATAGATACTTCATAATAAATGTATTGGATGGTTTTAAAGGTAATAATTTTGCCTCAGTTTTATATTTTGATTTTGTCTTAAATTGAATTGACTATTTCGCCAATGGCGTATTTGAGATATTTTGAGGTTTTGCCTTCTGCAAGCAAGTTTTTTCGGATGTTTCTAAAGAGTTTAATCATTTTTTTCGTTTTGTCTCCTCGAGCGCAGTCGAGAGGTTAAACATAGGTCTCCACTGCGCTCGACCTGACAATACCATTTTTCTAAAGAGCTTTATCAAACCGTTTTCTTTTTAAAAATTTTAATAGCGAAAAAAATAATCGTTAATACACCAATAACTATTGCTGTTCCAATCATTTCATTTGCCGAAAGACTTGATAAAAAGTATAGGATTATAGCAATAGCTAAAATAGGGACAGTCCATCCTCCTGGAATTTTAAATCCTCCAGGATATTCTTCTTTAGAATTGCGCAACTTAATTACAGACAGTGCTACTCCTAAATAGAGAATTAACATAGCGCTTGTAGCTATAATAACCAATTGTTCAAAACTGCCAGTCACAGCCAAAATAAAACCGATAGTTGCATATATAATAATGGCTATATGTGGCGTGGCAAATGATTTGTGAATTCTGGATAATGCATTTATCGGGATTACCTTATCTCTGGCAAGTGCATAGACTATTCGTGGGCTATTAAGTATCGTGCCACTCATATAGCCAAACATGGAGATAACTGCGCCAACAATTAATAGCATATATCCAAAAGGACCAAAAACTACTCTGGCAGTTTCAGCGAGTGGAGCAGCCTTAAAATTTGGTAAAGCATCGCCTAAAACACCTTGAGAAACTGTTTGAATTAATGCATAAACAATCACAACAGTTACAATACTTATTAAAATAGCCCTTGGAATATTGCGTTTTGGGTTAATAACCTCTCCGCCAACAATAATACCCGTTTCGCAACCTTGGAAAGCAAAAAATAAAATAAGTGATGTTTCGCCTAAAGTTTTAATGCTCGGCATATGTTGAAAATACAAATTGCTTATGGAAACATCTTTAAAGCCAATGAAGATTAGTAAAAGCAATGGTATTAACTTAATGATAGTATTAAATTTCACTAAACCGATACCTTGTTTTAAGCCAATTACATTGATGTAAACCAAACCGTAAAAAAGAATAAATAAAAACAAAAATCGGGGCCATCCATTTTCAAATATGGGGTATGCCGCAGCAACAACATTTACTAAAGCATTAGAAACAGCCGCATCTGCAAACAAGTTACTTCCAACAGCAAAAATACCAGCAACAAAGCCAGCATAATCACCAAAAGCGGTTTCAATATACGTGTAGGGTCCGCCGGTGTTTGTTACTTTACTGCCGGCTTCTGCAAAACAAAGCATTATCATTGCCATTAACAATCCGCAAAAAACATAAGCAATGATGCTAGATGCTCCCATATAACTTGCTACAATTGCAGGTAGCACAAAAATACCGGAGCCAATAATAATGTTAATGATGTTAGCCGATAAGCCCAGTGCGCCAACTTTTCTTTTTAATCCTTCATCTTGTTTAATCATAATTTTATTTTTAAGTTATAAATAGCTCAACCACCATTTATCTTTATTGTTTGCTTTATAAATCATATATTTTTTGCAAATAGGGTAGAGGAGAAGTACCACACCAATCCAAACCAGATAAACTACAAAAAGGGAATAGCCATAAGTTGCGAGGCTAGCATTGCTGAAATTTTCTGCGGTCAAAATCATATAATGCCAATTACCACCAAAAATCATCATGCCTACAATTGCTAAAACATGAATCACAAAAACGTGGAGGAAATAGTAAAACAGTGGAACCCTTCCGAAGACCAAAAAGAAATCCGTCAGTTTGTTTTTGGTATTTTCAAAAATGAAAAGGAACAAAAATGCAGGACCCATTGTGATGCACAGATATAATAACGAAGGTGGATATTTGGTTACATTAAATAACGAAAGAACCGTTTTAGTTGCTGTATCCTGAATTGTCCACGGAACCAAATCGCCATAAACATTCAGTCCCCTTAAAACAAAAAATGTGATAAGTGCTCCAAATCCCATAATTAAGAGCCATTTTCCGCGAACCATTACATCAAAGTCCTTCTGATAAAATGTGCCAAACAAATAGCCCAAGGCCATCAGTCCTATCCATGGTATGAGAGGATAGTGTAATAAAATCAATTTATTGGAGCAAAAAGTCAGGATTTGTTCTTGATGAAGGGCATACCAAACAATATCCTGAAAACTTTGACCTTGCATTACAAAGCCGTCCAATAAATTATGTCCAGCAATCAGAATAATTCCAATTATAAGAATGATCTTTTTTGGTAAATAGATTAGGAACGATAAACAAATCATACTAAATCCAATGGCCCATATTACCTGAAAAATCTGAAGGCTAAAGCTAAAATCGAAGGTCCAAATTAGATTATTGACTACTATTTCCAAAAAAATAAGCCAGATTCCCCGAGAAAAAAGGAATTTAAAAAGCTCGGGTTTTGTTTTATTTCTTCCGTACAGAAATGCTGAGGTTCCTGCTAAAAAAACAAATACCGGGGCACAATAATGTGTGATGAAGCGCGTGAAAAAAAGTGCTGGAGTCGTGGTTTCCAGATTGGTTGGATCTACAAAAAAAGCTCCATAATGAAAATAATCGCGCACATGGTCTAAAGCCATGATGACCATTACAACGCCACGCAACACATCAATGGATTCAATTCGGTTGGTTTTTGGTATCATTGGTTGTTAGTTAGTTGATTGGAATGTTTTCTACTTCAAATGGCTTTTATTTGATCGTGCTTTAAATTTCGCTTATGCGGGCAGAGGGTATATACGGAACTATGCGAAGCGATAACGTTTACTAAAGCAATAGAAACAGCAGCATCTGCAAACGAATTGCTTCCGACGGCAAAAAAGCCTCCATTAAACCCCATGTAATCTCCAAAAGCTGTTTCAATATATGTATATGGTCCGCCGATGTTTGTAATTTTACGGCCAGCTTCAGCAAAACAAAGCATTATCATTGCCATTAACAATCCGCAATACACATAAGCAATTATACTGGATGCCCCCATATAACTGGCCACAATTGCGGGTATTACAAATATACCAGAGCCAATAATAATGTTAACGATATTGGCGGATAACCCTAATCCACCAACACTTCTTTTTAATCCTTCTTCTTTTTGAATCATAATATTATTTTCTCATTATAAATAGCTCAACCACTATTTTTCCTTTTTGTTTGCTTTGTAAAGCATGAATTTTTTTGTGCACAGAATTTTATTATTAAAAATTAAATCGGCATCCATGTTACTAATATGGATTGAATTATAAAGAGTACAATAAATGGAATGACCAAATAACCCATCACATCGCGTGCTTGAATTTTGATTCCGCTTCCCATAATCGGAAATACAAGTAATAAGTAAAAGGGCTGTAATATATTAGACAGGCTTTCGCCATACGCAATTGATAATGAAGCTCTTGAAATCATTGCTGTGACTTCATTTGCTGGTAATCCGGCACCAATTTCTTTTACGGCATTGATAATACTTGGACCGACCACGGCAAATTCGCCTCCAGCTGAAGGAATAGCAAAGTTGACCATTCCTCCTGTGAGGTATGCATAGAATGGATAGGTTTTAATGGTCGCAACTGATACTAAGAGTTCTGCAAGTTTTTCGCCTAAACCTGTATAGAGCATAATACCCATAATGCCTGCATAAAATGGATATTGATATAAAATCCCAGAAATATTAATACTAGAGCGTTTCATCGCAATCACGTATCGCATAGGTGTTTTGTGCAATGCCAATCCAATTATCAAGAAAATGAAAATCATGATGTTAAAATTCAATTGAAAACCATTAGTGTAAAAGTGATAGATAATGTAAGTCAACCCCATCAGCACAATAAAAATTTGAAGAATAACACCATTGTTTAATCTATCGGAAATGGTTTTATATGATAAGTTCATGCTTAAGGCTTCATCTTTTATTGAAAGCTCTTTTTTCTCCGTTTTGTCCTCCAGCATATCATCCAGCTGTTTTATGTTTTTCGTTTTCGGAATAAGGAGAATAATCATTAAAGGTGCGAAGATGACATACAGGACCATTATGGCAATGTTTAAAGCTGAGCCCAATGTATATGAAGTTGGAATAATTTCTGATAAAACTCCAGCTTCAATTAAATAATTTTTATCAGTGCCCAACAACAGCGGAATGGAGCTCGAAAGACCTGTTACCCAACTACCACCGCTAAAATAGACGCAGGCCACTAAAAAAGGGTAATTGATACCTTTAATACGAATAGCTAATTCCCTTGCCAAGACACAGGTAATTACTATCCATCCAAAACTTACAAGTGATAATAAAGCACCAAGGAAAACCACGAAAAAATATACCTGTCGTGGTGTTTTAATATAATTAGTTAGTTTATCAATGCCTTTATTAATGAGAGGTGACAATGCAATGGCAAAACCAGTGATGATAATTAATACGATTTGCATCCCGAACTCCAACAAAGACCAAAAGCCATCATACCAAGCCTGAATAATTTTTATTGGCGTAGCCTCCAACCAAGCAAATGTTATTAATCCAGTTAATAGTGTTAGTAACATTGCAAAAACGAATGCATTTGGCATGTATTTTTGAAATAAAACTGTGCATTTTTCTCCGAGTTTCGTAAGCATGGTTGGTTAGTATTTTAATTATTGCTCAAAATGAGCCATTATTTACATCTTTAATAAATTTTATCAATCCCGGAAAATAGGTTTCGGGGTCGTCATATTGTGAAAAGTGTCCTGCATTGACAGTTAGACTTCTGCCGTGTTGCACTTGGGTGCTCATCCATTCCATATATTCTGGATCCATAGTGTCGTATTTGCCGCCGATCATTAAAGTTGGAATGGATAATTCCTTTAATCTATCGGAAACATCCCAACCTTTCAACTTTGCATTTCCGGTTACGCCAAATTCGCTATAACCTTGCATATAGATATAAATATTTGGGTTAAGGTGTGAAAAAGTGCGATTGATAAACTCTGGCCATTCATCTAATGGTTTGCGAAGGATATGCTCTGTGTAATAATATTTTTGTACTAACTCAGCATATTTTGGATTGGCAAAATCTCCTTTTGCTTCAAAGTTCTTAATTTCTTTATAAACTTCTGGTGGCAACTGTGGTCCCAAAACTTCGGCTGCATATGTTTCGTATTCCGGAATGCTCGCCATCATATTTGAAATAATCAAACCTTTTAAATTGTCTTGATACTTCAGTGCATATTCCATAGCGAGAATTCCTCCCCATGATTGGCCGAGCAAGTAAAAGTTGTCTTTGTCAAGATTTAATGCTTTCCGCACTTGCTCCACTTCTTCCACAAAATGTTCGGTTGTCCAAAGGGTAGAATCGTTTGGTTTGTCACTGTAATAACTATCAAGCTGGTCGTAATAGATGTATTCTATTTCTGCATTTGGAAGATAACCGTCAAAGTTTTCAAAAAGCTCGTGCGTAAAGCCGGGACCACCGTGAAGCAACAAAACCTTCATTTTTGGGTTGTTGCCCATACGCTTCGTCCAGACATTAAAAGTGCCTTTTGGGGTTGTAATGGGAATCATTTTGATGCCGCCCGTAATTTGGTCATCGCTATTGGAATAATCGAAATAGTTAGAAGTAGGCGTTTCTTCAGTATTCGTTTTTGCTTCATCAGCATTGTTTTTGCAGCTAGTCAAAAAACAGGCTACAATTGCGAAAGAGAAAAGTATTTTTATCATGATATTAGTCTTTAATAACTGGTGGTGCCACCAAGGTTTGGTTTAAAACTACAAAGCTGTCTACTTTGGTTCTGTGGTTGTCAAAATGTATGAACTGTATGAACACTGCCATGATTACTGGCATAATTGCTATAATTAAAAATACAATTTCCCAACTGTAATTTGTTTTTAGAATTCCCAATGAGGCTGCTCCTGCAGCACGTCCCATATTTGATATGGCCATATAAAGTGTGAATTGTGTAGCGGCAACTGTTTTCCAGCATAAATGCATTGCCGATGCAAATACCGCAATACATAAAAATGTATAAAAAGTATAGTAGGTTAGAATAAAAGCATAAATCACTATTTTATTACTCCATAAATCGGTCATGAACGCAAAGGATACAATCAAAAAAGTGATGATTGCTAAATAGAGCGTAAGCATTTTTATTTTGCCAAAATAATCTACCAGATAACCACCTAAAAACATTCCTAAAAACCCACCGATTATGGTTGTTATGGAGAACACCTCTGAAAAAGAGGTGTTAGTCCACCCTAATTCTTGAATTGTGAATATTGGCAAAAGTGTATCCATAAGACCGAACATCATACCAGTCGCCAAAACGCCAATACTAAATACAAGACTTGATTTTAGACTAACCACTTTATATAGACTTTTAAATATGTGTGTCCAACTTCGCAACTGTGTTTGTTTGGAATCGTGAGCTGCTTCACCTAGTGTCCATGGCATTAATTTTTCACCTGGTCGTTCTCTGAAGTGAATAGGAACAAACATGATGATTGCGACTGCAATCGATAATGAAGAAATAGCTGTTGTAAAACCGAAAGCATTTATAAGTGCTGTACCAGCCACTAAAGCCAATGAGGTGCCTACTATTTTAGTTCCCCACATTAATCCATTCGCTCTGGCTTGTTCGTCAATAGGAATAACATCCACAGCCATTCCATCTGTTGCCACATCTTGAAACGCACCAAAAAAACTAATGAAAAACCCAGCAGTCATCAACCCAATTGAATTGTTCAAAGGGTCAGGAATCAAACCAATACATAAAAAACTTATTATTAAACCTAATTGACCAAAAATTACCCAAGGACGTTTTTTACCCATCGATAAGATTGAATAACGATCCATTAAGGGAGCAATCAAAATTTTGAAGCTCCATGGAATGCCTATCACTCCGAGAAAAGCGGCGATTTCTAATGGAGACTTGCCATTCATAGCCAGCCATGCCGGAATCGCAAAATAGGTGATACCCTCTGGGATTCCTTGCGCAATATAGAGTGCAGAAAATGTGATATATCTTGTTACGGAATTTTCAGTAAGATATCTACTGAATTTTTTTTGTACTCTTTTTTCATCGGTTGGCATGTGGTTGGTCTTAGGTTAGTTGTTTTCATTCGCTTTTAAAACCCGAAGCAGATTTTCACCAAGGATTTTATCTATATCTTTTTCGCTGTAGCCTTTTTCAACCAAAGCTTTAGTAATTTTTATATAATCGGTAACATCGTCCAACTGTTTTGGCGGGAGAAAAATGCCGTCAAAATCAGAGCCGATACCAACGTAATCTACACCCACGAGATTTACAACGTATTCTATATGTTGAATTACAAAATCAAAAGGCGCGCGAAGTGCTTCTGACTCATTCGTATATTTTCTGTACATAGATTCCTCAGCATGATATTGAAACATTCCGGTTTTTACGAGAGAGTCTATTTCGGCTTTGTGTTTTTCAATAAATAAATTTTCCCTTGGTTCAACAGTGGGGTCAATAAATCCTGAATTAAAATTGATTTGAATTACGCCTCCATTTTTGGCAATGGCTTTTATTTGTTCATCCTTTAAATTTCTTTTGTGCGGACAAAGCGTATAAACCGAACTGTGAGAAGCGATAACAGGTTTTGTAGTCGTAGCGATTACATCGTAAAATGTTTGTTCGCCAACGTGCGAAATATCTACCATCATCCCCAAGCTGTTCATTTTTTGGACTACTTGTTTGCCAAAAGCGGTAAGGCCATTTTTACCTTCGGAATTTTTTGCGCCTTCTGCATTGGTTTCATCGGAAGCACTTGTAGCCCACGGGGTGGAGTTATTCCAGGTAAGTGTTATATAGCGAACACCGCGATTGTAAAGCGCTTCAAGCTTTTCTAAATCATCTTCAAATTGATGGCCGCCTTCCAAACCTACCAAAGCTGCAATTTTGTTCTGTTTAACAGCTTTTAAAAGTTCTTTTGAATTGGTGACTTTCACAATTTTATCAGGATTTCGTTTTATAACGGCATCCAAGCTATCTATTTGGCGGTTTGCAAAAGCATAGGGATTCGGCTGGTCGCCATCGCTAAAAACAGAAAAAAACTGCACATCCACACCGCCTTCTTTCATTCGGTACAAATCGCTATGGGTTTTGCCTTTCAAATCGGTATCGAAAACGAAATTCTTTTCCATCGTTTGGCTTAGAAAATCATTGTGGGTATCAACTAATATGGCTTTGTTGTGGATTTTTTGATAACCCTGTGCGCTTAGTTGAAACGTTGCAAATACCCCGATGAGTAGTAGTTTCGTTTTCATTGTATAGTTATTGATTGTTAGTTTCTTTTTTCCAATTCTTCATCAATCAAACCGACGAGTTCTTTGCAAACTATAATCTGAGTTGCCATTAAATCACGTCTTGCTGTATTGCTATATTCTTGAATGTAATTTGCTTTTTTATAAAATGCCAAATACGTTGGAGCGTTTACGTTGTGCACCCAAGTTGTGTCAATATCTTTTATATTTACCGGCTCTTTTTTTAGTTTATTTAAAAGTAATTCATAAGTGTACAAATCGGGATGATTCATCATTTTTAATACTTCTTTGTTGATCTCAAGAAATGCTACTGAATAGTTGTCTGCTTGAGAATAAAACTGAGTTATTTTTGTTTTGAGTGTTTTGTTTTTAAGATTATAAAATTTTCCTGTATTCAGCATTTCATCATAGGTGCTTGTTGTTAATGGAAATACTTTAAAACGGGTAACAATAAGCGTATCAATTTGTCTAAAATCTGCAACATTAGGATTATTATTGAATAATTTTAAACCATCGGCAGTACTTCGCTCAAAGGTTGCGTAAAGTGAATCTAGCTTTGTAAAGTCTGAAATGTTGCTTTGGAGTTCTTCTTTTAAATTTTGTAAGTCATCTCTTTCTTGTAAATTTTTTATTCGGTTTTGATTCCAATTATTTATTGCCAAAGCAATCAAAATCCCAATAACCACGAGGATGATTTCGCCAATGGCATATTTTAGGTAGTTGGTGGTTTTGCCTTCTGCCAATAGTTTTTTGCGGATGTTTCTAAAGAGTTTTATCATTCTTTTACTTCGTTGTCTATTAAGGAAATAAGCTGTTCAGACATATCTTTCATAGCTCCTAACTGCCCATTCATAACACCAAACTCATAAACTGCCATTACAAATCCATTTTTATGTTTGAGGTCTTTTAATAGATTTTCAAAGTTTTCCCTGGGTAATTCTAAATCTTCTCCTGCCTGGCCATTGCTGGCGTCATAAATGTATTTTTTTGTAACCGGATTTATGTCTAAAATCCTAAAAGAAGGTTCGTAAAGCAACATTTCGGTATCAAAACGATAATGCTCTTCTTCGCCTTTCAATTCTTTGTAAAGCGCATCCAAATTGAGGAGGCTATTTTTTATGGAATCATTTGATATGAAAGCGAGGTTTCCAGAGTTGGTAAGCTCTAAAAACGTATTGTTATTTTGGTAAAATTTATGCCAGATATACACATTTAAACAGTTACGGCTAAAGTCTGCCAGGTCAATCAAGGGCTTGCCTTCGTAATATTTCAAAACTGTATTTGCCGATTGTATTTGGGTTTCCCTTTTTTTAATGAAATTATCAATGTTGGTGTTGTTTAAGAGTAAATCGTTTTTAATATTTTTAAGATAATTTAATTCCCTTGTTCTATCTTTCTTGGCTTCATTAGAGTTATTGATCTGCAACGCAATTAAAATCCCAATCACCACAAGGATGATTTCGCCAAAGGCATATTTTAGGTAGTTGGTGGTTTTGCCTTCTGCCAATAGTTTTTTGCGGATATTTCGGAAGAGTTTTATCATTGATCAATAATTGCTCATAAGGAAATATGTTGTTTTACTTTCGTTATTTTGGTTTATTCAATTCGGTTTCTATTAAAAGAATTAAATCCTTAATTTCTTTATCTAGATTTTTTCGAAAATCAATCACATCTTGAGTAAAGGCCAATTTCATACCCAGAAGATTTCGTATTCTTTGAACTTTAAGTATTTTATTATAATTATTTTGCGGCTCGTTTTCAATATTAATATTTGGTATGAGAGCTTTTACCAAGGGAATGAAATTAAGGTCGTTTTCCAATATATCATCTATACGAATTTGATGTACACTTAATCTGTCTTCAAGTATATCATTGAGTCTATTTTGGCGAAATTCCAATTCAGTAAATTTTTCATTTATTTTTTCGTTTTTTATTAAACTTAGCTTATTGGTGTTTTTCAAATTATTATAGGTGTTAAACGTTGGCTGGTCGCTTTGCAATTCCCAGACTGCATTTTTGAAAATTGAATCTGGAATTATTGTGTCTTTCGTTTTAGATTGGTTAGAATTAATTCCAATAATTCGTATAAGTCTTATTTTTAGTGTGTCTTCTTCAGAAATCAGGTCTTCAGATTGTTTTTTTGCCGCGTTTAGATTTTCCAATAAAGTTTTTAATATCGCTTTTTCCTCGATTTTGTCTTTTCTGTTTTGGTTCCAATTATTGATACTCAGGGCAAACAAAATCCCAATAACTACGAGGATTATTTCGCCGATTGCGTATTTCAAGTAATTGGTAGTTTTGCCTTCGTTGAGCAGTTGCTTTCTAATATTTCTAAAGAGTTTTATCATTTATTAGAATTATTTAATTGCTGGTTTCAAGTTCTTTATCAATGTCGTTAAGCACATTGTGGCATCTAGCTATTAATTCCTCATAATAAGCAGTTCTTACGCTTTGGTTAAAGGCTGTTGCTGAAATAGCCCTAACAAGAATTTCAAATTGGGGATTGTCTTTCTCATTTATAAATGCAAAATCCTGTTCATTTACCATTTCAGATGAAGTATAAATATCAAATACACCTTGCCCGAATTTAATGAAATTAGTTTGGGTATCCAGTGTAGTTGCAACGCCCAACATCCACTGGTTGATGGCGGCTAGCAGTTCTTTTCTTTGGTCATATTCACTGTATAAATCAATAATTTCTTCTTTTAGTTTTTGGTTTTCAATCAATCCCAAGGTTCCTGAACTTATCATACTTTTATAGGTATTGTCATTTATAGAAAAGACTTGGTCTAAAGCTATGTCATAAACCGCACTCATTTCTTGGACTTGCTCAATACTATTCACTCCTTTGTATAATTTTGATAGTAAGTCTTTAATATCTTCTCGTATAAGTTTATTTTGATTGATGTTTTGTCTGAAGTAAATGGTGTCTTGAACGAGGTCTGAATGGACCCTCTGCAATAAGTTATTTCCTAATTTTCGTTCTTTTGATTGTTGGTTCCAATTATTGACCTGCAACGCAATCAAAATCCCGATGACCACAAGGATTATTTCGCCAATGGTGTATTTTAGATACTTAGTGGTTTTACCTCCTCCCTTCGCTGAAGCTTCGAAAGGCGCGTCTGATAAAAGATTTTTACGGATGTTTCGGAAAATTTTTATCATTGTTTAGAGTTAATCCTTAATTACGTGTGGAGCCACCAAGGTTTGGTTTAAAACAACAAAGCTATCTACTGTCACTCTGTGTTTGTTAAAATTTATAAACTGAATGAGAATTACCATAATCACTGGCATAATGGCTATAATAAGAAAGACGATTTCCCAACTATAGTTGGTTTTTAAAACACCGAGCATGGCAGCTCCAGCCGCTCGTCCCATATTTGAGAGTGCCATATAAAGCGTAAATTGAGTTGCCGCAACGGTTTTCCAGCACAAGTGCATTGCCGCCGCAAACATTGCAATACATAAAAAAGTGTATAAGGTGTAATAGGATAAGATAAAGGCATAAACAACAAGATTATTGCTCCATAAATTGGTCATAAAAGCAAATACTGCAATAAGGATAATTAGTACACTTAAATATACTGAGAGCATCTTGATTTTACCGAAATAATCTACCAAATAGCCACCAATGAACATTCCTAAAAAGCCTCCTATTACCGTTGTAATTGAGAACGCATTAGAAAAGGAGGTATTTGTCCAACCTAATTCCTGAATACTAAAAATTGGCAGAAGCGTATCTATAAGTCCGAACATTAAACCTACCGCAAAAATTCCAATGCCAAACACCACACTCGATTTTAGTCGCACAACTTTATAGAGACTTTTAAATATATGTTTCCAGTTTCTCAACTGTGTTTGTTTTGATTCTGAAGAAGCTTCGCCAGATGTCCATGGCATTAATTTTTCTCCTGGTCGTTCCCTGAAATATATAGGTACAATCATAATCATTGCCACTGCAATGGACAGTGAGGAAATAGCAATTGAAAAACCAACGGTATTGATAAGCCAAGTGCCAATAATTAAAGATGCTGAAATGCCAATTGTTTTGGTTCCCCACATTAAACCATTGGCTCTAGCTTGTTCGTTTACGGGGATCACATCTACAGCCATTCCATCGGTTGCCACATCCTGAAATGCTCCAAAAAAACTGATAAAAAATCCAGCAGTCATCAATCCGAATGCATTATTTAAAGGGTCAGGAACCAGTCCAATACATAAAAAACTGATGATTAAACCCAATTGCCCAAAAATTACCCACGGCCGCTTTCGGCCCATTGCCAAGAAAGTCCAGCGGTCCATCAAAGGTGCAATCAAAATCTTGAAGCTCCAGGGAATTCCAATCACACCAACATAGGCTGCAATTTCCATAGCAGACTTACCATTCATTGCCAACCAAGCCGGGATGGCAAAATAGGTTATACCTTCCGGTATTCCTTGGGCTATATAGAGGGCAGAGAAAGTAACATAGCGTGTTAATGCGTTGTCCGTTAAACTTCTACTGAATCTTTTTTTTCGATTGTTTGTTCCTTTTACCATGTTTTTGGTTTTTAAAATTGTGGTCTTAAATCCTTTTTTATATTTATTACATGGGGACTGTCTGTTTTGCTGGAATTTTGCTTTTCCTTCAACGGCTTTATATTGATGAACGTGATTATCAATAACTGCAATTATTTAATTCTCCGCATTTGCGTTCTTTTTAGTGTCTGCATATTGCGGGAAAATCAGCTATCTAGCATCCAATCCAAAAGTGTTTTGAACAGCTTCATACCAATCGTCATCATTAGCGGCATTCCAATCTACCCATTCTTCATCGGTCAATGACTTTCTCCATTGAATGAAGGGTTCAGCATCAGGACCCACAGGATGTCTTAATTTCCAAGTGTTGCTTTCTGCGATTTCCAAAATCTTGTCTGCCACAAGTGTTGGTGGTGTTGGCGTTTGAAGTGATGCTGAAAATAATCCTGCCATACGTTTGGAATGTGGATATATTGATTTTTCATCTACTGAAATGTCACTGGCCATTTGTGTGTTAGTGATTCCCGGTTCCACAATGGCGACCCTAATATTAAATGGTTTTACTTCTCCAGCCAAGGCTTCACTAATGGCTTCGAGGGCAAATTTGCTTGCGGCATAAGCACCCAATGGACTGTTGGAAATATGCCCGGAAACAGAAGCCACATTAATAATACAACCCTTGCGGTCCTTTCGCATTTGTGGCAGCAATGACTTTGTACATCGCAGCACCCCAAAATAATTGGTTTCCATAATAGCTTTGAAATCGTCCATTGCTAATTCTTCAATAGAACCATGACGTTCTATGCCAGCATTGTTAACAAGCACGTCTATTTGTCCGTGTTGCTGAACTATGGCATTTATACATTTGGCAACCGACGCATCAGAATCCACATCCATTTCAGAAATATTAATGTCTAGAGATTCGGATTTAATTTTTTGTTTAAAATCTGAAGCCATTGCAGGATTACGCATGGTTGCGAATACTTTATAACCCGCGCGACCGAAAACCAATGCTGTTTCAAGGCCGATGCCTTTGCTTGTTCCTGTGATTAGTGCTGTTTTCATCTTATTCTTTTTTTGGTTAATGGTATTATTTTTTCTCTGCATCTGCAAGTTGCTTGGTATCGACATACTGTTGAAATGCAATGACTTTTCGATCATTAAGTGTCCAAAGGTGTGCGGCTTGCACATCATAAGTGGCGCCATTCTTTTTGTATTTCCCCTCATAGCGCAAAGTGGCAAGCACTTGGTTGTTGCTCATTTCGTGTAGGACAATGTCTTTCAACTTGAAATACTCATGTTCTTCTCCAATTCTTGCAAAAACACCCTTCAGTACAGCATCTGGACCAATATATGGATTGCCATCTGCATACGCATTCCCTTCAGCTTCGTTCCAAACTATTTTTGGATCCATTGCTCCAAGTACTGCAGGAATATCACCAACGGCAAAGGCTTTGTAAGCACCATCTATAATGCTCAAATTATTTGGATCCGACACTAACCCCAACTGTTGCATAAACACGGTGTTGTCCATAAAATCCTGCTCTTGGGCAATCCTTCCATCTTTCATTAGAACTAATGTAACGCCATCAATATCAACCGTTTTCCCAGTGGCTGGAATGCCGAAGAAATCTCCGGTGTGTTTGCCTTGAAACCTCCAATGTTTTACAATTTTGTTGCCTTGCCCAAAAGCATCTTCAACAGTGAATTTAATATCAGAAAAACCAGTTAGGAAATTTTGGTAATAGGCTTTAAAATCTGCAATGCCTACGAGATTTCCCGTAGCATTAATCTGAACAACATTCGGATCGAAGTTTTTGTCATTGATAAGCTCTATTTGACCTTTGTTTACGATGTTATCCCAAACTTGTTCGTACATTTTCAGGTCTTTTTCAATGTTACTTTTTTGAGCGAATACTGTTGAAATGCTTAAAAAAGCGATGGCTAAAATTAGTGTGTGTGTTGTTTTCATATTTGTATGGTTTTTAATTAATTTTTACAATGTCTTTACTTATTTCTGTAAACCTTTTGAACAAAGCTGGGTCATGACCAGGAATAACATACTTAATATCTGACACCAAAGTTTTCATACGCTTCATGGAATTAATATAACCCTGCGTACTAAATGTAAAATTTTCTGGTGCTGACATTAAATGATCGAGGTTGTAATACAGGTATATATTATCTGATGCGATAATAGTTTTTTGAGTGCCACTTATAATTTGTACATATTGTGATTCAAAGGTGTGGCGCGATCCTGTAAAAACGGTAATTCCTGGGAACAACTGCTTTGCATCGCCATTAATGAGTTTGAGTTTTCCTTTGAGGTTCAGTTCTATGAGTTTACGTACATCACGCGGATTGAAGGCTTCTTTGGTTTCTTTATTTTGCCAAGCTTCGCCTACGAAAAAGTTGTAGTCTTCCTTTTGAATCCAAACCTCTGCATTTGGGAACAAATCCACACCATCCATATGGTCCCAATGTGGATGGGTAATTATAATATCTGTGATGTCAGATGCTTTAATACCCAAGCCTTGAAGCATTTGGTCTGGCTGTGTATAATTTGTAACGTTATATGGAATTGCTTCTTCAATATCATTTAAAAAGCCTGCATCGATTAAAATAATTTTACCATTATCTCCTTTAACGAGCCAAAACATAAATATGGCTTTTGTCATTTGGTTTTCGGGAGCGTCTTTAACTAAAAATGAAAGCGGGATTTCATTGCCTATATCAGCATATTTCAACGCAAAGACTTCATATTGTGGGTCTTGTCCGTATATATGGGTAATGCTTAAAAAAGCGATGGCTAAAAGTATTTTTGATGTTTTCATTTTGATTTATTTTATTGTTTCATCTCAACCCGAATAAGCTTTATAGTTTCCGTTTTACTCAAGTTTTCAGCTTGATGAGGTGCTTCAGGATTTTTAAAAATGGTTAATGGATACGTTGGCGGTTCAGGAAATTTTCGGGAATCGAGAATTACCTTGCCATCGCTGTCATAATCCACAAATTCGCCAGCACTCATTATATAAAGCGTACTTGGCCATTGATGATGGTGTAGCGGTTCTTTTTCGCCCGGCAAAAGTGTTACTTCCAAAACCCTTACCTGATCGTTTTCGAGTAAAATTTTATGATTTTTTGGCGCGGCTACCATCGCGTCCAGTTCCGCAGGCCAATCGGCTGGATTACCGGTATTATAGGCAAATGTATTTG
>JAGXGE010000001.1 GCA_024637015.1 Aequorivita sp. | reverse complement strand
TCTCACGTCTCACGTCTCACGTCTCACGTCTCACGTCTCACGTCTCACGTCTCACGTCTCACGTCTCACGTCTCACGTCTCACGTCTCACGTCTCACGTCTCACGTCTCACGCCTCACGTCTCACGTCTCACGTCTCACGAATTAACGATTAACAAATGAACGAAGTACTAATATCCGTCGAAAACCTCTCCAAAAAGTTCTGCAAAGACCTTAAGACCAGCTTGTGGTATGGGGTGAAGGATTTGGCTAGTGGGTTGAGCGGGAACCACAACGATCGGGAACTTCGGCCCAAGGAGTTTTGGGCGGTGAAGGACATTAGTTTTGAACTGCGCCGTGGGGAATGTTTGGGCCTGATAGGCCATAATGGGGCGGGAAAATCTACCTTGCTTAAAATATTAAACGGCCTTATAAACCCCGATGCTGGCAAAGTAACCATCAAAGGCAGAGTAGGTGCGTTGATAGAATTGGGCGCGGGGTTTAACCCTATTTTGAGCGGTAGGGAGAACATCTATAACAACGGTGCCATCCTTGGTTTTTCCCGAAAGGAGATAGACAGTAAAGTGGAAGAAATAATTGACTTTGCTGAAATACGCGAGTTTATAGATATGCCCGTACAAAACTACAGCAGCGGGATGAAGGTGCGCCTAGGCTTTGCCGTGGCGGCACAGATGGAACCTGACGTTTTGATTATTGATGAGGTGTTGGCAGTGGGAGATTTAGGATTTGTATTAAAATGTTTTAAGACTATAGACACCATTCTACCCAAAACAGCCATTGTTTTTGTATCGCATAATATGCCCATGGTTTCACGTATTTCAAGTCAGATAATTTTAATGGAACGAGGGAAGACAGTTTATCAGAGTAATAATGTATCGAAAGGGATCGATTTATACTATGATAAATTTATTACTAACGAAGATTCTCAAATTGTTTTTACAGATGACTCTATTTTATTGAAAGAATCAAGTATTCAAGGTTTAAAGAAAATAAATGGTATTTATAATATGGGATGGGGGGATACTATTAAATTAGTTTTTACAATTGAAAGTATGAAGGTCAATAAAATTCCATTTATTTCATTAGCGATTTATGATAAAGAACAAAGAGCTGTTGCAGAAGTAATACCTAGCAACCAAAACATTAAACAAATTAAAGATAATAACGAAATTACCTATATAATTCAATTAAACAAAATTTGTTTGTCAAAGGGTATTTATAATATTACACTCAATTTTTCTGAAGATTACGCCTTCAATTTCTATTATAAAGAACATAAAGTGATTACAATACATATTAATCATGATAAACAGATTTGGACTCCGTTATTGATAGATTCAAAGTTAATTAACTTAAAAAGTTATGAAATATAAAAAGAGTGGTATAAATAAAGCACTAAATAAAAAAATAATTAAATCTTTAAATAATAATTTTGGGATTGAAAATTATGACGAAAATAGGTTCGGAAAATATGAGTTGACGAATCATTCAGACACTAAAAGTAATATTGACATATTAAAAATTTTTATAAAAAAAATATTAGGTTATAATGTAAGTAAAGATAAATATATACAAAAGGGTAATAAACTTCTTAATACATATTTAGAGGAGTTTCGATATTTATGGGAAAACATAAACCCTAGTAGTCGAGAACTAGTCATTAGTTTACTGGCATACAGAATATTAGGGTATAAAAAAGTCAAATTACCTAGTAATAACAAGAAATACTGGCAAGCTGTAAAATCTGTAAATGAGTTATGTGTTTCGAATGAAATGAATAATATAAATTTTCTGCAATTTGTTTTAAAAAAGATGGATTTAGAAAAAATTGGTTATAATATCGAGCTTTATTATATGGAGTTCGGTATTGTCGCTAATTTTGTATTAGAACAATATGCTTATAAAAAGAGTGGAAAAAGCATTGTATCTGCTGAAAGTGGAGATGTTGTTCTAGATTTGGGAGGTTGTTGGGGAGATACAGCACTATATTTTGCTCATAAAGTAGGTGTAACTGGAAAAGTTTATTCTTTTGAATTTATACCAAACAATATTAAACTATTTAATAAAAATGTTTCTTTGAATCCAAATTTATTAAATAGGATTAATTTAATACAAAATCCAATATCCAATAAAACCAATGACTTGGTGTATTTTGAGGATAGAGGCCCAAGTAGTAAAGTTGAGTTTAATGAGTTTGAAGGTTTTTCTGGTACCATAAAAACGATCTCGATTGATGACTTTGTAAAAAATAATAATATTTCAGAGATAAATTTTATAAAAATGGATATTGAAGGAGCTGAACTTTTAGCTCTTGAAGGGGCGATTGAAACTATTAAAAAGTTTAAACCTAAATTAGCTATAGCAACCTATCATAGCCTTAGTGATTTTGTTAAAATACCTAATTGGATTATAGATTTAGGTCTAGGTTATGAAATTTTTATAGATCATTTTACGATTCATTCTGAAGAAACTGTTTGTTTTGCAAGAATTAAATAATTGATTAATAATGATTAATGTAACTAAAACATTTCTCCCGCCCCTAGAAGAATATAATGTTATTTTAAAAAGAGCGTGGGATGCCGGCTGGATTACCAACCGTGGTACTTTGGTGAAGGAATTGGAAGTGAAGTTAAAGGAGTATTTAAAAGTCCCCAATATTTTAGCTACAACAAATGGCACTTTACCGTTACAGATAGCCATAAAAGCACTAGGGTTAAAAGGAGAAATAATTACAACTCCCTTTAGTTATGTAGCAACCACCAGTAGTATTGTCTGGGAAGGCTGCACGCCTATTTTTGTAGATATTCACCCAGAATATCTTACCATAGATGAAACTAAAATTGAAGCAGCCATTACCTCAAAAACGACAGGTATTTTAGCAACACACGTATTCGGAAACCCTTGTGCCGTTCAAGAAATAGAGGCCATTGCAAAAAAACACAATCTAAAAGTTATTTATGACGCTGCCCATTGTTTTGGGGTTACCTATAAAGGGAAAAGCATTTTTGAATATGGCGATGTAAGTACTTGTAGCTTCCATGCGACAAAAATTTTTCATACGGGTGAGGGCGGTGCTTTATTTTGTAAGAATAAAGTATTATTTCAAAAACTCTACTATCATCACAACTTTGGACATAATGGGCCTTTGGATTTCTATGGCTTGGGTATTAATGCTAAAATGAGCGAATTACAAGCCGCGATGGGGTTGGCTATTTTTCCGTATATAGAAGAAATTATTGAAAATAGAAAACATAATGTAGCATTATATGAAAAAGAATTGTATGAATTTCAGCTATTAAAATTAAGAGAAGGAACTGAATGGAATTACTCTTATTTCCCAGTTGTATTTGATACGGAAGAACAATTACTTAAAGTAACTGATTCATTAAATAAAAAAAATATCTTCCCGAGAAGATATTTTTTTCCTAGCTTGGACTCATTACCTTATGTTGATGGTCAAGATTGTCCTATTTCGCAAAGCATAAGCAAAAGAATATTATGTTTTCCTTTGTTTTACAAAATGAATGTTGACATACAAAAAAGTATTATTCAACTTATAAAAAGGAGCGAAAGATGCTTATAATAGGTGCAAAAGGAATGGCAAAGGAATTGTTGGAAATTCTTTCTATTGAAATGAATTTAAAGAATGATGAAATTGTCTTTTATGATGATATCAACCCTGAAAAAAAATTATTATATGATAAGTTCAAAATCATTACGAATATCCAAACAGCATCAAAATATTTTAAAACAGTAGACAAAAAGTTTACTTTAGGACTTGGCAACCCTCAGTTGCGAAAAAAGATGGCTGAGAAATTTATTGCTTTAGGAGGAGAATTAACTTCTGTTGTTTCTTCCTCTGCAAAAGTGGGGAGTTTTAATACCACTATTAATAAAGGTTGTCAGATTATGCAAGGTGCTATTATTACCAATGATGTCTATCTAGGTGAAGGGGTATTAATAAACCTTAACAGTACAATCAGTCATGATTGTTATATTGGAGATTATACTGAAATTGCATGTAATGTTTCCATACCTGGGCGTTGTTCTATAGGTAAAAATGTTTTTATTGGAAGTAACACCACACTAAAACCTGATATTAGTATTGGTGATAATTCAATAATAGGTGCAGGAACAGTTGTAATAACTGATGTTCCAGCTAATGTTAGAGTAGTGGGAAATCCAAATCGTATATTATAAATATTATGAGTATTCCATTGGTTTCTGTGTGCATGATTACTTATAATCACGAAAAGTACATTGCAGAGGCAATTAAGGGGGTCTTGATGCAACAGGTGAACTTTAACGTAGAATTTATTATTTGTGATGATAATTCAAAGGATGGAACAAGCGCTATTATTTCTGAAAAAATAAGAGATTCCAAAAAGATAAATATTCATTTTCATTCTCATACTAAAAATAAGGGAATGATGGCTAATTTTATTTTTTCCCTTCAGCAATGCAAAGGCCAATATATTGCATTTTGTGAAGGCGATGACTATTGGACAGATCTTTTAAAACTTCAAAAACAAGTAGATTTGCTAGAAGCCAGTCCACAATTAGTGGCCTGCCATCATTGGCAAAAAGTAGCGAAAAAAAAAGGGGATTCCTTTGAAGAAATAGAAGCCCCAAAGGAAGGTCACGGTTATTTTCCGTTTGAAACAGATGTAAAGTCAATCTTTGAAAACAAAATGCGTATAAAGTTACGGACCGTGATGTTTAGAAATATATTTGAACCTTCTGAAATTACAGTCAATTTTCCCAAAGTGGCATTTGGAGATGTTCCCTTGAGCTTTGTTCTTGGTAAATACGGGAGGTTTGGCTTTATTGATGAAGAGATGGCTGTGTATCGTCAAACGGATAGTGGCGTTTCTACAGCAGGATTAGAAAAATTGGGTTGGAAAAAATTTAAAATACAACATTTTAAAAACTGGATTCAAATTTGGGATTATGCAGACAGGTTTTATGGCTTCAAGTATCATAAAGAAGCAGCCAAGACAGTACTTGAATTTTATAAACCTATTATGGACAATCTTCCAATTACAATTCATTCATTTATTAAAGTTTTATATTACGATATCTTTAAACGGAAATTACCCTTTCGTCTTAAAATAGCTTCTTCAAAATGGATTTTTTTATTTTATTTTAAAAAAATTGGCAGTAAAGTAAAAAGGAAACTTCAAATTTCATGAAAGAAGAAAACCTCATATTCATAGTTTCACAGCCACGTAGCGGTTCCACCTATTTGCAGAATTTGCTTTCAAATAATAGACAAACCAATACCTGCAGTGAGCCATGGATTTTATTGAATTTTGTAAACCAATTAAACCCCAAGCTAACAAAGACAGATTACGACAATAAATTGGCAGCCGATGCCTTTAATGACTATCTTCAGAAATATGATATGCTTGACTATCATAAGATGCAAAAGGAGTTTATCCTGAATTTGTATAAGCCAATGTTTAATGGCTATGAGTTTGTGATAGATAAAACCCCTAGGTATTGGGAGATTTTAGAGGAACTTGTGGCCCTATTTCCTAAAAGTAAAATAATCATCCTGAAGCGCAACCCCATTGATGTGGCAAAGTCGATGATAAAAACTTGGAACATAAAGACTTTTAAGAAATTAGCGCATTTCAAACGCGATTTGCTGCTGGCTCCACCACGCCTAAAAAACTTTAGTGATACACATAAAAATAACCCAAATGTGTATAGCTTGCGATATGAGGATTTAATTGCAGATACGACAGTTGAGGTTAAGAAACTTTATAATTGGTGTGGAATAGCATACGATGAAACGGTTTTAGATACTAGCAAAAATGTGAAGTATAAAGGGAAGTATGGTGATCCTTATCAAAATTCGGAACTTGGTTATACCCATTCAAAGGTAGAGTCGCAGACAAAGGAATTGACAACTAAATTTGTAGGCTTTTTAAGGGGTTATGCAAACTATCTAAGAGAAGATTTTTTATTGGAATATGGACATTATAAAGTGGAGGGTTTAAAACCAAAAAAAACACGAGCTTTTTCTCAATTTGCACATTTTAGCAACGAACGGGCTAAAAACTATGCATTAAAAAAAGAGTTAAAATATTTTATAAAGCATATTTTTTATAGTTTGTTAAATAAATCAATATATTTAAAAAAAGAATCAAATTCATGAAAAAAGCACTCATAACAGGAATCACAGGTCAGGATGGTGCTTATTTGGCTGAATTGTTATTGTCCAAAGGGTATGAGGTCCACGGAATAAAAAGACGGGCTTCCTCATTTAATACCACTAGAATAGACCATTTATACCAAGATCCCCACGAAAAGAACATCCGCTTCAAACTGCATTATGGCGATTTGAGTGATGCCATGAATCTTACCCGTATTATACAGGAAGTTCAGCCTGATGAAATCTATAATCTCGGGGCAATGTCGCACGTAAAGGTTAGTTTCGATACGCCCGAATACACCGCAAATGTAGATGGTTTGGGTACCTTGCGAATATTGGAAGCGGTGCGTTTGTTGGGATTAACTGAAAAAACGAAAATATACCAAGCTTCAACATCTGAGCTTTACGGCCTTGTACAGCAAGTGCCACAAACCGAGAAAACCCCTTTTTATCCACGAAGCCCGTATGGAGTTGCAAAACTGTATGGATATTGGATTACGGTAAACTACAGAGAAGCATATAATATATTTGCCTGTAACGGTATTTTATTCAACCACGAATCACCTTTGCGGGGCGAAACTTTTGTAACCCGAAAAATTACCCGTGCCACAGCAAAAATTGTGATGGGCATGCAGGATACGTTATACCTTGGGAATCTAAATGCCAGAAGAGATTGGGGGCATGCAAAGGACTATGTAGAAGCCATGTGGTTGATGCTCCAGCAGGACAAACCAGATGACTATGTAATTGCCACAGGAAAAACTACTTCCGTACGCGAATTTGTGCAAATGGCGTTTGGCGAAGTGGGGGTCACTTTAAATTTTAATGGTGAAAACGAGCATGAAATTGGAACTGTCGTGTCCTGTAGTAATCCAGAATATCAACTGCCAAAAGGAAAGGTAGTAGTTAAGGTGGATCCAAATTACCATCGCCCCACTGAAGTTGATTTGTTGATAGGTGATGCGACCAAGTGCAAAGAAAAGCTGAATTGGACTCCAAAATATACATTACCACAATTGGTTGCTGAAATGATGGAGGCAGATTTAAAACTTTTTAAAAAAGAAAAGTATTTACGCGATGCGGGGCATGATACTTTAAACTATCATGAATAGTTTAGATACTTACAAAATGGATAAAAACGCCAAAATATATATAGCTGGACATAAGGGAATGGTTGGGTCGGCAATTGTTAGACAGTTACAAGAACTGGGCTATGCCAATTTGATTTTAAAAAATTCTAGCGAGTTAGATTTGCGTCAGCAAGATGAAGTGGCATCTTTTTTTAGGCATGAAAAACCCGAATACGTTTTTCTCGCAGCAGCTAAAGTGGGGGGCATAGAAGCAAACAATACCTACAGGGGGGAGTTTTTGTATGATAACTTGATGATACAGAACAATGTGATTCATCAAAGTTATGTTCAGGGTGTTAAAAAACTTTTGTTTTTGGCTTCTTCCTGCATTTATCCCAAGTTTGCGCCACAGCCCATAAAAGAGACTTCTTTACTTACTGGAACCTTAGAAGAAACCAATGAACCTTATGCTATCGCCAAAATAGCAGGGGTAAAGCTATGTGAAAATTATAATCGTCAATACGGCTCCAATTTTATTTCAGTGATGCCAACCAATTTATATGGTCCCAATGATACGTATGACTTAAAAAACTCCCACGTTTTGCCAGCGCTTTTACGGAAATTTCATGAAGCAAAACTAAATTATGATGATACTGTTGAAGTTTGGGGGTCGGGTACGCCTATGCGGGAATTTTTACATGTGGATGATTTGGCGAAGGCTTGTTTGCATTTAATGAATACCTATGAAGGAAACGTCTCTGTGAATATTGGTACTGGAAAAGATATTTCAATAAAAGCACTGGCATTGTTGATTAAAGAAATTGTGGGTTTTTCTGGTGAAATTATATGGAATACGGACAAGCCCGACGGAACTCCTCGGAAATTATTGGATGTATCATTAATACATAGTTTGGGATGGGAACATAAAATTGAACTGAAAACTGGAATTTCGGAGGTTTATAAAAGTAAATTTTCTTCTTAAAATGGAATCGCAATCCCCTCTTATATCTATAATCATACCTACATTTAATTCTGGAGAAACTTTGGACCTTGCTTTAGGCAGCATTTGCAATCAAACTTTTAAAAATGTTGAAGTTTTGATTATGGACGGTTTGTCTACAGACAATACATTAAAAATAGCTGAAAATTATAGAGACAAAATAGCATCATTATTTATTTTTTCCGAAAAGGATTTCGGAATTTATGATGCTATGAATAAAGGTATTGAAAAGGCAAAAGGGGATTGGTTGTATTTTTTGGGAAGTGATGACACCTTATATGAAAATACTACTTTGGAGAAAATTGCATCGGTTATAGCGCTAGCAGAAGTTGATTTAATTTATGGAAACGTATATTCAACTCGATTTAATGGAATTTATGACGGGGAGTTTAATTGTTCAAAATTGGCGTCAAAGAATATTTGCCACCAAGCCATATTTTTTAATAAAACAATTTTTAAAAAAATTGGAAAATTCAATTTAAAATACAAATCCCATGCCGATTGGGACCATAATATTAGATGTTTTTATTCCTCCAAAATCAAAAAAAAATTTATCGACAATATAGTTGCAAACTATGCTGATGATGGATTTAGTTCTCTAAATTTTGATGTAATATTTAATAAGATTCGTCCCTATAAATGTTTGTATTTAGGGTATAATAAATTAAATAAGAAAACTATCAAGAAACTGATTAAGGAAATTTTCAATTATAAAAATCGCACAAAAAAAATTAATTTAAAGAAAAACAATAAACTAGTTTCTATTTGTATTCCTACCTATAATGGAGCTTCTTTTTTGCAAGAGGCTTTAAACTCTGTTACAAAGCAGACCTATAACAATATTGAGGTTATAATTAGTGATGATGCTTCTACAGACAATACCCTACAGATTGTAAAAAAATTTAAAAATGATGTAAACTTACCTGTTACCATTGTTTCTCACAAACCTAATGGAATTGGCGCCAATTGGAACAATGCCATAAAACATGCGAATGGGAAGTTTATAAAATTTCTTTTTCAGGACGATGTACTAATGCCCACTTGTGTTGCCGAAATGGTTTCAGTTTATAGCCAGCATCCACATTTAGGGCTTGTGGGGTGTAAACGGGATTTTATAATGGAAGGGGAAATCACAGAGGAGATAAAAGATTGGATAAATAAATTCAAAAACCTGCAAGTGCAATTTGAGAAAGATGAGAGTATTACGTTTATTGATAAAACCTTATTTTCCAGGAAAGATTTTATGGATTCGCCAATGAACAAAATAGGAGAGCCACCCACAGTGCTATTTAAAAAGGATATTCTTCAAAAAGTGGGTGGTTTTGACGAAAATCTAAAGCAGATATTGGATTATGTATTTTACTATCGCATCCTGAAAACACATCCCATTGCCATAATCAATAAGCCCCTAGTAAAATTTCGGATTCATAAGGATCAAGCAACCAACGTAAACCGTAACAAACCCATTGCAGATTACGAAATTTATAAGAAAATTCTCTACAAAAAGTTCTTGCCACTCTTACATCCAAGTTATAAAAAAAAGTTAGTTTTGAAATTCTCAACAAAGGCTAAGGTAAAACGCCAACTCAAACGTGCAATTAATATAGTCCGCAAATAGTATCTATATAATCATAAGAATCTATAAAAAAGCATTTAACCTAAACCCACAATGGTTTAAAAAATTGTTTTATGAAGCTATATTAAATTTTGATATAGTTTAATATTAAAAACAATAATTATTTAAATGTTTGCTGAAATAAAACATCAAGATAAAAAATGCTAATATTAAAAGACAAATATGGACAATTATGCAATAGATTATGGGCTTTTACGCCCTTTATAAGCGAAGCATTTGAGAGTAAAAATAAGTTAGTAATTATGCACTTTTATGATTACTATAAATATTTTGATGATTTGAAAGTATTCGATAATATAAGGTTTATTGAAAATAAGAAAATATCAATGCTTTACAAATTCATAATTGGGATTCTAAATAGAATACCAAATCGAGTTTTATTCCATACAGGAATTATTTGTAAAACCGAAATTTGTGTAACGAAAATAAAATTAAAGAATAGACTTGTTTTTATTAATGGATGGAAACATAAAAAACCTGATAGTCCATTAAAAATAGCAGAAATCCAAAAAATCTTTCGTCCTAAAAGTATTTACACTAAGAAGGTGGATGAAATTTTTGGAAGTAAAAGAAAATCTTTTGATTTAATTATTGGAGTTCATATTAGAAGAGGCGATTATAAGGAATTTAGGAATGGTATCTATTTTTATTCTGATTCAACCATTATCAATTTTTTATCCCAACTCAAAAATGAATTTGGTAATACTAAAAAAATAACTTTTCTATTATGCTCTGATGAAAAGATAAACTTGGAGATTTATAAAGATTTCTCTGTTTTTCAAATTTATGACACAAATCTTATTGAAGATTTATATGGTTTAAGTGAATGTGACTATATAATTGGCCCCCCCAGTACATTTTCAATGTGGGCGTCCTTTTATGGGCAAAAACCTTTGCTTTTTGTGAAAAAAGCAAATACAATATTGAAAACAAAAGACTTTAGTATTATTGTATCTCAAAATCGATTTAAAAATGGACGTGTTTTTAGTCACTAATATATAAACTTAGTTTTATATGTGTTGATAATGATATTGTTCCCTTGTATCAGGTATTGTAAATCCTTTCAATGAAAGTATGAGATAAATTAAATTAAAAAATTAGGGTAATGGGATCAGAAAAAACAATATTTATAATCATTGTCACCTATAACGCTATGTCCTGGATTGAAAAATGTCTGGATAGTTGCAAAGAGTATCAAATTATAATTGTTGACAACAACTCTACAGATGGAACGGTAGCTTATATAAAGGAAAACTTTCCTGAGGTGCGATTAATGCCCCAAAAAGAAAACCTTGGTTTTGGGCAAGCCAACAATTTGGCGATAAAGTATGCACTAGAAAAAGGAGTGGACTATGTTTTTTTGCTAAATCAGGATGCTTATCTACAGGCAGCTTGTTTAGATAAGCTTGTTAGCGTTCAAAAGAAAAATCCGGACTATGGAATTCTAAGCCCTATCCATTTGAATGGAGAAGGAAATAGACTAGATGTAAACTTTTCTAATTATGTAGCGTATAAAAATAATCCCGATTTTTACTCTGACTTTGTCTTAAACAAACCGCTTCAAGAAACCTACGAAATACCTTTCGTTAATGCTGCTGGTTGGTTGTTGTCTAAAGATATACTTGAAACAGTGGGCGGCTTTGACCCTATTTTCTTTCATTATGGGGAAGATGATAATTACTGTCAGCGCGCCAAGTATCATGGGTTTAAAATAGGGATTGTCCCCACTACATTTTTACAACATGACCGAGAAGATAGGGTTTTAACACACATTGAAAGAGGCTCACGGGAATATTTTGAGAGAATGGAACGATCGCTTAAAATGAAATACGGTAACATAAATATTGAAAATATAGAGGAACTTAAAAATCTAATCAAGAAAAGAAAAAAGAATAAATTGAAAGCCTCCTTAAAAATGAAATTTTCACAAGCTACCCTTTTAAATAAAGAAGTAAAACTACTTACTAAATTAATGCCTGAAATTCAAAAAAGCAGGGAACTGAACCAAAAAAAAACAGCTAATTACCTAAACCTCATTCAGTAGTGATAATTGAAGATCGACTTGTTTTATTACAAATATTAATAGTTTTAAAATAGAACCCCGTAACATTTTTATAAAATAAATTGTTTGTTTTTAAGATGTTTCTTACATTTATTATCTCCCCCTTCAAAAATCAGGTAATATGAAAGCGTTAACCACAAAAGTTAAGGCCAAGAAGGAAGTTGGCTATAACAACAAGCGAATGCCAAATGTATTTAATGAACGTCCAGCACCTTATTTAAAATTACTGGAAGGCGAGAAAGAACTGCTAACGGAAGCTGACTTGATGCGCATCTTAGGTGTGAATCGTGTAACCTTATACCGTTGGCGGCAAAAGGGAATCCTGCCTTGTGTTAAATTGAGCCGCAACGTGTATTATTTAAAACTGGTAATTTGCAAAATATTGCTTGCCAAAGCTGGTTTTTTAAACGAGCATTGCCGCTGCAAATACTTATAAAGCGAAAGACCCACAACAAAAAACTGCGGGTCTTTTTGTCGTGATAACATAAGCTGTTTACACTGCCGTTACTGCTCCCAGATAGGTACTGGTGGCTGCACGTTTGCCTTCTATATCCACAAAGGTGGCCCAAGCATTGATTTCCATGCCAGACCAATAGGGCGGCAAAGGCAAGTTTACGGATGTTTCCTCCCGCGTTCCAGCTGGGGTAAACAATTGATACTCGCTCAGACTTGCCACATAGAGCACCACCAACAATGGGTCTTCTGCTTTTGCAAAGCCCTGACCAGTATTGTCTGTGTATTCCAACTGCAGCACATTCGCAACTGTAGCTGTTAACGTTGGCGACTGAAGTCCACTTAAATCTCCCTTACTAATAAGCACTTTGGGATAATCCATAGTGAAATCATCGCCTACTTCCAGTACCGCCTCCCGAATGTGATAGGAAGTGGCCAAGTTAAATGGCGATTTGTCGCCTTGCTTCTGCCCGAAATACTTACCTACAATGGGTTTCATCGGGTTTAAAAAACGGGCTACCAGGCTAAACCTTTCCCGTACCTTTTTTTGCCCCTCCGTTGGAGGGCGATCTTCAGTTTCGGGCAAGCTACGCATCACGTACTTACCGCGCCAACGGGCACCTACAACGCTGCCCACTTTTCCGCGGAATCCGCCTAGGATTCCCTTTTTAAATGTTCCCATAATACAATGGTTTTAAAAAATTAATACTCCTTTAACTACTCAAATGTATAAGCCTCTTTTTGTAATGCCAAGAAGTTGCAACCAACTTCCACGAAAAACAATGTTTAACAACCAAAAGGCGTACAATTGTAATCTCCTGCAACAAATGAGCATATTTACAAGGGTTTGCTCCCAGTTTGGTTGCAGATTGGTTCGAGAATACCTATAGTGCTTTTTTTGGGGAGGGTCTTTTCTGGAGCAAAAGTGCTGCCGTAGCCAGTGTTGAGTTGTCGGCTGTCAGGTCGAGTGAATTTGAAAGAGCGATAGCGATTTCAAATTTGTATCGAGACCGGGTTATGATTTGATGTCGGTTCTCTGTTATCGGTTGTCGGTTTTCGGTTGTTGGTTGTCGGTTGTTGGTTGTCGGTTGTTGGTTTTCCTTGCCTCAACTCCTTAGCTCATCAACTTATACAGCATCTTTTTGGAACTTGCCATTTTAATATTTGGATTCTTTTTGGAATTTGGTATTTGAAATTTGGAATTTACTCCGTCCTTTTTCCTTATTTTTGAAACCAAACAAACAGTCCCGTGCCTACCAATACCCCATTAGTTTCTATTATCATCCCAACTTTTAACCGTGCTCATTTAATTGGGGAGACGTTGGATTCTGTTTTGACGCAGACCTATCAAAACTGGGAGTGTATTGTGGTGGATGATGGATCAACTGATACTACAGTAACTGTGGTAGGGGGATTTATTTTAAGGGATGCTCGGATTAAATTTTATAATAGACCAGAAGATCATTTGCCTGGAGGCAATGGTGCCCGTAACTATGGGTTAAAGAAAGCAGCCGGCGATTATATTATTTTTTTTGACAGTGATGACCTTATGACCAAGGATCATCTTCAAGTAAAGATAGATGCTCTTTTTAAAACCCAATGTGATTATGTTATTGCTAAGACCAAATTTTTTGATTCACTGGACCCATGGATTGAGGGAAGGTATAAAGGTATCAAGGAGAAACTTTCAGCAGAACGGTTTATACTTCAAGAAATTAATTGGCTTACTTATGATACTTGTATAAAAGCTAAACTTGCAAAATCAATTAGCTTTAATGAATCACTTCGTTCTGGACAAGAATTCAATTACTTCTCTAAATTGGTTTTAAAATCTGTAAACGCATGCTTTATAGAAAAATATCTTACACTTAGAAGGAAACATGAAGCGTCAATCAGGACTGGATTGGAATCTAGAACTAAAAAAATGATAAGTGCTTATACTTCCTGCTGGATCACTTATAAAGACATTGAGCATGATGCCCCTTTACAGATTAGGAAAGGACTATTATTTCGTTGTGTAGACATGATATATAAGAATAGGAAAATTGCATTTCCATATCAAAACGCTTTAATCAAAACTGTTTTTAGGGAGTTTGGTTTTTGGGAAGGCGTCAATTTTATCTTGATGCTATTTTTTAATAAACATTTTAATAAAGGCTACGCATTTAGAAAAAATATTATTCGGAACATAGAAAAGAAAGAAGCTTTTGGCAAACAGTTATAGTATGAATGAAAACCCGCTCATATCTGTTATTATTCCAACATATAATCGTGCACAAATTATCGAAAACACATTAAAATCTATAATAGCGCAGACTTATGAAAATTGGGAATGTATAGTAGTGGATGATGGCAGTACAGACAATACTGAAGAAATAGTTCAACATTTTTTAGAAAAAGATAGTAGGTTTCATTTATATAAAAGACCAATAATAGTAAAGAAAGGGCCTAGTGCTTGTAGAAATTTTGGGTATGAAAAGAGCAACGGAGAATTTATACAATGGTTTGACAGTGACGATTTGATGCACCCCAAAAAACTTAATGTGAAATTAGAGTTTGCGATGAAAAACAGAGCAGATGTTATAGTGGATAAGCATTCGGAAAGTGATGATTTTCAACTAGCGCAGAACATACAGGCAGAGTGTTTTACATCTGAAGATTTTTATATTGATTTCATCTTGGGGAAAAGACCTGTCATCACCAATGATGTTATGGTTAAAAGAACTATAATAAAGAGTGATAGATTTGATGAGAATTTATGGAAAGGCGAGGAGTTTGAATTTTTTGGCAGAATTTTTCAACAAAAGCTTACCTATTGCTTTTTGGATGTTGCGCTAAGTTGTTATCGCATCTCGCCAGATTCTATTTCAATATCTTCTAAACAGTCAGAATCATTGATATACCTTTCAAAAAAGTTGCAAGTGGCACATGCATCTAATTCTTTAATATTGGAGAGGGCAAAGTACCAGGGTCGTAAAATTTATAGGAATTTGGCAAAACGCAGGGACTTAAAAATGATTTTAAAACATTTCAATTTCTTTCAAAAAATGCATCATAAAACAGCAGCAGTGTTTATGATATATATATGCTATAATTTTATAACAGGAAAGGGTTTCGATCAAATTAAACCTAAAAAAAGAAATTAAATATAAATGAGAATTTTTCAAGCTGTTTTAAACCTTTTACCCAGTAAAATTGAGATAATTTTGAGGGATTACCAACGACGGAAAAGAAGCGCTAAGACTTATGACCCTTCCCAGATTGAAAATCCTATTTTTGAATCTTCAATAGCTGCTTTGGATTATTATAAGTGCATTTTTGTACATATTCCTAAGAACGCAGGACTTTCGGTTTGTTATACCCTTTTTGGCAACACGGGAGGAAGCCATCGGAAAATACAGGGATATAAAAAAATTTTTTCACCCAATACCTTCAAAAGATATTATAAATTTACTTTTGTACGTAACCCTTGGGATCGTTTAGTTTCTACCTTCTTTTTTTTGAAAAATGGAGGACTAACAGAAAAAGATAAGGTTTGGGCCGAGGCACACTTGGCGGAATACAACGATTTTAAGGACTTTGTAAAGTACTGGCTTACAGAGTTAAATATAAATAACTCCCTTCATTTTCAACATCAGCATGTTTTTTTGGAAGATGAAAAGGGAGCTATTGCTGTAGATTTTATCGGTAGGTTTGAAAATATAGATGAAGATTTTAAAACCATTACTGATAAATTGAATATAAAAAGAACCCTCAAAAGAACGAATACTTCCAACAGACAGAAAGATTATAGGGATTATTATGACGAAGAAACAAAAGCAATAGTGAATGAGATATATAAAAAGGATATACAACTATTCAATTATGAATTTTAAACGATGAAGTCCGTTATTCTCATTATACCATATCTAGGAAAATGGCCGCTTTGGTTCGACGCGCATTTAGTTTCCATTGCACAAAACCCTTCCATCAATTGGTTGTTTATTACTGATTGTGAAATACCAAATGAGTTCCCTCAGAACGTTCGTTTTGTCACAACATCTTTGGAATCACTAAAGACCAAAATAAATAATGTTCTAGGCATGGATGTTCCTTTATCTCCCCGTAAATTATGTGACTTAAGGCCTGCTTATGGTGAACTATTCCAGGAATATATTTCAGGTTATGATTTTTGGGGATTTTGCGATGTGGACATCATTTGGGGAAATATACGGAGGTATGTTACTGAAACCATCTTATCCAACTATGATATTTTTTCAAGCAGAAAGGAAGCCATTGCGGGACATTTTACGATTTTGAGAAATAATGCAGCTATAAATTCACTATACTTATCAATACCAGCATATAAAGAAATGTTATCTATTGATAAGTTGATGCGGATGGATGAAGAAGCATTTACGGTGTTGTTAAATAATGACGAAATGCGCCTTAAATATAGAATTTGGTGGGAAGATTATTTGATGAATAATGATAATGGGAAAGCACATCAAGAATATTATTTGGATAAATGGCTTTGGAAGGATGGAAAAATGCTGGAGCTCAAAAACGGGAAGCCAATCAATGAGGTTATGTACTTACATTTTATCAATTGGAAGCGGAGGATGAAATGTAGTGAAATAAAATATCAAGATCAGCCACAGCAGTTTTATATTAGCTATACTGGGATGCATTATAAAAAACATTCAGACTTTACGAAGACCTTAAATGAATTTAGGAATTTGTTTGATGGTTATAATGTAAGAGAATATAGACGCATTAAGAAAAAAAAAATAAAAAGTTTTTGGAAAAGAATTAAACAAAAAATAAAAGACCTATAAATGTTTTTATTTACCCACATAGAAAAATGTGCAGGGACCTCTTTTAACGAGATTCTGTCCTTAACTTACCCACGCTATCTACATATCACAAAAAATAAGTATGGGGGGAATGAAAAAAGAAATGACTTAACAGCAATACAATATAAAAAATTACTTCGCTATTGTCCTTCGGGTATTGGCGGCCATAGTATAAGGCCATACCTAGATTTTCTACCTAAATCTAAAAGGATTATTTTTTTGAGAAGCCCATTGGAACGTTATATCTCTCAATACAATCATCTAAAAGATACAGGATGGGTTAATTCTATTGATGAGTTTATAAATAATGACTTTTATAACGATTTCATGGTAAAAAAGATTGCTGGTGTAAACGAATATATTCTCGCAAAAGAGTTTCTTGATAATTTTGATTTTATTGGTAATACTGATGAATACAATAAATCTTTAAATTACCTTCAAGATGTTTTGGATAAAAAATTAATTGGAAAAGTTCAACATAAGAATCAAAGAAAAAATAATGAGAACTATTTTAAATACTCAAATTTATCAAATGCACAAAAATTAAAGGCTGAAGAAAATAATAAGAATGACATTAAAATTTATGAAGAATATATTCTTAAAAATTCTATTCTTCAGAACTATAGTGAAACGGCTATTTTAAAAGCACCTTCAAGTTTTAGAATAAAGATTATTAAAAATATTGATAAATTTAAAAAGGAAAAAATTATTAATTCCATAAGGCTTATTTAGTTTGAAAACCATAGTCCTTTTACATCCCTTCTCCGCCAAAGCCATTGGTCTATGTGAAAAAAATCTTTATTTTTCGCACAGCAAACCCCATGAAAATGCATTGCGCAAGTTACAGGAGGAAGGTTATGAGGTTTCAATAGCTTACTTTACAGGTAATTTATTTCCATTCACAAAAAAACTAAATAGTATAAAAAAAATATTTTGGCCCATTACCAAACCTCTTATTAAAAAGCGTCATGGTTGGCGTAAGCAACATTCGCTTTTTCATTATTGGCACTCTTTTTTTAATGCACCAGATGTTACAATTATCAATATGTCCGGTCACGGCAGTCCGTATTGTTTTAAACTATCAAAAATGTTGGTTAAACAGGGTAAGCCTTATATAACAATTATTGGAGGCATTCATATATCCGAAAATTCTCAAACTTTAGCGTATTATCAAAACGCTCATCATATTATTGTACATACGGAAATCCAAAAAAGACAATTGCTCCAAAAGGAGTCCTTTAGAAATCTTAATATTATGGTAATGCCATTGGGCATAGACACTTCGTTGTTTACTCCTAAAAAGAAGGAAACAGAACGTATTGATTTGCTTTTTGTTGGGCGAATTTCGCGATTGAAACAAATCGAACTGTGTATTGAAACACTTGTTTATCTAAAGAATAATCAAAAGAAAGGTGTTAGGTTGACTATAGTGGGGCCAGTAAGTGACGAAACCTATTTTTCTGAACTAAAAGACCGAGCAAAGCAATTGAATGTAACGGAGCAGATTAATTTTGTGGGTAGTATTGAGCAAAAACAATTGGTGCCGTTTTATCAAAAAGCTACGCTATTATTACTGCCCAGTGCCCACGAATCTTTTGGAATGGTGATAGTGGAAGCAATGTCCTGCAGTACTCCGGTAGCTGCTTTAAAAGGTTCTGGCGGTCCCGATGAGCTAATTGAGAATGAACTTAATGGTATATTAGCTACTAAGGAAACCTTTTCAGAACGTATTTTAAAATACTTACAGTCCCCAGATATGCAAGACCGTTTGCAAGAAAATGCAAGGTTAATAGCAGAAAATAAATGGAGCCTTTCCCAAACAGAAGAGGCTTTAAAAGCTTCCATAAAACAAGTTTTTCGTTAATTTGTAGGATGGAGCCCAATTTTACTGTCATCATCCACACCCCACAGGAACTTAACCATTCCTCTTATATCCAAACAGGGCTTTTTGAACTTGAACAAATGGGGATAATACGGGTTGAGGTGCAACTCTATCTAAAGAAAAATATAGGAACCTTGACCGTAGGGGCACACGGAGATGTGTCAAAAACCAAGCGACCTTTCCCCAAAGCTTCTTTTTATACTTTGGTTGACGAATCAACAAATAAAGAAATACGTTTTGCAACCGATCTATATGATTTTGCGGAGCATTTTTCAGAAGCTGCTTTGAATATTTGTGACTTTTATTTCAAGCGAAATTTTCAAAGTAGCTATGTGAGCCCAATACAAGCATATTCAAAGGCCAAAATCCATAAATTGGGCGTCACCTTCGGTAACCATTCTGACTATAAACACGATGGTTTTAAGTTTTTTTTAGGGTTCTTTTTGGCTAATCTAAAGCTTAATCTAAAAAAGGATCGATACCTTTTTAAACGTCTTTTTAAAGCCTATAATGCCCAAAAAAAGCATTGGAAATTTATAAATACTTCTCGAAGTATTACCCGTTTTGAAAATTATGAAGTAGCTACAAAAAATAGCATTCTATTCCAAACCCGCTGTTTTCTTCACGAAAATGACGTGGATGTAAAAGAAATCCATCAACAGCGTTACCATCTTATAAAACTGTTGCGAAAACATTTCCCCGATAGATTTATGGGTGGTTTTGTGCCCTCAAAAGGCGCTACTGAAAAATACGGGGATGCCTTAACCAATGTACCTATTGCTCCCGAGGCATATTTAGATGCCATGAAGAAGGCGAAAATAGTTATTTATACACGGGGTTTGGCAAATTCACCCGCTTGGAAGATGGCGGAATACCTTTCACAAGGGAAGGTAATCATTGCCGAACCACTTACCGCAGAGCTACCAATGCCGCTTGAGGAGGGAAAAGAGCTCTTGTATTTTACAAACGATGCGGAACTAATTGAAAAAATAAAACTGGTTTTAGAAGATGAAGGCCTTGCTACCCATCTTTCAAAGAACGCTCGAGCCTATTTTGAAACACATATACACCCTGTTCAAAATACAAGACGTATCTTGGAGCTTATGTTAAACAAACCGCTTGTGTAGTTGTGAATGTATTCCTAATCCACCATCGCTCTCCACACCATGCCAGTAATTCTGGCTATGGTAGGTTGCTGGATTATCTGGATGCCAAAGTGGTTTATGGGAGGACCAAGTTTCCGTTTCGTCTTGCTAAAATTTTAGCGACTTTTCACTCCCAAGTTATGGGGAATTACAATGTTGGGAGTGTATTAAAAGCGATTGAACTCTATCAATTGCTTAAAAAAAGAAGGGGACAAAAAAATGTCGTCCACTTTTTAAATGGGGAACGCGACATACGACATTTAGGGTTTTTCAAGCGCAGTTTTCCCAATACCAAATTTTGTGCAACCTTTCATAAGCCCCCCGAAATTTTAAAAGAGACTATTACCAATACGGCAGCCTTGCAGAAGTTGGATGGGGTAATTGCTGTGGGCGCCAATCAGGTGGATTTTTTAAAGGATTGGTTGCAATTGGAGAACGTTACCTATATTCCCCATGGTGTGGATACGAAATTTTTTGTGCCAAAACCATCAATAAAAAAGAAAAATACCTTGTTGTTTGTGGGCCAGCATCTTCGGGATTTTGATACGTTTAATAGAACTGTACCAAAACTTGCTGCAAGAATAGTCAATTTGAGAATTAATGTGGTTATTCATCCAGCATATAATAGCAAGATTGAGCCACATAGTTATATCGATATTTTATCAGACGTAAATGACGAAGAGCTACGGACACTTTATCAAGAAGCTTCCCTTTTATTTTTGCCCATGCTGGATAGCACGGCATGTAACTCCCTTTTGGAAGCAATTGCCTGTGGCCTGCCTATTATAACTAGTGATGTTGGGGGAAATTTTTCATACTTAAGCAGCACCGGTAGTGTTTTAATTAAAAATGAAAGTAATTTTTCAGTAGAAATAATTTCATTATTAAAAAGTCAAAAAAGATTAAATGAAGCGGGAGAAGCCTCCAGAAAAAAGGCCGAGCTTTTGGCATGGGAAATAGTAGCTTTGCAATTGGATAAGTTTTATAAATCAATGAAATGACTAAAGGTTTTTTATATATAGCCAATCGCCAAAAATTTGTTGATGAGGCATTAATTTCGATGAAATCTTTAAAGAGGATGAATGTTGAGCCAGTATGCTTAATATGCAGTCCAGAACTGAATACAGAAGAAGTGAAGCGTGCATTTGATGTGGTTATTGAAATTGAAGAGCTTATCAATTATACTTACCTCTCCAAGGTTATGGGAATGCAAAATACCCCTTTTGACCAAACGATTTTTTTGGATTCAGATACTTTTATTACAGACACTATCTCTGAGCTATTTGAAGTTTTGGATTTAGTTGATTTTGCGACTACTTTAGAGCAAAAACTGCATACTACTAATTTAGAAGGCTTGAGTTATAAAAAAATTTTCCCAGAATTTAATAGCGGAGTTATTGTGTACAGAAGGAGTTTAGCGATGCAAAAAGTTTTAGCAGATTGGTTACAATTCTGTGTAGAAAAAAAAATGGGTAATGATATGCCTGGACTACGTGAGGCGGTATTAATGAATTTTGAATCCATACGATTTTCAATTTTGCCCAATTGTTATAATGAACACGGATTTTCAAGTATGATTATCCTTGATCAAAAAGTAAAGATTATACACGAGCGGTTAGGTTATAAAAATGGAATTATTACCCCACATTTTTTGGATTTTGAATCTATGGATAAATTTGCTGCAAAAATAAACAGCGTAGAATATAAAAGGTTGTATATTCCTAAAATAGGGATAATTCCCTATAGATGGAGTCCGACAAATTTGATATTGTATATCAAAAAGAAATTAGGGTATAAAAGAGTATCAAAAAATCGATAGTTTGAAACCTTTAAAAATAATCATCTTCGACGGCAGCTTTAAAACCACGCCCTTTATTAACCGTTTGGTAAAAGGCTTGGCATTAAATCATCAAGTTTATATTCTGGGGTTTAATGAGAAGTTAATGCAACCCTTAAGTGGAGTAAGTTATGTTTCACTGGGAAGCAACCAAAGCAAGCTGAAGTTTATAGTTACTACCTTGGGCAAACTTTTACAGTCGAAGAAATTCAATTTAATGTTCCCTACTCTTAGAAAATTAATACAAGGGAAACGCCAAGTATTGCAACAGCAAAACTTGGACTTGGCTCTTAAAATCATTTCGCCAGTTATAATACATCTACAATGGCCCTCTGTAATCCCATGGTTTGAAGAAGTGCTTTTAAAACAGGAAATTCCGGTTATATTAAGTCAAAGGGGCTTCCATAGCAATGTTCGACCATTTGTTGATGAAAACAACTTTAAATATCTGCAAGAATGGTATCCGAAAATGGCGGGATTTCATTCGGTTTCCAAAGCTATTTCAGCCAATGGCGATAAAATTTGGGCATCATCGGAAAAGGTTGATAAGGTAATCTATACTGGGCTGCCCTTAGAACAAATGCCCTTTTTTGAAGAATATTCACTTTCAAAACCTTTGAAAATAGTATCTATTGGTAGGGCACACTGGATTAAGGGGTATGACTATGCATTGCATTGCTGTAAATTGATGAAAGAAAGAAATATTGCCTTCAGTTATACCATCATAGGAGGGTCAGGAGATGAGGAGTTACAGTTTTTAGTTGATGATCTTGGGTTGCAGGATTATGTGGTTTTGGAGAAACGAAAGCCACAAGAGGAGGTTTTCAAGTTGATGCGCGAAGCCTCTTTGCTATTGATGCCTAGTTTGGAAGAGGGTATTCCGAACGTGGTGGTAGAGGCTATGGCTATTGGTTTACCTGTAATTAGTACTGATTGTGGTGGGGTGCCGGAATTGATTGAGGAGGGGATTAATGGTTGGATAGTGCCTATTAGAGATCCAGAGGCATTGACAGTGGCAATTATTCATTTTCTTGGGTTACCTATAGATAAGATTGAAAAAGTTAGGATCGAGGCTCGAAGAAAAGTGGAAAAGCAGCATAATGAAAAACAGATGGTCCGGGGGATGGAAGGGTTGTATTATGAAGTGGTTGAATTGAAACAAGCTTAAAAACATCCCTCCCCAAGCCCTCCCTTCAAAGGGAGGGGGCAAATTTTCTTTTTTATATAGGATTTGTGGTTATTATAATATACGAGCCATTAAAATGGAAATCTTTTGATTGAACTCCCAATTTTAATTTTAGTTACAAATCTAACTCCTCCCTTTGAAGAGCCTGTGCTGAGCGTAGTCGAAGTAGAGGTTGGGAGGGATGTAATATTTAATTACTTTTACGAATCACACAAAAACACAAATGCCCACAATAAAAACCCAAATAATCCCGATCCATCAGCGATTTGTTAAGGTCAACACCCTCCACGAATTGAACAAAAAAGCCATCTGCATCTTCACCGCTACAGGTTTCTTTTTGGATGCGGATACCTATTGGAAAGACCAAAAAGTACTTCCCCCAGCTTCGTTAAATACCCTGGATGATAATGGGTTTTTAGTTGAAAGCAAACCCTGGTTCCAATGGCATTACAGTCCGAGGGATATTAGTTTTGAAACGGCATTGGAGGAATTTACCACCTTGTTTGAGCAAATTATTTCGGAGCAACTTAAAGATTTAAAAGTAATTCTCCCGCTGTCGGGAGGATTGGACAGTCGTACACAAGCTGTTGCCCTGGCAAAACTTAAAAAGTCCGTAACATCCTATAGTTATTCGTTTAAAGGTGGTTTTTCGGAAAGTCGGATTGGGAAGCAAATTGCAAAAGTATGTGCATTTGATTTTGAGGAGTTTACTATTGAATCAGGATATCTTTGGCCAAAACTGGAAGAATTGGCTTCCATAAACCATTGTTATTCCGATTTTACGCATCCTCGCCAAATGGCTATTATTGAAGAATTAAAAAATATGGAGGGTGTCTTTTCATTAGGCCACTGGGGCGATGTGCTTTTTGATCGGGGGGCGCCAGAAGGAGCAAAGGAAGAAGATTTGTTAGAAATTAGTATTAAGAAAATTGTCAAAAAAGGCGGAATGGAACTCGCCATAGCGCTTTGGCAAGAATGGGAGCTGGAGGGTGATTTTGAAGGGTATTTGCGAGAAAGGATTGGAACCTTGCTTAATAGCATTGACATAGAAAACCCAAGTGCTAAATTGCGTGCCTTTAAAAGTTTGTATTGGGCACCGCGTTGGACCTCCGTAAACCTTTCAGTTTTTGAGGCCGCGCACCCTGTAAGCTTGCCTTATTATGACGATAGGATGTGTGAATTTATCTGTACCGTCCCAGAGGAATATTTGGCTGACCGCAAACTTCAAATAGCCTATATAAAACAGCAAAATCCTGCTTTGGCTAAAATAACTTGGCAGGATCATAGGCCCTACAATCTATTTACATTTGAAAAGAATGTATCTCCTAACAACTTACCGTATCGCATAAGCAATAAATTAAAAAGGGAGTTGAAGCTTAAAATGGGGAAACCTTATATACAACGCAATTGGGAACTTCAGTTTTTAGGAATGGAAAACGATGAAAAGCTACAGCAATGGCTTTTTTCAGAAAACCTACATCCGTTTATTTCCAAACCCTTGCTTGCACGCTTTTACAATAATTTTAAAACAGGGGATGCTGTAACTTATTCGCATCCTTTAAGTATGTTGCTTACCTTAGCAGTGTGGTACAGAACCCGTAGCAATGGATAAGCGCATAAAAATTTTATATACAATTCCCAATTTTAAAACTGCGGGTAGTCAATACGTCTTACTTTCATTATTTAGACATATCGATAAAACAGCTTTCGACCCCTATATCTGCGTAGAGAAATTTCCTGAAGCTATACCAGCTGATATTTCAAAAAATAGATGCCTTGAATTCAAATGGACTTCTAACAAAATCCAGAGTATTTTAAGTTTTAGAAGTCTTTTAAAAGATCATAAAATAGACATTTTACATTCTTGGGATTATAAGTCCAATTACTTAGAAGCATTGTCGTGTAGGGTTTCGGCTGTAAAATATTTATATACCAAGAAAAACAATTCGTGGTCTAAACGTTGGCAATTGAAAAGCTTGTTGTCAAATCATATTGCCTATGACAATCCAGAGATGAAAAACCGCTTTTTCAATTCCTTGGTCTTTCGAAATAAAATTTCTTTTATTCCTCATGGTGTTGATATAGAGTTTTTTAAGCCTATGGGAAAATTGCCTCACCAAAACTTTAATATTGGGTGCATTGGGAATATTAATGCCAATAAAAATCAAATGGCGATTGTTAAAACCCTTAAAAAACTTCCTGAAAATATAATATTACACCTGTATGGTAACGAAGATGAAAAATACATACAAGTGCTTAACAATTATATAAAAAATAATGGGTTGGAAAATCGCGTGCATTTTCAAGGCTTTATTGAAAACAAAAATATCCCAAACGTTTTAAGGGGTTTAGATTTATTTATTCTCTCTTCAATCCAAGAAGGTTTGCCTGTTTCTATTTTGGAGGCCATGGCTTGTGGTGTACCCGTTTTGAGTTCAGACTCTGGCGGTGGAGCAAGATATTTGTTGAATGCGGAGAATATTTTCGATTTAAAACATCCCGATGAACTGATTCAAAAGATTATGGATATTTATAAGATACCAGAATTGGATAAAAATAAATTGAATAAAATAGGAATTCAAAATATAGCTGAAAATCATACCTTGCAACAGGAAGTGGATAATTATGCAAAGCTTTATCAATCACTAATTCTTTCAAAATATTGAAGAGTATATTTGTCTCGCCCTTTCTCAAATCATTCAGCATCAAGAACCTTTTTAATAATAAATAGAAAGGTATTTTGAATATAATAATATATACCATACTTAGAAGCCAAGAAAATAGAAGCCAAGAAATTAATAACTTAAGTTATAATATTTTTAAGCGATGAAGTTCAGAAGATAAAAATCTAACGACATAATGAAACTTAATAAAAATCCTTAACGATAGTAGCAAAAAATGATAATATCACATAAACATAAATTCATTTTTATAAAAACCGAAAAAACAGCGGGAACAAGTTTCGAAATTGCATTATCCAGTATCTGTGGAGAAGAAGATATCATTACTCCTATTGCTCTTCAAGATGAAAAATACAGAAAAAGTCTTGGGTATCGTGGTCCACAAAACTATATGGTTTTGAAAAAAAAATATACCCTAAGGGAATTGATTAAGATAATTTTATTTAGAAAACAAAAAATGAAATTTTATAATCATATTTCTGCAAACAATGTTAAAAGGAATGTTTCTCCAGAAATTTGGAATACTTATTATAAATTTTGTTTTGAAAGAAATCCTTTTGATAAAGTTATCTCTTGGTATTTCCACAACGGAGGTCCTGATAAATATGAATCCATATTGAGTTTTATAGAATGTGGTGATGCAGGAAAAGTCAAGGGGTTTGAATTATATACCAATAATTCAATCCCAATTGTTGACAAGATATATAAATATGAAGAGCTTGACCAGGCAATTTTAGATTTAAACAATAGGTTTAATTTAAACGGAAAATTAAGTTTGCCGGATAAAAAGGCAAAAGGCAATCTTCGTAAAGACAAAAGAAATTATAAGGATATTCTAAAAAGTAAAGAGGTTGAATGGATTTCAAAAATTTATGCCAGAGAAATAAGTTTTTTTAAATATGAATTTTAATTTTAAGAGATTTTGAACCGAAAGTAAAGAAATGTGTAATGCAAATTGCAATTATTCTCTCCAATACACCCAGTTATTCCGAAACCTTTTTTACTTCTAAAATTAAGGGCTTACGGGATAATGGTGCGCAGGTCACCTTGTATTGTCAAAACAAAAAAGCGGATTTCAACCTTTGTCCAGTGGTACTTAGCCCAAAAGTAAGCCACAATCCACTCTTGCAACTTTTATACTTTTTAAAGGAATTTGTGCTCTTGATGCCTCATTTACCAACCGTATTCCGCTACATAAAACTGGAACGCAATGAGCGAACAGGGTTGCTTCAAATTTTTAAAAATATATATCTCAATGCCCATTTATTAAAAGCCAAACTGGACTGGCTGCATTTTGGCTTTGCAACGATGGCTTTGGGCAGTGAGACTGTTGCCAAGGCAATAGGTGCGAAAATGGCGGTGAGTTTTCGTGGCTTTGATATAAATGTTTATCCCATAAAGCACCATAATTGCTACAAAGGTCTGTGGAAACATGTAGATAAAGTACACAGTATTTCCCAATATCTTTTGAGCAAGGCAGTAGCAATGGGCCTTCCAGCAGAAACTCCTTTTGCTATTATTACCCCAGCTGTGCAATTGGATAATTTGCCATTGTCTAAAGCCCAACCATCTTCAGGAAACATTAAAATTGTAACCATAGCCCGTCTCAATTGGATAAAAGGATTGGACGTGGCCATTGCTGCGATGGCAAAATTAAAAGAGAACGACTTTACTTTCAAGTATTACATTATTGGAGATGGGGACAAAAATTATACTGAACGTTATAAATTTATGGCCTATGAGCTAGGACTAAATGAGGAAGTGGTTTTTTGCGGAAAACTTTCCCATCATGAAACTTTAGAACATGTATCCACTGCTGATTTATATGTGCAACCAAGCCTTAACGAAGGCTTTTGTAATGCTGTCTTGGAAGCTCAGGCAATGGGGAAACTTACCATTGCATCAAATGTGGGAGGCTTGCCTGAAAACATTGTGGATGGCAAAACGGGATGGCTGTTTGAAAATCTCTCATCAGAATCACTGGCCAAGCAGATAGCAATGGTTTTTGCTATGGACGAAGCGTATAAAAATACGATCACCCAAAATGCCCAAAAGCGAGTTAAAGAAGCATTCAATATAGAAAAGCAGCAAAGGGAGTTTGTTGGGTTTTATTCATAAGGGTCTCGATACAAATTTGAATTCGGCTTTCGCCTCCCTCAAATTCACTCGACCTGACAGCGGTACTATTTTTAGTTCGAGTTTTTTTCTACAGCGTAGCGGAAAAATAATAGCCTGTACTGAGCTAATCGAAGTATATCGATAACGGTTTTCTATCTAAAATTATAATCTGAGGAAACACTATATTTAACCCAATGAAAATTTATTACCCTCAATCGCATTACGACAAAAAATACCGTGGACTGCTCTTTCCACTGTTGAAGCCTTTTATCAAGGGACCAGCTTTCACTAATGCACAGCGCATGGCTTCCTATGGGGTTTCCGAAGAGGATTATAAGTTTACTGAGGTATTGGAAGAAGCGGATGTGGCCATACTCACTATGGCTTGGAATTATTATCTAAAAACAAAGCAAGAAACCCTCTCCATTGCTTTTGTAAAAGAATGTGCAGCCCTAAACATGAAAGTGATTGCCTTTAATGCGGGCGATTTTGGGGTGCGGGTTCCTTATTTTAAAAATTTGATAGTGCTTCGGTCCAGTGGTTATAAATCAAAATTTACGGATAATGAATACACGCTCCCAACTTTTATTGCTGATCCTTTAAAGATATACTTTGCTAGCGATACGGTTTTTGAAAGACCCTATCAAACCAAAGCAGTTGTTGGATTCTGTGGACAAGCGAATCATTCCCGTTTAAATGCTTTACGAGAAGTTTTAAATATATTTTTCCGAAATTTAAATAATACGATTGGAAGATCTAAAAACGAATCCCAACAACTCCTTTCAACTTCCTTTTTAAGGGCATCGGTATTGAAGACATTACAAAAATCAAAAGATGTTACAACCAATTTTATAGTACGAAAAAAATATAGGGCTGGAGTAACACAAAATAAAGATTCCCATAAAACCACATTAGAATTTTATGACAACTTGAGAGATTCCGATTATGTGGTTTGCGTGCGTGGTGCAGGAAATTTTTCGGTTCGTTTTTATGAAGCCATGGCCATGGGTAGGATCCCCGTTTTTATAAATACCGATTGTGCGCTTCCTTTTGATGATGAACTGGCTTGGAAAAAACATTTGGTTTGGGTTGAATATAAAGAACGCTGTCAAGTGGCACAAAAAGTAAAGCAATTTCATGACTCCCTATCTAAGGATGATTTTATAGATTTACAACTAGCCAATAGGGAGCTTTGGAAGGAGATGCTTATGTTGAATAGTTTTTTCAAATATTTTTTCAACTTAATTACCATTAATAATAACTAAATGCTTTTTTCTTTTCTAAAATACCTACAGCCCACCCATTATTTTCAATTATTTAGAAATGATGGCAGCTCTGTATTTCCCATAATTGAAGAACTTCCAATTGAGATTATAGAACAACTGGAACAAGAGAAAAGTTTTCAAAGTGAAACAGCCAGAGAATACGACCTTTCTTGGCAGGCACTTCAAAAAGGATATATTGGAAGTGTGGAAACGTATACTTCATTTGAAGAGCTTCCCATAGTTGATGAATACCGTTTTCTGCGGAAATACTTCCATCCGGTCTGGGTTTTTTATGTTTTGATTTTGCGATTTTTTTCCCTTAAAAATCCATTTCGAGAAATTTCAGCTTGGAAGAAAAGTAGCGATGTAAAGAGATGCGATTATTTAAAAAATCCTATTCTGTATGATGATTGGAATAGTTTTAAATCCCCACTTGTTGAGGAAAAACCCTTTGTAAGCATTATGATTCCTACGCTGAACCGCTATGAGTACCTTAAAGATGTACTGGAAGATTTGGAAAAGCAGGAACACCAGAATTTTGAAGTCATTATTGTAGATCAATCCAACCCTTTTCAGGAAGATTTTTACAACCATTTCAATCTTGATATTCAACTTGTTTATCAAAACGAACGCGCGCTTTGGCTAGCGCGAAACCATGCCATTGAAGTTTCAAAAGGGGAGTATATTCTTCTTTTTGATGATGATAGTAGGGTAGAACCCGACTGGATTACGAACCATTTGAAATGCCTCGATTTTTTTAAGGCTGATATTTCCGCGGGAATTTCTATTTCGGCAGTAGGAGCAGAGGTTCCCCAAAACTATTCCTTTTTCAGGGTTTCAGACCAAATTGATACAGGCAACGTATTGCTGAAAAAGCAAATATTTAGAGAGATTGGCCTTTTCGACAGACAATTTGAAAAACAGCGCATGGGTGATGGAGAATATGGACTTCGCGCTTATTTGAATGGTTACAAAAACATTTCAAATCCCTTTGCAGGAAGAATACACTTAAAAGTAGGTTCCGGTGGTCTTCGCGAAATGGGTAGTTGGGACGCGTTCCGTCCAAAAAAACTCTTTGCGCCACGACCCATTCCAAGTGTGCTTTATCTATATCGTAAATATTATGGAACAAAAAGAAGCCTGTTAGCAATTTTAAAAACCGTTCCCCAATCTATAATCCCGTATCGTTATAAGAAAAACAAAAAAATGTTGGTCTTGGGTCTTTTTATCTCCCTATTTTTGTTTCCGTTCGTAGTGTTGCAGGTGTTTATTTCTTGGAGGTTGGCGTCGAAGAAGTTAAGGGAGGGGGCAATGATTGGGGAGCTGGATTATTAAACCACGGAGGCACAGAGAACACAAAGAAAAGATTATGCACTCCGTGCCCTCTGTGTCTCTGTGGTGAAAAAATAAAATGATGCTATCTATTTCCTAAATTTGATGACCAAAATCCTCATACTTACCTCCGAATTCCCTCCCCAACCCGGCGGTATTGGCAATCATGCCTATAATTTGGCGAAAGGATTGCAGGCTAACGGTTTTAAGGTACAATTGGTGTGCGATACTCGTTCAGGAAAAGGGAAGGAGGAAAGGGAATTTGATAAAAGCCTAAGTTTTGAAGTCATTAGAATTCCAAGGAAGAAAATTATATTTTTAAGTTATTTAAATCGTATAAGCACTGCATTCTCATTAGCTCGAAAAAGTGATCTTGTAATTTGTTCTGGCAAGTTTTCCCTTTGGTTGGGCGCTTTCCTTACTTTATTCTTTAAAAAAGAGTTTGTTGCAATCATTCACGGAAGTGAAATTCGGCTTCCAAATAAGCTACAACGAAAACTTACGGATTGGTCCCTAAAACGTTTTGATAAAATCATTGCCGTAAGTAATTTTACAAAATCATTGCTCTCACATCTTTCTTTGAAAAATATAACGGTTGTCCCCAATGGTTTTGAAATGGAGGCACTTTCTGTTCTCAAGATTAAAAATAGAACGGCCCCGGTTTTAATTACAGTAGGAAATATCACTCAGCGAAAGGGCCAACACAATGTTATTAAAGCATTACCGTTGCTTTTAAAGCACTATCCTGATTTAAAATATCATATTGTTGGTATCCCTACAGAAAAAGAGCGTTTGGAAAAATTAGCATTAAATTTAGACGTAGAAGAAGCGATTGTCTTTTTAGGAAAAGTTTCCGAAAATAGGAAAATAGAACTCCTACAACAAGCCGATGTTTTTGTGATGCTAAGTGAAACCACGCAAGGTGGAGATGTTGAGGGTTTTGGGATTGCTATTTTGGAAGCCAACGCCTTGGGAATTCCAGCAATTGGGGCTTTGGGTTGCGGAATAGAAGATGCAATAAAAGATGGAGTTTCCGGTAGATTGATTAACAATAAAGACCCAGAACAGTTCGCCAAGGCCTTGGAAGAAATATTAAATAATTATGAGTCTTATTCTCAAGTAGCAAAGAGCTGGTCGAAGGGTTTCACATGGGAGCAAATAATAAAGTTATATTTGAATGTTTTGAAAGGAGAAGAAATGGAGGAGAAAAAAAATGTTAACCACAAAGGCACAAAGGACACAGAGAGAAGAATATGATTATGACAGAAAATGAATTATCTTCAAAAATTATAGGTGCTTGCATCGAGGTTCATAAACAGTTAGGGCCTGGACTTTTGGAAAGTACTTATGAGGTCTGTTTGGCACATGAATTAAGATTATTTGGTTTAGATGTCAAACAACAGATTCCGTTGCCAGTAGTTTATAAAGATATAAAGCTAAATGCAGGGTATAGAATAGATATGATAGTGGAGGATAAAGTTATTATTGAAATAAAATCAATTGATGCTTTAGCACCCATACATACTGCACAGATTTTAACTTATCTAAAACTTAAAGATCTTAAACTTGGACTTTTAATAAACTTTAATACTGTAAAAGTTGTTGACGGAATAAAAAGAATAATAAATGGTTACATCTAAACCTCTGTGCGCTCTGTGCCTCTGTGGTAAAAAAATAGAACGTTTATCTTGAAACTCGCCATCATATCTCATACCGAACACTACAAACAGCCCGATGGAACAATCGTTGGTTGGGGACCTACTATAAGCGAGCTAAACCACATGGCACAAGATTTTGAAGAGATATACCATATAGCATTTTTACATCTTGGCACACCACCACCAAGTTCTTTGCCTTATACTTCTTCCAAAATAAAGTTTATTCCTTTAAAACCTGTGGGCGGAAAGGGGATAGTTGCAAAATTGAAAGTTATATTCAGTATTCCCAAAATAATTGCTACGGTCAAGAAAACACTAAAACGTGTTGATGTCTTCCAATTGCGAACACCAACTGGTATTGGCGTGTTTTTGATACCCTATCTCACATTGTTCAGCAATAAAAAAGGCTGGTACAAATACGCAGGGAATTGGAACCAAGACAATCCTCCCTTGGGTTATGCCTTGCAGCGCTGGATGGTGAAACACCAAAAACGAATAGTGACCATTAATGGTAGGTGGCCAAAACAGCCCAAACACTGCTTGACTTTTGAAAATCCGTGCCTTACGATAGAAGAACGGGAAGAAGGCTTGGGGATAACGCAACAGAAATCTTTTGCCCTCCCTTATACGTTTTGTTTTGTGGGACGGTTGGAAGATGCAAAGGGGGTACAACGTATTATTGATGCTTTTGGAAATTTAAATTCTTTGGAAAATATAAAAACCATTCATTTTATTGGGAATGGGGAAAAGATGGACCAATATCAAAAACAGTGCGACAATTTTGGGCTGCCTGCTGTGTTTCATGGCTTTTTGGAACGACAAGAAGTTTTTGAGATTTATAAAAAATCACACTATATTTTGTTGCCCAGTGATTCCGAAGGTTTTCCAAAAGTAATAGCAGAGGCGATGAATTATGGCTGTATTCCAATAGTTTCTGACATTTCAAGTATAGGACAGTATGTTAATGCTAAAAATGGTTTTCTTTTAAATTCAATGAATGCACAACATATGCGAGAAGTGCTGCAAGAAGCTATTTCAAAAAACACGGATGAACTAACAAAAATGGCATCTGATTGCTATCTTGTGGCTTCAAAATTTACGTTTGCAATTTACAGGCAAAAAATACAAGAGGAGATAATGAAACCTTAAATAATTAACGCAAAATCCCAAAAACTATCACTTCGAAAATATTTCAAAATATTTCTCCCCTTAGGGCTATAATCTTTCATATTCTGATTGGTTTTTTGGCCTACGTCAGCCGTTCTTTGATGTTGATTTATATGCTTGCGGTTATGGGGTATTTTGTTTACCAAATAATTAGAAAAAAAAATAAAGCGCAATATGTACTTCTTGCGTCGGCTTATATTACTGGGGCGGAGGTTTTTCTGCGTATGACAAAAGCCTTTATTTTTTATGAAACAGGCAAATATGCCGTGATGTTCTTTATGTTATTGGGTATGCTTTATCTGGGTTTCAAAAAAAATGCATTTCCGTATATAATCTACATTTTACTGCTCTTACCAGCAGTTTTTATTTCAATGGATGTGATCGCCTTTGATGCCAATTTCAGAAATACAGTACTTTTTAATTTAAGCGGCCCCTTGTGTTTAACTTTTGCCGCCATATTTTGTTTTGGGCGGACTATTCATTTGCAGGATTTCCTCAAAGTTCTTGATTATATTGTTTATCCGATAATAAGTATGGTTGTTTACATTACGCTGTATACTCCCAACATTCAGGATGTAATAACTGGAACCGCTTCAAATTCAGCTATGTCCGGTGGTTATGGTCCCAATCAGGCAGCAACCATATTAGGGTTAGGTTTCTTTATTTTGTTTTCCCGTTTACTGATTCCTTATAAAAATATACTTGTACATTGGACTATGATGTTTCTGATGATTGTTATGGCATACCGGGCACTTCTTACTTTCTCTCGAGGCGGAGTTTTGGTTTCGGTTTTCATGTGCTTGGCTTTTCTTTTTATAATATACTTAAGTACTGGTTTAAAGACTAAAGCAAAAATCTCTGTAAAAGTACTAGCTATTATTGGGGTTACCCTGTTAGTATGGACCTATACCATTATTCAAACTGGAGGTTTAATAGGTAATCGCTATGCAAATGAGGACGCTCTTGGTAGGGAAAAGGACGATGTTACCACTGGACGTATTGATTTATTGTCAATGGAGATTGATGCTTTTAAAGAGAACCCAGTATTCGGTATAGGTGTGGGTCAGGGTAAATTTCAATTTATGGAGGAAATGGGAGTTACATCTGCATCACATAACGAAATTTCTAGGATGCTGTCAGAGCATGGTTTGTTTGGTATTCTTGCTTTATTAGTACTTCTATTCGCCCCGTTAATTACAAAAATAAACGGAAGGAAAAACATCTATTTTTATCCGTTTATAATTTTTTGGGGCCTTACAATTATTACTACTTCCATGCGGATAGCCGCTCCAGCTTTTATATATGCTCTTTGTTTATTGAATTTAGATTATGCACCCAAGAAGAAACCTGCTTTACATAGGAAATAAATTGGCCATTCACGGGAAACCTCCCGCGGCTATAGACTCCTTGTCCGTGAAACTGCAAGCGGAAGGGTATACAGTTATATCGGCATCGTCAAAAAAAAATAAACTATTTCGGATGCTGGATATGGTCTTTACTACCATTAAGAACAGGAACCGTGTTAGTCTGGTTTTAATTGACACTTATAGTACCCAAAATTATTACTATGCTGTGATTGTTGCTATGTTATGCAGGCTTTTCAAGTTACCTTACATTCCAATATTACATGGAGGTAATCTGCCTAGTAGATTGAAAAACAGTAAAGGTTTGAGCAATGAACTTTTTGGAAAGGCACTCACAAATGTGGCGCCTTCAAAGTATATGATGCAGCAATTTAAGGATGCGGGTATTCACAATATAACTTATATTCCTAATGCTATTGAAATAAAAAACTACCCATTCCAAAGTAGGGAATCAATAACTCCAAAATTATTGTGGGTACGTTCTTTTTCAGAAATATACAATCCCTTGTTGGCGTTGGAAATCGTAGAAATACTAAAACAAAACGGAATTGATGTTTCCCTTTGTATGGTCGGTCCCGACAAAGATGGTTCTTTGCAGCGCTGTAAAAAAATGGCCGGGGAATTAAACTTGCCCGTAAGTTTCACTGGGATGTTGCAAAAAGAAGCATGGATAACCCTTTCCAAGGAGTTTGATATTTTTATTAATACCACTAATTTTGACAATATGCCTGTAAGCGTAATGGAAGCGATGGCTGTTGGACTGCCAGTAATTTCAACCAACGTGGGCGGATTACCTTTTCTGATAGAAAATGATATTGACGGAATTTTAGTGCCTCCAAACAATCCAGAAGCCTTTGTGAAAGCTATTGAAAACCTGTGTGAAGATCCATTGAAGGCCCAAGAATTGACAATAAAGGCCCGAACAAAAATGGAAAAATTTGATTGGGAAATTGTAAAACATAACTGGATTAAACTTTTGAAAGCTTGAAATTTCTGTAAATTTGATATTTCGGTTGTCGCAATAGGCAATAGGCATTAGGAAATAGGTGTTAGGCAATAGGAAGCAATTAGCAATGATGAATTAATAATGGATAATAAACAATATTCAATAGCAGAGGCAGTAACCCAATAAAACCATCAACCATCAACCATCAACCATCAACAAACAACTAACCATGTCCAAAAACAACATCCATTTTGACATATCAGAACGAAAGATTCTACTTCGTGTTCTGGATATTGTCTGCGTTTTGTTGTTGCTATATGTAGTGAGTCTTGTTTTTAATTTTGATTATTTTAAAATTAATTCTGAACACTGGGTGTGGTCAATTGTTTTGGCTACTTATCTTACTGTGTTTGCAACTATTTTTGAGCTTTATAATCTTCAAAAGGCAAGTAAGTTTGATGTGGTTGTTAAAAATGTGATCATTACATCTTCCGTAACAGTGCTTTTCTATCTGCTCACCCCATTTTATACTCCCATGCTGCCGTCCAATCGTTTGCAGATAGTCTATTTCTTTTTGGCAATCAACGTTGCTATGTTGGCTTGGCGGTATGCGTATATCATTCTTATTTCCGCGCCGCGTTTTTATAAAAGAGTGATTCTGATTGCCCACGCTCAAGATGTAGATGCAATTGTAGCCTCTCTCCAAAAGTCAGATCCGAACTACAGGGTTATAGGATATTTTAATACAGCTCCGTATGACGGAACAATCGTTAATAATCTTGAAATAGATTCCATTGCTATCGAGGATATTGCAATGTTGACTGATGAAATGACTATTTCTGAAATAGTAGTGGGTACGCCACTTTCTGAGGGGATGACTGTTGAACTCAATAACAAGTTAATAAAGTTGCTTGAAAACGGAATTCCCATCCGCGAATATACCCAAGTATATGAAGAGCTGACGCACCGTATTCCCGTGCAGCACGTGGAAAAGGATTTTTATCGTTATTTCCCGTTTAGCCGAAGCAACCAAAACAAACTTTACCTCTTTTTCAATAGAATACTGGATTTGCTTTTGTCAATCATCGGGCTTCTTTTTGGACTTATCTTGCTACCTTTTCTTATAACAGGGAATATGATTGGAAACAGAGGTCCTTTTTTCTATAGTCAGACACGGGTAGGGAAAAACGGGAAACATTTTAAGATTTACAAATTGAGGAGTATGGTTATAAACGCAGAAAAACATGGCGCCCAATTTGCAATAGCCAAAGACACCCGTGTTACAAAGTTTGGTCGTTTTTTAAGAAAGTCCCGTTTTGATGAAATCCCACAATTCATCAACGTTATAAAAGGTGAAATGAGCGTGATTGGTCCACGTCCAGAACGTCCTGAATTTGTGGAAGGTCTTATAGAAAAAATACCTTTTTATGAAGTGAGACACCTTGTTAAACCAGGCGTAACAGGTTGGGCACAGGTAAACGCCAAATACGGTTCCAGTGAAGAGGATTCCCTCGAAAAACTGCAATATGATTTATACTATATAAAACACCGGAGCCTCTTTCTGGACATTACAATCATTATCAAAACCTTGAGTACTATTGTGTTTTTTAGGGGGCAATAACGAGCCATTTATAGATACTCCATAGATAAGCCATAGCAAAGCCATAGCAAAGTCATTAAAATGTAGGAATATAACCCTTTTTTCCTACAAAATTTATCCTTACTTAAATTCCCAATCCAGAAACCTTGTAAACCCCTAGTTCTAAAAAGAATTTAAATAAAATTCTACTTCAAAAAAGACACTTTCAATTTCTAACTACAATTATAATTTAGGTCCAAATCAAACCCCTCCCTTTGAAGGCGATGTGCTGAGCCTGTCGAAGTAGAGGCTGTGGAGGGATGTTTTTCATATCTTTATTCTGTGTCCAACAAAATAATCCATACAATAAACACCTTAAAAGGATAGCTCAAGAGCTTCGGAAGAATATGACTCCTTCTGAAAAGTTAATGGGGAACACTATAAGAAAGAAATCTTTGGGAGTGGAATTCCATAGACAAGTGCCAATTTTAAATTATATCGTCGATTTCTATTGTCATGAAATAGGGCTGGTAATAGAAATTGATGGAAATATTCACGACCATAATTTTTTGGAAGATGCCGAAAGACAAGGGAGGATAGAAAAGTATGGACTGTATTTTTTGCGGTTTACCAATGATGAGGTTTTAAATAATATGGAAGATATTTTGCTTGTTATTAGGGATTATATTGAAGAAAACTCTTAGAACATCCCCCTAAATCCCCCTTCAAAGGGGGACTTTTGATTCTGACTACAATTATAAATTAAATACAAATCAAGCCCCTCCCTTTGAAGGCGATGTGCTGAGCCTTTCGAAGTAGAGGCTGGGAGGGATGTTTGTCACGATTTCTAAAGTAAACCCAAATCAAACACCTCCCTTTGAAGGCGATGTGCTGAGCCTTTCGAAGTAGAGGCTGGAGGAATGTTTTTCATGATTGAGTTCAGCAATCATCATTTTCAACCCACAATAAAATCTCCCCTTAATCCCTTTACTACAACTTCGCTCAGCACCTTGCTTCGAAGAGGGGCCTTTTTTCTTCACTACAAATTGTATAGTAAATCTAAATCAAGCTCCTCCCTTTGAAGGCGATGTGCTGAGCCTGTCGAAGTAGAGGCTGGGAGGGATGTTTTATCTCTGTTTCCCAATAAAACCCACCAAATAGACATAGCGCACCACCAAAGCAACCAGCAACGGCAAAAGCCCAATTGCAAAAACCTGAACTCCCGTAATCCAGTGAATAGTCAAAAGAACTAAAAGAAGCAACAGCATTACAGTGTATCTTTTTAGTTTTTTGGAAGCATGTCTTTTAGAAATTGCAAGAATCACCAAAATTGAAATAGGAAATGCCCACAGCAAATTGTAGTTATAGGCCGTGGCAGTGTGGTCTGTTGCAAACCAAAGCAATAAAAGAAATACACCAACAAGCCCTGTAAAAAAGAAAAGAAATAAATCCAAGTATCGACTTCGTTTATTTCTTTTGTAATCACGATATGTAACAACAACAATTATAAGCCCCAATATTCCCAATACAAACAGGGGACTCAACAGGAAATTGCTTTCGTTTGGGGTAGAGGTGTTCTCAAAAAGAACTGTTGTCTGTTTTACTAAACTTTCTGAAGAACCATTTCTGATTATAACTGCGTTCGCGGCTGCTTCATAAACATAATCGGGAAGAAATTGATACTCTATTGGTTTTGCCTTCCTATCTATAACTGCGCCAAGGGCAATGTCTATTCCCAAACTTCCCCAAGAATTAGCTTGTAGGTTTTGCTGAATGAGCTGCCGGAATGTAAGTTCTTCTTTTATGTAATCTTCATTGTATTCAAGCTTATCCCCGAGAACTATTTGGACTACATCACGGATTTTAGTGGCGCAATTGTCAAAAAAGAAATCGTATTTGTATTTTTTGTTCTCTGGCCGGGCATTGTTCCAAAGAAAATCTGAGATAGCTTGTTTTTCAGTATAGTTGAGGTTCAAAGTCTGTTCTTTAACCCAACGATTTTGTGCTACATAGCTTTGAAAAAATGGTTGATAATAACTTACCCCTAGCTGATAAAGTAGCTTTCCTTGTGCAAATTTTGTATAGAAATTTGGTGTGTCAAAATCATAAACGCCATAATTAAAAACCACATCAACCCCATTCAAGCTATCTTGAATTCGAAACGCACTGTGCCCAAATTTATCATAAAGCTCAGCCCCTGGACCAATAGTGATAATGCTTATTTCAGAAGTTTCTGATAATGGAACGAATTGTGCTTTTGCAGAAACACTTAAAAACAATAGAAGAAGTAAGATGTAATTTTTTGCCACGGTTATTATCGGTTGTCAGTTGTCAATTTTCGGCTATGATTTGTAATCTATTTCACCGCTAATACACAAATTGTTTATTATTCACTATTCTTAGCCATTGACATTTCCCTCATCGCTTTTCGCTCATTTCCCCCTTTGGGGGTCGGGGGGGACTACCTAAATATCTCCCAATCCAGTTTCAGAGAAAAAACATTGGAATAAAGCGCCGCACTCTGGTCGCCAATATCAGTCAAAGCATAATCCACTTGAATTCCTTTATACCTAAAACCCACGCCAATATTAGGTTGAAAGCCTACAGAGTCACTTCCGTCCAATTGTTTTATATTTTGGAAATTGCCAACCCCACCTCGAACATACACCATATCGATATACGCAAATTCAAGCCCCATTGAAGGGGTTATGCTTGCAAAAGAAGTAGAAATAACATCATTGGTTTCCGCAAAACGGAAGTTTAGGTCTACTTCGGCCAAGAGTGAAAAATCATAATGATACACAAATTTACGAGCCATTCCCAATTGCAACTTCGGAATAGTGATTTCTGTTGTTTCCGGCAATTCTTGATTTTGACCTTCTACTGCACCTTGTATTTCAGCAAACTTTTTTTCATCTATACTCCAAGCGTTGAAGGTAGTTGTGATATCTCTTGCCATCAGTCCAAACATCCACTTGTCGCTTCTAAACTGAATGGCTGCGTCCAGTCCAAATCCCCACGAGGAAGCAAAATCGCCAATAACGCGACGAATTACTTTGGCATTAACACCATAGTTTAAACCATCCAATGGAAGTCTGCGTGCATAAGAAAACGTGAAGCCATAATCTGCCGTTGAAAATTTACTGATGCGATCGTAAGAAATATTTCCTTCGTCGTCTATCAATTGGGTAGTGTTCAATATATCATCCACCCCAAAACGAATTGCTGAAAGTCCAACGGCACTCCTATCGTCCAGCGGCATTGCAAAGGCTGCGTAGTCATAGTTAGCAATGTTTGCAAAATAGGAGGCATGCATCAAAGATATTTGTTTGTCTTCAAGATTCACTAAACCTGCAGGATTCCAGTAACCTGAATTTACATCACCAGAGGAAGCCACAACTGCATTGCTCATCCCAAAAGCGGCGGCATCTACGCCTATGTTCATAAATTCGTTGGAATATTTTCGTACGGTCTGCGCACTCAGCGTAGCCGAAACAAGTAGTAAAAGGAGTAAAATTTTCTCTTTCAAGCTTAAAAATTTGGACAAATATGGCACTATTTTACAGAATAGTAAACTTTAAATTTATGCACATATTGTGTTTTGATAGCTTTGGACGGAAATACTTTGTTATTTTTACAATGAATCTCAATATATATTAAGAAATCAGGCTTGTAAAGCGCCTCCCCTTTGAAGGAGAGGTTGGGAGGGGATGTTTTCACGGATAGAACATCAACTCCAAAATACTCACCGAAGAATATGAATATAACAAAACAAATACCAAACATCATAACCTCCCTGAACATACTCTGCGGCTGCGTAGCCGTACTTTTTGCCGTTTCAGGCGATTTGATAACCGCTTCCTTTTTCGTTTTTTTAGGAATTTTCTTCGATTTTTTTGATGGCCTTGCTGCGAGGTTGCTAAATGCTCAAAGCGAAGTAGGGCTTCAACTGGATTCCTTGGCAGATGTTATTACTAGTGGGGTAGCGCCGGGCATCATAATGTATCAAATGTTGAATTTGTCCTATTTCGGGCATATGCAGACGTTGACTGAAACATTTTCTTTGGATGGATGGAATGTTGGATTCAAAAACTATATGCCTTTAATTGGGTTATTGATTGTAATAGCTTCTGCCTACCGCTTGGCAAAATTTAATGTAGATACACGCCAGACTTCTGGTTTTATTGGTCTTCCAACGCCAGCAAACACACTTCTGATTTTGAGCTTGCCTTTGATTTTACAGTTTCAATATTCTGAATTTGCAGAAAGTATTATTTTAAATCAATGGTTTTTGATAGGAATGACCTTGTTGAGTTGCATACTATTGAATGCCGAAATCCCACTTTTTGCTCTAAAATTTAAAACATGGGATTTTAAAAGCAATGCCGTTCGCTATGTGTTTTTGATACTGTGTGTGGTGCTTTTAGTACTGCTGAAGTTTTTAGCAATACCGTTTATAATTTTGCTTTATATATTGCTTTCCCTGTTTAACCACAAAGAACACCAAGAAGACACAAAGAGCACAAAGAAATCTCCGTGAACATTTAAATTTGTTTTAAATCAGGTTGTTAAATTTAATTGTAATGACTGAAAACCAAATAGCAAATAAGATTATAGGCTGTGCTCTGGAAGTCCATAAGACGCTTGGCCCAGGGTTGTTGGAGTCTGCCTACCAAGAATGTCTTTTCTATAAATTAATAAAAGAAGGTTTAATTGTTGAGAAACAAAAACCTATGCCCCTCATATTTGAAGAAGTACAATTAGAGATTGGCTATCGTATTGATATATTGGTTGAAAATAAAGTGGTTATAGAAATAAAAAGCGTGGAAGTATTGAACGATGTTCATTTAGCACAAACACTTACCTATATGAGGCTCGGTGGTTTTAAGCTTGGGCTTCTTATAAATTTTAATGTAAGTCTATTAAAGCACGGTATTAAGAGAGTAATCAACGGAGAGTTGTGAACTGAAAACCTTGGTGCACTTTGTGCAACCATTGTGTCCTTTGTTTTTCATAAGTCAGGCCCATAAAAAACACCTCTAGGGCATAAAATTGGTAAGAGCTTAGTGCACTTTGTGCAGCCATTGTGTCCTTTGTGGTTAAAAAGGAATAAGTAAAAAGCGCAATAAGAAGTTACAAAGCACACAAAGAGCACCCAATAAACTCTATAAAGCTATTATGAGCTTTGTATTTCAAAAAGTCAGGCCCATAAAAACACCACTAAGACATAAAATAGGTAAGAGCTTAGTGAACTTTGTGCAACCATTGTGTCCTTTGTGGTTAAAATTCCCGCATTGTTATCAAAACTCCAATTTCTTCTTCCGAAGCTCAAAGTTCTGGCCAAGATATACTTTCCGAACCATTTCGTCTGCGGCAAGTTCTTCAGGTTTACCGTGTTTTAGAATGCTACCTTCAAACATTAAGTAAGTTCTGTCAGTAATTGCAAGCGTTTCCTGTACATTGTGGTCGGTTATAAGAATACCGATATTTTTGTTTTTTAGTTGCGCCACAATTCGCTGAATGTCTTCAACGGCCACCGGATCAACGCCCGCAAAAGGCTCATCGAGAAGGATGAAATGTGGGTCGGTTGCCAAAGCACGTGCAATTTCGGTTCTACGTCTTTCACCACCGCTTAATAGATCACCCCGACTTTTACGGATATGGCCTAAACCGAATTCTTCAATAAGTACTTCCATTTTGGCGCGCTGTTCTTTTTTGGAAAGCTTCGTAAGTTGTAAAACGCTTAAAATATTGTCCTCCACGCTCAATTTTCGAAAAACCGAAGCTTCCTGTGCCAAATAGCCAATTCCGTTTTGAGCACGTTTATACATCGGATATTTGGTGATTTCTGTACCTTCCAAAAAGATGTTGCCGCCATTGGGTTTTATCAACCCAACTATCATATAAAAGGAGGTGGTTTTTCCCGCACCATTCGGCCCGAGCAAACCAACAATTTCACCTTGGTTTACTTCAACGGTGATACCCTTAACAACCTGTCGGCCTTTATAGGATTTCATTAGATTTTCGGCTTTTAGCTTCATTCGGTTATTGTTTCCGTAGATAAAACGATAAATGTACTATATAATTTTCCGAAGAAAAAATTAAGACTGTTGTGCTTCCAATGCTTCCCAGTATTCAAAGGCTCTTCGTAAATGAGGAACAACAATTGTTCCACCAATAAGTAACGAAATACTCATTGCTTCCACCACTTCTTCTTTGGTAAGGCCCAGTTTGTGACTTTCTTCCAAGTGGTAGCGCACGCAATCATCACAGCGAAGCACCAATGAATTGCCTAAACCCAACAATTCTTTTGTCTTCTTTGGAAGCACGCCTTCCATATAGGCGTTGGTGTCTAAATTGAAAATACGCTTGATGATTTTGTTATTATCGGCAAGCATCTTATCATTCATCTTTTCGCGATAGGCATTGAATTCCTCAACTATATTGTTTTTCATCTTTAGTATAAAATGTAAAAGTTTACCTTTTTTAGATTGAGAATATTTTCTCTTTTATTGACTTTGTTCTTTTTTTCTTTTTCTTTCTTCCCTCAATTGATTTCTGATTACAATTTTTGAAATATAAATGCTCACTTCATAAAGAATAAGTATCGGGATGGCAACGATAATCTGACTCACAATATCTGGAGGAGTTATTATCGCTGAAAGCACCAGTACAATTATCAAAGCAAATTTTCGATACTTTCGAAGAATTTCGGGGGTTATCAAGCCAATTTTTGTAAGAATATACATTAAAATTGGAAGTTCAAAAACAATTCCACAGGCCAATACCGAAGTCCGTACCAAGCCGATATAACTTTCCAAATCAAACTGGTTCATAACCTCCTCGCTAACTTGATAATTCCCTAAAAAGTTTATTGATAGTGGCGTTATGAGGTAATAACCAAACAAAACTCCTAAAAAGAAAAGTAGCGAAGCAATCCATATGAAACCACGACTAGACTTGCGTTCCTTTTCTTTTAAACCTGGGCTAATGAATTTCCAAAATTCATAAAGAATATATGGAAAGGCAACAATAATTCCAGCATAAATAGACGTCCACATATGTGCCGAAAACTGTCCGGCCATGGTTCTACTTTGAATCTTAAAGGGCATTTCTTGAAAACAAAAAGTGTCCATTCCCAGATAGCGTGAGATTTCGCAGAACGTACTATATGTAGCAAATCCCGGTTTTGATGGGCCAAAAATAAGGACATCAAAAATAAATCTTTTAAAAATAAAAGCCAGAACAGCTATAATTAATACCGCAAGGGTGGAACGTACCAAGTGCCAGCGCAGTTCTTCTAAATGGTCCAAAAAGGACATCTCTTTTTCGGGGGAAGCTTGTTTCTTCATTAAATTATACCTTCTTTGGTAAGATTATGAATATGAACCACCCCACTATATTTGCCTTTATCTTCGGCAAGAATCTGAGTGATGCCGTATTTATCCATCATTTCCATAGCTTCAACGGCCATGGCATCGTTGGTTATTTTTTTTGGATTATGTGTCATAATATCCTTCGCGGTTAGTCCTACAAAGCTATCGGTTTTGGTTAGCATACGTCGCAAATCGCCATCGGTAATGATGCCTACAATTTTATCGTTTTCAACCACAGCGGTAACGCCAAGCATTTTTTCTGAAATTTCAACAATCACCTTTTTAACATCAGTATCAGGACTTACCTGTGGTTTTTCGTTCAGTGAGGTAAGGTTACTGACGCGCAAATACAATTTTTTACCTAAAGAACCTCCTGGATGGAATTTTGCAAAATCCTTACTTGAGAAACCACGAAGATCCAAAAGACACATGGCCAAAGCATCTCCAATGACCAACTGTGCCGTAGTGCTAGTGGTTGGTGCAAGATTATTGGGGCAGGCTTCTTTTTCAACGTAAGCGTTCAGCACAAAATCTGCTTGTTGACCCAAAAAGGAATCTCGGTTTCCGGTAATGGCTATCAATTTATTGTCAATGGCTTTTATGAGGGGCACAAGCACTTTTATTTCAGGCGTATTTCCGCTTTTTGAAATGCAGATAACAGTATCGTTTTCTTGAATGGTCCCCAAATCGCCATGAATGGCATCTGCTGCGTGCATAAATATTGCAGGAGTGCCAGTGGAGTTCAAAGTAGCAACAATTTTGGTTGCAATATTTGCACTTTTGCCTATTCCAGTTACAATTACCCTTCCCTTGGAATAATAAATATAATCAACCGCTCCCGCAAATTCCTCATCCACCAAATGGGCGAGGTTTGCAATGGCTTTACTCTCAGTTTCTATGGTGTTTTTCGCTACGGAAATAATTCTGTCTTGCTTGTTCAAAATTTTAATGCTTTTGAATGTTTGTAACTGTTTCAGAAATTAGTATATTTAGAATAGAATTTAACTAAATTCAGTAATCTTAATATAGATACTTTTCTTTTTAAGATGCAGTCAACTTAATACGGTTGCAAAATTACGATTGTTAATCAGTAAAACAATGTATTGTTGACTAAAACTGAATTGTTCCCTAAAACCCAAGCAGCGTGGCAGAAATTGACATTTACGCAGCCCTTAAAAAATATTTTGGATTTACTCGCTTTAAAGGACTTCAAGAAGAAGTTGTAAAAAGTATCCTCAACGGCAACAATACCTTCGTGGTTATGCCCACGGGGGGTGGAAAATCACTTTGTTACCAACTTCCGGCACTTATGCAGGACGGGACAGCAATCGTTGTTTCTCCACTTATTGCACTGATGAAAAACCAAGTGGATGCCCTGCGTTCCCTTTCTTCAGAAGAAGGAATTGCCCATGTACTGAACTCTTCCCTTAACAAGACTGAAGTAAAAAGAGTAAAGAGCGATATTGCTAGTGGAGTTACAAAACTGCTCTACGTCGCCCCCGAATCGCTCACCAAAGAAGAATATGTAGCTTTTCTGCAGACCCAGAAAATATCCTTTATGGCCATAGATGAAGCCCATTGCATTAGTGAATGGGGGCATGATTTTAGGCCGGAATACCGAAATCTTAAAAGCATAATTCAGAGAATAGGAAATGATATACCTATTATAGGACTCACCGCCACAGCAACCCCGAAAGTGCAGGAGGACATTCTGAAAAACCTAAATATGCAGGATGCAAATACCTTTAAGGCATCCTTCAACCGCCCAAATCTTTATTACGAAATAAGGCCGAAAACTAAAAATGTTAGCTCAGACATCATTCGTTTTGTAAAGCAGAACGAGGGTAAAAGCGGTATAATTTATTGTTTAAGTAGAAAAAAAGTAGAAGAACTGGCCCAAGCATTACAGGTAAACGGTATTAAAGCCGTGCCCTATCATGCCGGTCTCGATGGAAAAACCCGTGTAAAACATCAAGATATGTTTTTGATGGAAGATGTGGATGTGGTTGTTGCAACCATTGCCTTTGGGATGGGAATTGATAAGCCAGACGTCCGCTTTGTTATTCACAATGATATTCCGAAAAGTATTGAAAGCTATTATCAAGAAACCGGACGCGCAGGAAGAGACGGTGGTGAAGGTCATTGCTTGGCTTTTTACAGTTATAAGGACATAGAAAAATTAGAGAAATTTATGAGCGGAAAGCCTGTAGCCGAACAGGAAATTGGTCACGCTCTTTTGCAGGAAGTGGTTGCTTTTGCTGAAACTTCCATTTCACGAAGAAAATTCATCCTCCATTATTTCGGGGAAGAATTTGACAACGAAACAGGTGAAGGCGGCATGATGGACGACAATATGCGTTATCCCAAAAAGAAGCACGAAGCCAAAGACGATGCGAAACAAATTTTAGAAGTTGTTTCCAAAACAAATGAACAATACAAAAGCAAGGAAATCGTAAATGTTTTGGTAGGGAAGGTAAATGCTCTTATAAAGTCTCACCGAACCGATGCACAGGAATATTTCGGTTCTGGCACAAAGCATGAAGCGGCTTATTGGATGGCATTGTTGCGACAACTTTTGGTGGCAGGTTATTTAAAAAAGGATATTGAAACATACGGTGTTATACATTTAACTGATACTGGAAAGAAATTCATAAAATCTCCAACTTCATTTATGATGACTGAAGACCATTCATTTAAAGACGCCAATGACGATATTATTGTGGCGGCCAATAAGGGAGGTGAAGTTGTTGACGAAAATCTTTTTAAACTTTTGAAGGCAGAACTTAAAAAGGTGGCGCACGATTTGGATCTTCCCCCGTTCGTTATTTTTCAGGAACCTTCTTTGGAAGATATGGCCCTTAAATATCCAGTAACAATGGAAGAACTTTCCAATGTTCACGGAGTAGGCGAAGGGAAAGCAAAAAAATACGGAAAATCTTTTTTGAAACTTATTCAAAATTACGTTGAGGAGAATGATATTATTAGACCGGAAGATTTTGTGGTAAAATCTACTGGAAGTAATAGTTCTCTTAAATTATACATCATCCAAAATGTGGACCGGAAATTATCCTTACCGGACATCGCTAATGCCAAAGGCCTTGAAATGCGTGAGTTTATAAAGGAAATGGAAGCCATTGTATACAGCGGCACCAAACTGAATATAAATTATTGGATAGATGAGGTGTTGGACGAAGACCAGCAGGAAGAAATCCACGAATATTTCCTTGAAGCAAAAACCGATAAAATAGAAGAAGCCTTAGACGAGTTTGACGGTGATTATGATGAAGAGGAATTGCGATTGTATCGCATTAAGTTTATTAGCGAGGTTGGGAATTAGTGGTAATTAATAAATAGCAGTTGGCAGTGCCAGTATGCAGTCGAAAGTTATTTATATTCCTTGAAACTTTAATTACAATTCCACTAAAATTTCATAAATCCCAGTTTCAGGATTTAGCTCAAAGTCAGCGTTTATGATTTCCAGTTTGTTTACTTGTACGAAAGAGCAACAATCTTCTGTTTTTTCTTCCGCATCAACATGTAAGGTGAAAATATCCCGTTCCCCCACTTTCAATAGATAATTTGCAATATTTGTTTCCCAGCCGAAGGGGCCTAAATTGATGATATTTATATCATTTTCAGAGTTGAAGGTGAATTGTACACTGCTGTTATTGTTGTCCAAATCTAAAACTTCAATATCTGCTGGATCAAATGTGCCATTGGTAAATAGATTTTCGCCAGTAGCTTTATCTAAAAGTTCAAAATTCAACCCCAATGGTCCGGAATTACAATCCACGTCACAATTGTCAACATTGCAGGAATCCAAGACAAATGCAACCATAAACAATAAAATAAAACCTTTTATCTTCATAAAAAACTAATTAGATACTAACACGAACCCAGCATTAGCTTTTTTGCTCTTTGTTGAAGTAAACCAAGTAATAATACATCTGCTTTTCCTCATCCCAGCCTTTCTCCACAAACTTCTCCGCACTCTCAGCATTAATAAAATCAAGCTTTATCTGAATATTGGTATCCAAATTTATAACGTTTTTGATCTTTTTACGGGCAGCAGTAACCGCAGTATTTGCTATTGGAAATGTTGTTAAATCTTCAATGCTATATTTGGGTGCTTTTTCACTTTTATAATGACGGAATTCAGGCAATAAATCAGGATTCTCTATCACATCATTCATAAATGCAGTTTCTTCAAATTGGTCATTTTTCGCAAAATGGTTTACTGCGCGGTTCATAAACATCACTTCCTGCTTTTTATCTTCGGCAGGTAAAACCACGTCCTTAGCAAAATCCTGACAGAATTTTAGATACTTTTTTGTGTAGAAATTATCGTCTGCAAGCGCTTCAACACCTAAAAAGCTTTCAAGCCAATAACGCGCGTCGTAGCGATTACTATCCACGGAAAGAATTTTATAGCCTTCTTCTTTTCCTGAATTGAAAATAATACATCCTTTATCCAACTTATTCAGACTTACACCGTGCTGTAGCATCGCATCCAACTGGTTTCCTTCTTCAGAAAACTGAAGAAAATCCTGCTTCAGCTCACTTTTAAAAATACCGATGGCGTCCATTTTTACATTGTCCAACTGCACGCTTTCTAAATATGCTACATAAACTTCACCGCTTTTTATATGCGGATGTTCAGACTGATTGTAAAGATAACTAGCAATTTTCCTGCTCTCTTCGTGAATATTTTGCGGATTGTCAAAAATTTTGTTTGCACTATTGTACAACTCGTGAAACTCCAAATCTGCCTCATGTGAAAAATGAAAATAATTTTCCTCTTTGTCGCGAAACGGCTTTAAGAAGAATTCTTTCAGCAATGGCGTTAGCTCATCGTCCATTTTATAAGGTTTCTCGGAAAGAAAAATAGCTTCGTTTCTACTTTTGTTACCCACTCGGTGTATGGAAAGGGATGCAATGTGGGTACTGAAAAGGTTTATCATTTTTTAATTGTGAATAAGTGAATAAGTGAATAAGTGAATAAGTGAATAAGTGAATTTGTCTTTTTTGCGCAGATCAACTTTCAACCAAATCAATTCCAGTTTTCGTCAAAATCGAGGTTATCGTAATCTTCAGGGTCAAGGTCGAACTCTTCGTCGAAATCGTCGTCCTCAATTTCTTCGGCTATGAATTCTTTTTCGGGTGCTTCTTCCGGAATTTGACCGTGGGCGAACATCAAGTTTGGGTACATAATTCCCTCCTCAAGCTCACCTATATCGGCAAGTTCCACCATAAACGTCCACATATTTAGAAAATCGTAAACATAAAGTAGTCTTGTTTTTTCTTGATCAACAACATCTTCCAAGTTGGTTTCTCCCATAATGCGAATACTGCCCGGTTCATCACTAACATCAAAAAGGGAAATTTCCTCGCCTTCTTCCCATAAATCGTTGCTTGTGTAAAAAGAAGCCATTTCCTGCCCATCAAACCCAAAGGATTGTGTAATGGCATTGTGAAAATCTTCCAGTGTGGCCGAAGCTTCTATTTCGATGTCGCGGAAAACGTCTTCGTGGGTGTCGAGGATTATTCTGAAACGGTAAATCATTTTAAAAAATTTTAGTGTGCAAAGTTACAATTTTATACCTCTTTTTAGGTCTTGAAATTTTTGTTTTTTCACAGTTATTTACTAAATCTATGTAAAACAAAAGTCATTGCAGCAAGCAGGAAAAATGCGGTTACTTGATGCAAAACCCCCAAAACCACAGGCACTTGAAGGATAAGCGTGAAAACGCCCAAAAGGAACTGCACTAAAACCAAAAACAACAACACATTTATTCCATTTTTCTGCGGAAGTGTGAGCTGCAATTTTCGTGTTTTGTACCAAATAAAGAAAATTATTCCCACAACTGCGTAAGCCAGATACCGGTGGACAAACTGCACGCCGCTTTTGCCTTCCACGAAGTTTTTCCAAACTGGAACTTGTTCCGTGGTAACGGTTTCGTGCATCCATTCGCTTTCGTTCATTAATGGCCAATGGTTGTGAATCCAGCCTGCATCAAGCCCTGCCACGAAAGCACCCCAAATAATTTGGATGAGTAGGATTGCCATTCCAAAGCGAATGATGTTTCGGATGTGTTTATTTACCTCTTTTTTCACCGGATAGATTAAATCCATCGCCACCCAAAAGGTATAAGAGAAAGTTATAAATGCCGTGGTTAAGTGCATAGCAAGCCGATAGTGGCTCACATCGGGTCGGTCCACCAAACCACTTTTCACCATATACCAACCCAGAAATCCTTGAAATGCACCCAGGCACATTAAAATTATAGCTTTTTTGACGGTAGGTTTCGTGAGTTGTTTTTTCAGAAGAAAATAGAAAAAGGGAATGATGAAAACCACGCCCAAAAGTCTCCCCAACAAACGGTGAAACCATTCCCAGAAATAGATATCTTTAAAATCTTCTAAACTAAAGTGATTGTTTAGTTTTTGGTATTCTGGGAATTGTTTGTAATGGTCAAATTCAGCAATCCACTGCGCATCATTTAAAGGCGGCAACGTACCGGAAATAAGTTTATAACTTGAAATTGAAAGTCCTGAATGGGTAAGTCGCGTGATTCCACCCACAACTACCATTACAAAAATCAGGAAACATCCCGTTAGGAGCCAATAGATTACTTTTTTATTGTCTTTCACTGTTGCTACTATTATTTTTTACTGAACACTGCTACTGCTTACTATTTAATTGACTTCAGCCCAATGGCAGCTCCTTTCTTCAACATAAACTCTTTTGCGGCTTCGTATTCATTGGGAATTTCGCCTTCTAGGATTGCTTCTTTTATGGCGTCTTTTATAATACCAATTTCGCGAGATGGTTTTAAATTGAAAGTTTCCATAATTTCCTCGCCGGTTACTGGCGGCTGAAAGTTTCGAACTTGATCGCGTTCTTCCACTTCTACAATTTTATCGCGTACAAGTTGAAAGTTTTGATGGTATTTTTTGAATTTCTTAGGGTTTTTTGTTGTAATGTCAGCTTCGCAAAGGGTCATTAGATCCTCCACACTTTCGCCTGCATCAAAAATCAAACGTCGAACTGCGCTATCAGTTACATCGCTCGCTAAAACAATGGGGCGGGAGCTCATCAAAACCATTTTTTGGACGAACTTCATCTTTTCGTTCAGCGGCATTTTCAATCTTTTGAAAAGCTTATAAACCATTTTCGCACCCACAAATTCGTGAGTGTGAAAGGTCCAGCCCAGTTTTTTGTCAAATCGTTTCGTTGGTGCTTTTCCTATGTCGTGGAGTAATGCTGCCCAGCGTAGCCAAAGATCGTCTGTAGCTTTCGAAATATTATCAACAACTTCGAGTGTGTGCCAAAAATTGTCTTTATGAGTTTGACCTTCTTTTTCGTCAATGCCCTGCAGTGCTAACAATTCTGGTAAAATAAAAGGAAGCAAGCCGGTTTTGTGTAAAAGTGCAAATCCTTTTGAAGGTGTTTCCGAAAGCAAAATTTTGTTCAGTTCGTCTACAATCCGTTCTTTGGAAATGATCTTAATGCGTTCGGAATTTCTTGTAATTGCCTCCAACGAATCCTTTTCAATTATAAAATCCAATTGGGATGCAAACCGAATGGCGCGAAGCATCCTCAATGGATCGTCGCTATAGGTAATATTTGGATCGAGTGGCGTGCGGATTATCTTTTTCTGAAGATCTTCAATACCGTTGAAGGGATCGAGCAACTCTCCAAAATTTTTATCGCTCAAGTTAAGGGCCAAAGCGTTTATTGTAAAATCACGTCGGTTTTGGTCGTCTTCCAAAGTACCGTTTTCCACTGCAGGATTTCTGCTTTCCTCGGAATAAGATTCTTTTCGGGCACCAACAAATTCGAGTTCTATTCCACCGCTTTTAAGCATCGCAGTGCCGTAGGTTTTGAAGACTGAAACTTTTGGCTTTCCGGGCAATAGTTTTGAAACTTCTTCAGCCAAATCAATTCCACTTCCAACGGCAACAATGTCTATATCCTTTGCTTCGCCTCGTTTCAGCAGAAAATCGCGAACGTAACCGCCAATTACATAGCTTTCCAAATTTAAATTGGAAGCAGCTTTTGAGATAGTTCTGAAGATTGGATTTTTTAAAGCTGATATGTAGGTTTGTTTGACCACGAATACACGAATGTTTTTTTATGTTTGTCTGTTTTGGGTAATTTTTTTACCACGAATAAACGTATGTTTTTATAGAACAACTCTTTTATATTCTAGGCCTTCTCCTTTGTAATTTGCCAAAATGGCTAATTTGTTTTTTGAAACTTTTAAATAATTTATACACTGCCCCAAATGTTGATCAGTGAGTATTTCCACAGTTTTTATTTCTAATATAATCTTATCATACACCACAAAATCGGCATAAAATTTATGTTTTAGAACAATGTCCTTGTATGAAATAGAGAATTCTTTTTCTCTTTCGTAAGGAATATTTCTTTGATTAAATTCATATTCTAGAGCGTCTTTGTATACAATTTCAGAAAGACCATTTCCTAAGCAATTAAATACCTCATAAAGACAACCAACAATGTCGTAACTCTCCTGTCTATAAATTATGTTAGTCATTGTATCCAAAGAAAATATAAAAACATTCGTGTATTCGTGGTGAACCTTTTTATTGTCGAATCACCTTCACGGAACCATCATTTTTTAATTTGATAATCGCTGAGGGTTTTCCTGATTTTTTTTCCTGGTGCAAATTTACAACATAGTCCACTCCTTCCAAAATTAAAGGGTCTATTTCGGCAAAGCTTTGTGGTGTATTTGCATTGCTGAAATTTGCAGATGTTGAAACTATAGGTTTTCTAAATTTTTGAATTAGTTTCTTACAGAATGCATCTTTGGTTACACGAATGGCCAACGAATTGTCCTCGGCAATCAGGTTTTCTGCCACGTGGAGAGGACGATCATAAATAATTGTAGTGGGTTTTTTAGCATACTTCAAAATATCATAAGCTACTTCGGGAACATTTTCAATATATTGGTTTAACATTTTAAAATCGCTCACCAAGCAAATCATCGACTTACTTTCGGCGCGCTTCTTCAGTTGAAAAACTTTTTCAATCGCTTGATAGTTTGTGGCGTCACAGCCTATTCCCCAAACGGTATCTGTTGGATAAAGTATAATTCCTCCTCTTTTAAGGATGGTTACCAGATTTTTTATTTCGTCTTCTTGTGTCATTCAGCTTCATGTTTAAAAGTGCAAAGTACTTCAAAAAACACTTAAAAGCCTTGGCGATTTCAATTAAACTTTCTTGCAAATGCCGATTATATTAAATGGCTATATTTGATGAAAATTTAGTTTATAATGAAAACTTCATTGTTGATTTCAACCTACAATTGGCCGCAGGCATTAGAATTGGTTCTTCTTAGTGCTGAAAACCAAACCGAAATGCCTGATGAGGTTTTGATTGCGGATGACGGCTCAACGGAAGTGACAAAAGAATTGATTGAAGATTTCAGAAAAAAAATTTCTGTTGAAATAAAACATTTTTGGCACGAAGACAAAGGTTTCCGCAAATCGATCATTTTGAATAAAGCCATTGCAGCAGCACAGGGTGTTTATATTATCCAAATTGATGGCGATTGTATTATGCATAAAAATTTTGTGAGGGACCACAAGGCAATGGCGCGTTCAAATACCTATTTGTACGGTAGTCGCGTAAATATTCAAGAGAATTTTCTGCCCACACTTTTTGAAACCCAAAAAATCGTTTTCAGCTATTTTCAAAAAGGAATAAAAAAAAGAAACAGAAATCTTTGGATTCCCGTTTTAAGCAGTCTTTATACCACGCAGAAAACCATTTCAAAAAAAATGCGCGGTTGTAATGTGTCGTTTTGGAAGAAGGATGTAATAGCGGTAAATGGTTACAACGAAAAATTTGAAGGGTGGGGCAGGGAAGATTCTGAACTGATTATACGAATGATGAATAACGGTGTTTTAGGAAAACGACTTCGTTATCGTGGCATTGTTTACCACATTTGGCACAAGGTAAAAGACCAAAGCCGTTTTAAAAGAAATGATGCTTTGCAGGAAAAAGCAATTTTGAAAAAAAGCAAATGGTGTACAAACGGCATAGATAAATATTTATAACTTTTTATCTAGATATTCAGTAATTGCAGTAGCTGCCCGTTGTGAAGCAGTTGAGCCTTCCTCCAAATAAAAATTTTCGGCAGTCATTGATTCCTGAATTTTTCTATATTTTTCCTGAAAGCTTTTCCTAGCTTTTTTTAAAGCTTTCGGCAGTTTTTCTATTTTATTCACAACTTTACCTGTCTGCCAAAATCGATAACTTATCTTTCCTTTATATTTTATTTCCTGAGGATTTAGGAAAATGCAGGGTCTGGGGTTTATTATAAATTCAAAAACTTGGCTTGACACGTCGCCAAGATATATATCTGCAGAGTTTAAATAAGTCATATCTACACTTTTTTCACTGCCCAGATCTATGTGTATACTTTCTGAATTGTAATATTTTTGGAGGATTTGTGAAGCATCGTCACCCCCCAGTTTATTGAAAAGATTGATGTGTGGTGCAAAGATGAGGTTGTACTTTTTTGAATGGTAAAAATATTCCAAAACATCAAGTCCCATTAAATACCAAGATGAAAGTTCAGGATCAAAATGTGGATTGTAGAGTACAGTTGTTTTTCCATTATAAAAAATAGGTGTGGCATTGTGGTTTTTTACGACATCTAACTTAGGATATCCAGAAACAGTCCAATCTTTTACTAACAATTTTTTTTGTTTTAGTTGTTCAACGTGAAAACTGCTATATAATAACTGAAAATCAAAATCTAAAATTTCTTTATTATAACTATATCCTCTTCCAGGCATACCGTGCTGGAAAATAATAAATTTTGGTTTAGTGTTATTTCCACGGGCTTTTAACAAATAATGATGGTAATAATCTGAAAATACAACAGCATCAAAATTGTTGAGAATGTAGTTTTGGTGTTTTTTCATCCAAAAACCCTTTCTAGGCAATTTTCTGTTTTTCAATTTGTCAGTAAAAGCCCTGAAAATATAGGTTTGCATCTTTTCCACCCTTACGTTGCCGCCGCTTAGGTTTGCTAATAGTTTGTATAAAAGTTCGTGTTTTGCGGGATAGGTAAGAATATGAACTTGGTTCTTTTTTGAAAGCTCAACGGCAATACTTATAAAGTGATAAATATGATGTATTTCATCTAAAAAGATAAAGGCTATTTTGTGTTTCCGTACCATAAAATCAATCAATTTTTTTATATAAAAGCCAGAGGTTTACATACCTTTTAAACACTGAAAAAGCGCTCACATATGCCAAAACAAACCCTTCTTTTCCGTCCAAAATGCCCAAACGGAAAATAAACTGATTCCAAAAACGGTAAAATGGGCGGAACAGAAAATGGTAATAATTTGGTCTTTTTCCTTTTTTGTAAAGCATTTCCGCTTGCAGGGCACTGTATTGGTGCATTTTTGCGGTGTAATCATCAAAAGATTTATAGGTATGATGGGGCAGATGGTTCTTTAAATTTTCGGTTTTGCCGTTTGTTTCCAAAGTTTCGTGCACCAAATTTGCGTTGTATTTACAGTGGTTTTTATTGAAAAAGCGAATAATGAAATCATTCTGCAAACCACTGTATTTTATGCGTTTTCCCATAAAATAAAAATCCCTTTTCACGAAATACGCAATAGCTACTGGGTTGTTGAGCCTTTCCACAATTTCGTTTGCGAGTGCGGGGGTTACTTCCTCATCCAAATCAAAAAAAGTGACCCAACTGTTGTTTGCTTTTGAAATAGCAAAATTCTTTTGTGCAGAAAAATTGTCAAAAACGCGTTGATGCACGGTAACCTTTTCGTTCTTTGATGCCAATGCCACCGTATTATCATTACTGAATGAATCAACGATTACAATTTCATCTGCAAACCAAAGGCTTTTTATGTAGCCTTCAATATTGTGCGCTTCGTTGAGCGTGATGGCGAGGGCGGAAATTTTTACGGGGTTTTCCAAAAAAACAGCGATTACTTTTTGTAAAAGTAATGATTTTGGGAATTACGGGTTTTATTTTTTTTAAAGACCCTTGTTTAGCAACATCAACTTGACAAATCTTTCAAAAACGCCATAGGCATTTACGGCCGCCACGGTCATTCCCGGAACGCCATCACGGAAACCGCCTTTTAAAATGAAAGAACGGAAAAAACGATAGGCCGGTTTAAAAAACAGGTGGAACCAAGTTGTTTTTTTGCCTTTTGCAAACTGTTGCTCCGCTTGAATCCACGCGTATGATTCTTTTTTTGAAATATAACTGTCCAACCCTTTATAGGTAAAATGGAGCATTTTATTTTTCAATTTCCCCAAGCTTCCGCCACAATGCAATTTTTCGTGTACTGAGCCAGAAAACCTTGCACTTTCACGTTTCACTAGCCGAAGGACATCATCGCTGTGATGATACAGAAAACGGTTCATGTAAAAATGTGGAAAATTTATTTTGTAACCACTGTGTTTTGGATTTTCTATCGCTTTTTGTATTTCAGCTTCCAGTGAATGGGTAACGCGCTCGTCTGCATCTACAAACAAAACCCAATCTCCGGTTGCTTCCTTTAATGCGAAATTTTTTTGGTTCGAAAAATTATCGAATTTTCGCTGCAGAAATTTCGTGGCGTATTTCGTGGCTATTTCTGGTGTTGCATCATTACTGAAGGAATCGATCACAATTATTTCATCAGCAAATGCAACGGAAAACAGCGCATCCTCAAGATAGGCTTCCTCATTGAAAGTGGGTATGATTACCGTTAGTTTTGCCATATTTGTTGCCAAGAATACTCGAATGTTTGCCAATAAAAAAATATTCGTTAATTCGTGGCTTTATTTATTTCAGAAAATATTTTTCATTTCGAAATTACAACTTTTTGTTTCCTGAGCCAACTTGATAAATAAATTTATCTTTGCAATGATGAAGCAACTTGACACTTCCATAATTGTAAGCACATTTAATTCCACCGAGTGGTTGGAGAAAGTGTTGTACGGCTATAACAATCAAACCTATAGACAATTTGAAGTGATAATTGCCGATGATGGTTCCAATGACGAAACAAGGCAACTGCTGAAAAAGATGGAAGCGGAAGCTTTTTATCCTATAGTACATGTTTGGCACGAGGACAAGGGTTTTCAGAAATCGCAGATTCTCAATAAAGCCATACAACAATGCAGCACCGAATATATTATAATGAGCGACGGCGACTGTATTCCTCGGAAGGATTTTGTGGAACAGCACGTGAAATACCGCGAGGAAGGTTATTTTCTTTCTGGGGGCTATTTTATGTTGCCGATGGATATTTCACAACAAATTACTAAAGAAGATATTTATACTGAAAAATGTTTTGATGTTTCCTGGCTGAAAAAAAACGGATTGACTTCTTCTTTTAAAAACAATAAACTGTATTCCGGGGCTTTAAAGGCTTCCCTTTTAAATGCGTTCACGACTACAAATGCCAGTTGGAACGGGCACAACGCTTCGGGCTGGAAGAAAGATATTGTAGCTATAAATGGTTTAGATGAACGCATGCAATACGGCGGACAGGATCGTGAGCTTGGGGAGCGTTTGATGAATTTGGGCATAAAAAGCAAGCAGATTCGTTACAATGCGGTAGTTCTTCACTTGGACCATCCCCGGGGCTACAAGAATGAGGAGTCAATTCAAAAGAACCTCGCCATCCGTAAGCTCACCCGCGACCAAAAAAAGAAGTGGACTCCCTACGGGATTATGAAAGATGCCGATGCGGCGCCTTATGTATCGGTAATTGTGAGTACCTATAACCAACCGGAATGGCTCCAAAAAGCACTTTGGGGCTTTGAGCAACAGCTTGAAAAGAATTTTGAAATTATCATTGCCGACGATGGTTCTATGGAAGAAACTACTAAAATGATTCACTCCTTTAAAGAAAATTCACCGCTAAGAATAACCCATGTTTGGCAAGAAGACCACGGTTTTCAGAAAACAAAAATTCTTAACAAGGCGATTATTGCTTCAAAAGGAGAATATTTAATTTTTACCGATGGTGATTGCATTCCTCGGAATGATTTGGTTTCAACGCATTTGGGGCTGAGCCGGCCGGGATGTTTTCTTTCGGCGGGTTATTTTAAATTGTCGATGAAAATTTCGAAACAAATCACTAAAAACGATATTGAAGCCCAGCGCTGTTTCAACGCGAAATGGCTTTTGAAACACGGACTCAAAAAATCTTTTAAAATCAACAAGCTTACAAGCTATGGTTTGAAAGAAGATATTTTGAATACTTTCACTCCCACCAGCGCTACTTGGGACGGCAACAATGCTTCCGGTTGGCGCAAAGATGTAATAGCCATAAACGGGTTTGACGAGCGGATGCAGTACGGGGGGGAGGACCGTGAAATGGGGGAGCGGTTGATGAATTACGGAATAAAACCACTTCAAATTCGGTACAGTACAGTTACATTACATTTGGAACATGAGCGTGGGTATGTTACCAAAGAAATGTTTGTAAAAAATAAAGCCATTAGAAGGGTAACTAAAAGAGAAAAAAGAATTTGGACCCACTACGGTATTGAAAAAAATGAATTTCAAAAAGAAATACACTCCCAATAAAACTTTTTTAAGAAGAAGTTTTTGCGAAGGACCCTAAATGATGCTCTAAAAACGGTTTCAATTTTGAAAGAATCATTGCGGGCGTTAACTTCAAATAAAGTGATTCTGGGTTTGCTTCAATTTTTTTTCTTTCCTCAGGGGAAAAACTGCTAAATAGGTCGGGTTTTTCTTCCAAAAGATGAATGGATTGATGCAATTTCCCATCCTCAAAACTATTCCATGCATCTTTATCAATATATGGCGAGTAAATAGTAAACGTAGGTTTTTCCAGTGCCTTGGTAATATGAACACTTCCTCCCTCGTTGCTTACCAATAGGTTGCACTGGTTCATTAAAACCGCAAAACCGCGGATGGATGAAGCATAGATGTCTAGATTTATTTGAGTTTTAAAAGAACATTTTTCATAAATCTTCAAAGCCTCACTTTTTTGATGCGGGGCATAATTAAAGAGAATGGTAACCTGGTATTTTTCAGTTATATAATCTATTATTCCTGCAATATATTCATAGGGCATGGATTTTTTGGGGGTGCTTCCCAATACGCCAAGCATAATTACGGGATGCGGTATCTTTTCAAGTCCGTTGAAATTTTGCTCATTTTCCGTTAAAAAAATTTTAGGCTCATAATCTACCTGTTCAAGTGGAAAAACCGATTGTATTAAATTTATTCTATCCTCAATACCACGTCCGCAGGGTAACGTCGCCTTTTTCTTGAAATTTACAGGATGGGTATAAAAAGGAAGTTTCAGCTTTTTGTGCTCTCGCTTAAACCCAATCCTGTATTTTGCACCGCTGCCCAGACAAATCATCCTACTTTGGAATTTTGCATAGGGGTCAAAAATAATATCGAAATTCTCTGCACGTAGCTTTAGGATAGTGGTGAAAAAATAGGGCAGTTGCTTTAGTTTTTTTTCGTTTATAGCAATTATGTGCTCTATATTGGGGTTATTTTCCAATACACCCGTGGTATAATTATACGCGAAAAAAGTAATTTCACTGTCGGGAAAAACTTTTTTTATATTATTGGCAATAACGGAGCTCAAGAGCACATCGCCAATTCTTTTGTTCTGTATTACTAGTATTTTCTTCATATAGATTACCTTCGCAAAATACTTTTTTTGAATGTATAATTTTTCAAAATGCGCAAGAATTTTATAATCCACCCTAAATATTCCCACTTAGCTGAAAAGTTAAAGGATGTGCTTAACAATTTTGAAAAAAATGGGGAATACGTAACTAAAGGCGAGCGAAATGTTATAAAAATGGTGCAGCTGGAAGGAACTTCCTTTAACATTAAAAAATTTAAAACTCCACATGTTTTCCAATCCTTGGTTTATGAATTTCTTCGGAAAAGCAAGGCAAAACGCTCTTTTGAATACGCTTCAAAATTGATTGGCTTTGGAATAAATACGCCATTTCCCGTGGCGTATTTGGAACGATTTTCTTTTGGATTAAAGAAAAGTTTTTATGTGAGCGAGCATGTGAATTATGATTTTGATTTTCGAGAGTTGATACACAATCCGGAGTTTAAAAAGAGAAACGAGGTTTTAAACCAGTTTACCCAATTTACTTTTAAACTTCACGAAAATGGCGTGAATTTTTTAGACCATTCCCCTGGAAACACCTTGATACTTGAAACCGATAAAAACAAATTTGATTTTTATTTGATTGACTTAAACCGAATGCGTTTTGAGCCAATGGATTTCAAAAAACGGATGCGCAATTTCCGCAGACTTTGGCTTTCTAAAACCATGATTAAAATTATGGCTAAGAAATATGCTGAGCTTTATGGAAAAACATATTCCGAAACCCATGAACTTATGAGTTTCTACAGCAGAAAATTTCAGAAAGTCAAGAATAGTAAAAAACTGCGGAGGCGTAGATAATTTTAAATGATCAAACGGAAAAATAGAATTGGAATCTCCCCTTTTTCTCATTAACATCAAACCGCCACCCCATACTCCCTCAAAGCATCATTCAAAGAAGTCTTTAGATTAGTACTTTCCTTCCTTTTTCCTATAATTAAAGCACATGGCACTTGATATTCGCCGGCGGGGAATTTTTTAGTATAACTTCCGGGAATAACCACGGAACGTTCGGGAACGTATCCTTTTATTTCAATGGAGCTTTCTCCCGTAACATCAATAATTTTTGTGGAAGCGGTAAGCACCACATTGGCGCCCAAAACGGCTTCTTTGCCCACTCGAACGCCTTCAACAACGATGCATCGTGAGCCTATAAAAGCGCCATCTTCAATAATTACAGGCGCGGCCTGTAATGGTTCCAAAACACCACCAATGCCTACACCACCACTTAAATGGACGTTTTTGCCAATCTGTGCACAACTTCCCACGGTGGCCCAAGTATCTACCATTGTACCTTCATCCACATAAGCACCTATATTTACGTAGCTTGGCATCAGGATTACACCTTTGGAGATGTAAGCACCGTGACGTGCTACGGCATTTGGCACTACGCGGATTCCTTTGGCTTCGTAACCAGATTTTAGCGGAATTTTATCGTGATATTCAAAAATACCAGCTTCAAGCGTTTTCATTTTTTGGATGGGAAAGTAGAGAACGATCGCTTTTTTCACCCATTCGTTAACTTGCCAGCCATCAGGGGTTGGTTCTGCACAACGAAGTTTCCCTTCGTCACAAAGGTTTACAACTTCGCGAATGGCGACGATGGTTTCGGTTTCGGTAAGAAGGGAACGGTCTTCCCAAGCTTTTTCTATGGTTTGTTGGAGTTCAGTCATGATATAATCGTGCTATTGTTTTTTGCTTCTGGCATTCGCCTTCTAGCATCCTTTCCACAAATATAAAACCTCCGTTCCAAATAACTGTCCAATTGTAGCATACTATTTCGGAAACCCTTATTTTTGCAGTCAGTATGGGAAGAATTTTAGCACTGGATTACGGCAGCAAGCGCACGGGTATTGCTATTACTGATGAGCTGCAGTTAATTGCTTCTGGCTTAACTACAGTGGCTACTTCTGAATTGATGGATTTTTTGAAAAAATATATCGCTTCGGAAAAAGTGGAACTGGTTTTGGTAGGGGAACCCAAACAGAAAGATGGAACCCATTCCAACATAGAAGAAGAAATTAAGAAGTTTTTAAAGAAATTTTCCGAAGTTTTTCCCGACTTAGAAGTAAAGCGTGTAGACGAACGTTATACTAGTAAAATGGCTTTTCAAACCATGATTGACAGCGGATTGAAAAAGAAACAACGACAGAACAAAGCGCTGGTTGACGAGATTAGTGCGACGATAATTTTACAAGAGTTTTTATATAATAAATAGTTTAATGATACTACCTATAGTAGCTTACGGAGACCCCGTATTACGAAAAGAAACTAAAGAAATAACCAAAGATTATCCAAACTTGGATACGGTGCTCGAAAATATGTTTGAAACCATGTACGAAGCACGTGGCATTGGTCTTGCCGCACCTCAGGTTAATTTACCCATCCGCCTTTTTATAGTAGATGCCACGCCTTTTGAGGATGATGAAGATCTTTCTGAAGAAGAACAAAAATTCGTTTCCACCTTTAAGAAAGTTTTCATCAATGCGCAAATTCTTGAGGAATCTGGTGATGAATGGGCATTCAACGAAGGCTGTTTAAGCATTCCGGACGTGCGCGAGGACGTTTTCCGTCAGCCAAATATCGTGATTGAATACGAAGACGAAAATTTCAAAAAACACAAAGAAACATTCAGCGGGATGGTGGCGCGAATTATTCAGCATGAATATGATCATATTGAAGGTATTCTCTTTACTGATAAGCTTTCGCCCTTGAAAAAAAGACTTATAAAAAGCAAGTTGGCCAACATTTCCAAAGGTAATGTGAGCATAGAATACCGCATGAAATTTCCAAATGCAAAAAAGAAACGTTAACACACTTGTTTATATTAACCAAACCAAAGATATTTGCATCCGTTAAAACATTTTAAAAGTAGTTTATGAGTTTAGAAAAAGTGCTTTCCATTGCCGGCAAACCCGGACTTTATAAATTAAAAAACCAGACCCGTGCGGGATTCCTTGCAGAATCGCTTTTGGACGGAAAAACCATAAATGTTAGCGGTCGCCACAACGTAAGCTTACTTTCTGAAATTGCTATCTATACGTTGACGGAAGAAGTTCCACTTCGCAAAGTGTTTGAAAAGATTTCTGAAAAAGAAGGCGGAAAAGAGACTATAGGCCATAAAGCTTCTAAAGAGGAACTTGAGGAATATTTTTTCAGCGTAATGCCAGATTATGATGAAGACCGCGTTTATGTAAGTGATATTAAAAAAGTGGTGCAATGGTACAATATGCTTGTGAAAAACGGTATGACCGATTTCTCTGAAGCAAAAGAAGAAACCAATGAAGAGGAAAAAGAAGCTGGAGAAAAAGCAAAAAAGATAGTTTCCAAAAAAACTACTACTCCAAAAGCTGCTGCACCTAAAACGGCAAATCCTAAAGCTTCCTCAACTAAAAAAGGTGGCTCTACAAAAAATGCAGCTTCACGTAAAACTTAAAATTCAATTTTTTATAAATATTATAAATCCCGAAAGTTTCTGCTTTCGGGATTTTTTGTTAATGGTTTTTAATAAATCATTTCTATAACCAATTGCATTTGCAGTAGCTTTGTTTATTAAAATTTCAACAAAATGAACTCTCGAGAAAATCAACTAAAAGCCTTTGATAGATTGCTCACCATCATGGACGAACTGCGCGAGCAGTGTCCGTGGGATAAAAAACAGACAATGGAAACGCTTCGTCACTTGACTATCGAGGAAACCTATGAGTTGGGCGATGCTATTTTAGACCATGATTTGCAAGAAGTAAAAAAAGAATTGGGCGATGTTTTGCTCCACATTGTTTTTTATGCGAAAATAGGCAGCGAAACCAACGATTTTGACATTGCTGATGTTTGCAATGAGATTTGTGAGAAACTGATTTCCCGTCACCCACATATTTATGGAGACGTAAAAGTGGCTGACGAAGAAGAAGTAAAGCGAAACTGGGAGAATTTAAAGTTGAAGGAAGGTAAAAATAGCGTTTTGGAAGGTGTTCCAAAATCATTGCCAGCTTTGGTGAAAGCAAGCAGAATTCAGGATAAAGTGGCTGGAGTAGGTTTTGATTGGGAAGAACCACAGCAAGTTTTTGAAAAATTGCAGGAAGAGCTAGGCGAACTACAACACGAAATAAACGAAAATAACCAAGATAAAATAGAAGCGGAATTTGGAGATGTTCTCTTTTCAATGATAAACTATGCGCGATTCCTAAAAGTGAACCCAGAGAACGCACTGGAGCGCACCAATAAAAAATTCATCAAACGTTTTCAGTATTTGGAAAGTAAGACCAAGGAAATGGACAAATCTTTAAAAGACATGACTCTGGCAGAGATGGATGTTTTTTGGAACGAAGCTAAAAGTCAGTAAGCAGTGTTCAGTGACAGTTTTATTAAAAAAAAATGCCAGAATTACATCTGGCATTTTTAATTTTTAATCTTCTCTTACCTCTTTAATTTTGGAAAGCTTAGCCTTCCAAACTTCAAGCTGCTCCTTGTGCCTTTCAATGTTTTTGTGAACTTCTTTTACCATTGGGTTGTCATCGGGTACATGACGAAAGAAACCTAAATTGTTTTCCAATTGACGGATTTCATCACGGGTTTCATCTATCTTTTTCGAAATAAAGAAATGCTCGTTCTGCAGTTTGCGATCGTCCTCTCGGTTTACGAGTGTGTTTAATTTATTATCGAATTTGATAAGCTCAGTTTCCTTTTTACCTAAATCAAGTTTTGAGAAAAGTCCATCCAACATTTTGTTGAATTTCTGTTCAATATTGCGTTTGTTGTAAGGCACACGGCCAATTTCTTTCCAAGTCGTTATGTGTTCTTTAATAGATTTCACGTCAGCTTTGTGGTCACCGCTTAATTCAAAAGAAGCAAGTTTTTCTAGCATTGCCTGCTTGGCTTCAAAATGAACCATTTCTTCTTTATTGGCTTCGTTTTTCTGTGCGTGAAGTCTATCAAAGTAATGGTTACAGGCTTTTTTGAACTGCTTCCAAATCTTGTCGCTGTCCTTTCGTGGAACGTGCCCAATGCTTTTCCAGTCACTCTGGATTTTTTTCATCAATTGGGTTGTGGCGTCAAAATCTTCGCTGTCTTTATTTTCTTCTGCAATTTTTATTAGCTCACGTTTCTTTTCCAGATTGGTATATTGTTCCTTTTTCTGGTTTTTATAAAAGCTATTTTTTTGATGGTTGAAATTTCCTGTAGCATCCTTAAAAGCCTTCCAAATTTCTTTGTTGTTTGCCCTCGGCACACGGCCCGTATTAAAAAAAGCATCTCGAAGTTCCTGCACTTTTTTTATGGCATTTTGCCAGCCTTGATGGCTTGGTTTGGCTTCTTCAGTTGCCTTTTTTATTTCTTCAACTAATTGTTTTTTTGCTTCGTAATTGGTTTCAAATTCTTTTTCAAGTTCCTGTAACTGCTCTTGGCGCTTATCGTGGATTACTTTCGTCGCTTCACTGAATTTGTCCCAAACTTCATCGCGATATTCTTTGGCAACGGGACCAATATCTTCTTTCCACATTTTATGTAGCATCTGAAGTTCGCGAAAGGCTTTGTTGATATCCTCTTCTTGCCCAAGTTCTTCAGCGCGGGTAATCAGTTTAATTTTGGCGTCAAGGTTATGTTTAAAATCTAAATCGCGGAACTCTCGATTCAGGTGAAGGAAATCGTAAAAATTCTCAACATGGTGATGATACGTATTCCAAACGGTGTTGTATTTATCGCGCGGAATTGCCCCGGCAACGTGCCATTTCTCCTGAATATCCTTAAAATGTTTGTAAGTAGTGTTTATGTTTTCTTCGGCGCCCAAAAGACCTTTTAATTCTTCTATAAGTTCCCAACGTTTGTCTAGGTTGCCTTGAAGATCTTTTTTAAGATTTTTATAATGGTTATTGCGCTTTTCTTTATAATCGAAATAAAGCGAATTAAATTCCTTTTTTAGCGGTGTAGTGTAGTGGAAGTCGATGATGTTTCCACCCTCGGCAAGAAACTCCTCTTTTTTGTGTTCTAGTTCTTCATTGAATTTACTGTTGAATTCGGAACGGATTTCTTCAACATCGTGCTTTAATTCCTGAATTTTTTTTGTTTTCAGAAGGTTATCAAGTTCAGCTACCAATTCCTTTTCAGAAAGGGTACTATAATCTTTTTGAGCCTTTTCCTCGTGTTCTTCATCATCATCCTCTTCTTCTTCTGAAGAAGCTACTTCTTCCTCATCCTCTTCTTCGTCCTCCGAAGTTTTATCAAAGGATGGATCGTTCTCGTCAACTTCTTCCTTATCGGAAGGTTCAATCTTTTCATCAGAAGCTTCAATTTTTTCATTGGAAGTGGCTTCAATCTCTTCTTTCTCTTTAACCGATTCTTTTTCGGCAATCATTGCTTTTTCCACTTCGTTTTCTTTCTCAGTTTTTTGTTCAGCAACTGAACTGCTTTCTGAATTTTTTTTCGAAGCACTTTTTTCTTCGTGAACTTCTTCAACTTCAGTTTTGGGTGTATTTTCCGTGGCCGATGTCTCTGTAGTTTCTGAAGCAGCGCTTGTTTTTTCCGCAGTTTCGTTCGTTGGAATTTCTTTCTCGTTTTCTTCCTGAGGCAATTTTTCGTCTGACATTTGTTTCAATGTTTAGGTTCGTTTTTCTTGGAGGGTCAAGATACTAACAACTGCGCAACTGGCAAAGTACACGGCGTTTTTTTGCGCCATTTTGTGTAAATTTTTATGAATTCCAGATCTCCCAAGCTTTTTCGGCTTGTTGTTCTAACATTTTTAAACCATTACTCGTTTTTGTGCCTTGTAATTTTCCACGTTTTAAAAATTCGGTTTCAGCGGGATTGTAGATTAAATCGAAAAGCAAATGATTTTTTGTGAGATATTTATAGGGGATGGGTGGGCAGTCAGCAATATTAGGGAAAGTTCCCAAAGGCGTGCAATTAACGATAAGCAGATGATTTTCAATTATAGATTGATTTAATGAAGAATAATCCAGCCTATTTGAAGCGGATCTTCTGCTTACAAATTTGAAATCAAAGCCTAAATTCCCGAGCGCATATGCAATGGCTTTAGAAGCGCCGCCAGTACCTAAAATAAGAGCTGTTTTCTGTTGAAGCGGTAAAAAATCTTCCAGCGATTTTTGAAAACCGTAATAATCGGTATTATACCCTGTGAGTTTTCTATCCTCAGAAATTTTAATTGTGTTTACGGCACCAATTTTTTTGACTTCACTATCTAAATTATTTAAGAAAGGAAAAATTTGCTCTTTAAAAGGAATAGTTACGCTGAGTCCCTTTAAATCAGGTGTTTCTAAAATTATATTTGGGAATGTTTCAATGGAGGGAATGTCGAAATTTTCAAAGGAATGCGGTAGTTTTTCCCTTTTAAATTTTTCAGAAAAGAAAGATTTCGAAAAGGAATAATGAATATTTTTTCCTATCAATCCAAATTTAGACATGTTGCTTCTTTTTAAAATTATCGTACCAATCCAAACTTAAAACAATAATTACACCAACAATAATAAAGACGATGGCCATAATGGTTTCGGTCCCGAATTCAGAAGGAAAAAAACGATTGTAGCCAGTAATTATTTCTCTGCCATTGGCGTCAAAACGAATTTGGCCCAAAGCGTCAAGATCATATTTTTTTTCCTTCCACGGCCAAACAACGCCCAGGGAACCTGCTATAAACCCTATGATAACTGCATAAGTAGCTTTTTTGAAACGTTTTAGAACATACGCTAAAAGGTGGGAGAGTGAAACTAGGCCTACCAATGAGCCCAACGAGAAAACGGCCAAAACCTTTAAAAGTTCAATGCGTTCGGGATCATAAATCCACTTGAAATCCCACTGAAAAATATTTGCGAATGTATCAAAAAGCGCATTTACGGAATCTACCAATAGCAGCACATAATTTCCGAAAAGTATTAATATAAAAGAACCTGAAAGCCCAGGCAATGTCATTCCCGAAACGCTGATAATTCCGCAGAAAAAGACAAAAAAGAGGTTGCTGTTTTCCTTTGCGGGCTCCAAGAAACTGATGCCCACACCGGCAATTACTCCGCACAATAAATAAGCAGCATATTTGCGGTTCCAATCACCAAAATCTTTCGAAATAAAGTAAATAGAGCCGATTATCATTCCAAAGAATGCACTCCAAACGTAAAGTTCATAATGGTCAATTAAATAATCGAGGAGCTTGGAAATGCTGAAATAACTGATAATCATTCCCAAAATAAGCAGGCTCAAAAACTGTCCGTTGGTATATTTGTAAAAACTCTGAAAACGTCCATCAATAAGAAGTTTGAACGCTTTTCTATTTACTTTTTGAAGCGAATAAATAAATTCCTCATAAAAACCCGCCACAAATGCTACCACGCCGCCTGAAACGCCCGGCACCTTATTGGCCGCACCCATTCCTAGTCCTTTTAGGACCAGCCAAGTTTTATCGGAGAAGGAGCGGTTTTCGTACATTATTAATTCAAGGTTTTAATAAACCAGTGCTTCATTTTAGGGTTTTCAATATTCAATGCTCAGACTGCTTACTGCCACTGCTTACTGCTACTTTTTTAACGGCAATTCTTTCCAACAGAAAAATGGTCAAAAAGCCAATTATTGCAAAGATTATAGCATATAAAATTTGTGGGCTGCCGTCGTAATTTTGCGGGAAAATGCTTCTTTCGATAAATGGAATTTGTTCTCCCACGTGATTCATTCTATACTGTAAAACTTCTTTCCACGGCCATATTTTGTTGAGGGCACCTATCATAAAGCCAGTAAGTACGGCAAGAATCATGTTTTTGTGATGTTTGAACATCCAGTTTAATGCTCTCGAAAAAACCTTAAGACCAATAATTGCTCCAAGGGCAAATATTAAAAGCTTACCGAATGCGCCCAAGAAAAGTGAACTATTTAAGGTTGTGATGCCTTCAGCCAACTGGGTTACAATGCCAATAACAGTTGTGTAGGCGCCCAAAAGTAAGAGTATGAAAGCGCCAGAAATTCCAGGAAGTATCATCGCGATAATCGCTATAAAACCCGCAAAGAAAAGAAACCACGTACTATCTGGAGAACCAACTGGGTCTGCAATAGTAATTATATAGGAAAGTACTGAAGCTATAACTAATGCCACAAGTACTGCTAATCTCCAATTGGTTATTTGTTTGCCAACGTACACAATACTGGCAATAACCAACCCGAAGAAAAAGGACCAAACCATTACGGGGTAAACACCCAAAAGCCAGATAATAAGTTTTGCGAGAGAAATAATACTTATAAAAACCCCAGAAAAAAGTGCGAACAAAAAAGATAGGTTGTAATGTTTCCAAGCTTGAATGAAACCTTCCTTTTTCCAGATCTTGAAAAAACCAAGATCAATATTGTGGATGGTTTCTATCAGTTCTTCATAAATTCCTGAAATGAAGGCGATTGTTCCACCCGAAACACCCGGAACTACATCTGCAGCGCCCATAGCGAGGCCTTTCGCGGTTACGGTTAAATATTGAAGAAAATTTCTTTGAGGCATAGGTTTATTTTGCTAATAACCCCAAAAATACAGAAATTAAAGTGAAGGATTTTTGTGTTGTTTGATTATTTCTACAACCGTTTTCATTTGATAGACTTGAGGAAATAACTCTTCAATTATCATTAAATATTCGGGTTCCGTTTTTAAAGCATTTTTTAAATGGAAAGTCCCTTTATCGGTTTCATTCAACGTGAAGTATAGCCCTGATAAACGGTATTCTACTTCGGCGTGTTCGGGATAAAATTCCAAAGCTTGGTTGAAGTTGTTTACTGCAGCTTCAAATTCGCCCAAATTAATAAGAATATCGCCGCGGGTGAGCCAAGATTCCAATTCATAATTACCCAGTTCCAAAGCTTTTCGATATCCTACTTCTGCTTCTTCAAAATGGTTCAAACGATTGTTTATTTTGGCATAGCGCTTCCAATAAAGCACATTTTCGCTGTCAATATTTATTGCTTTTTCTATGTAATAAAGCGCTTTTTGGAATTGTTTGCTTTTAGAGTAAAAATCTGTTATGGCTATCCAACCTTTGTCTAGCAATGAATCTTCTTCAACACATTTGGTGAAAAATTGAAGCGCCATTTCGGCGTTGCCAAGTTTTTCATAACATTTGCCAATCCGCAATAATGCATAAGAAGTTGGATCATCCAAACCTAAAGTTATTGAATAGCTCTCTATGGCTTCTTCATACTTTTTCAATTTTTCCAACACGCGCCCTTTTTCAAGGTATGCTCCTATAAAGCCATCGTCACTTATTATTGCAAAATCAAAAGCTGCAAGGGCCTTTTTGTAGTCTTTAAGCTCATAATATTGTTTCCCAACTTGGTGCCAAGCCACTTCGCAGTATGGATTTTTGTTGAGAAAATCATTCAAATAATCTATCGCAGCTTCATATTCATCAAGATATTCGAAGCAATAAATAATGTTGTAAAGCGCGGAATAATCTTCTTCATCTTCCTCCAAACATTTCATAAAATAATATTTGGCGTTTACGTAATCTTCCATAAAAAGATACTCCATACCCAACAATGACAGTACGTCAGCTTCATCGTCGGTTATTTCAAGAGCTTGCTCCAAAAGGGTAATAGCCTCTTTATGTTTATCGCGACGTGAAAAGATATTTGCTTTTTGAATGTAAATTTCCTCGTTGCTCTGTTCAAGTTGATACAGTTCGTCCAAAAGTTCATCAGCGATGTCCAATTGGTTTTCAAAAATGTACATTTCTATTTGGAAAAGCTTGAGGTTTGTTGAGGATGGATGTTGCTCAAGTCCCAATTTGGTTGCCTTTTTGGCTAGTGCAATTTTACCGTTTTCAAGGTAGTGGTGCACTATCTCTTCAAATTCCTCTGAGTCGAAAAATAGAACGCTGTTGGTTTTCAGCATAGATTCAAATCTTTCCAGCGAGAAGTTGTTATGCTCGTTTGAACTTAATTGCATACGCACGGTTTAACGGTTTCTTCTATTTTAAAGATAATAATGTAAAAATAAGTTCAATAGTTATGCCGTCTTTCTTGTTAACGGACTTATCAACAGAAAGATAATACATAAATTCCTATTAATAAAGGGTTTGCAACGAATCAACTACTCCTGAAACTATTTAATACCTCCTGCAACGTTTTGCAACCTTCTGCAATTTCGTCATTGCTAATTGTGAGTGGTGGTGTAATGCGGATGGCTCGGCCTTCAAAAAGTAGCCAAAAAAGAATCAATCCGTGGTCTTTACAGGCCAAAATAACTTCCGTAGCTATTTCGGGAGTTTCCAACATAGCTGCAAGCATCAAACCTCTTCCGCGCACTTCTTTTATCATAGGGTGTTTAAGAAGTTTTCTGAAAAGTTTTTCCTTTTGAAGTGTTTGTTGAATAATGTCAGTTTCTATCAATTCCTGAAGCGTTGCCAAAGCGGCAGCCGCAATTACGGGATTTCCACCAAAAGTAGTAATATGTCCAAGTTTTGGATTTTCCTGTAGCAGTGCCATAACTTCGTGTGAAGCTGTGAAAGCGCCGATAGGCAATCCGCCGCCCATTCCTTTTCCCATCACTAATATATCGGGAACAATTCCGAAATGTTCAAAAGCGAAAAGTTTTCCTGTACGACCAAAACCAGGTTGAATTTCATCCAATATCAAAAGAGTTCCGGTTTCATCACAACGCTCACGAACCTTTTTTAAGTAATCATTCTCTGGTTGGATAAAGCCTGCGCCACCTTGAATGGTTTCCAAAATAATAGCAGCAGTTTCCGAAGTTATTTTTTGAAGATCTTCCTTATTATTGAATGTTACGGGGAAACAATCTGGCACCAAAGGTTTAAAAGCATTCTTTCTTTCTTCGCAACCCATCACGCTCATCGAGCCCATTGTATTGCCGTGGTAAGCATTGTTTGCGTATAAAAGCTGGGTTCTTCCAGTAGCTCGACGAGCCAACTTTAAAGCTCCTTCAATGGCTTCGGTACCACTATTTACCAAATAGGTGGTATCTAAATTCTGCGGAAGATTTTCAGCAAGTAGTTTTGCAAGTTCAACTGCTGGCTCCTGAATATATTCGCCGTACACCATTACGTGGAGATACTTTTCGGCTTGATTTTTTATTGCTGAAACAACCCGCGGATGGCAATGCCCTAGAGTACAGGCCGAAACTCCGGCTACAAAGTCGAGATGCTTTTTCCCTGATGTGTCATAAATATAGCTTCCTTCGGCGTGTGAAATCTTCAACGCCAACGGATGCGGTGTGGTCTGCGCTTGATATTTAAAAAAATCTTCGGTCATTAGTTTCCGGATTGAATGGAATCGTTCTTTTTCTGCTGAATGGAATCGCGTTTCGCCTCACTTTCCTGCGTTTCGGGTTTTGGGTCATCCGGCCGGTTTTGCAAATCTTTCGGATTTAGTTTTGATTCTTCGGGAAGTTGAATTTCATCTTCGGGAAGATCTTCAAAAAATTCGCCTTCGTCTTTCGGTAACGGAATTCCCGTTATTTTGGGAAGTACGGGTGCTGGTTTTCCTTTAAATAAATCCTCAACCGAATATAATCGTTCTTCCCCGCGCCATTGAAAACCGGGAAGAATCCGAGCGTTTTCTGGTAACATGGAAGGCGGATAAACTTTCCCTGAAGCTTTTTTTATAAAACGAATTCCGGTAATCTGTTGTTCTTCCAAATACATTTGAATAGAACTGGAAACGGTATTGTTGATACCCACCAATTCGCCATTATCGTTTCGTGGATAGTAAATTACTTGGGCGTTTTTATTAATGTTTACCGTATCCAATTCATTATTTGTGAAAAGCCCGATAAGTCGTTCACCTTTGACCTGATTAAAGCCCAAACTATCTTTTTGAACCAGAAAGGCATTATTGAAAACTTTAAGTGTATCAAGTTTATCTGTAATCGTGTCTGAAAGAATATGGATTGTATCACCGATCATTTGGTTTTCACCGCTCCACAAAACAGGATTTCGAAGCAATTTGGTAATCCCGCGTTTTTCATTTACATAAATAGAATCACATTTTCCACTGGTGGGATCGTCACCAACTTTACCAGGTTTAAAAAGCCGTGCTCTGTAAAAACCTTTCATAATTCTATTTTCTGGCTTACCCGTTACTTGTAGCGTATCAGCATGAACATAAATAGAATCGCCATCACGAACAGTAATAGCAAGGGCGCGTTTCGTTATAAAAACTGAATCCTTTTCCCGGAAGACTTCAGCGTAATGCCCGCGAATTACACTTTTATTGATAGTGTCCAAAACCCGAATATTATTGGTGGCAGAAGCAAAGCTTTTGTTTCGGTCAAAATAAATACTGTCGCCGTAAAGCGTCCGATTTTCGTAGTCAACTTTTGAATTTTTTACGAAATAACCCGTATCGCCACGTGTGTCGTAATAACCTCGTTCACAATAAACAGTGCTGGTTTCACTAACGATGGTTGAAGGACCGTAAAGATAAGCAGCTCCCGTTTCCGAATAGAAATCGAGTTGGTTGCTGTTTACGGTATATTTTGGGTTTACGATTTTTACGTTGGAAAGAAACTGGTATTTTTTACTTTCAGCAAAATATCTACCGGAACGACTGGTCAAAACACTTGCCGTGTCGCGAACGGTTCCGCCAGTTCTGTAATAGGCTTGCTGTTTTATTCTATCGAAATATAGAGTATCAGTCTGAAGCGTGGTTTTTGGTTCGGTCAATACCACTTCTCCACTGGCAAAAGCAAATTGGGTATTGCCATTGTATTCGGCATATTTGCTATCCATTGAAATGGTGTCGCCCTGCGTAATTCTGACTTTTCCGTAGGCTTTCACAAAATTGTTTTTTAAATACACAAAGGCTTGGTCGCACCACATTTCAATGCCTTCGTGAATAATGTATACCTGTCCGGTTTCGTCTTTGGTATAAATGGCGGCATCAGGGAATTCGGGTCGTAATTCAAGGTAACCCGATTGTATATCAACTTTTTGTTTTTCTTGAGCGGAAAGATTCATTCCGCAGATAAGGAAAAGGATAACAAATATGAATGATGATATTTTCAAAAAAGAATTATTTATCATTAGCAACGAAAATATCAACAAAAAATTGATTACCGATGAATAGTCTGCTTTCTGTCTGGCCCCACGGAAACGATTTTGATAGGCACTTCCAGCTCTTTTTCAAGAAAATCAATATAATCGTTAAGAGCCTCTGGCAACTGGGAAGCTTCGCTCATTTTAGTTAAATCTGCTTTCCAGCCTTTCATTTTGGTGAAGATTGGCGTAACGTTTTCAGCCTCGATATTATAGGGTAAATGGTGGATGGTTTCACCTTTATAATTATAGGCAGTACAAACTTTTAGTGTTTCAAAACCACTTAAAACATCGGCTTTCATCATTATAAGTTGTGTAACGCCGTTTACTTGAACTGCATAACGAAGCGCTACCAAATCCAGCCAACCACAGCGTCTTGGACGTCCGGTTACAGCGCCAAATTCATTCCCAACTTTTGCCATTTTTTTACCATCCTCATCAAAAAGTTCGGTAGGGAAGGGGCCGCTACCCACACGGGTTGTGTATGCTTTAAAAATTCCGAAGACATCTTTCACTTTGTTTGGTGGTATGCCCAAACCTGTGCAAGCGCCCGCTGCTGTTGTGTTTGACGATGTTACAAAAGGATATGTTCCAAAATCTATATCCAGCAAAGAGCCTTGTGCACCTTCGGCCAAAATTGTTTTTCCGTCTTTTTGGGCTTGGTGCAAATATTCTTCACTATCAATAAAAGTCAGGCTTTTCAATGTTTCAACGGCTGCAAAAAATTCAGCCTCCAAATCTGCTAAGTCATACTGAACGTCCACATTGTAAAAATCAATCATCGCTTCGTGTTTGTCTGCTAAAGCGCGGTATTTCTCCTGCCAGTTTTCAAGCTCCAAATCGCCCAAACGAATTCCGTTCCGGCCAGTTTTATCCATATAAGTTGGACCAATTCCTTTTAATGTTGAACCAATTTTCGCCTTTCCTTTAGAAGCTTCCGAGGCTGCGTCCAATAAACGATGCGTTGGCAAAATAACGTGGGCTTTTCGGGAAAGGATTAGATTTTTCTTAAAATCAATATTGTATTTGTCCAGTGCCTCCAACTCTTTCACGAAAACCACAGGATCAATAACAACACCGTTTCCGATAACATTCACAGAATTTTTGTGGAAAATTCCTGAGGGAATTGTGCGCAAAACGTGTTTTATTCCATCAAACTCCAAAGTGTGCCCAGCGTTAGGCCCACCCTGAAAACGTGCGATTATGTCATAATTTTTTGTGAGTACGTCAACAATTTTTCCTTTGCCTTCATCGCCCCATTGTAGTCCAAGTAGTAAGTCTACTGCCATAGTTTTTAAGAATTGTCCGCTTTAACGTTTTTAGCGGTTTTTTTATTTCCGTAGAAATAAAGTGAATGGTTGGTTATTTCAATATCGAAAACTTCTTCGATAGTTTTTTTTATAGTTTGAATTCGTGGATCACAAAACTCTATTACTTCACCGTCCGAAAGGATTACGTGATCGTGGTTACGGTCAAAATATGATTTTTCATAATGTGCCTGGTTTTGCCCAAATTGATGTTTGCGTACCAAGCCACATTCTAAAAGTAATTCAATGGTGTTGTAAAGCGTGGCACGGCTAACGCGGTAATTTTTGTTCTTCATGTTTATGTAAAGCGACTCAATATCAAAATGGTCGTCGTGATCATAAATTTCCTGAAGAATGGCGTAGCGTTCCGGCGTTTTACGGTGTCCTTTTTCCTCAAGAAACCCCGTGAAAACGTTCTTTACAATTGCCTGATTATTTATATTGGTTTTTGAACTCATAATTAAGGTTGCAAAGTTACTTAAATTTTACACTCTGGTAACTTTATCAATTCCGTTTATTTTTTTGATGTTGTCTACCAAATTATTTAAAATGGTTTTGTTTTTTACGACGACAACAATTTTTCCTGTGAAAACGCCATCGTTACTGTCAAAGTGCACGCTTTTCATATCTATGTGAAGGTTATTCGAAATCACTTTTGTCACTTCGTTTACCAAACCGATGGTGTCTATTCCGCTTATGGTTAAATCTGACTTAAACTCGCGTTGGGTGGAGTCTATCCACTTTGCGGGCATAATGCGGTAGCTGTAATTACTTTGAAGCTGTAGCGCGTTGGGACAATTGGTTTTATGCACCTTTATACCTTCGTTCACCGTTACAAAACCGAAAACATCGTCGCCAGGAATGGGGTTACAGCAATTCGCCATTTTATAATCCAACTTGTCTTCATTCTTTCCAAAAACAAGCTGATCAAACTTTTCGGTTATTTCCTCTTTGTGTACATCTTCTGGTTTGTCCGGCTTCCGGATTCTGTTTTTGAAGAAACTTATAAAGGCATTGCTTCGGGAAGCTGCAAAATCCTTCAGTTTTGGGTTGTCGATAATTCCAGCGCCAACACGATAGTACAAATCGAGACTTGTTTTCACTTTAAAGAAAACAACCAATTGGTTAAGCATGCTCTCGTCAAGATTTAACTTTAACGACTTTAGTTTTCTCGCCAAAATTACTTTTCCTTCTTCGGCGAGTTGTTTCTTTTCGTCTTTTAAGGAAGATTTAATTTTGGAGCGTGCTCGGCCTGTCGTTGCGTAGTTTAACCAGTTTGCCGTGGGTTTGGCGTTTTCTGAAGTAATTATTTCCACTTGGTCACCACTTTTTATTTCATGACTCAGCGGGACCAATTTTCCGTTCACTTTTGTGCCACGGGTATGCATCCCGATTTCGGTGTGAATATGAAATGCGAAATCCAATGCTGTCGCTCCTTTGGGAAGGGAATACAGATCACCTTTCGGTGTAAAAACGAAAATCTCTTTTGCGTAGAGATTCAGTTTGAATTCTTCCACAAAATCCACTGCGCTTATTTCGGAATTTTCCAGCGTGTCCTGCAGTTTGTCCAACCAGTTTTCAAGTCCGCCCTCGTCTTTTTCCTTGTTTTTGTATTTGTAATGTGCCGCGAAACCTTTTTCAGCAATCTCGTTCATCCGCTCGCTGCGAATCTGCACTTCCACCCATCGGCCTTTTGGACCCATCACAGTAATGTGTAGGGCTTCGTATCCTGTTGATTTTGGGGAAGATATCCAGTCGCGCAATCGAATAGGGTTTGGGCGGAAATGATCCGTAACAATTGAATATATTTTCCAGGCGAAGAATTTTTCGTTTTCAGACGTGCTTTTATAAATTATTCGCACAGCGAATTTGTCATAGACCTCATCAAAACTCACATTCTGCGCGAGCATTTTTCTTCGAATGGAAAAAATTGATTTTGGACGTCCTTTAATTTCGTACTTCAAATCCTCGGCATCCAAAGAATCTTTTATCACTTTGTTGAAAGCTTCAATATAGGCGTCTTGCTCTTCTTTGCTTTCTTTTATTCTACCTAAAATATCTGCGTAAACCTCTGGTTCTGTAAATTTTAAACCTAAATCTTCCAGCTGGGTTTTTATGTTGTAAAGACCAATTCGATGGGCAAGGGGTGCGTAAATATAGAGGGTTTCCGAAGCTATTTTTAGTTGCTTATCCGGCGGCATGCTTTCCATAGTTTGCATATTGTGCAGCCTGTCCGCGATTTTTATGATGATTACCCGAATGTCCTCATTAAGCGTTAACAACATTTTCCGAAAGTTTTCTGCTTGCATCGAAACGTCTTCAGACATGGAGATGTGTGCAATCTTTGTCAAACCGTCCACAATGCGCGCCACGGCATCGCCAAACATTCTTTCAATATCTTCAAGTGTATATTCTGTATCTTCAACAACGTCGTGCAAAAGTGCGGCGGCGATGGATGTGGCGTCCAATCCGATTTCAGAAGCGACAATTTTTGCAACGGCTATTGGGTGAAAAATATAGGCCTCGCCACTTTTGCGCCGTTGCTCTTTGTGGGCATCCACGGCAATATCGAAAGCGCTGCGAATCAGTTTTTTATCTTCCTTGGTAAGGGTGCGATAACTGATCTTTAGCAACTGCTTGTACTGCTTTGCGAGTTCCTTTTTTTCTTCTTCTATGGTCGCTTCTGTCATAAATTAAAAGTACTGATAAGTATTTTAATAGACAAGAAAATTAATTGATGAAGGTGGTTTGGAAATAGTACTTTTTGATTCGTGGAGGTAGAAGAAAAAAATGCTTTTAATTAGTATTAATAATTATTGAAAGCTATATAATCATACATAAAGTAGGGTTTTTTTATATAAGAATGTTATTTTTATATAAGAATGTTATTTAAATAGTAATATCAAAACAATTATCATGGAAAAAATACTACTTCTAACTAACAAATCAACACTGAAAAATAAGCCAACGATTATCAAACGACTTTTCCTTCAACTGGCCATCTTCAGCCTTACTTTCATCACTTTGATTGGATCGGGGTCCACCGTCCATGCCCAGGAATGGGCTCAGCAGTCGGCTCTGCCTACAGGATGGGATCTAGACGGCGTTGAATTCCTGTCACCGACGGATGGGTTCATCTGTGGAGATGATCAAGTCCTCATGCGAACCACCGATGGCGGTACGACCTGGGAACAAGTCAACGGTGTGTCCCGCGACCGGTTCTTTTGGGAGAATGAGTTCCATGATCTTGCGTTCGCCGACATGCTGCACGGCTGGGCGGTTGGCAATGACAACTATCGCACAATGGATGGCGGTAATACCTGGCAGGAAATGGCGTCTGCAGGCGGCAACAATAGACAGATCTACCCCATCACCGCTGACGTGGCTTATCTCAATTCAACCTGGCTGATGCAAAAAACGACAGACGGAGGCGAGACCTGGTTTACTATCTTCCCCACAAACGGCGGCGACCGGGTGAACACAATGGACTGGTGGGATGGAGACCTCGGAGCGTTCTGGGGTGGAGGAGATGCACCGAACAGCATAGGTGGCCTGCGTTTGACGACGGACGGCGGCGAAAACTGGGATCTTGTACGTGAGGGCATTACCAAGGACGTTACCTTCGTAACCCCCGATGTATTGCTCTGGCACGACAGCTACGGCCTCAACCTCTACCGCTCCGATGACATGGGCCAAACCGCAGAAACAGTTCTAACGGTCGTCGATCTGCCGATTGAAGTCATCCATCGCTTACCCGACGGCAAGATGCTCGTCATCGACGCAGCGGTCCGCATGTGGATGAGCGAAGACGGTGGCCTGACCTGGACTCAGGTCAACGAGATGCTCGGCGGTCGCGGGCTGCAGTATCCCGACGTCCACTTCAGCGATAACCTCAATGGCTGGTTCGTTACAGAGGATGGTCTTATGCTGCAGACCACCGACGGTGGCTACACATGGACGCAGCGACAGAGTGGTATCGGCGCTTCGCTGGAAGATGTGATCATGTACTCGAACGGTCGCGGTGTCGCCATCGGAGAGAATGGTGCGGTGCTGGTCACCGACGATTTCGGTGAACAGTGGCGGATACGGCCTATTATCCATGGGCCCGGAGGCATTTCCATCGATCTGGTCGACCTCGCTCCAGCAGGTCCAAACCTATTCGCAGTGAGCAAGACCGGTTTAGTCTATAGCAGTGATGACTTCGGCGACACCTGGACCATGATCCCGCCGGGAAACACGTACAGCCAGAACTACATCATGTATGTGTTAGACTTCCCAACAGACCAAACGGGCTTTATGTTTGGCCGCTCTTATGATTTTGGACTCGTCTTCCGAACCCAGGATGGTGGCCAAACCTGGCAGCCGAGGATGGTGGCGAACGATCAGGAGGACTTGCAGCTCGACGCCGAGATGTTCGACGTGAACAATGGCGTGTCGGTCGGCACCTCCAATTCCTTCTATTTCACGGAAGACGGTTGGCAGACATGGACCCGCCGGGCGATCTCACCAAGCTCCTCGTGGCATTCGATCGGCTTCGTTAACGTCCAGGAAGGCTGGGTGGGCGATTTTTACGGGCGATTGGCTCATACAACCGATGGCGGGCTCACATGGACTGAAGTGGAACTGCCCGGGATTTCTACAGACTACGTCATCGAAGCGATTGATGCTAAAAGCGAGACAGAGGTATACGTCCTTGCCGCAGCCTTTGACGACGTACGCATCTACGAGAGCTTTGACGGAGGAGGGTCTTGGCAAGTTTCCTTGGAGGGAATGGTGTGTCCCGATGCCGCTAATCGGACCCATAACTTCTTTGTTACTGACGACGGTGCCATCTGGACCGTCGGAGAGCTTGGCTTTATACTAGCCCGACAAGAACAGATCTTGTCTGTAGACGATAACCTTGAGACGGGAATGCCGATTCCGCGGCTACATTCAGCCGTGCCCAATCCCTTCAGCTCAGAGACCGAGATCGCCTTCACGCTGCCGGCCGCCAGCAACGTGCAGCTGATGATCTACGACATGCTTGGGCGCAGAGTAGCCTCGCTCGTTGACGGTGCGCGACAGGCAGGCACACACCGAATCCGTTGGAACGGGGTTGACAATGGCCGCAATCTAAACTCGGGGATGTTTTTTGTGCGTCTGGTCTGGGACGGCGGTAGTGAAAGCAAAAAGCTGATCATGATGCGGTAGACTCGCGTCGGCTCTAAAATTTCTCCAAGGTTACAGTCTTCGAATTGCTACGACCTTCTGGCGAACCTTTTGGGTTTTCGTTGTTCAGTCTTGGAAGCCCGTTGTGCCCCCGATATATGTGCGGGAGAACCGGCTGGTTGTAGTAAGAGATAAGGAAAAGATCAAAAACCAAGTAAAGGATACCATTGCGCAACCTGCAAAAAAAAGAACAATAATTGGTTTAATTTGATTTTGTCGAAAATAGAAAAGCCCAATGTAAGTTGGGCTTTTTTTATTTTCTCGTAACATTTTAAGTACTTCTTAATATACGAGCCAAGAAGAATATAGTTGAATATTAATTTGAGAAAAGCATTGATTTTTAGCTCAGTTCTTCGTTGCCTGAAGTGTCATTTTTCACTAAAAGTTTATTCGAAACTTTATATGTCGCGGAATAAGAAAGTCCGGGTTGACGCGATTTAAACGTCAAAAATGCTTTTTTATACCATTTTGGGTCAGTCGCTTTCTTTTTAAAATCTTCATGTGAAGCAACATCGGAAACCTTAGCCTTTTGCAATGTCTCGATTTTATAAACTCCAATTCCGAAATGTTCAACGCGTTCAAGAACAGTTTCAAAATCCGATTCAGAAAAATAGTGAAGGGTATCTTTGTCAGACCCTTTATTCAAGTTTTTCAAATTTGTAAAAACATTTTTTTCTAAAAATTCTGGTTGTTCCATGTTGTAAAAATTTGTATAAAAATGGGATAAAATTTAATGAAGTAAATGTTGTTTTAAATTTACGTTAACTTATGGATAAATAAAACGTTTTCATTTATTTCCCATTCTATTTAATTCAAGAATATAAAAAATCTTCACTCTAAAACAAGCTTTTTAGTAACCAAATCCTTCTCATTTTTAAAAACCACTTCATAAATACCGGCCTCCAAAAAGCTTAAGTCCAAAGTATTGTTTTCACTTTTCAAAATAGTGTGAAAAGCCATTTTTCCTGAAACATCAAAAACCGAGAGTTGAACATTTTCTTTGGAAAATGAGTTTAAATGGATTATAAATTTTCCATTGGAAGGATTGGGGTAAAGAACAATATTTTTGGCAAAATTAATTTTAGAAACTCCCAGCGGTTCACGCGCGACGGCAAAGTGCAACGCAGAGCCCAAAGCACCTTTGGTTACTTCAAAAACGTAATCGGGATCCATGTTTTCAATAATGTCATTGGGACCGTGCGGATAGGGTGATTCGTTTTTTTCATAGAGTCCGGTTATCACTTCACCATTATTTTCAAACGGCATATAGTCTGAAGCGTAAGCGTATGAAATCTCTGTTTGCAGATTGGAATAAAGCCCAAAACAGTTCGCCATTTCCTGTGTAGCTATTGCCGAAGCTTCATTGTTAGAGTTTGGCGTACCTTCGTCGCGTTCGCAAACAATAGTGTTGTTGTTCATTCCGGCAACGCCGCCCACTTCGTCTATGTTCAAAACCAATTTGATATCTAGGTTCTCAGGAATTACCGTGTTATTAACGTAATATTCACTACCGATCAGTCCTTCTTCCTCACCGCTAAAGTGAATAAATTTGATGGAATATTCGGTCTCTATATCTTTTAAAAGTCGTGCAAGTTCCAGTAACATCACGGTTCCGCTACCGTTATCGTTCGCGCCCGGGCCGTTTATAGTGTCGTAATGCCCGTCAATTATCAAAAAAGTATTTGGATAAACACTCCCTGTTTTGGTAACAATAATATTGGACGTTGTTTGACCAGAGACCATAAAAGGTTGCGTTTCTATAGCGGTGTATCCTAGAGTTTGGTATCTGTTAATTATCCAGTCTTTGGCATCTTCAATCTCACTGCTTCCTGGTTCTTTGACCCCAAAATCAACCAATGTTGTTAAGTCATCGAGAATATTTGATGCGGAAACATTTTCAACAATTCCATTATAATAGGGATTGAAGACCTGCGCGCTCGTGTTTAAAAAGGAAAAAAGGAAAAGGAAAATTGCTAATCGGGAAAATGATTTCATTTGTATGTTTATTTTTTTGTGAAAGTATTGTTTTTGATTGAATTGTGAAAAATATGGTTGCGAAATATAATTTTAAATAGTATGATACTTCACAAATTGCAAACAGCTATTTAATAAAAATTTACTCCTAAGGGGGAAGGTTGAAGTTGATCTTTGGGTTTAGGCTGGGGACGATTGGAAAAAGGGGGATTTGTTCAAGATAAACAAATGCCCCCTAAGGTCCTGATTTTTGGTAGCCACCATAGGGTGGAGTTAGAAATTAAAAAAAGTGATGAGGTTTAGTTGATCACGGTTTTTTCCTCCAGCAAGAAACTGGTTCATATACCCGATTTCGAATTTTAAGGCTGCGTTCAGTTTATACCCCAGTCCCGAATAGAGTCGGTTTCGGTCAAAAACTGAGTTTTCAGTATTCAGAAAAATTTCATTGTAGGCTGAAAAATAGAGGGTTTTGTCAATTATTTCACTTTTATTCAAAGGAACGTTCAGGCTCAAAAAGTACCGGAAGCGAAGTTTAAAATCAGCTTCCACAAAACGTTGCTCAAACCGATACCTATGCTGAATGCCAACACGGCTTATTTTCTGTCTGGTAATAAATTGTTGGTAAATTCTATACTCGTTTACCGTGTTTTTATCGTCAGTAACGCCAATGTAGTTTTCACTTAAAATATAACCGTAACCTACCAGTAAATTGTTGTTATTTTCGGTAAGGTTATAGCCTAGGCCTGTTCGAAGCAATAGTTGCTCAAGATCACCAATGGCGTTATAGTTTCTGTATTGAACTTCGTGGTGCAAGTTCCATTTATTGTCTATTTTTTTATTTCCAAAATAGATGATCCAGTTACCAAAACTACTATCTTGACATACCCCGACCAATGGTAAAAATAGTAGAATAAGTAATATATTCTTCTTCATAATCTCAAAAAAAAATAAAGGGCGCCCAGCTTATTAACACAAACAAACGAAATAGCTTAATTATTTTTGGGCGCCCCTTTTTATTAATCGTAAAAAGTTACCGCTCCAGTGCTTACATCATACATAGCACCAATAATCATGATTTCGCCTTTTTGTTGCATTTCAGCAAGAACATCACTTTCGTGCAAAATTCGGTCTATGTTCAAATTTACATTTTTCTTTGCTACGCTATCAACAAACGATGCGTTTTTGGAATTGCGTTGGTCAGCTTCTTTTGGTTCTTCCGTTGCTTTTACTGCGGGTTTTATTTTTTCTAGCATATTGGTGAGATTGCCTAATTTTGCATCGTCACAAGCACCTTTAACAGCCCCGCAGGCCGTATGGCCAAGCACAACAACAAGTTTTGTGCCCGCCAGTTTGCAAGCAAATTCCATACTGCCCAGGATATCTTGGTTTATAAAATTACCTGCAATACGAATACTGAATATATCGCCTAGTCCTTGGTCAAAAACCAACTCTGCCGAAACGCGAGAGTCTATGCAGCTAAGTATAGTAGCGAAGGGAAATTGTCCATCACTTGTGTCGTTTACTTGTTCCAGTAAATTACGGTTGGTTTTAAGGTTGTTTTGAAAACGTAAGTTCCCTTCTTTTAAAAATCGCAATGACTTTTCAGGGGTCATTGTGGCTTGTGTTTCTTTTGTGTGTGCTTTCATTATATATTTATTTTTATAAAATTTATTAATAAAGATTATGCTGACTTTTTAGGTCTTAAGGTAAAGTGATCCATATACCGTATGGGATTTTCCACGATTCCTTTTTCAGCAATTAAAAATACCCTGATATTTCGAAGTTGTGCTTTACGGGTAAAATCTTCAAGAACTTCAACAATGTCATTATCAAGATATTTTGTATTTCGAACATCTATTTCAAGGATAGAATTTTCAGGGATATTGTCCAATTCTTTTATTATAGCTCCTTTATTGAAGAAGGTAACCTCCTCTGCCAAAGTCATTTTCAGTTTACCGTCTGCTATGTCTTCACCTTCTTTGTGAAGAAAATGCGAGTTTTGGTAACTTTTAATAAGAATTATTACAATACCTACGGCTAAGCCAAGGCCTATTCCTATAAGCAAATCTGTTAAGATGATTCCCAGAACAGTAACAATAAATGGCACAAACTGTTTCCAGCCTGAATTATACATCGTTTTGAATAGGGCGGGTTTTGTTAGTTTATAGCCTACCATTAAAAGCACCGCCGCCAGGGCAGAAAGCGGTATCATGTTGAGCAGGCGTGGTATCAAAATTACCGAAATCAATAATAAAAATCCGTGAACAATGGCAGAAAGTTTACTTCGCCCTCCTGATTGAATGTTTGCAGAACTACGGACAATAACTTGGGTAATGGGAAGACCGCCAATAAGGCCAGATACAATATTTCCGGTACCTTGCGCCAAGAGTTCGCGGTTGGTTGGAGTAATATTTTTGTTAGGGTCTAACTTATCAGTAGCTTCCACACAAAGCAAAGTTTCCAAACTGGCAACAAGGCCTATGGTAAAGGCTATAATCCAAACATCTGGATTATAAATAGCACTAAAATTTGGGAAACTGAATTGAGCCAGAAAAGAACCAAAACTGTCAGGCACAGGAACATTAACCAAATGTGATTGTTCAATGCCCAATAAGTCATTTGACTGTGTAAACGCAAAGAACAAAATACCTACTGCTACAGCCACAAGCGGCCCCTGTACTAACTGAAATATTTTTCCTTTTTTGGATAGAACCTTTTCCCACAAAATTAATATTGCCAAACCTAAAATACCTACTAGAGCAGAGCCCAATTGAATGTGGTTTATAGTCATCAATAAATTAGTAAAGGTATTTCCCCCATCTAAATGGAAGAATGAAAAATCACCTTCAGGTGTGGAATCGTATCCAAAAAAATGTGGAATTTGTTTCAAAATTATTATAATACCTATTCCCGTTAGCATTCCTTTTATAACTGAAGACGGAAAATAATACCCTATAATACCCGCTTTTAAAAACCCCATTACTAGCTGGAAAACCCCGGCTAAGACCACAGCAACCAAAAAGGTTTGATAGTCGCCCAAGGTAGCAATGGAAGTCAATACAATAGCAGCAAGACCCGCTGCAGGTCCGCTTACACCTATTTTGGAACCACTCATAGAACCTACTACAATACCTCCAACAATACCGGCAATAAGACCTGAAAATAATGGAGCGCCACTGGCCAATGCTATTCCTAAGCATAATGGTAGTGCCACAAAGAAAACGACTATACTAGCCGGAATATCACTTTTTAAATTTTTTAAAAAACCAGAATCCATATATTGAAATTTTAATGTTGTTAATAATATATGACCGCAAATATAAAAATACTTTTTAAAATGATAGTATAACTATTATAAATAATTATTAAACTTTTTTTAGTAATATGTTTCCTATGAATTTCAATTGTTTATTTTTGTGCCCAAAGTGAGTAACTATGGGTATCGAAATCAAAATAGCACTAAACGAAGGTCTCTACTTAAAAGATCCACAAGATTCAGTCTTGGGTAGAAATATTATCAAGCATAGTATTTTATTGTTGAGCGATTTAGGCTTCGAGGCGTTTAATTTTAAAAAGCTAGCTCAGGAAATGAATTCTACCGAGGCTTCCATCTATCGCTATTTTGAAAACAAGCATTTATTACTCCTCTATTTGGTTTCGTGGTATTGGGAATGGGTTGCCTATCTAATTCGGATAAATACTTTAAATATAGATGACCCAAAGCGAAAGCTTGAAATAATCATCAACTCCTTTGTTTCGGCGTCTGTAGACAACCCCACCACTGATTATGTAGACGAAAGCAAACTCCACAGTGTGATTATAGCTGAAGGGATGAAAGCTTATCACACAAAAGAAGTGGACGAGGAGAACGGGAAGGGTTTTTTTAAAAATTATAAGCAACTTATAACGATGGTTGCTGGGGTAATTTCAGAAATCAACCCTACATTCGAATATCCGTATGCTTTGGCCAGTAATTTATTTGAAATGTCCAACAACCACATCTACTTTGCCAAACATTTACCCAGACTAACGGACATAAAAGTGGGGGAGAACAAGTATTCAGAAGTAGAAAAAATGTTGAATTATTTTGCAACAAACTTATTGCGCTAAGAAATATAATTCCAAATATTCCGATACTTCACAAGTTGTGAATAGGTGTTTTTGATAGCACTGTTTTCTTCGGAAGAAAGGTTTGGGTCTGCTTTTAGGGTTTGCATCGCGTAGCTACGGGCAATCTTTAATATCTCAGAATCCTTTATTATGTCTGCAATACGAAGGTTTAAAACGCCACTTTGTTGGGTACCCATCATATCACCGGGACCACGGAGTTTTAGATCTACTTCAGCAATTTCAAAACCGTCGCTAGTGCGAACCATTGTTTCCAAACGAGTTTTGGCGTCTGTAGAAAGTTTGTGGCTGGTCATTAAAATGCAGTAACTCTGTTCTGCACCTCGGCCCACACGACCGCGCAATTGGTGCAACTGCGAAAGCCCGAAGCGTTCCGCGCTTTCAATAATCATTACGCTGGCGTTGGGAACATTTACACCAACTTCAATTACGGTTGTGGCTACCATGATTTGTGTTTCGCCTTTTACGAAGCGGTTCATTTCATACTCTTTATCGGCAGATTTCATCTGTCCATGGACTATGGAAACTTGATATTTAGGCATAGTAAATTCCCGCACAATACTTTCATAACCATCCATCAAATCTTTGTAATCCATGGTCTCACTTTCCTGTATTAAAGGGTACACAATATACACCTGCCGGCCTTTTAAAATTTCGTCTTTTATAAAGCGAAAAACCTTCAGTCTATTTGCGTCAAAACGGTGCACGGTTTTAATGTCTTTTCTGCCTGGTGGAAGTTCATCAATTATGCTAATATCGAGGTCGCCATAAACACTCATGGCCAGGGTGCGGGGGATGGGGGTAGCGGTCATTACAAGTACGTGTGGCGGATACTCATTTTTGTGCCAAAGTTTGCTGCGTTGTTCCACGCCAAAACGGTGTTGCTCATCCACAATGGCAAGCCCTAAATTTTTAAATTTTACCTTGTCTTCGAGCAGTGCATGCGTGCCGATTAGGATGTCTAATTCGCCATTTTCCAGATTTTCGTGAATTTCTCTACGCTTTGAAGTTTTAGTTGAACCTGTTAATATTTCTATACTGGTATTCAGTTTTTTACATAATTCAACTAAACCTGTATAGTGCTGTACTGACAAAATTTCAGTCGGCGCCATTAGACAGGCTTGAAAACCGTTGTCAATAGCTATTAACATTGACATTAGCGCCACTATAGTCTTTCCAGAACCTACATCGCCTTGCAACAGTCGGTTCATCTGGGCGTTACTACCCAAATCGTTGCGAATTTCCTTGATTACTCGCTTCTGTGCTTCGGTCAAATCAAAGGGTAAATGTTCCGAAAAAAAGGTATTGAAATTCTCTCCAATTTTATCAAAAGTATAGCCTTTGATTTTAGATTTATGGATGAGGTTTTTCCGAATTAATTGCAGTTGAATATAGAACAATTCCTCAAACTTTAATCGGTATTGTGCACGTGCCAAATGTGCCTGACTTTTTGGAAAATGTATGTTGAAAAGTGCCTCCTTTTTTGAGGCCAATTTTAGCTGTTCTAAAAGTGGTTTTGAGAGGGTCTCGGCGAAGTTGTTTTTGCTCTCCAAAAACAGCTGTTGCATCAATCCATTTATCACCCTGTTTGTGATACCACTATTACCCAATTTTTCGGTGGAAGGATACACCGGTTGCATGGCTGAACGGATGCTTTTTTCATGCGCATCCAGTAATTCCATTTCGGGGTGCGGCATGGAAAAACTGTTGTTGAAATAATTCGTTTTTCCGAAGATTACATACGGCTCGTTTAGCTTCAAATTTTCCCGAATCCATTTTTGACCGCGGAACCAAACCAAATCAATTGAACCAGTTTCGTCAATAAAAGTAGCAACGAGTCTTTTTCCGCGTTTTTGTTCTACTGTTTTTATGTGTGTGATTTTGCCAACAATCTGGACTTCGGCATTGGTTTGCTGTAATTGTGCTATTTTATAATACTGCGTTCTGTCAAGATAACGATTGGGGAAAAGATTTAGTAAATCTTGAAATGTGTGGATACCGAGTTCTTTTTTTAGCAAATCCGCTCGGTTTGGTCCGACGCCTTTTAGGTAATCTATTGGAGTTTGCAGAAAATTGGCATTCATAAAATTAGTTTTCCGTTTTAAGGCAAAAATCGTTTTGGATTATTCTTTATGAAGTTATAAATGATATATTTGTTAATATCTTGGCTAATTTAAACAATCCTTTGCATGAATTACCCACCAATTAAATATAAACTAATCGATAATGGGTCTTTGGGCTTTCCAACTTCCTTATTTTAAAAAATTATTCACAGATGAAAAAAGTCTACTTTTTATTTGCTTTAACTCTTTTACTGCAAGTTTCAGCTTTTGCCGAAAACCTAGTGATACCTGAGCTAACAACTCGATTAACCGAGGATTACCCTATTGAAATGCCCGTATTGAAGGCATATCCAATCTATATGAATGCTTCAGTTGAAGCGCCCGACACTATTTCGGAAGTTACAATTACTATCAACGGTACTGAGTATCCTGCAGTTGCAGATACAGGTTTTTATTATTATTTATGGACACCAGACAGTTACGGAAATCACGAAATAGTAATGACTGCAAAAACTGCTAATGGCGATGAAACTATACTTACCCGTAACGTTTCAGTAACCGAGACTGCGACTTCACAGGTTGTAAGAAGCTTAGAAGATGTTATTATAGAGTTTAATGGCGATAACAGCCGCTGGTATTATGGTACTTATACCTTTCCACAGTTTGTAGGTGCTTATAATGATATGAATGCTTTTTTGGAAGTAGAATGTCCAAATATTCCAGGAGGTTGTGATGATTGGGACCGTTGGGCTTTTATAGATGTAAAAGCGCCGGATGGAAACTGGATTCAACTTATCCGTTATATTACCCCATACCGCGTAGCTTGCAATCACGAACTGAATGTAACCGATTATATGTCTTTGCTTCAGGGCGAAGTGGAAATACGAGTATTTATTGATACTTGGGGTACTGGCGGTTGGCAACTTACTTTGGATACGGATTATACTGCTGGTGCACCGGAATATGCTTATAGCAACGTAGTGGAAGTTTGGGACGGCGCATACGCTTTTGGCGATCCTGCCAATTTACAACCCGTTGAAACTTTCAATGTCGAAATTCCAGAAGGAGTGCAAGCTTCCCATTTACGTGTTTCCAACACCGGCCACGGCTGGGGAGGAAATAACACCGGCAATGCTGCTGAATTTTTTAATGCCACACATTATTTAGACGTTAATGGAACAGAAACTTTTACACAACACTTATGGAACCAATGCAACCCAAACCCCGATGGTTGTACTGGCCAACAGGGAACTTGGCAATATGCGAGGGCAGGTTGGTGTCCCGGCGCCATTTCGCCACCAAATATATATGATTTAACGCCCTATGCGGGGACTACGTTTGATTTAGATTACCGTTTCCACCCCACTTATCAGGATTTTTGCCATCCAAACAATCCGGACTGTATATCAGGACAGACCTGTGCAGATTGCAATGACGGTTACAATCCTGTTTATTATGTGGATACGCATATCATTAACCAAAGTAATAACCCAATGGTTTATGGGAATACGCTTGGAATTAATGCTATAGACAATACACAGGTTTACGATATTACGATATATCCAAACCCTTCCAAAGGAGTTTTTCAAATTAAGACTCAGTATCCAGAATCCACTACACGGATGACAATCAATACTGTGGAGGGAAAATCGGTGAAAGCTTATTTCTTTAAAACTTCTCCCGAATTGAATAATTATTCCTTTGACGTTACCAGCCTTTCAAAGGGCGTTTATTTCATCAACCTTGAAAATTCTTATGGAACAGGCGTGAAAAGAATTATTTTAGAATAGAAAATTAATTCACAACTTTTAAAAAGGTTATTTTTGATAGACAAGAATAACCTTTTTTTTATGCTTTATTTTTTGAAACCCAATTGGAATGTTAAACAGCGAAGGCTTTTTTTAATGCTTTTTCCATTGTTTTTTTTTGGATTTAGCTATTATGGGAAACTGTCTGCACAGCAAACAGATATTGTAGATTTTTTGAGTGTCAATGCGACGGTAACTCCTATTCCTGCTGAAAAAAAGATAAAGGGGACTGTGAAATATTTCTTTAAAGTACTTCAGAAAACAGATTCTATTTATTTGGATGCCAAAGCGATGAAGGTTTTGAGTTTTGCTCTGGAAGGCATTGTTGTAAAAGCTGGAATTGATAAAATCTGGTTGTTGGATAGTTTTGAAGCTGGTAGAACATACACTGCTTTTTTTACTTTTGAAGCGAAACCCAAACAAACACTTTATTTTTTCGAAGACGAAATCTGGACACAGGGACAGGGAAAATATACTTCACATTGGTTGCCAAGCATTGACGATGTAAACGATAAAATTGAATTTGATTTAACGATAATTTCACCAGATAACAAAAATGTAATAGCGAATGGAAAATTGGTGAATTCCGAGGAACGGGATGGGCAAAAATACTCGCAATTCGATATGAAAGAGCCCATGTCAAGCTATTTAGTTGCATTTGCCATTGGAGATTTTAACAAAAAAAAGGTGTTTTCAAACTCAGAAACGCCAATCGAATTATACTATAAACCCTCAGATTCCTTGATGGTAGAGCCTACGTATCGTTACAGCAAACAGATATTTGACTTTTTGGAAAGTGAAATCGGCGTGCCATATCCGTGGCAAAATTACAAACAAGTTCCCGTTCGCGATTTTCTATATGCTGGGATGGAAAATACCACCGCCACTTTTTTCTCCGAAGCGTTTATGGTGGATTCCACAGGGTTTAACGATAGAAATTATATAAACGTAAATGCCCACGAACTTGCCCACCAATGGTTTGGCGATATGGTTACCGAAAAGGCAAATGAAGATCATTGGCTACAGGAAGGTTTTGCTACGTATTACGCTTTACTTGCTGAAAAGGAAATTTTCGGCGATGCTTATTATTACTGGCAATTGTATCAAACTGCTGAGCAATTAAAGGCTGCAAGCGATGAAGGCAAAGGCGAATCCTTGCTAAACCCGAAAGCGAGTTCACTTACTTTTTATCAAAAAGGAGCGTGGGCATTGCATATTTTGCGGGAGCAAATAGGGGAGGAAGCTTTTAAAACGACCATCAAAAACTACTTGGAAAAATATAAATTCAAAAATGTTTCCACGGAAGATTTTTTAAATGAAGTGAAAGCGGTTTCCGAAACAGATATTTCAGCATTTGAAAAAGATTGGCTGCAACAAAGCGCTTTTAAAGCTGAAGAAGCATATCAATCGTTGCTAAAATCACCGTTTATAAAAAAATATTTTGAAGTTTCCGCACTTCGGGCAATGCCTCTAAATGATAAAAAATTTCAGTTAAAAACCGCACTCACATTTCCCAACGATTTTATTGGGCAGGAAGCTGTGTATCAATTAGTAGATGAGCCTATTTCTGAAACGCTTCCGCTATATAAAAACGCTTTTGAAAGCAACAATCTATATGTTCGGCAGGCTGTTGCACTTTCGTTACAAAACATTCCAAAGGAACTTCAAAAGGAATATGAAAGCCTTTTGAATGACGAGTCCTATGTTACTATGGAAACCGTACTGTATCAACTTTGGATGCAATTTCCAGAAAAGCGGGCTGAATATCTAAACAAAACAAAAGGAATTGAAGGTTTTCAGAATAAAAATATTCGACAGTTGTGGTTGACTTTGGCTTTAATTACAGGTGGGTATGAAAATGCTGAAAAGGAAAATTACTTAAAGGAGCTAAAAAATTATACTTCCACAGCATACAGTTTTGAAATACGCGAAAAAGCCTTTGAATATGTAAACGAACTTCAGCTTTGGGATTTGGAAACGCTCAAAAATCTTGCGGAAGCCTGTGTGCATCCTACGTGGCGATTTTCAAAGCCTTCAAAAGAAATGTTGAACAAGCTACTTCAGGATAAGAAATACTACGAACAGATAAAGGTTTTGGGTAGGCAAGTTTCCGAAAAAGCTGCTAATTATTTAAACTCAATTACAAAGGAATGAGAGCATTGGTAATATCTGGTGGAGGAAGTAAAGGCGCATTCGCAGGTGGGGTGGCACAGTATTTAATGGAGCATCTTCAACATGATTATGGGCTTTTCGTAGGTACATCAACGGGTAGTTTGTTGATTTCACATTTAGCTTTGAACAAGGTTGAAAAAATAAAAGAGGTTTATACTTCAGTGAATCAGGACAATATATTCAGCAGTTGTCCCTTTATTATAAAAGAAGATAAATTTGGAGGCAAGCAAATAGCGATAAATCATTTCACTGTTTTGAAAAATTTCATGAAGGGGAAAAAAACATTTGGGGAAAGTTTGAACCTTCGGAAATTGATTGAAAGAACCCTTACCGAAAATGAATTCAATACTTTGAAGGCTTCCGAAAAAGAAGTGGTGGTAACAGTATCAAATCTTTCACTAAACCAAGTGGAATACAAATCAATAAATAATTTTGAGTATCAAGATTTTCTGGACTGGATTTGGATTTCGTCAAATTACACTCCGTTTATGAGCTTAGTAAAAAAAGATGGATGTGAATATGCCGACGGTGGTTTCGGTAGTATGGTTCCTATTGAAGAAGCTATAAATCGCGGAGCTACTTCAGTTGATGTGGTTATCTTGGAAACAGAAGTTACATATTATAATCGCCTACCTTCAAAAAATGTGTTTTCACTGCTTACGAATATGCATAGTTATATGGCGGACCGAATTGAAAAACAGAATATCCGCATCGGGAAATTCGCGGCTGCCAATAAAGATGTTATAATCAATCTATATTACACGCCGACTGTGCTGACCACAAATTCGTTGATTTTTGATAAAAAAATGATGGGCAAATGGTGGGAGCGTGGTTATGAATTTGCAAATCAAAAAAACAGTGAATTGAACGAAATAAAAAACCAATGATGTTTAATTTGGTTTTTTAGGGGGATTTCCCCCTTTTTTCAAGTGTTTTTCCTATTTTCTAAGAATTATTTTTTTCTAAATGATTTATTATCAGCATTTTAAGGTTATCTTCATTTCTTATATTTTAAAGCATACTTTTAAAATATAGCTTTTGTAATTACATTTATACCACAACCTTAAAAAATTTTATTATGACCACAAAAATGACCAACCGATTAATGTTATTGATTTTTGCCAATTTGATACTCGTTAGTTGTCAAGAGCCAACTTTACAAAAAGAGTCACAGTACGAAGGACCCCCAACAGACCATATAATTTCAGTAGAACGTGCTGGGGAAATGTATGATGCCTATTCGCAAAGGCGTGTTCCTGTTATCCAAAAATATGAAGATAGCATTGCTTCGGACTCATCTAAATTTACACCCACGCGTTATGTAGAGTATGACCTTGAAATCATAAAACAATACATTGCTTATATAGAGCACGAAGCTGGACAGGCCAATGTAGATATCAATACTTTGCGTTTCTACCTTTCCAACTATCCAAACAGTGCTAAATTCAATAATGGAGATGCTGTGAAATACCCAAAAAGAAATAGTTTCTTCGTCGTTCCAACGATGGAGTATGAAGGCAAAAACGTAGGGTTTTCAATTGAGGAGATAGATGGAAAATATACAGCAGTACCTATAAATAGAAATACTACAATGAAAGAAGGTAATCAAGACAAAGCACAAAGCGAATCGAGTGGGGATTTAAACGAGGCTGGATTTTTTGCGTCAAACAATACATCGGTTCAAGGGGGCGGAAACAGTTTGATTTTGAATGATGGAACAATGGTTCCACCACCTGGCACAGATGATTTTGGTAATAACAATTAAGAACACTCGGAATTTTTGGAAACAATATTGCAAGTTCTTGAGAATATATTTTTGGCTCTTTATGCCATTGTTTTTGTTATTTCTCTAATTAAATTTCCGCTTTATAAAAAGACACCTTTAAAGTTTTTGCCTCTGATATTGTTTTTTACGGTCATGGCAGAATATTTAGGAAAATATCTAAAGGATTTAGGGAATATTCACTTTAATATTGTTGTTCACAACATATATTACTTAGTCCATTTTTCATTTTTCTTTTATGTTTTTATGAAGATGATTGATAAAGCTAGATTTAAAAAATACATTAGAATAAGCCTTGGAGTTTTTTTGATATTTTTTTTAAGCGACTTAGTATTTACAGGTATTCTTGAAAATTCTTTTACTAGAACATATATTGCTGGAGCTGGAATATTGGTTTTTTGTATTATTCTTTATTACGTAAGTATTTTACAATCTTCTCTGGTTCTTATAGTGAAAAACGACCTGTTGTTTTGGATAAGCGTAGGTCTGTTTTTGTTTTATATTGGCTATATTCCCATAAAAATTATCAAGACTTGGTTTTATAAATCTAGCGACTTTTTTGATTTTTTACTGGTTATACAGTTCACGCTCATTATTATCATGTATTTGTGTTTTTTGACAGGGTTTTTATGGATGAAAAAGAGATCATAATAATAGCGGCAATAGCCATTCCTGTATCGCTGGTCATTATTGTTATTGTGCTGTTCAGTGTTTTTTCCCACCGAAAAAACCGATTGATACACGAACAGGAAGAGGCTAAAAAAGCATTTGACCGCGAATTGGCAGAATCGCAAATAGAAATTAGGGAAGAAACTCTGCGGAACATAAGTTGGGAATTGCACGACAATATTGGGCAATTAATGACCCTGGCTAAAATACAGGCCCAAATGGCTCAGGAGAAACCTGAATTGATGGCAGAGGTTTCAGAAACCATAGGGACTGGTATTGATGAGCTGAGAGCGCTATCCAAATTGATAAATCCCGAAGCCTTGAAAAGCCTTAGTTTGAAGGAATCTGTCAGTTTAGAAATAGAGCGTTTCAATAGATTAAAATTTATTGTAGCCCAATTAACAATCAATGGAACCGTCGTGCCAATTGAAGTAAATACCCAGATTATTCTTTTTAGAATTTTACAGGAATTTTTTTCGAATACCATAAAGCACTCCAAAGCATCTACTCTAAAGGTGGTACTCAATTATTCAGATGAGGAATTGAACATTACTGTCGAAGACAATGGAGTGGGATTTGAAAAAAGTGATGATTTTATGGGAATTGGATTGAAAAATATGAAAACTCGTGCAAAGCTTATTAATTCAACCCTGAAAATAAATTCGGTAAAGAATGAAGGTACTGCATTGCACTTAAAGTACAAGTTTGCCTAAATGTAATTTCAATAGTTTAAAAATTTTAAAATTGATTTTATTATGAATTATTCGGTAGTAGTTGTTGATGATCATTTTTTGCTTTCCCAGGCAATCGGCGGATTGGTTCAAGATTTCAAAAATTTCAAGGTTTTGTACTTGTGCAAAAATGGGCAGGAGCTATTGGATAAATTTGAAACTCCCCAGAATATTCCTGATTTGGTATTGATGGATATAAAAATGCCCATTTTGAATGGAATAGAAACAACTGAACAGCTCAGAAAGAAATATCCTAATGTAAAAGTACTTGCCCTTTCCATAGAAGAAGATGAATACACTATTTTGAAAATGCTTCGTGCTGGTGCCAAAGGCTATTTGATGAAAGATATCAAAAAAGATATTCTCGAAGAAGCATTATTGCAAGTCATGAAAAACGGCCATTACTATACAAATACCGTTTCTCAAATACTTATGGAATCTTTGGAAAAAGAAACTGATACAGAGTTAAAGGAAAAAGAAATCGAGTTCATGAAACTGGCTTGTACAGATATGAACTACAAACAAATTTCCGAAGCAATGTTCTGTAGTTATAAAACCGTTGAGGGTTACAGGGACTCGTTGTATAAAAAACTAGGAATAAAAAATAGAATTGGGCTTGTTCTTTTTGCCATTCATCACAATATGTTTACGCCCTAAATTTTAAAAAAGTTCGCTTACTTCGTTTTTCAAATAAGCCAAAGCCTTTTGTGAAGGGGAAGCTTCTTCCATGAAATTTTGCAGAAGCCATGCCCGCATTTTGTCAACATTTCCATCTTTTTCATGCATTGCCCCTTGTCGGATAATGTGAATGGTAGCATTCTTGGCGGCGTTAATTAAATTCCAACATTCAGGCGTAACATATATTTGTTGTGTAAGATTGTGTTCGTATTCCTGCTCAATATTTTTTACAAGCAAGTTTTCATATTCGTCTTTTGAATCTGAGAACGGTTTTACCCGCACTAATAATTTGTTGGGGTCAATTCGCTCCAAAAACAACGTTATTCTTTCATAAGCCTGTAAGCGAAGCGGTAAAACTTGTTTTTGCGCTTCTTTCTGAACCAAATACCTTCTCCGGCCTTCCTCATTGGCGGTGTGCCCTTTAAAGAAAAAATAGGCAATAACTCCCACAACAATAGCGGGCAATAGGTAGGCTACATAACTAATAATTTGGGTTGCATCTTCCATATATATTTTTAAAGGTGAACAAACTTAAGGTGTTTTTGGAATATTAGCAAGTGATACTTTGGGTTCAATACTCTAATAACGAACTTTATTTTCCTTTTTCATTACCTTAACCACCTTTTTGGCCTCTTTTTTGTGATAATTTCCACCGAGATGCGGACAATTGGAAAGCGCTTTTACACTTTCAAAAGGAACAGGACATTTATGGTACATAAACGATTCGGACAAAGTATTAATAGGGTTTTTATTGCCAACGGTTAAATCCACATCGTCCATAGTAAATTGGCAGGGATGTTCGTAACCGCAGGCGTGTGTCATCTCCAGCAGCTCTTTTCTGAAGTTTTTAAAATAGAAATGTGCCCGCACCGATTTATCCTCAATATTTATTCCGCGCTGCAACCATTTGTTTTGGGTGGCAACACCGCTTGGGCACTTGTTTGTGTGGCATTGTTGTGCTTGTATGCAGCCAATGCTCATCATAGCCTCACGTGCCACGTTAATCAAATCTGCTCCCATGGAAAAGGCCATGGCTGCTCTGGCGGGAAAACCTAATTTTCCACTTCCTATAAAAACTATTTGATCACAGATGTCGAGCTTTTTAAATATTTTATATACTTCCGCAAAACCAAAAAGCCACGGCAAGGAAACGTGATCGGCAAAACTTGGGGGTGATGCGCCTGTTCCACCTTCACCACCGTCAATGGTTATAAAATCTGGTCCTTTGCCAGTTTCTTTCATGATTTTCGCAAGTTGCTCCCATTCGCCTAAGCGACCCACTGCAGATTTTATTCCAACAGGAAGACCCGTTGCTTCTGCAATGCTTTCCACAAAATCGACTAGACCTTTCACCCCTTCAAAAGCTGAGTGGGTTGGAGGTGAAAGCACATCTTTACCAAGAGGTACGTGCCGTATTTCTGCAATTTCAGGAGTGATTTTGGCACTGGGAAGCACGCCGCCTTTTCCTGGTTTTGCACCTTGGGAAATTTTCACTTCAATGGCTCTTACTTGTGGATTATCTTTTATCAATTTTACTATTTTTTCCATCGAGAAATTACCCTGCTCATCTCGCACTCCGAAATAACCGGTTCCAAAGTGAAAAACCACGTCGGCACCAGTTTTGTGATAGGGGGAGAGTCCACCTTCACCAGTATTGTGGTAGCAATAGGCCAAAGCGCAACCTTTATTTAATGATTCTATTGCTCTTGCAGATAAAGACCCAAAACTCATCGCCGAAACATTGATAATCGATGTGGGGCGATAAGGTCTTCTTCGTTTGTGATAGCCACCCATTAATTTGGCACAAGGCACAAAATATGGATTTTTATAATTTGGGTTTTTCTTTTCAACTTTATAAGGAAGCAGCGAATTGTTTATGAAAATATAATTTGGCTCATAAATATCTCGGTCTGTTCCGAAGCCTTCGTAATTGTTTTCGTTTTTCGCGGAAGCATAAATCCATCCGCGTTCAATACGGTTAAAAGGAAGCTCTTCGCGGTTGTTCGCTACAATGTATTGCCGAAGCTCTGGACCAATGCTTTCCAGCATATAGCGTATATGCCCAACTATTGGGAAGTTGTGGCTTATAGTGTGGTATTTGTTGAAAAAGATGTCGCGGATGGCTACAATTAATAGAAAAAAAAGAATCCAAGCCCACCAAGGAATTTGGGATAGAAAAGATATAAATGTATCCATTGAAAGTTTTTTTATAAAGATATTTAAAATAATATAGTTTTTGAAATAGGAATTTTAAAATAAGAATGAGTCACCCATTTTTGTTTATAATTTCTCAAAAATCTCCTTAGATAAAAGTTCCATAATGGTTATTTTCACAACTTGAAGAAAAGGAAGTTTTGGAAAGATATTTAGAACAACTCAATGATGCCCAGCGTGCACCAGTGCTGCAAAAAGATGGTGCTATGATAGTGATTGCAGGTGCGGGCTCGGGCAAAACGCGTGTGCTCACATTTCGTATCGCATACTTAATGTCGCAGGGCGTGGACCCATTTAATATTTTGGCGCTGACGTTTACCAACAAAGCAGCACGTGAGATGAAAAATCGTATCTCGAAGATTGTTGGTGCGAGTGAAGCTAAGAATCTTTGGATGGGAACCTTTCACAGTATTTTCGCAAAAATCCTGCGGTTTGAAGCAGATAAATTGGGCTATCCTTCCAATTTTACTATTTATGACACGCAGGATTCTCAAAGTGTGATTCGCGCGGTTATAAAGGAAATGCATCTTGATAAAGACGTTTACAAGTACAAACAGGTCTATTCGCGGATTTCTTCTTATAAAAACAGTCTGATTACCGTAAAAGCATATTTCAACAACCCTGAATTGATGGAAGCCGATGCAATGGCAAAAATGCCACGATTGGGAGATATTTACAAATCTTATGTAGATAAATGTTTCAAGGCAGGCGCAATGGACTTTGATGATTTATTGTTGAAGACAAACGAGCTTTTAACTCGTTTTCCGGATGTTTTGGCAAAATATCAAAACCGTTTCCGCTACATTTTGGTGGACGAGTACCAAGATACCAATCACAGCCAATACTTGATTGTTCGTGCGCTTTCTGACAGGTTTCAAAATATTTGTGTTGTGGGAGATGATGCGCAGAGTATTTACGCTTTCCGCGGAGCGAATATCAACAACATCTTAAATTTTCAGAAAGATTATGACGATGTGAAAGTGTTCCGTTTGGAACAAAATTACCGTTCCACAAAAAACATTGTAAGCGCTGCAAATAGTATCATTGAAAAGAATAAAACACGTCTTGAAAAAGTTGTTTGGACGGCCAATGACGAAGGTAATAAAATTCTCGTAAATCGAACCATGACCGATGGTGACGAGGGACGTTTCGTAGCTAGTTCCATTTTTGAAAACAAAATGAACCATCAGCTGAAAGATGGCGATTTCGCCATTTTGTACCGAACTAATGCACAGAGTCGAGCGATTGAAGATGCGCTTCGGAAGAAAGATATTCCATACAGGATATACGGTGGACTCAGTTTTTATCAACGAAAGGAAATAAAAGATGTCTTGGCGTATTTGCGCTTGGTTTTAAACCCGAAAGATGAGGAAGCGCTGAAACGTGTAATCAATTATCCAGCTCGTGGAATTGGTGAAACTACTATTGAGAGATTGATTGTAGCTTCAAATCATTACAGTCGTTCGATTTTTGAAGTAATGAAAAACATCGACAAAATTAATTTGAAGATAAATTCCGGCACCAAAAATAAGCTGCAGGATTTTGTTACGATGATTGAAAGTTTTCAGGTTTTGAACAACGGTTATGACGCTTTCACCATTACAGAACACGTTTCAAAAAAAACAGGTCTGCTGCAAGAACTTAAAAAAGACGGTACTCCCGAAGGAATCGCGCGAATTGAAAATATTGAAGAGTTACTGAACGGGATGCGCGATTTTGTGGAAGAACAAAAAGAAATTGCCGATACTACAGGCTCACTTTCAGAATTTATGGAAGATGTTGCGCTCGCCACAGATTTGGACAACGATAAGGGCGATGGCGATCGCGTGGCTTTGATGACCGTCCACTTGGCCAAAGGGTTGGAGTTTCCTTACGTATATATTGTTGGGATGGAAGAAGATCTTTTTCCAAGCGGAATGAGTATGAATACCCGAAGTGAACTGGAAGAAGAACGACGCTTGTTTTATGTTGCTTTAACGCGGGCCGAAAAACAGGCATATCTTACTTATACCCAATCCCGCTACCGTTGGGGAAAATTGATTGATGCCGAGCCCAGCCGCTTTATTGAGGAAATTGACGAAAGTTTTCTGGAGTATTTGACTCCAATTACTGAAAACAGATACAAACCATTGTTGGATGCCGATATTTTCGATGAAGTTGATCATAGCAAACTCCGTCTTCGGAAACCTGTTGCGGGCAAAGCACCAATGGGGCCAACGGAAGAACAACTTCGAAAACTCAGAAGATTGAAGCCAGTTTTAAGCGATACTGATAAAAATTTCAGTGCTGAAGATGCTAATCTAAATGTAGGAACAATGGTGAAACACGTTCGCTTTGGAAAAGGGAAAATTCTTAAAATTGAAGGTGTTGGCGCTGATACAAAAGCGGAAATTGATTTTGAAAACGGCGGTTTGAAAAAGTTACTGCTTCGGTTCGCAAAGCTGAAAGTGGTTAATTCTTGAATTCGGGTTTTTTAAATTATTTTCTAATTTAGGAGTCAAGATTTTCATCTCCATAATCAAAAATCAATAACACTTTCCTATTTCAGAAAAAGAGAAAGTAGTGTGAATTCCAAAAAAATAAAAAACCTCATATCATTTTTACCACATATACTCTTGTGAGTAGAAATCTTGATACATATATCAAATATCCAACTTGGAAATAGCCACTTCAAGAAAAGATTTAAAGACTGAGTTTGCCGTCTTAAATATGGCGCCAAAGTTATACACGAGTTTCATAATACTTGTTTTTGTATTCTATAGAATTAAATTCAACCTTTTAACGAAAAAAATATCATTATTAATACTTAGAATGTAATAATTTGTATGTTTGGTAAAAATCATTAATAATTTAAACCTATTTATTATGCAAAAAAACAGCTTCAAATTAATCTTGCTAGGTATTTTTGGCCTAGCTATTGTTGGTTGTCAATCTGATTCTATTGAGGAAACGGTAACTACCCCAGAAAATTTTATTGAAAATAGTTCCCAAGTTATTTCGGGCAGGTACACGGTAGTTTATAAAAGTACCGAGAGTGGAAGTATTCCAGTTTTGCCTAAGACGAAATCAGTTAGTGAATATAAAACCCAAATGAATTCTCTTAAAGCTGTATTTGCAGATGAATTTAAATCAGTAAGCTTAACTGAAAAATCTATTTTAAATACTTATGGTCATTCCATTATAGGGTTTACGGCTGATTTAACTAAAGAACAAGTAGAAATGTTAAGTCAGGATTCTAGAATACAAAGTATAGAACAAGATTTTATCGTACAATTGGGTAGACCAGGCGGTGGAAATGGTGGTGGTGGATCTGATCCTCAAGTGGTACCTTATGGCACAACAAGAGTTGGTGGAGGTACTACAACGTCAACCCATACAGCTTGGGTTATAGATACAGGGATAGATTTAGACCATCCAGATTTGAACGTAGATGTTGCCCGATCTATATCCTTCTTAACAGGTTCTCCATCCAATCAGAGCCCTGATGATCAAAATGGACATGGCTCTCACGTTGCAGGAACCATTGCGGCTAAAAATAATAACATTGGTTCTGTTGGAGTTGCACCTGGAAGTACTGTTGTGGCAGTAAGAGTATTGGATAGAAGAGGTAGTGGCTCCAATTCTGGAGTAATTGCTGGAGTAGATTATGTTGCTGCCAATGGAAATAACGGTGATGTAGCCAATATGAGTTTAGGTGGAGGTGTCTCTACAGCCCTTGATAATGCAGTAAAATCTGCAGCGGCTACGGGAGTTAAATTTGCACTTGCTGCTGGAAATGAATCAGATAACGCTAACAATCATTCGCCAGCTAGAGCAAATGGCCCTAATGTTTATACCATTTCGGCTATGAATAGCAGTGATAATTGGGCTTCGTTTTCCAATTATGGAAATCCTCCTATAGATTATTGCGCACCAGGAGTAAGTGTGTTTTCTACATGGAAAGATGGTGGTTATAATACCATAAGCGGAACTTCGATGGCAGCTCCACATGCGGCAGGAGTATTACTTTTAGGTAATCCATCTACTAGTGGTACTGTCAATGGAGATCCAGATGGTAACCCAGATTCTATTATACATATTTAAATAAAAAATAGAAATTCTAAAAAAGCCACTTTCTAAAAGTGGCTTTTTTTATGTTGTAAGATTAATTAGAAATACAAAATTGGAATTATTTTTTTGTAAATCCGAATCTCTATTAATTTACTTCCAAATATGTATCTACATAAGCACTTATTTGTGCTTTCATATCTTCAATATCTACGTTTGACCAATCTCCGTGACCGCCTTCATAAACTGTAAAATTATGATCTATTAGCGCTGTGTTTAACGCAGAATTTAATGTTGTAGCATTTGAAAGTGGCACCAGAGGATCTGCGTTTCCATAGAAAAGTAGGGTAGGGCTACTGGTGTTTGAAACCCAAAGCGCTGGGCTTAAAACTTCAGCATAATTTGTTCCTGGAGGATATGCGTTTTCATCGACCAATGCCGCCATCAAAAGCGGAAAATCGGGATTTTCACTGTAAAATGGGTCGGTAAAATCTGAAGGTCCCACAATGTCTCCAACCATTTTTATTTGGTCGTCAGGGTCATAGGCATAATCATACATTAAAGAAATATGTGCACCCGCACTTGCGCCAATAAGTGCAAACTGTGGTAAAATCTGTAAATTTTCTTTTTCAGTTGTAAGCTTATTAATTACTGCATCCACATCCAAAAATTGGTTTGGAAATGCTGGAGTATTTATATCTGCAAGCACATAGTTAATATTAACTATTGCGTGATCGGGATGCCTAAGTTTTATATAGGGAACCAAAAAATCCATATCTGTCTTGTCGCCGCCGGTCCATCCACCGCCGTGTACAAGCACAATTACCTTCGTTTTTTCTGAGGAGCGTTCTGCGGGTAAATAGATGTCGTATTTTTCTTGGGAATTGCTTCCGTATGAAACGTTCATAAAAGTTTCGGCAACCAACGGTTGTTCAGTATTGTTTTCATTGTCTTTTGAACAGGAAACGTAACTAAATTGAATTCCGAAGAAAAGAATTAGAATAAGGAGTTTTTTCATAAATAGATCTTGTTAAAAGGAATAACGATGAAATACATTTTTTATGTTATGCGTTATTCGAGAAGTTGTTAATTCTTATAAAATGCTTTATATTTAAAACAAAAAAGTTTCGCTATGGCTGAATTTATAAAGATTTACGAAGAAAACCCCAACCCAAAGGAAATTAAGCGGGTTGTAAAAATTCTTCGCGATGGTGGAGTAATTATTTATCCAAGCGATACCGTTTATGCCTTGGGGTGCGATATAAAAAATAACCGCGCGATGGAACGCGTGGCACAGTTGCGCGGCGTGAAACTTGAAAAGGCAAACTTCTCTTTTGTATGCGAGGATTTAAGCAATCTAAGTGATTATGTGAAACAAATTGACACTCCTACCTTTAAATTGCTAAAACGAAACCTACCAGGACCTTATACATTTATTCTGCCAGGAAACAATAATCTTCCGACGGTTTTTAAAAAGAAAAAAGAAGTAGGTATTCGAGTGCCAGACAATTCCATAACGCGTGCTATTGTTCAGGCATTGGGAAACCCCATAATCTCAACATCCATAAAGGATGAGGATGAAGTGATAGAATATACCACCGACCCCGAACTTATTCTCGAAAAATGGGACAATTTGGTTGACCTTGTTATTGATGGTGGTTATGGGGGGAATATCCCTTCGACAGTAATTGATCTCACTGGGGATGAAGCTGTTGTGATTCGTGAGGGAAAGGGAAGTTTAGAGCTTTAATCTTTATTAGTTCCGTTTCTTTTGAAACTCTGAAAGTAGAAACCGTGTTTGCTGGTTAAGTTTTTGTTTGAAGAAAGCCGTCCAACCAACCAAAAAGCCTTTAAAACCTATAGCTTGTTTGGACCATCTGTAAAGACTGAATTTATCAACGTGGTTTATGATTTTTCCATCCTTAAATTTGAAATAAGCATTAACTACATTATGGACTTTTCTTCCTGTTTTACTGAAGGTATAAAAGGCTTCCCAGCGTGCTTTTCCCGCTTCGGGAGTATATTCTATGTTTGAGGTTACTACTTTGAAATCCTTCCCTTGTTGGGTTTGACAAAGCATTCGCCACATGTTTTTAGCCTCTTCGCCCCGTAATACCCCAAAAGCTGGATCTTCAAAAGTTATATCGTCGTCATAATATTCAACGATACGCTCTGCGTCCAAGTCTGCAAAAGCTTCGTAGAACTTTTCGATGATATTTAATTCTTTTTCGCGAATGATTTCAGAGTTTATATAATTTATTTCAGCAAATGCTGTAACCCCCGATATATGTTTTCTTCAAGAATATCTATAGAGCCGTCTGCAAGAAACATTTTTTTTATGTTTTCAAAAAGTATGTCTATCTCATTTTTTGAGTAGTTGTAGCGTGCTACGGTATTCTGAATTTTTTGTATACGTTGATAATCATTATCTTGATCAAATTCTTTGTGGATGTGACGATATTCTTCTTCACCCACTTTCGATTTTATAAAGTCTTTTTCTGCTTTGGTTTCAATAAAATTGGCATAGGCACAGTATAGCAAAATATAGGCTTTGAGTTCTTCGCGAGTCCAATTGGTTTTGAATTCTTCCATTTTTTTAAAATATTATAAAATGTTCTATTTTCTTATCTAAGATACAAAAACCCATTAAAAGATTCTTTTGATATAGCCAATAAAAAACCCGGTCTTTTCGGGACCGGGTTTTTATTATTTTTATTTCAGAAAATTATTTTCCTGAAGCTTCAAGGTTTTTCATTTCCTTTTCAATCATATCATAGAACTGATCTATTTTTGGAAGCACCAAAATACGAGTACGTCTGTTGGTAGCTCTGTTTTCAGCAGTGTCATTAGGTACCAATGGCACATAATCTGCACGACCGGCTGCAACCAAACGAGATGGTGATACACCAAGTTTTTGTAACTCACGTACAATTGCGGTAGCTCTTTTTACACTTAAATCCCAGTTGTCTAATAACAAGCCATTGCTGTAAGGAACATTATCTGTGTGTCCTTCAACCATTGCTTCAAAATTAGGCTTTCCGTTAATTACTTTAGCAACTTTACCTAAGATTTCGGTAGCTCTTCCTGAAATTTGATAGCTTCCACTCTTGAAGATTACTTTGTCAGAAAGAGAAATATACACAACTCCTTTTTCAACATTCACTTCAATATCTGGATCATTAATACCAACTTCTTTTTTCAAACTAGTCACCAATGCAAGTGTTACACTGTCTTTTTTGTTCATTGCATCTTGAAGACGAGTGATTTTCATGTCTTTTTCTTTAAGACTTTCCAACGATTTTTCAAGGTTGGTAGCACCTTTAGATGTTAGCATTGTAAGGTCTTTTGAACTTTGAATAAGATCGGCATTGGTTTTTTTCATATCTGCCAAACGCTCTTCAAGTTGTTTAGCCCGTGCCGTAGAAGCTGCTCTTTCAGTAAGACAGTCGTTAAGTTTAACTGTTGCTGTGTTCAGTAAATCTTGCGTGTTTTTTTGTTTCGCTTCAAGCTCAGCATATTTCTTGCTCGATACACAAGAGGTAAATGCCAAACTAGAACATACTGCTAGAATCAATAGTTTCTTCATAATCTGTAAGTGTTATATTAGATAGTTTTGTTTAATCATTATTAGCCAAAATTATCAAAATAGCTTTCAGTCAAGTAACGATTAACAATACTTTAAGTAAAATAAACTAAAGTTCGTTGAAAACTTTTTTATTCTTTATAAAATACTGAAAAACAATGGATTTGACGGAAAAATATTTTAATTCTGAAGCGTGTATTTTTCTTTTTTGAAGGAATTTTGGAATTAGCGAATAGAAACTAAAATGCGCTTTGAATATTGCAAAGAAATGTTGTGGTTTTCCTTGAAATAAAAACTGAAGTGCCGCAAGCCCATCCATCAGCATTCTCACAAAAATTGAAGTGAAAGCATGAGTTCCTTTTACGTTTTTCAAAATATTCAAAAGTGAATTTCTAAAGTTGTAGAATGTCTTTTTTGGGTTTATGGCATTTAATGTAGCACCTCCCAAATGATACATTTTTGAAGTACCCACATAAAGTATTTTTCCACCTATAGATTGCAAACGCCAGCAAAGATCAATTTCCTCTTGGTGTGCAAAGTAGTCTTCATCAAACCCGCCAGCTTGCCAAAAAGATTGAGCCTTAACAAAGAGACAAGCCCCAGAAGCCCAAAATATTTCAGATATATCGTCGTACTGACCTTCGTCTTTTTCCAAAGTATTAAAAATGCGTCCACGGCAGTATGGATAGCCATATTTATCAATAAAACCACCTGCTGCGCCAGCATATTCAAAGCATTCCTTGTTTTTGTAATCAAGAAGTTTCGGTTGTGCGACAACAACTGAATTATCTTTCTCAAATTCTGAAATTACAGGCTTCAACCAATTTTCGGTTACTTCAACATCACTATTAAGCAGGACGAAGATTTCCTCAGAAAGGTTTTTTAAAGCGTCGTTATAACCTTTTGCATAGCCTCCGTTCACTTTGTTTTGAATGACTTTTACCGAGGGAAAAAATTCCGAAACAAAAGCGACAGAAGCATCTGTGGAAGAATTATCCGCAATATAAACATTGGCTTCATTGGAAAATTTGACTACCGAAGGCAGAAATTGCTCCAATAAATCCTTTCCGTTCCAATTAAGTATTACTACAGCTACTTTCACGGGTGTAAAGATAGATTTTTGAAGTGTTTTTTCAGACTATTTATAATTTGGAATTTCTTTCAGAAAAATATAGCGTTCGTTTTCAAAATCCATTTGGCAATAATAATGCTCCAAACCGTTGCTGACCATTAAATATTGCGCTTTCAAAGCTAAGTTGTATCGGGCAATTTGATCAAAAGTAATTTGTGTGATTGGTATAGAGGGCGCTTTACATTCTACAATCAAAAAAATGCTGCCATCATTGTTGAAAACCACAACATCATATCTTTTTATAGTATTGTTCAGTTTTAGTTGTTTTTCAACATTTATAAGGCTTTTGGGATAGTTTTTTTCTTTCAGAAGGAATTGGATAACATGCAATCGAACCCATTCCTCGGGAGTGAGCACCACGAATTTTTTTCTTATTTCATCAAAAACCAACGTTTTATTTTCGCTACTTTTGAAGCGAAACGAATATGTTGGAAAGTTGAGTTTTTGCATAAAACAAAGAAACAAATTTCAACATAAAATACGCTGAAAAAATCCAAATGCCTTTAGACAAAATAAAATCCATCATTAACGATATTAAAAACGGAAATACAAAACCCATATATTTTTTGATGGGTGAGGAGCCGTATTATATTGATGGTATTTCAAAATATATTGAAGAAAACGTTTTGTCAGAGGAAGAGAAGGGTTTTAACCAAATGGTACTTTATGGCCGTGATGTTACGGTTGAAGATATTATAAGCAACGCCAAACGGTACCCGATGATGGCGGAAAAACAAGTTGTGATTGTAAAAGAAGCACAGGATCTTTCCCGCACAATAGAGAATTTAGTGAGTTATGCCGATAATCCGCAGCCCACAACTATTTTGGTGTTTTGCTATAAATATAAAACCTTAGATAAAAGAAAGAAGCTTGCCAAAACTGTTGCCAAAACGGGTGTTCTTTTTGAAAGTAAAAAGCTTTACGAAAACCAAGTGCCAGATTGGATAAAGCGGGTTCTTGCGGGAAAAGGCTACACTATTACTCCGAAGGCAGCACAAATGCTGGTTGAATTTCTTGGGAACGATTTAAGCAAAGTAAATAACGAGCTAGAAAAACTCCAACTCATTTTAAAACCAGGTGAACAAATCACGCCGCAAATTATTGAAGAAAATATAGGCATTAGTAAAGACTTCAATAACTTCGAACTCCAAAATGCCATTGGCGAAAAGGATATTAAAAAAGCGTTTGCTATCATTCAATATTTTTCCCAAAATCCGAAAAACAATCCGTTGGTGATGACGGTAGCGTTGCTTTACAGTTTCTTTTCAAAACTTTTGAAATATCATGCACTTTCTAACAAAGGTGAAGCCGCTAAGGCGTTGGGCGTAAATCCTTACTTTATAAAAGATTATCAAACTGCCGCGCGCAATTATCCAATGAAAAAAGTGAGTGCCATTATAGGCGCAATCCGCGAAGTAGATATGAAAAGCAAAGGTGTAGGAGCTGCTAATCTTTCGCAGGGTGATTTGCTAAAGGAATTATTGGTTAAGATTTTTAATTAAAAAAAATCTTAATAACGCAACAACTTACTTCATATTTATTTTCTGTCAACCGAATACTTTCCACCACCCAAAAGAGCTACTACAGTAAAAGCAATTAAATAAAGGATTGCCATTTCTTTAGATCCTAGTGGGTCAGCGGCATGGACAATAAAAGCGGCGACAGCCATTGTAATGATGACTGGAATTGCAGCTAATCGAGTTTTAAATCCAATAATTATTAGAATAGGAAAAAGCACTTCGCACAGAACTGCTAATACTAAAGTAGCAGGCTCGCCAATACCTATAGGGTCTCCAAAAGAAAAATTGCCAGAAAACATTTTTAAAAGTTTTGGAATTCCATGGGAGAGCATCATTCCGCCGAAACCAAGTCGGAGTATTAGTAATCCTATATTGTAAGTGTTTGATTTGTTCATTTATTTTGGATTTAATGAAAACGAATATAGGAAAACAAATTAAATGATTACCTCTTTCCAAAAAATTGCCTTAGCCCTTTTTAAAATGTACTTTTGTTATTTCAAAAAAAATAAATGTTAAAAATTAAAGCTTGGATTGCAGCAGCAAGATTGCGAACTCTACCGCTTTCTGTTTCCGGAATTATTGTGGGCGCTGCTATTGGAGATACATTAGAAAATGCTTCGCTTTTTTGGGAAACTACAATTTTTTGGTTGGCTATTTTGGTTACTATAGGTTTTCAGGTTTTATCAAACTTTGCGAATGATTACGGCGATGGCGTAAGAGGAACTGATACCAAAAGAGAAGGCGAAAAACGAATGGTAGCTTCGGGAATAATTTCACCCAAACAGATGAAGGTTGGAATGATCATTACTGGAATTATTACATTTTTCTTAGCTACAATTTTAATTTTTATGGCTTTCGGAAATGAAAATTTCATCATTTCGTTTGTGTTTTTCAATCTTACCATTGTTTCAATAATTGCTGCAGTAAAATATACCGTTGGAAAAAAAGCTTACGGCTATTCTGGCTTGGGCGATGTTTTTGTGTTTCTGTTTTTTGGATTGCTGAGCGTTTTGGGAAGCTATTATTTATTCACCCATAACCTTAACTGGGGGCTACTGTTACCAGCAGCAGCAATTGGTTGTTTCAGTACAGCAGTGCTAAACTTGAACAATATGCGTGATATTGAAAACGATGCAGCGGCTGGGAAAAACACTTTGGTAGTGAAGTTAGGAATAAAAAAAGCCAAAAAGTATCACGCTTTTCTGTTGCTATTCGGAATGCTCTGTGCAATTACTTTCACTGCAATAAATTATTTGGAACCATTGCAATTTGTTTACCTCATTGCTTTTATTCCTTTTCTATTGAACATAAAAACCGTTTTTAAAAATAAAGCCCCGATGTTGCTTGACGGCGAATTGAAGAAAGTCGCGTTAAGCACCTTTTTGTTTGCAATCTTGTTTAGTATCTTTATGTGATAAAAAAAAATACTATGAAAATTACATTCTACGGACAAAACAGTCTTGGTATTGAAATAAAAGGGAAACATATTTTAGTAGACCCATTTATTTCAGGAAATCCACTGTCAAAAGATAAAGTAGATATAAATGCTTTGAAAGCAGATTATATTTTCTTGACCCACGCACATCAGGACCACATACTTGATGCGGAAGCCATAGCAAAGAACACAGGCGCAATTATTGTTAGCAATTTTGAGATTGCGAACCATTACGAAGCAAAAGGCATTGAGGTTCACCCAATGAACCACGGCGGAAGCTGGAAATTTGAATTCGGGAAAGTTAAATATGTAAATGCTATCCATACCAGCAGTTTTGCAGATGGTAGTTACGGCGGCCAACCTGGAGGTTTTGTTATTGAAGGCGAACACAAAAACATCTACATTGCTGGCGATACAGCATTGACTATGGATATGAAACTCATTCCGATACACACCAAACTTGATTTGGCGATTCTTCCAATTGGAGACAATTTCACAATGGGAATTGACGATGCCATCACTGCTAGCGATTTTGTGCAATGCGATAAGGTTTTGGGCGTGCATTACGACACGTTCGGATACATTGAAATTGACCACGAAGAAGCAAAACGCAAGTTTTACGATGCCAATAAAGATTTGATGCTTCTCGAAATTGGGGAATCTATAGAACTATAGATTATTAGATTTTTAGATGTTTGGAAAATGCAAAGATTTAAAGACTTGGAAATTTGGAAACAAAGTAGGTTATTTTGTAAAGATATTTATGAAATCACTTCTTCTTTTCCAGAGATAGAAAAGTTTGGCTTGATAAGTCAACTGCGAAGAGCCAATGTCTCAATACCATCAAATATTGCAGAAGGAGTATCGCGCAGATCTAATAAAGACTTTGCTCGTTTTTTAGAAATAGCAATCGGAAGCTATTATTAAAATGACTTCAAAATTCAAATCAAATCTAAAATAATACAAAAGCTCATCAGTCTAACCATCTAAAATTCTAATAATCCAATAATCTAACTGTCCCAATTGAAAGCAAAATTTCAAAAGCATATTTTATATTTCAAACGTCCAAGCGGCACATCGCGGGGCATTATGAATTACAAAGAAACCTATTTTTTAATTCTGAAAACTGAAGAAGATTTTGGTGTGGGCGAATGTGGCTTGCTCAAAGGTTTAAGTATTGATGATCGCCCAGATTACGAAGAAGAACTGGAAGCTGTTTGTAAAAACATTGCTATGGGTTTGGGTGAAGAAAATTTATACGAAGCTTTACAGGAATTTCCTTCAATACAATTTGGGATGGAAACAGCATTTAAGTCTTTGCATTCAAAAAATCCTTTTGAATTATTTCCTTCGGAATTTACGCGTGGCGAAGAGGCAATTCCAATAAATGGACTGGTTTGGATGGGTGATAAAGCATTTATGAAAGAACAAATTTCAGAAAAATTGAAGCAGGGTTTCACTTGCATCAAAATGAAAATTGGCGCTATAGATTTCAAAACCGAAATGGAACTACTGAAATCAATCCGGAAAGAATTTTCTCAACATGAAGTTGAATTGCGCGTAGATGCCAACGGCGCTTTTTCGTCCAAAGAGGCTTTGGAAAAACTAAAAGCACTTTCAGATTTGCAATTACATTCAATTGAACAGCCCATCAAACAGGGGCAATGGCAAGAAATGGCAAGACTTTGTGAGGAAACTCCGCTTCCTATCGCATTAGATGAAGAGCTCATTGGCGTTTTTTCAGAGACAGAAAAAATAGAATTGCTCAATACCATAAAACCACAATTTATAATCTTAAAACCTTCATTGATTGGTGGTTTCCGTGGAAGCGATTCTTGGATTAATCTTGCCGAGAAATACAATATAGGTTGGTGGATTACTTCGGCGCTGGAAAGCAATGTGGGTTTGAGCGCAATTTCGCAATATACTTTTACAAAAAACAGTAAATTGCCCCAAGGTTTGGGCACGGGCAGTCTTTATACAAATAATATTGAAAGTCCGCTTGAAGTTTTAAGCGGTAAGTTGCATTACAATCCTACGGTTGAATGGGATTTTCAGTTTTAAATTCAATGTTCAATATTTAAAGTTCAATATTACAAAACAAAAGTTTAAAATCTCACTTCTAAAATCTCACTTCTAAAATCTCACTTCTAAAAAAATGTACATTCAACAAGCTTTTAAATCCCTACACGAATGGTGGCGCTATCTGGTAGGTTTCATCATAATTTTTGTTGCTAGCCAGATAGGAACCATACCTTTAATTGTTGCGGTACTTGTTAAAATTCTTTCGGAAGGCGGTAGTATGGATTCACTTCAGGACCAAAACGTTTTGATGACCGTGCTGGATTCAAACCTTACCTTGTTTTTGATGTTGCTCAGTTTTGCCGTTGGTTTGCTGGCTGTTTATTTGGTAGTGCGCTACTTTCACAAACAACCATTTGTGGAACTTACTACTTCCCGTAAAAAAACAGATTGGGGACGTGTGTTTTTTGGTTTTGGACTTATAACCTTAACTACACTTGTTGTCACTGGGTTGGATTATTACAGCAATCCCGATGATTATGTGCTTCAATTTGATTTGGTTCCATTTGTGATTCTTGCAGTGATTGCAATTATTATGATTCCATTACAAACCAGCTTCGAAGAATATCTTTTTCGCGGCTATTTAATGCAAGGAATTGGCGTTTTGGCAAAAAATAAATGGTTGCCACTAGTTATAACTTCGGTGGTTTTTGGCGGGCTTCATTTGGCAAATCCAGAGGTTGATAAATTTGGAAATATTATAATGGTTTATTACATAGGAACAGGTTTTTTCCTCGGAATTATGACGCTGATGGATGAAGGAATGGAGCTCGCGCTTGGTTTTCACGCAGGTAATAACTTAATTTCAGCACTTTTGGTAACCGCAGATTGGACAGTCTTTAAAACCAATTCCGTTTTAAAAGACGTTTCAGAACCTTCTGCAGGTTTTGATGTAATTGCACCTGTGCTGATTCTGTATCCAATTTTCTTGATTATAATGGCATACCATTATAAATGGAAGGATTGGGGCGGAAAGCTTTTTGGAAAAGTGGAAGAACCAATCGTTATAACCGAAGAGAATAACCCGAATTCAACTTTTATTGAATAATGAAACCGTTATTGCATCCCAACTTCAAATTAAACGGCGAAGCATTTCCTTCCGCGGAAGCTTTGAAGGAACATGCAAATCATTTTGTTGAAAAAGGAAATGATGATGAAACAGCCATCGGAAAATTTATTTTGGAATGGTTGGACGACAACGATTTTATAACTGTAAAAACATCCGGTTCCACTGGAATTCCAAAAAATATCACGCTTCAAAAAGAACACGTTTTTAACAGTGCTGAAGCCACGGTAAATTATTTTGACTTAAAGGAAGATACAAAAGCATTGCTATGCCTTTCTTCGGAATATATTGCAGGCAAAATGATGCTCGTCCGTGCAATGACGGCGGGTTGGGATTTGCATACAGTTGCACCCGAAAAAAATCCTCTCGAAAACATAGACGGCTATTTCGATTTTACAGCAATGGTTCCGTACCAAGTTTTTCATTCTTTAGCAGATTTGTACAAAGTGAAAAAACTTATCATAGGTGGCGGAGCAGTACCATGGAGGTTAGAAGAAGATCTTCAGAAATGTGAAACCCACATATTCGCAACGTATGGAATGACTGAAACCATTAGCCATATTGCAGTTCGGCCAATTAATGGAAAGGAGAAATCAGCAATTTTTTCAGCGCTTCCAAAAGTTAGTTTCTCACAGAAAGAAAATGGTTGTCTGCAAATTCACGCTCCCGAAATTTCAGAAGAAACCGTTGCTACCAATGATGTAGTTGAACTAATTTCTCCAACTTCCTTTAAGTTTTTAGGAAGAATTGATAATGTAATAAATACTGGCGGTGTAAAAGTTCATCCCGAAGCAGTGGAAGAAAAGCTATCTTCTCACATAAACCTGCCTTTCTTTATAACTTCGGAAAAAGATGGAGTCTTGGGTGAACGGGTTATTTTGATAATTGAGAGTGAAAAGCAGTTAAAACTTGAAGATTATACCAAAGCTTTTGAAACACTTTCCGCCTATGAAAAACCTAAGAAAATATACTCAGTGCATCATTTTATTTATACGGAAACTGGAAAGATAAAACGGGCTGAGGTTTTAAAGAATTTAAAATAAATCAAAAAACCCTTCCAGCGTTCCAAACGCTGGAAGGGTTTTTAAAGAAATTATTCTTTTATAACACGTAAAACCTTGCTTCCTTTATTGCCCACGGAAACTTTTACAAAATAATTGCCAGCGCTAAAACCAGAAATATCCACTTGCTCTTTATTACTGTTTCCTTTAGAAGTAAGCAAAGTCTGCCCAAGAACATTCATAATTTCGATTGAAGAAATAGGCTCTTCAGACTGAATGTTAAGAACACTATTTGAAGGATTTGGATAAAAGTTAACTTTAATGGGTTCAAAATTACTCACTGCAAGAAAACAATCTTCAATAAATGTAGCCGTGGGTGAAACGTTTGTAAAATTACTGATCGCAAAATTCACATCATCAACACAAACAAATTCAAGATTTGGATTGTTTGAAAGGTTAAGTCCAGAATCAATCAAATCGCCATTATAACAATTAGCATTGGTCAATTCAATATTGTTCCCATTCTTTATATTCACATAGTGCAACCAATCAATATCATTTCCTTCTACAGCACAGAGCGATGGGTTATTGCTCAAATCCACAGCATATAGATTTGTGTTGGAAAAATCTATCCCCTGTAAATTGGGGTTTTCTGTTACATCCAATGATGTTAAAGGGTTGTTATTGGCTCCCAGAATGCGTAAAACAGTATTTTGTGAAAGATCGATGCTTGAAATTTGATTATTTCTTATATAGAGCTGGTCAATAAGCGGATTATTTGTTACGTCCAGCTCATTCAAGTTGTTGTTATTGAGAATCAAATAATATATAAGGGGGTTTTGTGATATATCCAAACTGCCTAAATTCATATTATCACAGCGCACGGTTTCCAAATCTGGATTGTATGTAAAATCCACCGAAGAGATAGGATTATTTGATCCTGAAAACTGACTAAGCTTTACATTATGGGTTACATCTATCTGTGAGATCTGGTTATTAGTAAAATAGAAAAGTTCCATATTTACATTTTGTGAAACGTCCAATGAAGTTAGTAAGTTATCATCGCATATCAAATATCTTATCAGTGGATTGTTTGATACGTCCAACGAGCTTATTGAATTTTCTTTACAAGTTAAATAACCCAAATTGGGATTGTTAGAAACATCCAATGAAGTCAATAAGTTATTACTGCATTTAATATCAAATAGGACCGGATTCGAGGAAAAATCCAAATTTTGGATACTATTGTCACTGCAGTTAAACCACAATAAACCTGGGCTTTGAGAAAGATCTATGGTGGTAAATAGATTATTATAAATATCTAACTGCCGCAATGCAGGCTGGTTTGAAATGTCAAGTTCTGTAATATTATTTTGATAACATTGTATAGAGGACAACGCAGTGTTATTTGTAACATCAAGCTCAGTAATTTCATTGTAGGCACACTCTATATGGTCCAATTGGCTAAGAGCCGAAATGTCTAAAACGGTCAATTGATTATCCGTAACAGATAAATCAATTAATTGAAGATTATTTGAAAAGTCAATACTGCTTATACGATTAGATGTTAGATCTAGATTCTGAAGCATGGTGTTATAAGAAAGATCTACCTCTTCAATTCGGTTGAAATAACACACAAGGGTCTGTAAATTCAAAAAAGCTTCAATACCTATTATATTATCAATTGATTTGGCTGTTACATCTATCTCATAGGTTATCAACGCCTCACTAACCTGAATCTCCCCATCCCCATTAGTATCAATAACAGGGTTGTGGTTAAGCAATGCATTTTTAAAATTGGGGTCTGGTATATTCACTATTTGCGCGCTGGCAAAAAAAGAGGTGAGTAGTGTTAGGTTGAGTAGTAGGTGTTTCATTTTTTTAGTTATGAGTTCAAAAGCTTAAAGTAGTTATTTACTTTATAGTTATTACTGCGTAATTGAAGCTTGACGGCAATATATAAAATCTTGTCGGTAATCAACATCAGCCGTAATCCTGAAATCTGGAAAAAACAATAATATTAATGTTTTCTTTTAATGAACGATTAACGATTGTTGATTTTTTAAACAATAACAATAATCTAAACCTGAATAACCCCCAAATTAAAAGGCTTTTCAATAGGAGCGTGGTTTGCTGCTTCAATTCCCATAGAAATCCACTTGCGGGTGTCCAAGGGGTCTATTACTGCATCGGTCCAAATACGGGATGCTGCGTAGTATGGAGAAATTTGTTGATCGTATCTGGCTTTTATTTTATCGAACATTTCTTTTTCAACTTCAGGAGTGATGGTTTCACCTTTCTTCTTTAATGAAGCTGTTTCAATCTGTAATAATACCTTAGCAGCACTATTTCCGCTCATTACGGCAAGTTCCGCACTTGGCCATGCTACAATCAATCGGGGATCATAGGCTTTTCCGCACATAGCATAATTTCCTGCGCCGTAACTGTTTCCTATTATAATCGTGAACTTTGGAACAACACTATTGCTAACGGCATTTACCATTTTGGCGCCGTCTTTAATAATACCGCCGTGCTCGCTTTTACTGCCCACCATAAAACCGGTAACGTCCTGTAAAAACACAAGTGGAATTTTCTTTTGGTTGCAATTGGCTATAAACCGAGTGGCTTTATCTGCACTGTCGCTGTAGATTACACCACCGAACTGCATTTCGCTGGGCTTGGTTTTTGCTTTTGTGGTTTTTACTAAAGTTCTTTGGTTCGCAACAATTCCAACAGCCCAACCATCAATTCTGGCATATCCGGTTAAAATTGTTTGGCCGTAGCCTTCTTTGTATTCCTCAAAATTACTGTCGTCCACGAGACGTTTAATAATTTCGCGCATATCGTATTGTTCAGCACGGGATTTTGGAATTATTCCGTAAATATCCTCTGGCTTTTCCTTTGGTTTTATAGCTTTTTCACGGTTAAAGCCTGCTTTATCAAAATCTCCAATTTTGGAAACTATATTTTTTATCTTATCAAGTGCATCTTTGTCGTCCTTTGCTTTGTAATCGGTAACACCGCTAACTTCACAATGAGTTGTTGCGCCGCCAAGTTCTTCATTATCGATGGTTTCGCCAATTGCGGCTTTCACCAAATAGCTTCCCGCTAGAAAAATGCTTCCAGTTTTGTCAACAATAAGCGCTTCATCACTCATAATTGGAAGATACGCGCCTCCGGCAACACAGCTGCCCATAACGGCTGCAATCTGTGTGATGCCCATACTGCTCATAACGGCATTGTTCCTGAAAATTCTTCCGAAGTGTTCCTTATCGGGGAAAATTTCATCCTGCATAGGGAGGTAAACCCCTGCACTGTCCACCAAGTAAATAATCGGTAACCGGTTTTCAATGGAAATTTCTTGTGCGCGAAGGTTTTTCTTTGCAGTAATGGGAAACCAAGCGCCCGCTTTCACAGTGGCGTCATTGGCAACAACAATACATTGCCTGCCCTTCACGTAACCGATTTTCACAACCACACCGCCCCCTGGCGCACCTCCGTGTTCCTCATACATACCGTCTCCAGCAAAGGCTCCGATTTCAATGCTTGGTTTTTTTTCATCCAGTAAATATGCAATACGCTCACGAGCTGTGAGTTTGCCTTGCGAATGTTGTTTGTCTATTCGCTTTTGGCCTCCGCCGAGCTTTACTTTTGTGAGTCTATTTTTTAATTCTGAAACCAGCAATTTATTGTGGTCTTCGTTTTTGTTGAAGTTTAAATCCATTGAAAATGTATGTTTGCGCTAAAATACAAAATGCGGCAAAGTTTTGGGTTTAAAAGTTCAAAGTTTAAAGTTCAAAGTTGTTTTATTAAAACTATTCGCTATTTCCTCTTCGCTAATTCCTTTGAAAACTATGACATTTTGTTAACGAAAATCTATTTTTTATTACCGATATTTGTTTTTACACGTAAATTTGAAGCTTGAAAATAAAAAATCAACCAAACAGAAATAGAATATGGGAATGAATAAAAATACTGTACTGGCTTGGGCCACTTTTATAATGATTGTTGTTGGGGTAGTATTGATAGGAATGGGCGCTTTCCGGTATGACGACGTAGCCGGCTGGGGTTTTGCAGCCGTGGGAATTGGCTTTTTTGCCATCGCTTGGGTTTTTAACGCTTTAAAAGGAAGGGTTTAGTTGTCTGTGTCAGTTTTGGGTTGTCTGTTTCTCAAAATAATATCTTCTATTCTAACTTAAGAACCCACAAATTAACAAACTCACAAGAAGAATGTCTGAAGAAAATCACATACGCGAACGGCTTGCCAAACACCTTGATGGTGGAGAAGCTTTCATGCCTGTGAACGAAATGTTGACGAAAATTTCATTTGAAGACATAAATACCCGTCCCGCCAATCTTCCGTATTCTTTTTATGAATTGTTCTTTCACGTAACATTTACGCAGAAAGATATAGTAAAATTCACTTGTTCTGATGATTACACTGCCCCGAAATGGCCCGATTTTTATTGGCCGAAAGAGAAAATATGTAAAACCGAAGAAGATTGGAAAGACATTAAAGCGGAATACCTAACAGATCTGGAACGATTGAAAAATTTTCTTTTAAACGAGGAAAGCAAATTGACTCAGTCCGTAAAAAACGGAAAAGACGAACAAACCCTTTTACGCGAAATACTGCTAGTGATTGAGCACACGGCTTATCACACTGGGCAGATGCTCGTGGTTTTAAGATTATTAAATTTACATTGACGAACTCACAAATTCACATACTAACAAATTAACCAACAAAATGGCCGACGATAAAAAAGTAATTTTCTCCATGTCTGGGTTGACAAAAACCTATCAAAGCGCCCAGACGCCAGTACTTAAAAATATATACTTAAGCTTCTTCTATGGTGCCAAAATTGGCATCCTCGGTCTTAACGGAAGTGGTAAATCTACTTTGTTGCGAATCATTGCCGGCGAAGAAAAAAACTATCAAGGCGATGTTGTTTTTGCGCCCGGTTATACCGTTGGTTATCTTGAACAAGAACCCAAACTGGACGAATCTAAAACCGTGCTCGAAGTTGTAAAGGAAGGCGTACAGGAAGTGGTTGATATTCTTGAGGAATACAACAAAATTAACGACATGTTCGGCTTGCCAGAGGTTTATGAAAATCCTGCCAAAATGGACGATTTGATGGAAAAGCAAGCAAAACTCCAAGATAAAATTGATGCAACAAATGCTTGGGAGCTCGACACAAAACTTGAAATAGCGATGGATGCCTTGCGCACGCCCGAGCCCGATAAATTGATAAGCGTGCTTTCTGGAGGTGAAAAACGCCGTGTTGCGCTTTGTAGATTGCTTCTGAAGGAACCAGATGTATTATTGCTCGATGAGCCCACAAACCATTTGGATGCCGAAAGCGTACACTGGTTGGAGCATCACCTTTCAGAATATAAGGGAACTGTGATTGCGGTGACTCACGATAGATATTTTCTGGATAATGTTGCGGGTTGGATTTTGGAATTGGACAGGGGAGAAGGCATTCCATGGAAAGGAAACTATTCTTCTTGGTTGGATCAAAAATCGAAGCGTTTGGCGCAGGAAACAAAACAGGCTGGTAAACGCCAAAAAACGTTGGAGCGCGAGCTGGAATGGGTTCGCCAGGGCGCGAAAGGCCGTCAAACAAAACAAAAGGCGCGTCTTCAGAATTACGACAAACTATTGAGCCAAGACCAAAAACAGCTGGATGAAAAGCTGGAAATATACATCCCGAACGGTCCGCGTTTGGGAACAAATGTTATTGAATCGAAAGGTGTTTCAAAAGCGTTTGGCGATAAATTACTTTACGAAGATTTAAATTTCAAATTGCCGCAAGCTGGAATTGTGGGAATTATCGGGCCAAACGGTGCTGGTAAAACCACGATTTTCAAAATGATTATGGGTGAGGAAACACCCGATAAAGGTACGTTTGAAGTAGGTGAAACTGCAAAAATCGCTTACGTTGATCAGGCACATTCAAATATCAACCCAGATAAAACCATTTGGGAAAACTTCAGCGATAGTCAGGAACTCATTTTGATGGGTGGACGGCAAGTCAACTCACGTGCGTATTTGAGTCGTTTCAACTTCAGCGGAAGCGAACAGAACAAAAAAGTTTCGATGCTTTCAGGCGGGGAACGAAACAGGCTTCATTTGGCGATGACTTTAAAGGAAGAAGGAAACGTTCTGTTACTGGATGAACCTACGAATGATTTGGACGTAAACACGCTTCGTGCCTTGGAAGAAGGTTTGGAAAACTTTGCTGGTTGTGCAGTGGTAATTAGTCACGACCGTTGGTTTTTGGATAGGGTTTGTACGCACATTCTATCTTTTGAAGGAAATAGCGAAGTGTATTATTTTGAAGGGGGTTTCAGCGAATATGAAGAAAATAAAAAGAAACGCTTGGGCGGCGATTTGATGCCGAAGCGAATCAAATACAAAAAATTGATACGCTAAGATTATGTGGAAAAAAATATTAATACTTAGTTTGCTGATATCAATTTCTTCCTGCGGAAGTAAGAAAACTGTTGTGGATGCTTCAAAGGAAACAGTTTCCTATAAGAGTTTAGGGAATGGTGTTGCATCAATTTCATTACAACTTTTTGAAAATAATACTTTCAAATTTGACTTAAAAAGCATTCCACAACCTGGTACTGACGAAAAAGTGGTGAAAATTTCAGAAAAGGGAACTTATACTTCCGATGGAAAATGGAAAATTTTAAAGTTTAAAGATTCCAAATTTTCATTAGCATCTATTTTTGATGCCAATTATGCCGGAGCTGCAGATTTTAAGGTAATAGATAAAGAAAACGTAAAAATAAATACTGCAAAAAATGCATTGCCAATTTGGGGTGTAGTTTGTGAGAAACAGTAAAAAGAGTAGAAAACAAAAAATCCCGATTCAATTTTTGAATCGGGATTTTTGTTTTCAATGCTTTTGGTTTATTTATTAATCACAAGTTTCTTTGTAACTGATTGTTTTCCGCTATTCACTTTTACTAAATAAATACCTGCTGCAATTCCATCGGTTTTTACTTTGATGTTTTTATTCGTTCCAAAATTTCCATTGAATAAATCCTTAATCTTTTTCCCCGAAATATCAAAGAGCTGAACAGCTCCTTCCGAAGAAAGGTTTTGCGAAATGGTAAATTCTGAAGTAGCGGGATTTGGATAAATTTTGATTGAATTTGAAGTCAATTCATTTTCACCCACACTCAAAATATCGCTCACATCATAACTGTGCATCGCCCTTCCGAAGGTTCCAGCATAAAGCGTTTGCGTAGGTTCGTGAAATTTTAAATCCATAACCACGGTTAGCGGAAGGTTGTTTCCTAAAATCGTCCAGTTGGTACCATTGTCTTTGGAGTACCAAACATTTAAATCTGTCGCAACGAAAAGTATATTTTGGGATGGGTAAACAATAATATCGTTCACGGGAATATTTGGAAGGTTTGATGAAATATCCGTCCAGTTCTGGCCACGGTCCGTGGTTTTAAAAACGTGCGGGGTATAATCCAAATATTTAAAACCGGAAACAGTCACATAGGCAACCATATCATCACTTGGAACCATCGCGATGGAAGTAATGTATTGATCCGGTAGCCCAGCACTGACGTCAGTCCAAGTTGTGCCACCATCAAAAGTTACGTTCACGTTTCCATCGTCACTACCTGTATAAATAACATCAAGGTTGTTATAGGAAGAAGCAATTGCCGTAAGTGTTCCGAAGGCCAATGAACCGCTGGGATGAAGACCATCCGTTAAATCTGGGCTTATAACAGACCAAAAAGCAGCTTTGTTTGAAGTATACAATCTATTGGTCCCATAATATAATATTTCGTGATCAAAAGGTGAAATAATTACAGGTGTATTCCAGTTGTTCCTATCACTTCCACTGATTCCGCTTGTGGCATTAGTGAAATTATTTCCGCCATTTGTGCTGCGGCCCAAGTTTCCGTATTGGGATTCTACATAAATATAATTATTATCTACAGGATCTACATTTACGTGAAATCCATCGCCACCCCAAATAGCGTTCCAATCACTTGCCCCACCTGTAACGGTGCGGATAGTGTTGTTGTCCTGCGTACCGCCGTAAAGTCTTTCCGGTTGTGTTTTGTCAACTTCAATATTGTAAAATTGAGTTATGGGAAGGTTTAAAAATTTAGTCCAACTGCTACCGCCATTATTCGAAATATAAGCTCCGCCATCATTTCCGGAGAGCATAAAATTGCTATTGGTCCGTGAAAAATCCAAGGCGTGATGATCTACGTGCATTCCGTTTAAGGTACTCCAAGATGAGCCACTATTGGTAGATTTTGCAATCTCGAACCCCACAATATACACCTCCGAGGAGTTGGTTGGATTAACGCGAACGTTTCCAAAATACCAACCAAAATTTGCGTCAATTCCACTCAACGCTCCTGCAGGTGTTACAAGCATCCAATTATTTCCATTATCTGTAGATTTATATAATCCATTAAATTCATTGGTAATTTCATTAGTTGTGAAACGGGCATATACCGTAGAAGGATCAGACTCTGAAACTGCAATACCAATTCTTCCCGTTTGTGCATTTGGAGCAGGAAGACCGTTGGCTGCACCAAGTTCGGTCCAAGTAGTTCCTCCATCCAGAGAACGATGAATTGCAGAAGTAACTCCGCCGTAATCGCGTTGCCAAGGTTTGCGTGTGCGCTCCCACATTGCGGCATAAATGATGTTTGTATTTGCCATATTCATAGCAACATCAATCGCAGCTGTCGAATCGGTTACAAATAATACCTGTTCCCAATTTGTTCCACCATTAGTAGTTCTATAGATTCCCCGCTCAACATTCTTACCATATAATTGCCCAGTAGCTGCTGCAAAAACGCGGTCTGGGTTTGTAGGATCAACCACAATACGGCCAATGTGATTGCTTTCCGGCAAACCGACATTCATCCATGTATCGCCGGCATCGTTACTTCTATATATTCCGTCGCCAAAATAAGCGCCATCAGTGGCACTTCCGTTGGCTTCGCCCGTACCAGCATAGATTCGTTGTGAATTTGAAGGAGCTATAGCGATATCACCAATAGAAGGTTTTGTAACTTCATCAAAAATTGGAGTCCAATTTGAGCCGCCATCATAACTTCTGAAAATTCCACCAGTTGCAGTGGCAACGTAAAGATGGTCATCGTTATCGGGAGCAATAGCGACATCTGTAACTCGTCCGCCAGTGTTTAAAGGTCCTACAAATGTCCATTCCCCAGCTTGTTCGGGTGATCTGCTGGCAATAATTTGTTTGGATTGAAGGACAGCTTCTTTATAAGCTGCTTTGTTAATGTAATTGTTGGGATAAGCGCGTTGGTTGTACATCCATTCTGCTGGATATTCCATTTTTCCAGTTTCTTTTTCTGATACTTTTTCTTTGGAATTGTTTTTACAACTTGATAAAAGAAGCGCTAAAAGAAATATTAATGTAATTATATTTAAGGGGAGTTTGTAATTTTTCATCAATAAAGATTTGGCTTTTTCGGTTTATAGAATTAGTTTTTTAATTCGCTGATTGTAAATATCGGGATTATTTGTTTGGATACCAATCCAGTTGCGTAACCTTAATATCGGGTTTTCCAGCTTCTACCAGTGTTTTAAACTTTGCAACATCACTCAAGCCTTCCGTGCCTCTATAATGATAGGGATATACGGTTTTAGGTATGAAAGCCAAAACGGCATCGGCAGCTTTTTCAACTGTCATTGTATAGGGTAAATTCATACAAACAAACGCAATATCAATGTTTTTAAGATTGCGCATTTCCGGGATATCCTCAGTATCTCCAGAAATGTAAATCCGTTTTCCGTTTCTTTCAAGCACATAACCATTTCCTCTTCCCTTTTCGTGAAATTTTAAAGCTTCTTCCCGAAGGTTGTACATTGGAATTGCTTCAATTGTCATTTCAAAATCGTTGATTAAATCACCATTATTTATCACTTGCGTCTTGTTTTGAAGATTTTCTGGCAATTTTTCGAAAACTGCTTTTGGAGCAAATAAAACGGTCTTTTCCACTGCAATAGCTTCAAGGGTGGGGATATCCATATGGTCGCCATGGATATCCGTAATTAAAACCATATCTGGTTCTGTAAATTTTGAAAAAGTTTCTTTTCCTCCAATTGGATCTACGTAAATTATCGTTCCGTCCCAATTCAAAACCATTGTTGCGTGCTCCACTGGATTAATAGTAAAGCCCTTTTCATTTGCTGCTTCCCCGCCATCAACTTCTTCCATTGGAGTATCAACTATTGCTTCGGACTCAGTTTTTTCTGAATTGTTTTTGCAGCCGACAAAAGCAACTGTAAGGACTAGTAGATAAATATAATTTTTCATAGATAATTCTTTTGTATGAAGATAACAAGAATACTTTAAACAAATGTTGGCATTTAAAAAATATTTCTAACTGTTTTTGAAGGTTTTAAGAAAATCAGTACTTCCGTATTCCAGCTTATTCTGACAATAATCAGTAGCAATAATAATTTAGTTGTATTTTTTATTGATAATGAATTGTTTTTATTACTCCATAATCCCCTTTATTATTTCTGGAACTTGCTAAAATTAGAAACAGCTATAGATGAAGCTCAAAAAGTAAAAGACACCAATAAATGGTATTGGGACCTTTTACTTTTTCAATACTATATGAAATACAGATTTACATCTTACCATCTATATATTCAATTGTTTCTTTTTCAGCCTTAATAGTAGCTGTATAGATTTCCCTGGCTCTCTGAAGAATGTCGTCCGCAAATTTTTTGTCCTTAATATCCTTGGCATTAATACGCACGTTGAAGTAGGCTCCTAATACCGCAGTTCTAGCGCATAGAACTCCCACTCCTGCATCTGATAATGAGCTTTGTATACCATTTTTTATCATGGCTTGCATCACTTCCATGGATTGGTAAGCTGTTTCCATTACTTGAAAAGGAATTTGTGTGGCGTATTTGGTTGCTTCTTCAATAGCAGCTTTCCGGTCGTTTATTTCCTTTTCGGAACCTTTTGGCATCCTAAAACCATCAATTATTTTGTTAAAGGCATTGGTGTCTTCATCTACCAAATACAATAGCTTGTTTTTATACATTTGACCTTTTTCGGCCCATTCTGAAAAGAATTCCCATTTTTCGTCCCAACCTGCTTTATGGGCAGATAGATTTGCAACCATGGTCCCCAATGAAACTCCTAAAGTACCAACATAGGCAGCAATAGAACCACCGCCAGGAGCTGGAGATTCTCCAGCGGTTTCATCGGCAAAATCGTTCAATTTAAGGTCAACCAATTTTTTTTCGCCTTTGTCAAGCATGTATTCAATAATCTTTTCCTGTGGATCGAAAGGCTTTAAATCGTCCAGCCCCAATGATTTAATGGCAATTTTTATCTTTTCACTTTCTGAAATTCCTAAAGAGCGTTGTTGCTTCACTAAAAAGTAATCTGCAGCATCAAGCATTGCCTGCAAGGGAATCAATCCAATAAGTTCAGACCCTGTTACCCGTAATCCTCTCTTTTCGGATACTTTACAGGTTTCGTCAAATGCCACGTGCATAGAGGTAATGGAAATATTGGTAAGGTTATACGAAATTTGGGCGATGCCATACTCTTCGATATACCAACCAATACCTTTTACTGCTTTTAACTTTCCTGGGATCCGAACGGGTTCCCCATTTTTATCCAAAACCTGTTTTCCGGTAATCGGGTTTCCTTCCCGTTTTACACGGCCAGCTTCGCGAATATCGAATGCGATTGCGTTTGCCCTTCTCGTAGAAGTGGTATTGAGGTTTACGTTATATGCTATTAAAAAATCTCGCGCCGAAATGGCCGTAGCTCCGCTCTTAGCAACTTTATCATTGAATTCTGCTGGTCCAAAATCCGGTTTCCAGACAGGGTCTACCAATTTTTTCGGTAAACCTTCATATTCTCCCGAACGGCAATTGGCGAGGTTTTTACGTTTTTCTTCCTTAGCGGCCTTTTCATAAAAATATCCTGGAATACCCAACTCTTTGCCTACTCTTTCACCCAATTTATGGGCGTATTTTGCAGTTTCTTCCAAAGTAATGTTAGAAATAGGTACCAATGGGCAAACATCAGTAGCGCCAAAACGGGGGTGTGCTCCATTGTGCTTGGACATGTCAATAAGTTCCGAAGCTTTTTTAATTAACCTAAAAGCCGCTTCAATCACCGCTTCAGGTTCTCCCACAAAGGTGATTACGGTTCTATTGGTTGCCTTTCCGGGATCAACATCCAAAAGTTTTACACCTTCAACGGTTTCCACTATTTGGGAAATGGCTTTGATTTTTTCGGCATCACGACCTTCACTGATATTTGGAACACATTCTATTAACTGCTGTTTCATAATTTTTTATTTGGTGATAATTTTTTGAATTCTAAGCTATTGCATCTGAAATTAAAAACGAAATGGTTTTTCCTACTTGGGCAGGAAAAATTTCCAACTCTGGTGCACCCTCACAAATATGGAAATAAACACACTGTTCTTTTTTTGAAAAATACGATATAAATCTTCGAGCATCATTAATTGAAAAACCTCCTGGCGTCATCGCACTACTGCCCATATCTTCGATGGCATCCAAGTCCAGTTCCAATCCAAAAGCGTCGTTGCATACAAACATTTCCGCCTCTTGGATGCCTTCGGAAAAGGACAATGTTTCATTGATAGCTATATCCTCAAAAAGACTGAACTTTATGCGGTCTTGATGCTTTACTAATCTATCGAAAACAACTTGGGATGTATAATTACGATGGAGCCCGAAGGTAAAATAACGATTGAGAAAACCATCTTCAAAAGCATATGAAAATCCGTTACCACTATGACGGTGACCCAACGCACGGAAATCTGTATGCGCATCAAAGTTAAGACAATTCGCAGGTTTTTTAAGAGCTTCGGAAGTTCCTTTTAGGTTTCCATAGCTGTTGTTGTGACCGCCTCCAATAATTATTGGAAATTTCCCATACTCGATAATTTTTTTCACAGTAATGGAAACCTTATGATCTATTTGCGAGACAAGCTCTCCCAACTTTTCAACATAATGTATGTCTTCTAAGGGCAGATTTTCAGCTTGTTGCATTTGGGAGTCACAATTAATTTCACCTAAAAGAATTACATTTTCTGCTTCTGCAAAGTCGTTTTGCTGAATGTTTAAAAAACTTTTTAAAGCTGCTTCCCAAGCCTTTGAAGTTCCTGTGTTTCCATAATTAGCCCTAACCCCGATATCTTCAGGAATTCCCAATAAAACGTATTTTGAAGGATGGTTTTTTAATTCTTCCACCATTTTTACAAAAGCTACTTTTTCGCCAAACTTGGTTTCGCCAGCTCTCTTTTTTATGTAAGAAGAAACATCCTTTTCGGAATAAATTTTCAAAATACTCATTTCACTTCCTTTCCATTAATAATTACAGAATCAATTAAATTGCTTCCGAAAGCATACGGTAAATAACCATAGGAAGGAATTGGTTTTGTAATGATGAGGTTTGCTGTTTTCCCTCTTGTAATACTGCCGTGGGTTCGGCTTAATCCCATTGCATAAGCTCCATTTACTGTTGCGGCATTAATGGCCTCTTCTGGCGTTAAACGCATTTTTATGCAAGCTGTTGCAACCACAAAATTCATATTTCCACTTGGTGTAGAACCTGGATTGTAATCTGTGGCGAGTGCTAATGGTAATCCTGCATCAATTATTTTTCTGCCTGGCGTGTAGGGAATACTTAAAAAATAAGAGCAGGAGGGAAGCGCCACTGGCATAGTTTTGCTGTTTTTCAAGGCTTTCAAATCCTCATCTGTAAAAACTTCCAAATGGTCAACACTCAAAGCGTTGTGTTTTACAGCTGCGGCAATTCCGCCAATACTGTTAAATTGGTTGACGTGTACTTTCGGGGTAAGATTGTATTTTTTTCCTTCGGACAGAATACGTTCCATATCTGCCACGGAAAAGTATCCTTCTTCACAGAAAACATCTACATATTCTGCGAGTTTTTCAGCAGCAATTTTAGGAAGCATTTCATTGCATAGCAAATCTAAATAACCGGCTTTGTTGTTTTTATATTCCGTGGGAATTGCATGCGCACCCAAAAATGTGGTTTTAATTGTGATTGGATATTCTTCGGAAAGTTTTTTTGCAACTCGAAGTATTTTCAATTCTGCATCCGTCGTAAGGCCATAACCACTTTTTATTTCAATAGCGCCGGTGCCAAGACGCATCACTTCTTCCAAACGTGCGGCAGATTGATGGTATAAATCCTCTTCGGTAGTTTGTTGCAATTTTTTGGCGCTGTTGACTATTCCGCCGCCTTTTTCGGCAATTTCTTGGTAAGTGAGTCCGTTAATTCTATCTACAAATTCCTGTTCGCGGTTACCGGCATATACTAAATGGCTATGGCTATCACACCAAGCAGGAAGAACAATTTTGCCGTGGCAGTCGATGGTTTTAAAGCCTTGGTGCGGGCCCATTTTATCCATAGTTCCGTAGTCTTCAATAATGCCGTGGTTTATAAAAACCCAGGCGTTTTTGAGAGTGGGGAGTTCTTTCATTTCCATTCCGCTCAATTTTATAGGGGCGGTTTCCCGAACCTGCAAAAGTTCTTTTATGTTTACTAGCAATAGTTTCATTAGCGTATGTCTATTTCTGAAATTAAAGTATCCCCAAAATATAATTTTCCAGTAGTCAATTCATTTGGAACCACAAAATATACATCGAGTACATTTTTATCTATGTTTTGAGGGCGAAAATAAATGGTGTGAATTATAGGCTTTCTATTTGTCCCAAAATTAAGGTCTATGGAACAATCTTTATAGCCTTCAAACGTATAATTGTCAAAAGTGTTTGGTACTGAAGAATCGTATTTTGCGAAAACTGGCTTTTCGGTATCATTGGTAGTTAACATTTGAAAACCTCTTGTTTGAAAAAAAGTTGCAAAAAGCACTTCAGAAACACTAAAACGCGCATTAAATTGATCACTTAAAAGAGAAAGTTTGTTCGGGTCAAAAATACTTAGGTCTCCATCCCTAGACCGTACTTTAAGTCTTACCTGTACTCTTTTGTTATCTTTTCCTGAAAGAACGTTGTAAGTGCCAGCAAATTGAACTGATAGCACGCCAATTTTTCGCGCTTTTACCATTTCTATTGTAAGGTTGGTTCCTGGGATGTCAATTTGACTATTGGCAGAAAAGCTGAACATAAAAAGCAGCGACAAAACAAGTATCTTTTTCATTTTATAAATATAGAAAAAAACAATGGCACAGTCTCAAAATAGTCAGCTGTCTAAAATATAATTTATACCTTAGTCCTTCCAAAAAAATATAATATGAAATCAGGAAAATTAGGCATTAACACTATTTGTACCCATGTGGGCGAAGTTGAGGACAAACAGTTCAAAGGAGCTGTTTCTCCATTATATATGTCAAGTAGCTACGCCTATGAGGATGTTGATGTAAAACGATACCCGCGCTACTTCAACACGCCAAACCAAGAAGCGCTCTGCAAGAAAATTGCGATGCTTGAAAAAAGTGAGTCCGCGCTTATCTTCGGAAGCGGAATGGCGGCAGTGAGCACAACAATGCTTGCGTTTTTGCACAAGGGCGATCACGTGGTGCTTCCGCAGACTTTGTATGGAGGCACTTATAATTTTGTGGTTGAAGAGTTCCATAAATTTGGAATAGAATATTCTTTTACCGAAGGTTTTTCCGAAGCGGAATTTTCTGAAAAAATCAAGAAGAACACCAAAGTGATTTTTGTTGAAACCCCTTCCAATCCGTTAATGCGTATCACAGATTTGGAAATGATCTCAAAATTAGCAAAGCAACACGGAATTATAACAATGATTGACAATACGTTTGCTTCTCCCGTAAATCAAACTCCAGCCGATTTTGGAATTGATATAATGATTCACAGCGCCACCAAATATATGGGCGGGCACAGTGATATTTTGGCGGGCGCTGTTGCTGCAAGTGAAGAACATATTAAAATAATCTGGAACCTTGCCAAAAACTTGGGTGGAAGTCTTAGCGATTATACTGTTTGGCTCTTGGAGCGCAGTATGAAAACAATGGTATTGCGTGTAAAAGCGCAAAACAAGAATGCTAAAAAACTAGCAAGATGGTTGGAGAAACATCCTTTGGTTGAAAAGGTTTATTACCCGCGACTCAAAAGCCATCCGGATCACGAGCTTGCAAAAAGACAGATGAGCGGTTATACGGGAATGCTTTCTTTCGAAATAAATGAATCGTTAAATGTGGGCGATTTTTTAAAGGCGTTAAAAATGATTAAACCTTCCATGAGTTTGGCTGGAGTGGAATCTACTATTCTTTCACCCGCAAAAACTTCGCACGCACTTCTTTCTGCTGAAGAGCGGAAGCGGCAAAATATAAGTGACGGCCTACTTCGTTTTTCTGTAGGTATTGAGGAAGTGGAAGATATAATTTCTGATTTGGAAGGAGCTTTCCAAAAGGTCTCTAAAATGGAAAAAATTTAAAATAATTTTTATGAAGATTGATATACTTGCCATTGGTGCCCATCCTGACGACGTTGAATTGGGATGTTCTGCAACCTTGTCAAAAGAAATAAACAACGGAAAAAAAGTAGGGATTTTAGATCTCACTCGCGGTGAACTCGGAACTCGAGGAACAGCTGAAATACGAGACAAAGAAGCTACAAACGCCGCTGAAATTTTAGGCGTAAAGTTTCGGCACAACCTTGAATTTTCGGATGGTTTTTTGATTAATAATGCGGCATCACAACTTGAAATAATTAAAATTATCAGAAAATACAAGCCTGAAGTGGTGCTTTGTAATGCTATTGACGATCGACATATTGACCACGGAAAAGCGAGTAAGCTCGCCAGTGATGCGTGTTTTTTAAGTGGATTGCAAAAAATTGAAACCATACAGGATGGCAATCATCAAAAGCCTTGGCGGCCCAAACATGTTTACCATTACATTCAATGGAAAAATATTGAACCAGATTTTGTGGTTGATGTAACGGGATTTTTGGAGAAAAAACTGGAAGCGGTTTTTGCCTATAAAAGCCAGTTTCACCAAAAAGAAGCGGATGAGCCCGAAACGCCAATCTCCTCAACCAATTTTCGAGATAGCATAACCTACCGAGCACAGGATTTGGGAAGGCTTATAGGTACTGAATATGGCGAAGGTTTTACAACAGAGCGTTATGCTGCGGTAAATTCGATTTTCGATTTAATTTAATTTTCTTTAAAGTTAATATTGCGCAACCGTTAGATTTGATTTATATTTGCGTCCGCTTAGCGAAGTTGTGTTTTAAAGCACAATAAATGGTGGTTGTAGCTCAGCTGGTTAGAGCATCGGTTTGTGGTACCGAGGGTCGCCGGTTCGAACCCGGTCTTCCACCCAAGACAAAAGCTTCTCAGAAATGGGAAGCTTTTTTTATTTTATTCATGTTGACTTGCCGGGTGAGAAGCTTATCCTGAGCTTATCGAAGGGAACCCGGTCTTCCACCCGAAAAAAAATCCTCCCTTTTGGGGAGGATTTTTTCGTTTTAAGCTTTAGCTTTTTTTAAATAAATATTTTGAAATTTATAGTTTATCTGCTATAATTTTTTTCTCGCGGTTAGCTATTTCCCAAGCTGTATAAAAGATTAATTGTGCTCTTTTTGCCATTAAATCATATTCAATTTTGTCTGGAGTATCAGTAATTTTGTGGTAATCTTCGTGAACGCCGTTGAAATAGAAAATGATTGGAACATTATTTTTCGCGAAGTTATAATGATCGCTTCGGTAGTAAAAACGGTTTGGATCGTTGGGATCGTCATATTTATAATCAAGATCTATTTTTGTGTATTTGTTGTTCACTGCAGTTGAAACATCCTGTAATTCCTGACTCAGTTTGTTGCTTCCTATTAAATATATATAATTTGGATTGTCCTTTTTCTCGGGATCAATTCTCCCAATCATATCAATGTTCAGGTTACAAACAGTGTTTTCCAATGGGAATATTGGGTTTTCAGTATAATATCTCGAACCATACAGGCCAATTTCCTCGCCCGTAACGTGCAGAAAAAGTATGGAGCGTTTTGGGCCGTTACCGTCTTTTACAGCTTGCTGAAAAGCTTGGGCTATTTCTAAAATTGAAACAGTACCGCTACCGTCATCATCTGCGCCATTAAAGACATTTCCGTTTTTGTCTGTACCCACGTGATCCAAATGTGCTGAAATTATAACAATTTCGTTCGGTTTTTCAGAACCTTTAATAAAAGCGACCACATTTTCAGAAGGTTTAGGGTCTTTTCGGTTTCGGAAAAAGCTAACGGGAATATTTTGGTAATAATTATTTTTCTCAATGGGAGATGCAATGCCTTCATCCATATAAAAATTACGAATATATTCCGCTGCCAATTTTTGTCCTTTCGATCCAGTCATCCTGCCCTCCATTTCATCACTGGCATAAATATACAGATGCTTTTTAAGCTCTTTGGCAGTTATTGTATTGGCATAATCAACATTTGTTTTTTTTGGTCCTGTGGTGCCTTGTGTGGAATTGCAAGAAAAAACAAAAGGTGAAAAAAATAAAAAAAAGATAATTTTCATAAAGATGGAAAAATGGAATTATTCAAAAGAAACGAGTTCGTAATCTTGGGGAGACAAGCCGCCTTCGCCAATTTTTTTATAATTAAAAGTATGGGTTTTTACAATTTCATTGCCTTCTCTGTCCTGAGATTTTACTGTCACTTTCACTAGATAACTTATGCCTATTGAAGCTTCTCCTGCCTCAGTCTCGGTTATTTCAATGTTTTCGTTGTTGAATGTTGTGCCTTCGGGAAGTTGTAACTTCTCAATAGCATCTTTTTTGGCAAGTTCACGAACTACCTCTTCCTGCTTTCCTTCTGTGGAGCAAGAAACGATTAATAATGTTATTAAAATAAATGCTAATTTTTTCATGATTGCTTGGTTACGTTAAGGGGTAAAGATAAAATAAGTTGAATGCCTTAATGCAAAAGTTTTGTGAAAATAGTTTTTTGAATATTACTTCTGGAAAATTTAGAATTTACAATTCTTATATTTGCTGAAAACAGAAAAACGATGAAGGTAGAACAAATTTATACCGGATGCCTTTCCCAAGGCGCATACTACATTGAAAGCAATGGTGAAGTTGCAATTATAGACCCATTGCGGGAAACGAAACCCTATTTGGATCGCACAGAAAGAGATAATGCTAAAATTAAATATATTTTCGAAACCCATTTTCACGCAGATTTTGTGAGCGGGCATCTAACGCTTTCGCAACAAACCGGAGCAGACATTGTTTATGGGCCCCTTGCCAATCCTTCCTTTAGTGCTATTGTGGCAAAGGACGATGAGGTTTATAAGCTGGGAAATGTTACAATTAAAGCAATTCATACTCCTGGCCATACCATGGAAAGCACAACATACCTCCTGAAAGACGAAAACGGAAAGGATTATGCAATTTTTAGCGGAGACACACTTTTTTTAGGTGATGTAGGTAGACCTGATCTTGCCCAAAAAGCAAATGAAATAACACAGGAAGATTTAGCTGGAATTTTGTTTGACAGCCTTCGCAACAAAATAATGCCATTGGCAGATGATGTAATTGTTTATCCCGCACACGGTGCTGGTTCCGCCTGTGGAAAAAATATGATGAAAGAAACCGTGGACACTTTGGGAAACCAGAAGAAAATGAATTATGCCCTTCGAGCCGATATGACCCGTGAAGAATTTATAAAAGAAGTAACTGACGGCTTGGCGCCACCACCTCTGTATTTTCCGATGAACGTAAAAATGAATCGCGAAGGTTATACAGCTTTTGACGAAGTAATTGCACAGGGAACAACCCCGCTGGACCCTGATACTTTTGAAAGAATGGCGAATGAAACGGATGCAATTGTACTGGACGTTCGTAATCAAATTGAGTTTATTAACGGCCACATTCCCCGATCTATTTTTATTGGATTGGACGGTAGTTTTGCTCCGTGGGTAGGCGCTTTATTGGCAGATGTGGAACAAAAAATATTATTGGTTGTTTCTCCCGGAAGGGAAGAAGAAGCCATTACAAGGTTGTCGAGAGTTGGTTTTGATAGAACACTCGGTTATTTAAATGGCGGAATTGATGCTTGGAAAGAAGCTGGAAAAGAAGTGGACACTTTAGAATCCGTTGACGCGGAAACTTTAAAACAGCAAATGGAAAACAATGTCCCTATTTTTGACGTCCGCAACGATGGCGAATATTTAAACGGGCATATTCCTGAAGCGGTTCTCACTCCACTGGGTTTTCTAAATGAGCATTTAAAGAATTTTCCAAAGGGTGAAAAATTTTATTTGTATTGTGCCGGGGGCTATCGTTCTGTAATTGCGGCCTCAATATTAAAGGGAAGGGGAATTCACAACGTTGTTGATGTGGCTGGTGGATTTGCAGCCATAAAAAATGCAGATATTTATATCGTGTAATTTCAAAAATAAATTTATAAAAGTAAAGCCCTTAATAATTATTGAGGGTTTTTTTATGTTTTATTATAATGAGTTAACTATTTCTAATATTTCTAAAATTATGGTTTTTGTATTTTTCAATAAATCATAATATGTTGTTTATCAATGTTTAAAAATATTTTGTTAAACTTTTATGAAAAAAGATTAAACAAAATATTTATTTAATATTTTTACTCCGAACTAAAAAATATATATTATGAAAAAAGTATTACCCCTTCTCGCAATTGCCTTATTTACAGTAAGTTCAATTGCACAAACAGCACGTGTACAAGTGATACACAACTCAGCCGATGCGGCTGCAGCAACTGTTGACGTTTATGTAAACTCCGACTTGGCATTAGACGATTTTGCCTTTAGAACAGCAACCCCATTTATTGATCTTCCCGCAGGTGTTCAAATCGAATTATCCATAGCGCCGGGAAATAGCACAGACGTGGGAGACGCTCTTCTAACTGTACCCGTTACACTTACCATAGATGAAAAATACATTGTGGTTGCGGACGGAATTGTAAGTCCAACGGGATACAACCCAGCACCCCCTTTAACATTACAAGTATTCCCAATGGCGCGCGAAATGGCATCAAACTCAAGTAATGTAGATGTTTTAGTACATCACGGTTCTACCGATGCTCCAACAGTAGACGTTGTTGAAACTGGAGCGGGAGCTGGAACAATAGTCGATGATATTTCGTACACTGAATTTCAAGGTTACTTGGAATTGCCTACAGCAGATTATGTAGTTGAAATTCGTGATGCGAGCGGAACAGTTGGAGTGGCTGCTTATCAAGCTCCATTGGCCACATTGGGGTTAGACGGCGCAGCGCTTACAGTTGTGGCTTCTGGATTTTTAGATCCTAGCCAGAATTCAAATGGACCTGCTTTTGGTCTATATGTTGCTAGCCCATTGGGTGGTGCATTGTTAGAATTACCATCTTCTCCTTTAAGTGTTTCAGAATTTGAATCTTCGGCTTTCGCCATTTATCCAAATCCTGCGACTGAAAGATTAAATATAAGCGCTACTGGAATAGATTTAAGTCAATATTCAGTGACGGTTTCAGATATGTTGGGTCGCCAAGTTTTAAATGCTGAAATTGATATTGATAATTATATAAATGTAAATAACTTAAGTGAAGGTATTTATAATTTAACCATTTTGGATAACAACAGAATTATTGCAAACAAGAAGTTTGTTAAAAACTAGCGTAGTGTTAGAGTTAGTTAAATTGGAAAGCCCTGGAAATAATAAAATTCCAGGGCTTTTTCCTTGCCTTTTTCTTCTTCATATTGCTGATTTATTCAACATCGGCAAGATCTTCTAATTTTTTCACTTTAGATACTGTATCGTGGATTTCCGAAGCCTGTTTTTGAATGACTTTCGAAATGTTCGGGGGAAAATTCTCTTTTTCTAACTTTTCGTTATACTCTTTCCAACTCGCTTTCTCCCCTCTTATACATTCTTCCAAAACTGCTTCGTCCTTATTACCAGATACGGTGCTCTTAATGTTTATCCAAGCGCGGTGTAGGTCACCCGTAAAGCTACCGCTATCTTTTGGTTGTTCATTTAGATTTCTAATTTCTTGAGTGAGCTCATTTGTAAAACGCCCTCTTTGTGCAGCTTGTTGTTTAAGAAAAGACTTCAATTTTGAATTCTTGGTATCTTTCATTGCTTTTGTGAATCCTTTTTGGGCATCATAATTTTTTTTCAACAGATCTTGGAGGTTATTCACTATTTTTTTGTGAATGTTTTGGTCTGCTCTTTCTTTTGTGGTCTCCATATGTTCTTGCTTTTAAACTTTTATTCAAAGGTAATTCCATTGAAAGCAAAAGAGTCATAGCAATTTCACAATTGAGAAGTGTTTAACGGTTGGTGTTAAATCTTTTTAAGCTATTTTCTATTCTTAATTTCACGTTATTTAAATTAATTTCCATCCCAATTTATTTCTTCCAAAGGCATAGTATCATTGAAAGAATATTTTGTATTCTTTTTAAATTTCATTTCCCCACTAACTTCTTCCATTTCACCAAAACCTTCCACAAGCTTGTTTCCTTTTTTTACGAACATGAGCTCGCGGACTGAAACGGAGCCTTCAGACCCAAAAGTGTAGTCGGCTAAGAGGGTGTCGCCTACCATTTTCCCTTCAAAAGTACCATCGTTCTTATCTTTTTCAAAATAACTATAGCTCAAAGTTCCAGCTACTTCATCGTTCATTTTTTCCATTTGCAACAAAACGGTGACTTTTTTAGAAACATATCGATAACACGCAATTTCGGGAGAATTCACATCACTTTCCATAATATCTGTTTCTTCGGGCGCCATAACTTCTGAGTCGTCCTTTTTAGTTTCATTTTTACATGAAGAAAATGTGATTGTGGCAATGGCGGCAAAAAATAAAATAGATTTTTTCATAGAATTATTTGTTAGGTTTATTAATTCATAAAGCTATAAAAACATCTCTATTTGCTAAGATTGCTTATAATTATTTTAACAGAAGTTAAATGTATTTATGCAATTCGTTTTAAAATTTTCCTCGCCCTTGCTTGGTAGCCAGCGCTTTTATTTGGGGCGTTTTCAGTGAGAATATTCCTTAATTCTGGGTAGATCCATTTCTTGTCATCATCCCATCCCAAATAATAGAGGCATTGCATAGCAGGAGCTTGGCAGGCAACTTTCTGGTCGGTGATTAGCCAATCAAAGCAACATTCAGTAATAAATTGTCTTTCGTTTTTATTTAAGACATTGGACACAATACCAAACTCATGCATAAAATGATAATGGCAAAGCATTTCACATATTTTTGCACAGGAGCGCAATGCAGAATCATTTTTTATTTTGGGAAGCTGCTCAAAAAACAGATGCATGTATTTAAAGAAGTTTTCCGCTTTGTATTCACAGATAATTTCCATTACCCAAGCAGATTGAACTAAAAGTTCACTTTCCTCCGTAAGGCACCACTGCAATGTTTCTCTAACATAATGCGGTTTTTTGGTTATCCAAAAAGCAATCTCGTGTCGTTTTTTGCGACTGCTGTCAACCTCCATCAATTTTTGCTTTAAATCTTCGGGAAGCATAATAAATTCTATTTTAAAAGTTCAACAACCTTTGGAACACCTGTCGATGCATTTTCAGCAAAAACCGAAATTCTTTTATTTTCTGAAATGGATGGTTTTGGATCCACAAAATAAATATGTGCACCATTTTTTGCATATTGCACCAAGCCAGCAGCTGGATAAACTTGCATTGAAGTTCCAACAATAATGATTGCATCGGCTTTTTCCACAATTTCCACGGCAACTTCAATCATCGGCACCATTTCGCCAAACCAAACTATGTGCGGGCGCAGTTGGTGATTGTGCTCACAGAAATCCCCAAGATTTAAGTCTTTTTTCCAATCGAAAATTAAACCTTCATCATAGGTACTGCGCACTTTCAATAATTCTCCGTGAAGGTGAATTACATTTGTGCTTCCCGCACGTTCGTGCAGATCATCAACATTCTGGGTTATGATGGTTACATCGTGATTTTTTTCAAGTGTTGCCAAAGCAATATGTGCGGCGTTGGGTTGAACCGTCAACAGTTGTCTTCTCCGTTGATTGTAAAAATCGAGTACTGCCTCAGGATTGCGCGCAAAACCTTCTGGAGAAGCAACTTCCATCACGTCGTGGCCTTCCCACAGTCCGTCGCTGTCCCTAAAAGTTTTTATTCCGCTTTCTGCGCTTACGCCTGCGCCAGTGAGTACTGCAATTCTCATTATTAAGTTATTTGGTTACTAAGTTATTTAAAATTGCGGATTTTTGAAAGGAACAATTAGATCAATAACTTTTATATTCGCGGTAGTGAAATTGAAATTGAATCAACAAATAACCCAGTAACCCAGTAACCCAATAACCCAATAACTTTGGAAATAGAACTTTTAAAACACCTTCAAACCTACCTCACCGAGCACAGAAATACACGTTTTCAAAAAGTGCTTTCTGAAAGAACACGCCATTTCACAGTGGTTACCGAAGACGTTTACCAACTGCACAACACCAGTGCCGTAATGCGAACCTGCGATGTTTTTGGCATACAAGATTTGCACGTGGTAGAGGAGAAGGTAAGCAAGCGTATAGATAAGGAAATCGCGATGGGTGCCCAAAAATGGGTAGACTTTAAAAGATATAGTTCTATAAAAGAATGTATTAAAAATTTGAAAAGCTCCGGCTACCAAATTATCGCGACAACTCCGCACGAGAATTCCACAATGCTTCACGAGTTTGATGTTTCAAATAAGAGTGCCTTTTTCTTCGGAAAAGAAAGCGATGGTTTGAGCGATACCGTTATGAATGCTGCTGATGGTTTTTTGAAAATTCCAATGTACGGTTTTACAGAGAGTTTGAATATTTCAGTATCTGCTGCAATTATTTTACAAAGTGTAGTTTCAAAATTGAAACAGAGCGATATAAATTGGCAACTTTCCGAAGAAGAAAAGTTTGAAATTGAAATGCAATGGTTAAAAAAAACGATTAAGGCTTCGGAGGAAATTATTGAAAGGTATAATGTTGAAAATTCCAAAACTTAAAACCCAAGCAAAGTCTTTATAAAAAGAAAAATGAAATATATTAAATTGATTTTTTTATCTGTGTTTTTTGTATCGTGTTCTACGAACAAATCTATAATTGGACTTTATGGTAAGTGCAAGAAAAATGAGCAGTGTACCCAATTACATTTGAAAGAAGATAATACTTTTGAATATCAGGTTTTTTTAAATCTTAAAAGTGGCGGAACCATTGTAAAAGGAAATTGGAAAAAAATTTCAAAAGATAGTATTATACTTAATACTTTTATTCAACCGGAAAAGCCAACAACTTCATATATTGGTCATATTAATCCAAACTTGAGTGGTCTCGTAAACATAAAAATATCCGACTCTTATTTTCCTTTATCATATACAAAGTTGATTGTTAATGAAAATATAGTCAATGCTGCGGATATAGATGGTATTGCTGAATTTTCAATAGAAAAGATATATTCAATTTATTTTCAATATTTGGGAAAGGAAGAAACTATTATCATTGACAATCCAAATTATAATGAAATTGAAATAACTGTAAATGATTTAGATGTAACTGCTATGCCAAGATTTTTTTCTGATAAAGTAATGTATATAAAAAACAACAAATTATTCTATAATGAATGGTTTGGATTGAAACGAACAAGATTAAAAAATAAAAGTTGGAGATAGATTTTAAGTCTAATATCTCAATACTCAATACTAATAATGAAACTCGTCTTTGCCACCCACAACAAAAATAAATTCATGGAAGTAAAAGCAATGCTTCCGAACCACATTGAATTACTGAGCTTGGATGATATAGGCTGCAACGAAGATATTGAAGAAACCGCAGGCACCATTGAAGGAAACGCAATTTTAAAGGCAAACTATGTGCGCGACAATTATAATCTAGATTGCTTTGCAGACGATACAGGTTTAGAAGTAAAATCCCTAAACAACGAGCCAGGTGTTTATAGTGCGCGCTATGCAGGAGCTTCGCACGATTCGAATGCAAACATTCAAAAATTATTAAAAAATCTGAAAGACAAAGAGGACCGTACGGCGAGATTCAAAACCGCCATTGCACTTGCAATGAACCATTCAGAAATTATGTTTTTGGGTATATGCGAAGGTGAAATAATCAAAGAACTCCGAGGCGAATCAGGCTTTGGTTATGATCCAATCTTTCAGCCTAAAGGGTTCGATAAAACCTTCGCTGAAATGTCCCTTCAGAAAAAAAGTGAAATCGGCCATCGCGGAAAAGCGATGCGTCAATTGATAGACTATTTGTCGAAATAAATCCAAATTTTCAATACTTCACAAAAAACTGCCAACGAAAGCGGTTAACTGAAAAGGAAACACTATTTTTGCGCCCTTGAAAAACTGATGCCTTTCGGCATTTGGTTTTAAAGAAAAATCCTCAGGGTGAGGGGTGTTATAGTGAAGCTGTCCGTTTTTATATGTCCAGTAGCTTCCCGTTAGCACACATATAAAAAACTTTATTAAATAAAATGACAGCATTTAAAGCACTCGGCTTGGAAGAACATCTTCTAAAAGCCATCGCCGACTTGGGTTTTGAAACCCCTTCAGAAGTACAAGCAAAAGCAATCCCAATTCTTTTAGAACGCGAAACCGATATGGTTTCCTTAGCGCAAACAGGAACAGGTAAAACAGCAGCATTTGGTTTTCCAATGTTGCAAAAAATTGACGTAAAAAGTCGCACTACACAAGGTCTTATCCTTTCACCAACCCGCGAACTTTGCCTTCAAATTACAAATGAAATGGCAGCTTACGGTAAGTATATGCCAGGGCTTAACGTAACCGCTATTTATGGCGGTGCGAGTATAACCGACCAAGCGCGCCAGGTTAAAAAAGGAGCACAGATTATCGTTGCAACCCCAGGACGAATGAAAGATATGATCGGCCGTGGGTTGATTGATATTTCAAAAATTGAATATTGCGTGCTTGATGAGGCCGATGAAATGCTCAACATGGGCTTTTATGAAGACATCACCGAAATCCTTTCGCATTCTCCAAAAGAGAAAAGCACTTGGTTGTTTAGCGCAACAATGCCGAAAGAAGTTTCTACGATTGCAAAGAAATTTATGCATACTCCAGTGGAAATCACTGTGGGAACTAAAAACGTAGGTTCAGATCAAGTTTCACACGAATATTATTTAGTGAATGCTCGCGATCGTTACAGTGCGTTAAAACGTTTGGCAGATGCAAACCCAGAAATTTTCTCTGTAATCTTTTGCCGAACAAAACGCGACACCCAAAAAGTTGCAGAACAGCTTATTGAGGATGGTTATAACGCCGCAGCACTTCACGGAGATTTAAGCCAAAGCCAGCGCGATACGGTAATGAAATCCTTCCGTGCCCGCCAAATACAAATGCTTGTTGCAACAGATGTTGCCGCCCGTGGAATTGACGTAGATGATATAACACACGTAATAAACTACCAATTACCTGACGAAACTGAAATCTACACACACCGTAGCGGCCGTACTGGTCGTGCCGGGAAAACTGGGATTTCTATGGTTATCGTTTCAAAAAGTGAAGTACGAAAAATCCACACTATTGAAAAGATGATTCAAAAGAAATTCATTTCAAAGGAAATTCCTTCGGGAATGGAAATTTGTGAAGTTCAGATGTTTCATTTGGCAAATAATATTAAAGACACCAAAATAAACCCTGAGATCAACGCCTATCTTCCGAATATAAACGAAGTATTGGCAGATTTTTCGAAAGAAGAGCTTATCCAAAAGGTATTTTCTGTAGAGTTTACGCGTTTCTTGAATTATTATAAAAATAGTAAAGACCTTAATATTTCTGGGGGCGGTGAACGCAATTTCGAAGAAGAAAATAAAGACAGCACACGCTATTTCTTAAACATTGGAAGCAAAGATGATTTCGATTGGATGAGTCTGAAGGATTTCCTTCGCGATTTGTTACAATTAGGAAAAGACGATGTTTACAAAGTTGACGTAAAAGATAGTTTCTCCTTCTTTAATACCGATACAACACATCAAGAATTGGTGATGGGCATTTTCAAGGATTTTAAACTTGAAGGCAGACAAATCAATATTGAAATTTCCAAAGACACTGGTCGTAGCAAAGGCAGAAGCGGCGGCGGACGTGATCGTGGCAAAAGAAGAGGCGACAGAAATGACCGTGGCGATAGAGGCGATAGAGGTGGAGATCGTGGCGAGCGCAGAGGCAGTTTCAAAAAACGAAGCGGCGGATCTAGCAGCAGTGATAAACCAGCTTTTAAGGGCAAAGGCCGAAGAGGTAGTGAACGCCCAGATACAAAAGGTACTGGAGGTAGACGCAGAAGAAAGGAATAGCCTTTTTTGGTTAAAGTCATAAATTGTTTAAAGAAAATAAATACTCCCTTTAAACTTTAGTACCACTTTAACGTCTATATAATTATATTTACGGGCCTTTAATAAAGAGGCCCGTATTTTTTAAGGCTTATGCAAACCTTCAACTTTCTGCAGGAACATATACTAGAAAACGACATTGTTCGACTCAATCCCTTGCACCATCAAGATATTGATAAGCTGCTGCATTTCTCAGAAGAGCAGCCTGAACTTTGGAAATACTCCCTTCAACCAGCAAACGGTTTGGAAAATTTAAAAACCTATGTAGACTTTGCGCTAAAAGGAAGAAAAGAAGAAACCTCATACCCCTTTATTGTTTTCGATAAACGCTCGCAGCAAATTGCTGGCAGTACCCGTTTCTATGATTTTCAGAAAAATCATAACACAGTTCAATTGGGATACACTTGGTACGGTAAGGAATTTCAAAGAACAGGACTCAACAAGCAGTGTAAACTTTTGCTACTTGAATTTGCCTTTGAAACTTTAGGTTTAGATCGTGTAGAGTTTCGTGCAGATGCAAACAATGAAGGGAGCATCGCTGCAATGAAAAGCATCGGTTGTTCCGTGGAAGGTATTTTACGAAGTAACTGTGCGGCCCCGAACGGAAGGCGCGATAGCATTGTTTTAAGCATTTTAAAAGACGAATGGTTTGGTGGCGTTAAAGAAAAATTGAAATCTAAAATTGAAAAAGAAGGGAACATTTCACACCAGTGAATATTTTCCGTATATTAAATCCCTCTATGAAAAAGATAACCCTACTTATTGCTCTTCTTTTTATCGCCTCAAACTCCTTTGCCCAAGAAAATAACACTATCAAAGGAACCGTGATGAACGATGCGAATGACAAGATTCTGGAAAACGTAAACATCGTAAACCTAAATCAGGTAAAAGGAACAACTACTAATGAAAAAGGGGAATTCACCATTAAAGCGGTGGTGAACGATACACTGTATTTTTCTTATTTGGGCTTTAAATCCATTCGCGTCCGTGTAACCAATGACTGGCTTAACTTTGGCGGCGATATCAAAGTGAAAATGACCGAACTCGGTATCGCTCTGGAAGAAGTAGTGATTAAACCCGTTCAGCTAACAGGTTATGTTGAAATTGATGCGAAACTAATTCCTATTTACGATAATTATCGCTATCGGATTTCAGGCCTAAACTCAGGTTACGAAGGCGGAAGCAACCAGCCTGGTGCCGTTAGTAAGGTTCTCAGCTCTATTTTCAACCCTGCCGATTTTCTCTATAACGTCTTCGGAAAACGACCGAGACAGATGAAGAAACTCCGCCAAATGAAGGAAGATGACGAAATTAGAAACCTACTTCAAAGCAAATACGACCGAGAAACTTTAATGGCCGTGCTTCAACTTGAGCGTGCCGATATTGATGAAATATTAAATAAGTGTAGTTTTTCCAAAGACTTCATCCGCACAGCCAATGATTTACAGATTCTAGATGCTATTAGCGGTTGTTATGAAGAATACAAGATTTTGAATAGGGATAAGTAGGAATTTTTGTTCTTTTTTTAACAGCAATCCATTTCATTAAAAGTATTTTTAATGAAAATTGGTTCCATGAAAGAAATAGTCAGTCTACAACGCAACTTCTTTAAAACCCACAAGACAAAAGACATTCACTTTAGAAGAAAGCAACTTAAGACACTTTACAGCGCCATAAAGAAAAACGAGCCGCTACTCCACGCAGCCATTTACAAAGATTTCAAAAAGTCAGAATTTGACAATTACACTACGGAGCTTTCCCTGCTTTACAAAGACATTAAAGAGGCACGAAACAATATTTTTCAATGGGCGCGTAAACAAAAAGTTTCCACGGGCATCCTCAACTTTCCCGCTTCCAGTTATATCATTCCGGAACCCTTGGGCGTCAGTTTGGTTATTGGCGCTTGGAACTATCCCTACCAACTTTCCTTTGCCCCGGTCATTGCAGCCATAGCAGCAGGAAATACCGTAATTTTAAAGCCCAGCGAATTACCCACACACACGGCGGCCGCTATGGCAAAAATCGTAAAAGAGAATTTCGACCCATCATTCTTTACAGTTGTTGAGGGTGGGGTAGAAGAGACCCAAGAACTCTTAAAACAGAAATTCGACAAAATATTTTTCACAGGAAGCACCAAAGTAGGCAAGATAATATATAAAGCCGCCGCCGAAAACCTAACCCCAGTAACCCTCGAACTTGGCGGAAAAAGCCCCGCCATAGTCACCGAAAGCTGTAACCTAAAAGTTTCAGTGAAGCGATTAATATGGGGAAAATTCCTCAACACCGGCCAAACCTGCATTGCACCAGACTACGTTCTCGTTCATAAAAGCATCGAACAGCAATTCTTAGAACAGGCCAAAAAGGAAATCATAAGTCAGCACCTCGCTTTTGAAAACGACAATTACGTTCAGATTATAAACGATAAAAATTTTGAACGGCTTACTAAAATGCTCAATTCTGAAAAAATATATTACGGAGGCGAAACCAATGCCGAAACCCGCTACATCCAGCCTACCATTATGCAAAATGTAACCATGGAAGATGCTGTTATGCAAGAAGAAATTTTTGGGCCCATTCTTCCTGTAATTACTTACGAAACTATAGAGGAAGCAATTTCCAAAGTAAACAGCCTCCCAAAACCCTTATCCTGCTATCTCTTCACAAAAAGCAGTTCCATAAAAAAGAAAATTTTAAAAGAAATCTCTTTCGGTGGCGGCGCCATAAATGAAACCGTAATGCATATCAGCAACGAAAATCTGCCATTTGGCGGCGTGGGTCAAAGCGGTATTGGCAATTACCACGGCGAGGCTGGTTTCAAAACTTTTACACATTACAAAAGCGTGATGGATAAACCAACATGGTTAGACCCATCCATACGCTATTATCCGCACACTCCTTTTAGGTTCAAATTAATGCGGTGGTTTATGAAGTTTTGAAATATTAATTGGAAATTATTCCTTTATAATCTTTACCACAAAGTTCCTATCATCAGCAGTTATCCGCAAAAAATACATCCCACTTTGAAGAGTTGAAATGTCTACTTGCTGAATGTTCCCATTTAATTGGAGAACTTTTTTACCCAGTATATCAAAAACTGTTGCGCCAAGAATAGGTTCTCTTTTTGAACTTATATAGATTAATCCCTTTGTTGGATTTGGATAGATTTTGATGCTATTTAATAGGTTTTCTTCAATACCAATAATGGTCTTGTTTTCATACCAAGCAATTTTATCATCATTTTGTGATGCTGAAAGTACGTCCATATCGCCGTCGTTGTCCAGATCTGCGGCATAAACATCACGGGCAAAATCCACTTCATTAGAAATAATATTTTTTGTGCCAAAAGAACCAAATCCATCTAAATTTTCAAACCAAACCACTTCGCTCCCCAAAGCATCTACACTAGTAGCTAAAACATCATTATCGCCATCATTGTCAAGGTCTTCAGTAAATACAGCATATGGTTTGGATAGGCTATTGGTTATTATATTTTTAGAACTAAAATTTCCAAGTCCATCCATATTTTCAAACCAAGCTACTTCATTTATAAATGGCGTAGCAGAAAAAACGTCTATGTCATTGTCTCCATCCACATCTGCGGCAAAAACTGTATTGGCATAAAAGTCCATTTCGAGAATTATATGCATTGTCCCAAAAGTGCCCTGCCCATCCATATTTTCCATCCAGAATATTTGGGCGGGTTGTCTAGCATTGCCCAAAATGTCTATATCCCCATCTCCATCCATATCGGTTGCCACCAAGGAACGTGAATTGGAAATTATGTTGTTTATAATTTTTTGGGTACTAAAATTTCCCTGTCCATCAAGATTTTCATACCACGCTAGACCAGAGTTGTCTGAAGCTGATACTACATCCATATCCCCATCATTATCTATATCTGCCCCAACAACATCATGTGCGCCATCTGCGGTATTCGAAATTATATTTCTAGGGCCAAAATTGCCCAATCCATCCAGATTTTCATACCAAGAAATAATGTCTAAAAATACAGTTGCCCCCATAACATCCAAATCCCCATCATTATCCAAATCAGCCAAGTTAATGCGATATGTTTCACTCATAGTGCCAATTAAATTTATGGGTCCAAAATTACCGTTACCGTTTAAATTTGCTAACCAAGCAAGATTGTATGGAGTAGCTTGGGATCTTGATGCTAAGGCTACATCTGTAAACCCATCACCATTAATATCTCCACATACTACTCTTACTGGTAAATGTGCTTCGGTTGTAATTATACGTTGCGGTCCAAATTGTGTATATCCATTAAAGTAAATGAATAGGAATATGTATAATATATATATCATTTATTAAATATATAAAATATTGAATGCTGTGAAGTACCCTGTTGTAATTATTTCGACTATTGACTTATTTATTTTACTAATGAAAACTTTTTGAATCTTATACAAGTTAAAGTTTCAACACTACACTAAAATTTTCATTTGTTCCCAACAGAAAACCGACAACCAAATTTTCACTACCTTTCCAAAGCAAAACCAAAACAATTACCAATGAAAAAGTTTTACGTTCTATTATTAATACTCATTACTCAGTTTTCCTTCGCCCAAATACGTTTTCAGAATATTCCTGATGGCGCAACTTATCCTGAAAGCCAAGTAGTTGAAACCATAACAGCAAACATCGCCTATCAAGGCTATGATGAAACTCAAGCCTATTTCGGGGAAGGTGAATATGAAATATTTTTAGACAATCTAGATGGTGTGCTAGACAAACCCATTATCGTCCTCGACGGTATTGATCCCGGTGATTCCCGTGACATTCCAGGTCTTTATGCAAGCCTAAGTTTTGGCGGACAGAACATGGCAGACATTCTTCGCGACGAAGGTTTTGATATCGTCATTCTAAACGCCCCACTTTACAATACGGGCGGAAAAGATATAGACGGCGGTGGCGATTATATTCAGCGAAACGCCATGGTTTTGATAGCAATGATCCAGCAATTAAACGCAGACAAAGTAGGCGATAACGAACTAGTAGTGCTCGGCCCAAGTATGGGCGGTCTCATTGCCCGCTACGCCTTAGCGTATATGGAAGACAATAGTCTAGATTCAGAAACGCGTCTTTATATTTCTTTTGATTCCCCACACCGTGGAGCAAACATTCCTATCAGCCTTCAGTATTTAATAAATTATTTTGCAGATCAAGTGGGTGATCCTACTGCACAACAGGTAGTAGATCAATTATTAAATTCCCCAGCCGCTAAGGAAATGCTTGTTGATCATCTTCTTGGCCATCTTTTGGCAGGATCTACTTATGAACAAGACCCTACAAAGGTATTGCCTTTAGGAGCTCCCGGTTTTAGAAATGAATTTCAAGCAGAGTTGGATGCGCTAGGCTTCCCAACAAATGTTCGCAACGTAACAATGATAAACGGCAGTGGTAACGGCACAACCACTGGCAGTCCCGGGATTACTATTGTTGACACGAACCTGACAATTGACGCCACTACCGATGTAGATGTAGCGCTAAAATTCACTCCAGCTGCAAATCAGAGCATCACAGTTACAGATATTACCGTCAACTTTTTTGGTTTCCCAATAAGCACTTATCAAACAATTGCACAATCTACAAGTAGTAGCGATGGAGTAGATAGTTCTCCCGGCGGAACCGGCAGTATCAGCGATGCCCTTGGTGATGGCGGCGGGAACCCAGTGTTGATAGATTTTATAAACGCACTGCAACAGGATCTATACTCTTTTGTTCCTACCATGAGTTCCTTAGCAATAGACAATCCAGATTGGTTTGCTAC
>JAGXGE010000036.1 GCA_024637015.1 Aequorivita sp. | reverse complement strand
TCAAAAACACTTCCTGTACGGCATCCTCGGCCTCATCGGTAGAAACCAAAATCCTTTTGGCCAAACGGTATAGCCTATCTTTTAAAGGCATAACTAGCGCGGTAAATTCGTTTTTGTCCATTTTTGGTTTGGTTGTGTTTTCCGTCTTCTATTTAAATGACGAATGGCGTCAAATTTTGTTACAAAGAATTATTCCCTATTAAATAAAATAAGTCCATCATGCAAAGTATCGGTTTAATTTCGACTAAAAAAACATATTTTTACAACTGCAATATAATCCCTAATTTATCTGTTCTAAAAGACTACCTAAATAAAACCTTCTTATGAAAAGAAAAATTTTTATCCCCTGTTTGATAGTTGCTGCCCTTTTTGTTTCTTGTTTTGAAGATGCTGACGATAACTTTCAACCCGCCGAAACCATTGATATTCAAAATTTTATTTATCGCGGATTGAGTTATTTTTACCTCTATAAAGCAGATACACCCGAGCTTGCAAACGATGCTTTTGCAGGTCAAGACGAACTGAATAATTTTTTAGATAATTACGAAACTCCAGAAACTTTATTTGACTACCTAAAATCACCACAGGATCGTTTCAGCAATCTTTACAGTGATTATACTCTGATTGAAAACGCTTTGAGCGGTATAACGTTGAGCAATGGAATGGAATTCGGTTTGGTTTATTATCCAGATGATAGCAGAAATGTTTTTGGGTACGTTCGCTATGTTTTACCAAATACCGACGCACAAACGCAGGGTTTAAAACGCGGCGATCTTTTTACAACAATTGATGGGCAACAGATAAACGAAAGTAACTACAACGATTTGCTTACGCCAAATAGTTACACCATCGGTCTTGCTACTTATGATGGAACAGATTTTACTTCCACGGGCGTAACCGCTACCCTAAACAAAACACAATACAACGAAAATCCGGTTTATAGTGCGCAAACACTTGATATTAATGGGGAAAAAATCGGCTATTTAATGTACAATGGCTTTATTAGAGATTATGATTCGGAATTGAACAATGCGTTTGCACAATTTAAAGCTGATGGAGTAAACAGTCTTGTTTTGGATCTTAGATACAATGGCGGTGGTTCCGTGGAAACCGCTACCGACCTTGCAAGTATGATTACGGGTCAATTTAATGGTCAGGTTTTTTACAAAGAATTCTGGAACGAAGATAGACAGTCCGAATATGCAGAAAATGGTGTTTTTGACAATTCGATCAGCAATGGAAATTCAACCAACAGTCTTAACCTTTCTAAAGTATACATACTTACCACTAGAAGAACCGCTTCAGCAAGCGAACTGGTTTTAAACGGTCTAAAACCTTACATAGACGCAGTACAAGTTGGAGATACTACTACTGGGAAATTTCAGGCTTCTTTCTTGCTTTATGATGCGCCTGCCCCCCAATTCAGTAGAAATGAGGCAAATCCAAACCATACATATGTAATGCTTCCCTTGGTTTTCAAAACCGCAAATGCTGCTGGAAATACGGATTATACTGACGGGCTGTTTCCGCAGATTCCTATGCAGGAAGATTATTTCAACCTTGGCCAATTAGGTGATCCTAACGAACCTTTTTTGGCAGCTGCGTTAAACGAGATTTTGCCAAGACCTTTGCCTGTTCGCCGTGATTTTAAACCTTTAAAGGAAATCTTTAACAGTAAAGCAAATTCTCCTTTATATCAGAAAATGATAGGGGAAAAGAAATAAATTCTACATTTAAAAAAACAAAATCCGGATACAACCCAATGGGTATATCCGGATTTTTTTATACTTTAAAATTAATCGTTGAAATAAATTCCTCCCGGAACAATCCCAGTTTGGAAATCCTGAATTTGCTGGTTAGTGGATAGATCATATATCAGCAATGAACCTTTACTTGCGAAATCGTCCGCGTCTGTAGCATAGAGCTTCCCATCTTTTGCCTGCAGCGCATAAAAAATTCCACTGATAATATCAATTCCGGGTAAAGAGATGGATGCTGTGTCAAGTTTATAAACTTTCCCATTAAGGCTGTAGAAAAGATTGGCTCCATCCATTGTCAGGTTAGTTGGATGCTGCGTAGTTTGAAAAGTAAATATTTGCGAAACCTGCGCAGTTAAAAGATCTATTTTTACCAACAAACCAGCAGTTTCATTTCCAGTATAGGTTGGATTACCACCGCAAAGTACATAAAGTGAATTCCCCGAAATTATCATTGAGTTGGGAACATCACCAACTGTAATAGTACTTTCCAAACTGTTTCCAGAAATTACGGATACCAAATTATTCTGTCCATAAGCACCTTGGTGGGCAACGTATATTTTATTGTTGTAGGAAACCATTCTTTCCGGTCCAAAAGCAACGGGAATGGTCGTTGTAACCGTATTGGTCCTCAAATCCAGTACGGCCACATAATCGTCAGAATTGTCATTGGGATCGCCCCAATCGGTTACATACCCTTTGTTTCCAGAATCGCCCATAAAATAACGAGGATTTACCAATCCTGTTTTTATAGAGTCCACTCTTTCAAAGGTATACCGATTGGCAATCATTATTTTCGCTGAATTGCTTACAACAATGTAAGCGTTTTCCTCCTGAAAGCCCATGGACTGCACTATATTGCCCAATTCCTTTCCGTTTACCGTTCTGTAAATGTTTTGGGCTACTGTGGCATAATCTTCAGAAACAAAGGTAATGTTACCGCTTCCGTTGTTAAAAGGGCCTTCATTGGTAACCAAAATGCCCTTTTCATAAGCCGCAGGTGGTATTGGGTCAGTTTGCGGATCGTCGTCATTGCTACAGGATATTAATAGTGAGGTTGCAAAAGTGAAGTACAATAGTTTTTTCATCATTTTTATTTTAAATATTAAATTTTAAGAATAGTTGAATGTTTCGGGAAGGCATTGGCCTATATGCAACGTTTTCATAGTAAACGTTAAACACGTTTTTAAGGCGTCCGCCAAAAGTTATTTGTGGTAGTGAAGAAAAGGTGTATTCCGAGCCCAAGTTAAAAATTTTATACCCCTTCACTGCATAGGAATTGTCAGTGGTAGTATATGTCTCTCCATTATATAACCCCTGAAAATATACCAATAAAGTTTTAAAATTATACTGAAGCGTTCCCGTAGCTTTGTGAAACGGAACATAAATTAGTTGCTTTTCCTTTTCCAAATCTTCCGCTTTAGTGTATGAGTAATTTGCACTAAAACTAAGCGTGTGCTGATTTATTAATTTTACAGAATAATTCACAACCACTTCAGCTCCGTAATTTCTAGTATTATTTAAGTTTACAGGTTCCCAAATTCCACTATTTCCCGGAATCCATTTTATTAAATCTTCTGAAGAAATATAATATGCCGCAAGATCTGCTTTCAATTTTCCAAGTGAAAATTCCTGCCCAAGCTCCATTTGATAGGATGTTTCCGGTTGTAAATTGTGATTTCCCCCAGCATACCAAAACAAATCATTGAAAGTGGGAACACGATAGTTTTTTGAACCATTTAAACGAAGCGCGTAATTTTTTGAAACATTCCATTTCCCATCTACTGAAAAAAGAAAAGGATTGTCAAAATCGTTCAGAAATTCTTTCCTAATATTTATACCGTAACTGAAATCATCAGAGATTTTATGATTCATCAACAGAACTGCAGCCAAAGTCTTCCTCGAATTTTTTCCCACATTATCTCCTTCGGCATTTATATAACTGTATTCAGCTTTACCATTTATACGAAACTTTTTCTGAAGTAAAACTTCAGATTGAAAAGAGCCTATAAAAGTATTCGCCCTACCTTCATCGTAAAGGGATTTTTCACTATCCGGAAAATATCTGTACTGCTCAAAAAGATGGGCAACGCTTGCCTTTGTATCAAAAGCACCTACTCTTTGTTGTAATTGCCAAAGGTTTCTTGTTGAAATATCCTTATAACTGTCTTTACCGATTGTATTCAAACTGCCGGAAAAATTACGATCGTTATAGGTGTATTCCGAATTCCAAGTAGCTACACCTCGTTTCAATCTTCGAGCCTCATTCACTTTTGCTGCAAAACGTAAAAACTCACCGTGATTGTTTTTTTGGTTTTTACCTACGTAATCATAATCATTTTCTGAACTGATAAAATCCATCCCCACATTTAAATAATGGTCGCCCCAAATTTGGGTTGTGCTGGCATTTCCACCGACGGTTGAAAAACTTCCGTAGTTTAATCCCACTTGGGTGGTGTCAATTTTTTTAAAAGAATACGTATTGTTTAAATGAATGCTTCCACCCACAGCCCCACTGCCGTATTGCACGCCGCCGCCGCCGCTTCTTATTGAAATTTCGTTGTAATTTAAAGGTGAAATTGTATTGAAATCCGTTTGCCCCGTAAAAACCGAATTGATGTTAACGCCGTTCCAAATAACTGCCGTCTGCGCTGCATTGGTTCCTCGAAAGGAAGGTGATGAAGCCATTCCGAAGCCATTTTCCTTAAAATATATTGTAGAGTTATAACGAAGGGTTTCGGTTAGCGAACTAGCATTTCTTTCAACAATGGAATCGTTCAGTTTTTCAAGCTTAAACCCTTTTGAAAAATGCACGAGCTTTGAATCCGTCAGCATCACTTCCGGTAATTGCTGAATACTGTCCAACTGTGCGTACGCTGAAAACGTGCACAGGAAAATTGCCAAAATAATATGGAAACCGTTTTGTTTCATAATTCAACCTTTATCCCGAAAGTTTGATGATTTTAGTTATGAAATTGGCAGGTCTCCTGGCTTGTCTTTTGTGTCACCTTCCCATCCGCCGAGACGAACAGTGGTTTTGAAGCATACACACCCAAAATATTTTGGGCCGACTTACAGTTGCGGGAACAGCTTCGGTTTTTAACCAAATTCCCTTTTAAGAGCATTTTCTTGTTATGAAAACTGCTCACCAAAATTCATGGCAAAAATAGACTTTAAATACTAGTTCACCCAAACAAAACCATTATTTTTGAAGATGCAAAAAATTGTTTACCTCTTCTGTTTACTATTCGTTTTTGCCGCATGCAAAAACAATAATCACGATAATAAAACTTCAGAAATAAGGAATGTTGAAAAAGAGTCCATAAACATTCAATATGCACAAGGCTTCGAGATTAAAGCTTTTGAAGGCTACAAAAGCATTACGCTCAAAAGTCCCTGGCCTGGAACCGAAAAAACATTTAAATATGCTTTGGTTGAAAAAGGAGCCGCTCTTCCCACCGACAAAAGTTTTGATGCGGTTGTTGAAGTTCCGTTGAAAAGAATAGTAGTTACCTCCACCACTCACATTCCTTCATTGGAAATGTTGGGCGAAAGCGAAGCCTTGGTTGGCTTTCCCAGCCTCGATTATATTTCATCGGAAAAAACAAGGCAGCGAATTTCGGATGGGAAAATAACCGAACTCGGTAAAAATGAAGATATAAATACAGAAATTTTAATCGATTTAGCCCCAGATGCTGTAATTGGCTTTGCAATTGATGGAAACAATTCAACCTTTGCAACTATTGAAAAAACTGGAATTCCCGTACTTTATAATTCAGATTGGACGGAAACCTCTCCTTTGGGAAAGGCAGAATGGATTAAATTTTTCGGCCTGCTTTTCAACAAAGAAAAGGAAGCTGACAGCATTTTCAAAACTATTGAAACCGAATATATTTCAGCAAAAAAAATGGCTTCCGAAGCCAAAGAAATCCCTAGCGTTATTAGCGGAGCGATGTATAAAGATGTCTGGTATATGCCGCAAGGAGGCAGTTGGGGCGCACAATTTATAGCAGATGCCAATGGCAATTATCTTTGGAAAGATTCAAAAGGGACGGGCAGTTTGTCATTAAATTTGGAGTCTGTTTTAGAAAAAGGACACGATGCGGAAGTTTGGATCGGGCCGGGACAATTTACTACTTTGGATGAGATAAAGAATGCTAGCAAAGCCTACACGCAGTTTAAAGCCTTTAAAACTGGCAGGGTTTACTCTTACAGTATGAAAAAAGGAGCAACGGGAGGCGTGCTCTATTTTGAATTGGCGCCAAACCGTCCCGATTTGGTTTTGAAGGATCTCATCGCAATTTTACACCCAGATTTATTTCAAAGTCACGAACTTTACTTTTTTAATAAACTTCAATAATGCAGCATACCCAAACATATAGGCTTCATTTTCTAGCACTTTTTTTGGTGCTCATCATTGCTTTTTTAGTGAATTTGAGTATTGGTTCGGTTTCAATCCCATTGAAAGAAATTATTTCCGTCTTTATAGGAAATGGCCCTTCAAAAGAAACCTGGCAATATATTTTGATTGATTACAGGTTGCCAAAAGCCATAACGGCGATGCTTGCCGGTGGCGGATTGGCTATTTCAGGATTGTTGATGCAAACACTTTTTAGAAATCCATTAGCCGGTCCATTCGTATTGGGTTTAAGTAGCGGTGCCAGTTTAGGCGTAGCCATTCTAATTTTGGGAGCAAGCGCTTTCGGAGGATTTTTCGGAACAATTTTGTTGAGTCAGTGGAGTTTGGTGATTGCTTCTGCATTGGGTAGCTTTTTGGTATTATTGGCAGTTTTGGCGGTAACTTTCAGAATTAAAGATACAATGGCAATTTTAATAATCGGGCTAATGTTTGGTAGTGTAACTACCGCCGTGGTTTCGGTCCTTTCCTATTTCAGTAATGCGGAACAACTTCAACAATACATATTTTGGTCCTTCGGAAGTTTGGGAAACCAGTCTTGGCAAGGAGTTTTAATTTTAATTATTTGTTTTATGGTCGGTTTGGCGCTGAGTGTTTTCAGTAGTAAATCATTAAATGCTTTGCTTTTAGGTGAAAACTACGCGAAAAGTATGGGGCTTCACATAAAACGCACCACTTTTATAATAATTCTTGCCACCAGCATTCTTGCAGGAAGCATTACCGCTTTTGTGGGGCCGATAGCGTTTATAGGTTTGGCGGTACCGCATTTAGTTCGCCAAGTTTTTAAAACGTCGAACCATTTTATTTTACTTCCCGCAGTATTGCTTTGCGGTAGTTTGTTGATGCTAATTTGCGACACTGTGGCACAATTGCCTTTCAGTGAATTTACGTTACCAATTAATGCGATTACTTCTTTAATCGGCGCTCCGGTTGTAATTTGGTTATTGGTGCGAAAACGAAAACTCCTCTTTTAATGGCTTCGGAAGAAAAACATATCATTTTACAAGCGCGTAATCTTTCTGTTGGTTATTCGAAAAAAGGAAGCGCTTCTGTAATTGCCGAAGCAGTAAATTTTTCTATTGAAAAAGGCGAATTGGTTGGACTCGTGGGCGCAAATGGAATTGGAAAATCCACACTTTTGCGAACATTGACAGGAATGCAAAACGTTTTGAAAGGATCAATTTCTTTAAACGGGAAAGATTTAAACGAATATTCATCCTTTCAACTTGCAACGCAGTTGAGTGTTGTTTTGACCGAAGCACCCGCTTCTAAAAATCTCACTGTCTTGGAAATGATTTCATTGGGAAGACAGCCTTACACCAATTGGATCGGTTCCCTTTCCGAAGCAGACAGAAAAGCAATAAATTTTGCTTTAGAAGCTACGGAAACAGTTGCCCTCGCCCACCGAAAGTGCTTTGAGTTGAGCGATGGACAAATGCAGCGAGTTGCTATTGCACGTGCTTTGGCACAGGACACACAGTTAATTATTCTCGATGAGCCCACAACACATTTAGATTTATATCATCGTGCCTATATTTTGAAACTTTTGAAAAAACTTGCCAAGGAAGCTGGGAAAACCATCTTTTTTTCAACCCATGAAATAGATTTGGCAATTCAGCTTACCGATAAAATCTTGGTAATGGCAAAAAATGAAACCTATTTTGACGATCCCTGTAAATTGATAGAAACCGGAAGGTTTGAAACACTTTTTCCAAAAGAAACCATCGATTTTGATTCAAAAACCGGAAGGTTTACCATTCGGAAATAATTATATTTACTTTAAAAATTATTGCAATGAACGAAACTTTTCTATTCCTTTTACTTGCCGCTATCTGCTTATTAATTGGTGCATTTATTGGCAATCTTTTTGCCCGTTTGAAAAACAAAACAGAAACTAGCAAACTGGAAGAACGCCTCCAAAATACTTTGATACAAGAAGAAAAACTTAATGATCGGTTAGGCATTTTAAATTCAGAAAAAGACGGTTTACAAAAAGAAAAAGAACAAGTAAATATGCAACTTTCAAAGCAAAGTGCTGAGTATGCTGCACTATATGCCGAGCTTGAAAAGGAAAAAGAACGATTTCAAAATTTTGAAAAGGACTTTAAAGATAAATTTGAAAACCTAGCCAATAAAATTTTGATTGATAAAACAGAGGTATTTACAGATTCCAACAAAAAGAATATTGAAAGCATATTAAAACCTTTGAATGAAAAAATAAAGGAGTTTGAAGAAAAGGTTGGAAAAAACAATGTAGATTTTATTAGAACACACGCTGAGCTAGGCAAACAGCTCCAATTTTTGAATGAGCAAAATATTAAAATAAGTCAAGAAGCTGACAATCTTACCAAAGCACTAAAAGGAGATTCTAAAATTCAAGGAAATTGGGGAGAAATGATTTTGTCCAGAGTCTTGGAAGAATCTGGCTTGGAAAAAGGAAGAGAATACACCATTCAGGACAGTCACGATAACCCTGATGGCGGTAGGCTGCAAACAGATGTTATTATTCATTTACCAGATGGAAAGAAAATGATAATTGACAGTAAAGTTTCATTGACGGATTTTGAAAGATATGTCTCTGAAGAAAATGAAGATATTAAAAGAAAATATCTAAAAGATCATATTGATTCCATTAAACGCCACATTGTTACCTTAAGTGAAAAAAAATATTATCACGCCATAAACGAGAGCCCAGATACCATTTTTATGTTTGTTCCTATTGAACCGGCGTTTGCAATAGCAGTAGCAAATCAGAAAAATTTGTATCAAGAAGCGTTTAAAAGAAAAGTAATGATTGTAACCCCATCAACGCTTTTAGCAGCATTGCGTTTGGTTGAAAATCTTTGGGAAAATGACAATCAGAAGAAAAACACACTTGAGATAGCAACTGAAGCTGGAAGATTGTATGATTCTTTTGTAGGTCTTTTAGATGAATTAAATAAAATTAGAAAACAATTGGGAACTGTTCAAGGCTCTTTTGACAGTGCTTTAATAAAATTAGAAGGAAAAGGTAACCTTGTAAGAAGAGTAGAAAAGCTTCGAAAATTAGGTGCTATTACCAGCAAAAACATTGACGAAAAATTACTTAAAAGAGACGATAATGACAATGAGAAGCTTCTAAAAAATTAACTATGAAAAAAGTTCTATTCATCATCCTCGGAAGCCTTTTGGCACTTTACCTGCTTTATTTTGCATTTGTATATTACGTTCCCTACAGCGAAGGAACGCGTGCCGGTGAACTAATAAAATTCAGCCATCGCGGCGTGCTTATTAAAACTTGGGAAGGAGAAATAAGTCAAGGTATCAGTGGTGCACAGATCTTTTCATTCTCTGTTTTAGACCAAGATGAGGATGTAATTGAGAAACTAAAAGAATATCAGGGTAGCTATGTAAAAGCTACTTATGTTGAGCGTTTCGCAACTTTTGCTATTTGGGGCGAAACGAAATATTTCATCACTGAAGTGGAACAAGAAAAATCACCTCATTTTAATCGTGATTAAAAGAAGCATTTCAAATACAAAATATAAAATGTTACTTTTTTGCGATTTTTAAAGTGGTTTGCATGCCGTTTGAAGTAACTTTTACAAAATACAAACCGCTGTTCAGCCTGCTCATATCCACTTGTGTATAGTTTCCTGTACCTTTTCCTTCAGAAACAAGCGTTCCCAAAACATTATAGATTTGATAATTGTCAATTTTAAAAAGTGAGGATATGATCAAATCGTTTTTTACAGGATTTGGATAAAAATTCAGATTTTTCACAAACTTGTCTTCAGTTGAAAGTTTGCCAACCACAGTTACTTTGCCGTGCATCGATGAATCGGAATCATTTTGATATTCGGTAACTCCTGTTTTTGAGAAAGTATATGAGAAATCATTATTGATTCCCTTAAGTGAACCACTATCAAAATTTTCACTTCCATTTGGAAGAGCAGAAACACTTTTCTGTGTACCATCTATCCAAGTCCAAAGCACTGTATCACCCACTTCAATCGTGGGACTGGCTACAGATTCATTTATACCTTGCCCCCAAGCAATCTCAAAAACATTCTGCGCAGAGAGAACGTTCATTGCAATAAAACAAAGGAACAAAGTAATTTTTTTCATAAAAGAATTGTTAAGTAGGTATATAATCTAAATTTACGAAAAAATACTAACACAAAATCGTGCCATAATTAAAACATCCAATTATTTGCTCAAATACATTTTTCTTCTCGCGTATAGGTCGTAAAAAGCATCATCCTTTAAACTGTCAATAAACAGTATACTTTCTCCAGTACTTTTCATCTCTGGCCCCAACTGCTTGTTAACATTAGGGAATTTATTGAAACTAAATACAGGTTGCTTAATTGCAAACCCTTCCAGTTTTGGGTTAAAATTGAAATCAGTTACTTTATTGTGGCCCAGCATTACTTTTGTGGCGTAATTCACATAGGGTTCACCATATGCTTTTGCTATAAATGGAACGGTACGCGAAGCTCGTGGATTGGCTTCAATAATATAAACTATATCATCCTTTATGGCGAACTGGACATTTATTAGCCCTACTGTATTTAGTGATTTTGCTATTTTAACCGTGTGGTCTTTTATCTGTTGCATCACAAATTCGCCAATATTGAAAGGCGGCAACGTTGCATTTGAATCTCCAGAATGAATTCCGCAAGGTTCAATGTGTTCCATTATTCCAATGATGTATACATTTTCCCCATCACAAATGGCATCTGCTTCGGCTTCAATGGCGCCGTCAAGATAGTGATCCAGCAATAACTTGTTGTTTGGAATTTTTCGAAGCAAGTCAACAACGTGCTCTTCCAATTCCTTTTTGTTGATAACGATTTTCATTCCTTGGCCTCCCAAAACATAAGAAGGACGAATCAACAATGGAAAGTCAAGTTGATCAGCAAGCGCAAGGGCTTCCTCGGTGGTTTCAGCCACACCAAATTCTGGATAAGGAATATTGTTTTCTTTCAAAAGTGTTGAAAAACTTCCGCGGTCTTCAGCCAAATCTAGTGATTGGTATGTTGTTCCGATAATGTTTATTCCGTACCTGTCAAGCTTTTCAGCCAATTTCAAAGCCGTTTGTCCACCTAACTGAACGATAACGCCTTCGGGTTTTTCGTGGCGAATGATGTCGTAAATATGTTCCCAAAAAACAGGTTCGAAGTAAAGTTTGTCCGCAACGTCAAAATCTGTTGAAACTGTTTCTGGGTTACAGTTTATCATTATGGTTTCGTAACCACATTCTGAAGCCGCTAAAACGCCGTGAACACAGCAGTAATCAAACTCGATGCCTTGGCCTATTCTGTTTGGACCCGAACCAAGAACGATTATTTTTTTCTTTTCGGTTACAATGCTATCGTTTTCCGAATAAGGCTTTTCACCTTCAAGCTGCATTTCATTTTCAAACGTAGAATAATAATAAGGTGTTTCCGCTTTGAATTCCGCAGCGCAGGTATCAACCAATTTATAAACGCGCTGAATGTTCATTTCCTCACGTTTTTTGTAAACTTGGCTTTCCAAACATTTCAGCATATGTGCAATCTGTCTGTCGCCGTAACCTTTCTGTTTAGCTTCCAAAAGCAATTCCCTCGGAAGTGTTTCCAAAGTGTATTTTGAAATTTCTTTCTCTAATAAATACAGTTCTTCATATTGACGAAGGAACCACATATCAATTTTAGTGATTTCGTGAATTCTGCTCAACGGAATTCCAATCTGAATTGCATCATAAATTACGAAAACACGGTCCCAGCTTGCATTTTTAAGTTTGTCAAGAATCTGTTCGTAGTTTGTATAGCTTTTCCCGTCAGCGCCAATTCCATTTCTTTTTATTTCTAGCGATTGCGTGGCTTTATGAAGCGCTTCCTGGAACGAACGGCCAATTCCCATAACCTCTCCAACTGATTTCATTTGAAGTCCTAAGGTTCGGTCTGATCCTTCAAACTTATCAAAATTCCATCGTGGAATTTTCACAATTACATAATCTAAAGTAGGCTCAAACAAGGCCGAAGTTGACTTTGTGATTTGGTTTTTCAACTCGTCCAAATTATATCCAATAGCCAATTTTGTAGCAATTTTTGCAATGGGATATCCTGTTGCCTTTGAAGCCAAAGCTGAAGATCGCGACACGCGCGGGTTTATTTCAATGGCAATAATTTCTTCATTTTCATCCGGGCTTACAGCAAACTGAACATTACATCCTCCCGCAAAATCACCGATACTGCGCATCATATGGATTGCCATATCACGCATTTTTTGATACGTACGGTCGTTAAGTGTCATTGCAGGAGCAACGGTTATGGAGTCTCCTGTATGGATTCCCATCGGATCCATATTTTCTATGGCACATATAATAACGACATTGTCATTTTTATCGCGAAGCAATTCAAGTTCAAATTCCTTCCAACCCATCATCGCCTTGTCTATCATCACTTCGTGGATTGGTGAAATTTCCAGTCCGTAAGATAGAAGTTCGTCAAAATCTTCTTCTTTATAAACAATAGAAGCACCAGCACCTCCCAAAGTATAGGAAGCCCTAATAACCAGAGGGAAACCAAATTGTTGCGCGATTTCTTTTCCTTGTAAATAGGAGTTCGCTGTGGCTTGAGGTGCCATACCTACTCCTATCTTCTCCATCAATTCCCTAAACTTTTCGCGGTCTTCGGTAATATTTATTGCATCAATATCTACACCTATTAATTTTACGCCAAAATCTTTCCAAATGCCCTTTTCGTCGGCTTCAATACAAAGGTTAAGCGCAGTCTGTCCTCCCATAGTTGGTAAAACTGCGTCAATTTGTGGATGTTCCTTTAATATTTGTAGGAGTGATTTTGTGGTAAGCGGCAAGAGATATATATGATCGGCCATAGATGGGTCCGTCATAATTGTTGCGGGATTGCTATTAATCAAAACCGTTTCAATTCCATCTTCTCGCAAAGAGCGCAAAGATTGGGAACCGGCATAATCAACTCACACGCTTGACCAATAACAATAGGCCCAGAGCCAATAATTAGAACTGATTTAATTGAGGGATTTTTAGGCATTTCTTTTTCTTTTTCGGTGTTGCAAAATTACGACGCGTTCGGGTATAAAAAAAAGGTGTTGCTTAGTTAAACAACACCTTTTATATAAAATTTATCAACATTATTTTTTGTGACGGGATTCAGTAGATACAGATAGTTTCTTTCTACCCTTCGCTCTGCGGGCAGCCAAAACTTTTCTTCCGTTTACAGAAGCCATACGCTCTCTAAAACCGTGTTTGTTTCTTCTTTTTCTTTTTGATGGCTGAAATGTTCTTTTGCTCATTTTCTTATTCTTTAACTTCTGTAATATCTTTGTTTGGTGACCTTTCTTCAAAGTCGGGTGCAAAAATACAACAAGTTTTCACTTAGGCAAACCTTTTTTGAAAAAAAATCTCAAAGTTTTTGGTTATTAAGAAATACTCAATTATTTAATGAATCTAACAATCGGTTTGTATCAATTTCAGAAAATAATTCTTTTAGAACAATACAAAATCCCCTAAAAAGAATTTAGTTTTTATACCTTTGCAGGCTATTTTAAAGATAATTCATGTTTAATAAAAATATAAAATTAGTTTTGTCCGCGTTGGTAATAGGAGCGGCGGTTTGGCAATTCACCGAAACAAATATTGGCAATGGCATTATGCTTATTTTGCTTTCTTTGATATTTGTTTTTCTCTATTTCAAAAACGAAATTATTTTGTTGGCTTTTCTTCGCCTACGTAAGCAAGATTTTCCAGGGGCTAAAAAATGGCTCGACAAAATTAGTAATCCCAGTAGCGCATTAGTGCCAAAACAGGAAGGTTACTACAATTACCTAAATGGTTTGATGGTTTCACAAACCAATATGATTGAGGCCGAAAAATACTTCAAAAAGGCTGAAAAACTTGGATTGAATATGTCTGCAGATATGGCAATGACCAAGTTAAACCTGGCCGGCATTGCAATGACCAAAAACCGCAAGCGCGAGGCTGAACAACTACTTACAGAGGCAAAAAATCTTGACAAACACAATATGCTGGATGATCAAATTAAAATGATGAAACAGCAGATGAAAAAAATGGGACAGCCGAAACAGCAATTTGGGCGAGGTGGCCGAGGCGGAAGAAGATTCTAAACTATATCTCTTAAAGGCCTTTAACCATTGTGCATTTCAACGGTTTTTAACAACTCTTTGTCGAATAAAGTATTGTAAATCAGTCAAGTAACGTACCTTTGCCCAAAGCTTTTGCTTATGGGTAGAAAACTACTTTATCTCTTCTTATTAATAACCATTACAGCGCAATCACAGATTGAGCAAAGCTCTTTATTTTCTGAAGCTATTGGTAAAAATATTAAGAAGTATGTCAAAAATTCTCAAAATGCTTATGCAGATCAGGATTTTGAGCGTGCGGAATTTCTATTTGATTCCCTTATAAATAATGTGGTGAACGGAAGTTATCTCGACAATTTTAATGTGAGAAAACTTTCAGGAAAAAAAATTGAGCTTTACAAATTTGAAAAGCCTGTTTTTTTAATGACTTACGCTTCATGGTGTACTCCAGGTGTAGGTGAAATTCCTGCCTTGAACGAAATTGCTGAAAAGCATCATAAAGACATTGATTTTGTTGTCCTTTTTTGGGATTCAAGGGAGAATGTTCGGAAATCGGCGCGTGAGTATTCCAGCAAAATAAATATTATTTATGTGGATGAAAGGGAAAACACCAATGACCATATTGTGGAGATAATGAAACACAGCCTGGGTTTTCCAACTTCTTTTTTTATTGACGAAAACAAACGCATTGTTGACGTAAGGCGCGGTGTGCTTCATCCCTACAACGAAAAGTATGAAATTTCTTTTGAGTTGAACTATAATTCATTCCTAAATGGAATATCCTTGCTAAAAAACTCCAGTGATGAAGAAAAAGAACATTTTGCATCAAAAGAAAACCCGTAAAATTTAAACTTTTACGAGTTTTTTCTATAAATATTTTTAGCTTTTAGTTGTAGTATCCTTTTTCCGGAATTTCTATAAAATACTCTTTTCCAGAAGAATTTTTCAAAAAAGTATCGCGAAGCCAAGGATTGTGAAGTTTTAGAATTTTATAATTAATACCATAAGGTTTTACCCACTCAGCCCAATCTTCAACAGGAGTATCTACTTTTACTTTAAAAGTAGGGATGTTTGTGTAAAGATCCTTTTCTCTAAAATTAAATCCATATTGCTCCGGATGAGTCATAATTTCCTTCAAAGCCATTATTCTAAAAACGTAGCGACTTGTTTCATCATTTAAAAGTAAATCGTAATAACTGGTTTCCTTTTGTCTGTTTATTTGCTTGTTCATACCCCCCACTCCTGCATTATAAGATGCGGCTGCCATGGTCCAACTTCCAAATTTATTTTTGGCGCTTTTTAAGTATTCTGCTGCAACCATTGTGGCTTTTTCAAGGTTATAGCGTTCGTCAACATAGTCATTGATTTCAAGCCCGTATTCCAAGCCTGTGCCCTTCATGAAATGCCATATACCTGAGGCGCCAGCTGGCGAACTGGTGTATTCTAAACCGCTTTCAGCTACTGCCAGATATTTAAAATCGTCTGGCAAACCATATTTTTTCAATAAAGGTTCAATTTGAGGGAAATATTTATTGGCGCGTTTAAAAAGTAAAAGTCCGTTGGATTGCCAGTACGTATTCACCAATAATTCCCTGTCCATTCGTTCGCGTATATCTGGATTTTGAAGCGGAACGGCTTCACCTGCAAAATCCATTTTTTCTGGTAAAGGCAATGCATACACATTATAATCGTTTACCAACTTCTTTTCAAAATTTTCATCTGTTGGGGCATCTTGTACTGCGTGGATACTTAAGGCGCAAACCGTTAAAACCGCAATTCCCAAACCTATTTTTCCTGTCATTTTCATAAAATCGTATTTTTAATAAAGATACTTATTAATGCTATTTTTCACTAGAATTGCAAAAATTATTCCTCAAAAATTTCCAACAGTTTTTTTGAGATTTCGCTGCCTTTGTTCAAAATCATTATATGTGTTCCGCCTTTGATAACTTCGCAATCATCTATATATTTTATAGGAAAGACCAAATCTTTTTCGCCGTGAATATGAATGATATCTTTAATTTTTTCTTTTTGGTTCCAAGTCACCATTTTTTCAAGTGCCCAATCTAGGTATTGTTTATTGCGAACATGAAGATATTCCTGATACATCGCCAATCTCTTTTTTGATTTTGGCCCCACAGAAAATTTGGTCAAATCTTCGGCACTTAAAACCAAACTGGTGGGAATAAGTTTGTAAGCCTTGGTTAGACTTGCAAGTTTCATCCGTCGTGGGAGTTCATTTCGTGTTTTTACGCTGGAAATGATTATCAGTTTTTTCAATTTTAAAAAATCGTTCATTTCCTGCACAACAACGCCCCCAAAGGAAACCCCAATCAGTATTGCATCTTTTTCCGTTACCCCAAGCGCCATTCTTTTGGCATAAGCCACCAAGCTTTCATCCTTTTCGGGGATTAACCATTCCAAAATATGCATTTCGTAGTTTTCGGAAAGTTTAATATTCCTGAAAATCTCACTTCCAGCAGCCATTCCAGGTACAAAATAAACATGCTTTTTTTCAGAATTCATAAGTCTTTTGTGAAGAAAAGGGGATAAGCCCAAAGATTATTCGTAAATTTACAAGTACAAAGATAAAATTATACTATAGTTTCCTTAAAAACTGAAAATTCCACTGATAATTTACTTTGAAACCAAACCAGACATCTTGTAGTACCGTATATAAAATAATAGTTTTATACAAAAAGCTGTATATTTTAAAGAAACGTCCACAGTTACTAGAAGTAAAATGTGCTCAATAAATATTTAAAACAACTTCACAATGATAGAAGATGTAGAAATTACCGATAACGAATTTTTAAGACAGTTTGAACTTGAAATTGGCGACAATATGGCCCGCATAGAATATGCCCTTCAAGACCGTAAGATTTTTCTCACTAAATATCAAATGCCTGAAGATCTGGAAGAACAGGGTTTCCGTGATATCTTTATAAAAGCGGTTTTTGAAGAAGTTAAGAAGCGTGGTATCAGTTTAGTTCCAACTAGTCCCGAAGTTGCAGGTTTTATGCGAAAAAATCGAAGGAAATATAAGGATTTGTTGCCTGTAGGGATTAATATTTAGACCAAAGCTGCTTCATAAGTTTTAAAGCGCACCAATCCATCTTCATCAATTTCCGTAAGTGTGATTTCCTGTAAAGTATTAACTAATTCAGGATTCCATGGAGCTTTCACTTTTACATAGTTTTCTGTGAAACCGTGAATATAACCTTCTTTATTCTCGCCCTCAAAAAGAACAGTTCTCGTTGTACCAAGTTGGCTTTCATAAAAAGCCCTTCTCTTTTTTGCTGAAAGGCCGCGTAACATTTTGCTTCTTTTGTTTCTAACTTTCTTGGACACTACCCCTTCCATTTCAGCGGCAGGTGTATTATCTCTTTCAGAATAAGTGAAGACGTGCAAATACGAAATATCCATTTCATTCAAAAAATGATAAGTTTCCAGAAAATGTTCTTCGGTTTCCCCGGGAAAACCAACAATAACATCCACACCAATACAGGCGTGCGGCATTACTTCTCGTATTTTCCCAACCCTTTCTGTGTAAAGTTCACGCATATAACGACGGCGCATCAATTTTAAAATAGCATTGCTCCCACTTTGCAATGGAATGTGAAAATGCGGTACAAATGTTTTCGATTTTGAAACGAAATCAATGGTTTCGTTTTTAAGAAGATTTGGCTCTATCGAAGAAATGCGAAGTCTTTCAATACCTTCCACTTCATCCAAAGCTTTAACCAATTCAAGAAAAGTGTGCTCGTGCTTTTTATTGCCGAACTCTCCTTTTCCATAATCGCCAATGTTTACACCTGTTAAAACGATTTCCTTTATTCCCTGTTGTGAAATTTCAAAAGCGTTCTTCAAAACATTTTCCAACGTATCACTTCGCGAAATGCCCCGCGCCAAGGGAATCGTGCAATACGTACATTTATAATCGCAACCATCCTGCACTTTTAGGAAAGCCCGCGTTCTATCACCAATGGAATAGGAACCTACGTAAAAATCGGCTTCCTCAATTTCACAGGAATGCACTTCTCCAAAATCATTTTTGGAAAGATCATTTAAGTAATCCGTTATTTTGAATTTTTCGGTAGCCCCTAAAACCAAATCCACGCCATCAACATCTGCCAATTCATGAGGTTTAAGTTGCGCATAACAACCAACTGCAGCTACAAAAGCTTCGGGATTTGCCTTTTGAGCTTGTTTTACAATTGTTTTAAAACGCTTATCCGCATTTTCTGTAACACTGCAGGTGTTTATCACATAAATATCAGCTTTTTCAGAAAAATCAACACGCTGAAAACCCTCTCCTTCAAAACTTCTAGCAATAGTAGAAGTTTCGCTGAAGTTGAGTTTACAACCCAAAGTGTAGAAAGCGACTTTTTTTGGTGCGTTCATTATTGTATTTTTGGCAAACGAGGGCACAAAAATACAAACTAAATTCGGTTCCCAAAAACGCATGCAAGAGCCTTTAATAAAACTAATTCAAAGAATTTCAATATGTTGTGTTGCCGTTATTTTGTTTTCTTGCGGAAATAATGAGGAAACTGGAAATGACCAACTCGTTTTCCGCTATAACGAGCACGGCAATATCCCAACTTTAGATCCCGCATTTGCAAGAAATCCACAAGCCATTTGGCCGGACAACCAACTTTATAACGGTTTGGTGCAATTGGATGATTCCTTAAACATAAAACCAGATATTGCAAAAAACTGGATTATAAACGATTCAACGTATACCTACACTTTTTTTCTAAGGAACGATGTTTTCTTTCATCAAAATAAAGCCTTCGCACAAAAAGGGCTGCACTCTCCAACGCGCTATACGCGAAAGGTTGTCGCCCAAGATTTTGTTTACAGTTTTGATAGATTGACGGATGAGAAAATAGCTTCGTCAGGAAGTTGGGTGATGAATTATGTGAAAAGCTATAAAGCAGAAAATGACACTACTTTGGTTATCCAGTTAAAACAACCATTTCCTGCATTTTTAGGATTGCTTTCTATGCGATACTGTTCAGTTGTTCCAAAAGAAGCTGTAGAATTTTATGGCAATGAATTCCGAAGAAATCCTGTGGGCACGGGACCTTTTCAATTTAAAATGTGGGAAGAAAACGTGAAACTCGTTTTCAGAAAAAACCCACTTTACTTTGAAAAAGACCAAAACGGAATACAACTCCCCTATTTGGAAGCTGTTGCAATTACTTTTTTACCGGATAAACAAAGTGAATTTTTACAGTTTGCACAGGGGGAACTGGATTTCATTTCAGGTTTGGACAGTAGTTATAAAGATGAGCTGTTGACCACACACGGTAAATTGCAGCCAAAATATGAAGATTTGGCTTATATGGTAACGGGACCTTATTTGAATACCGAATATCTCGGTTTTTTTCTTGAAGCAAACACTCCTGAAATTAAAAACAAAGAATTACGACAAGCAATAAATTACGGTTTTGATCGTCAAAAAATGGTTACTTATTTGCGAAACGGAATGGGAATTCCAGCCATTCACGGCTTTATACCTAAAGGTTTGCCGGGATATGCCGAGATTGATGGCTATACGTATGAGCCAGAAAAGGCAAAACAATTAATTGAGCAATATAAAGCTGAAACAGGCGATGAAAATCCAGAAATAACCATCGGAACCAATAGTCAGTATTTGGATTTATGTGAATATGTGCAGCGTGAGCTTGAAAAGTTAGGAATTACAGTAACAATAGATGTGATGCCGCCTTCCACACTTAGGCAGATGAAAAGTACGGGTGAACTAGACATTTTTAGAGCAAGCTGGATTGCTGATTATCCCGATGCCGAAAACTATCTTTCCCTTTTTTATAGCCCTAATTTTGCGCCTGATGGCCCAAACTATATGCACTTTAAAAGTGCTACGTTTGATAGTATTTACGAAAAATCACTTACCATTTCGAATATAGATAAACGCAAACTCCTTTACAGAAAAATGGATTCTGTGGTTATTGAAGAAGCTCCCGTGGTTCCTTTGTTTTATGATATGGCAGTCCGTTTTGTCAATAAAAAAGTTTCGGGACTTGGTATAAATCCGCAGAATTTTTTGGTTTTGAAAAGGGTTAAAAAGAGTTATTAGGCTATTGGGTTATTAAACCAGAATAGTATGATTGGATTACTGGTTATCAATATTGAATATTTTTTTTATCCCTTTCTCCATTTCGCAGTTTCCTCAAAAACGTGTTCCAAAATCTTGGCATCGTTTTCTGAAAACTCAATGTGTCTTCGACTCATAACCACTTTTGCAACTTCAAAGGCTTTATCGGTTTTATAGGTTGTAAAACCGCCGCTTCCGCCCCAACTAAAGCTAGGAATAAAATTCCGTGGAAAACCACTTCCAAATATATTTGCGCTCACACCTACAACCGTTCCTGTATTGAACATAGTATTGATACCGCATTTACTGTGATCGCCCATCATTAAACCGCAGAACTGTAAACCTGTTCGGGCAAAACCCTCTGTTTCGTAATCCCAAAGACGAACTTCGGCGTAATTATTTTTTAAATTACTATTGTTTGTGTCAGCTCCCAAATTGCACCATTCGCCTATAACAGAATTTCCCAAAAACCCATCATGTCCTTTGTTTGAATACCCAAAGATTACGGAATTATTCACTTCTCCCCCAACCTTGCAGTGAGGACCAATAGTTGTATTTGAGTAAATCTTCGCTCCCATTTTCAAAGTAGAATATTCACAAAGCGCAAAGGGACCGCGAACAGCACAGGCTTCCATAATTTCAGCATCCTTTCCTATATATATGGGACCTTCGGAAGCATTCAAGGAACAAAGCGGCAACTTTGCGCCTTTTTCAATAAAAATATTTTCAGGGTGGCTTGTCCACACACCTTTAGGAATAGGTTGCGATTTACGGCCTTTGGTAAGCATTTCAAAATCCCGTTTTATTGCTTCACCATTCTTTGAAAAGATATCCCAAGTGTTTTCTATTCGCAAAACATCGTTGTGTTCGTATTGAATTATATCAAAGGTTTCAAAATCTACTTCCTGCCCTTCTGTTGCGAAAAAGGCTATGGGTTCATCATCGAAAAAAACGGCTTGATTTTCTTCTAATCCTTTGATGATGTTCACCAAATTTTCCGAAGGAAGAAAAGAAGCGTTTATAAGAATATTCTTTTCGAGCTCCAAAAAAGGGTGTTTTTCTGAAAGGTAATCTTCAGTTACTGTAGTTGTAGTGAAGACCAAGAGATGCTCCCATTTTTCGCGAATTGTTAAAATTCCTAAACGAATATCTGCTACCGGACGAGTAAAAGTGAATGGTAACAACTGATTTCTTATGTTACCGTCAAAGAGAATGTAGTTCATCTTATTTATTCCTGTTATGGTTGTGATTTTTTTAAAGTTTCATAAAGAACAGCACACAAAACAAAACTAACGATAATAGGGAGATACAAATACCTATAATTGCGAGCCTATAATTGTTTTCTGCTTTTTTTATAAGAGTTAAATTTTGTTGCGCCATTTGTTGAATGAGTTCCGCTTGTTTAAGCTCGTTATTTTCAAGAACCTCTATTCGTTCTAATAGGCTTTCAGTATCTAAACTAGGGTTATTTGCAATTTTTGCTTTTGCTTTTTTATTGGAAGTAAGTACACTTCCAGCCATTTCGACTAGTGAAATTGCGGTTGGTATCAACTGTGCCCAGGGTATCATTCTCTTAGATTAAATATAAAGATAATAAAGGTGGCCCCAACCCCAAACAAAAAGCCTTCGATTTCTCGAAGGCTTCTGTATATTTAACCAAATTGAAGATTATTCTTCAGTTTTAGCTTCTTTAGCAGCAGGCTTTTTAAACTTGTCGTATTTGTTTTTGAATTTGTCAATACGTCCTGCAGTATCGATAAGTTTTGCTTTTCCGGTATAAAAAGGGTGTGAAGAACGTGAAATCTCCATCTTTACCAAAGGATACTCAACACCATCTACCTCGATAGTTTCTCTAGTATCTGCAGTTGACTTTGTAAGGAACACATCTTCATTGCTCATGTCCTTAAAAGCAACTAATCTATAATTTTCTGGGTGGATACCTTTTTTCATCTCTGTAATTGTAATATTATTATTTAAAATGCGCTCTTCCGACCTTTCGGAATTCAGTTTGCAAATTTAAGTATTAATTGGAAACTAGCAACAAAATTATTCACTTTTTTAATTCATTTCATAATTGCTGGCAAATGTAACGTTTTGCTATCTTTGTTTACTAACAATCCAAACCAAAACCTATTAAAAAAATGGAAACCCAACCAATTTCAACCAAAAAATCTGCAGTTAACTATGGCCTCATTCTAGGTGCCGTGCTTGCTCTAATGACCACCTTAATGTATGTTTTAAATACTGAACTTTTTACAAAATGGTGGATAGGGATTTTAAGTTTTCTTATTGTTATTGTAGTTGCAATTGTTTCTGTAGCAAAAGCAAAAGGAATACTTGGCGGAGTAATGAGTTTTAAGGAGGCATTTACAGTTTATTTTATAACTGTTGCTATTGGCTCTCTTATAAGTACATTAGTTGGAATTTTAATATTCAATATTATAGATCCTGATTTAGCAGCCTTTCTGCAAGAAAGAACATTGGAAATGACCGCAGAATTTTTACAAAAAATGGGCACACCACAAGTAGAAATTGACAAACAAATGGCTAAAATGGCAGATCAAGACAATTTCGCGATTTTATCACAACTAAAAAATTATGTCTTTGGACTTGCATTTATGAGCGTTATCGGCCTGCTTGTGGCGCTTATCTTTAAAACGAAAAATCCAAACCCGTTAAACTAATTAATGAACATATCCATCGTCATCCCGCTTCTTAACGAAGAAGAATCACTTAATGAATTGTACCGTTGGATTGCATCCGTTATGCAATCCAATGGTTTTTTATACGAGCTCATATTTATTGATGATGGTAGTACAGATAATTCCTGGAAAATAATCGAAAAACTTTCAGAAGAAAACCAAGAAGTAAAAGGAATTCGTTTTCAAAAAAATTACGGAAAATCACAAGCGCTGCACGCCGGGTTTGCGATGGCGAAAGGCGATGTGATTATCACTATGGATGCCGATTTGCAGGACAATCCCGAAGAAATTCCAGAACTGTACAAAATGATAACCGAGGAAAATTTCGACCTTGTTTCCGGCTGGAAAAAGAAACGGTACGATTCTCTTATCAGCAAAAACCTACCTTCAAAATTATTCAATTACGCAGCGCGGAAAACTTCCGGCGTACAATTGCACGACTTTAATTGTGGCTTGAAAGCGTATAAACGTGATGTCGTAAAATCCATTGAAGTAACTGGCGAAATGCATAGATATATTCCTGTGCTAGCTAAAAATGCAGGCTTCAGTAAAATTTCAGAAAAACCTGTTTTGCACCAAGCGCGAAAATACGGAACCACAAAATTTGGCGCAGAACGCTTTATCCGTGGTTTCTTGGATTTGATAACCATTTGGTTTTTATCGCGTTTTGGAAAACGTCCGATGCATCTTTTTGGTGCATGGGGCGCAATAATGCTTATAATAGGTTTCTTTTTGGCGCTTTATCTAGGGATTGATAAACTATTTTTGAATCCTTATGGTAGGCTCATTACAGAGCGACCACAGTTTTATATTGCCCTTACTGCAATGATTTTGGGATCCCAGCTCTTCCTCGCAGGATTTTTGGGCGAATTGATTCTAAGAAGTAAAAAAGATTCCAGGAACTACATTATCAAAGAACAACGAAACTTCAAAGATTAAACTTAGAGATTCTTTATTTTTGCACTTTAATTTAGACGAATGATTTACGTAGATCCGAAAATTTTAGCCCGCGTTAACCAATGGCTTACCCCCTTTTTCGACGAAAAAACCCAACACAATATCAAAGAAATGATTGCTTACGATCCGGAAGGATTGGAAGACAGTTTTTATAAAAACCTAGAGTTCGGAACCGGCGGAATGCGAGGCATAATGGGTCTTGGCGACAATCGAATCAATAAATATACACTGGGGAAAAACACCCAAGGGCTTTCAAATTATTTAAAAGAACAGTTCCAAAACAAAGAGATTAAAGTTGCGATTGCATACGATTGCCGCCATAACAGCAAAGAATTTGCAAAAGTTGTTGCCAATGTATTTTCAGCTAACGGAATAAAAGTGTTTATTTTTTCAGAATTGCGACCCACACCAGAGCTTTCTTTCGCGGTAAAATATTTGGACTGTCAAGCTGGAATCGTTTTGACTGCTTCACACAATCCTCCTGAATACAACGGTTATAAAGTGTATTGGGAAGATGGCGGACAGCTAGTTCCACCGCAGGATGGCGAAATAATTACTGAAATAAATTCACTGAATTATGAAGATATAAAGTTTGAAGCAAATGAAAGTTTGATTCAATTTATAGATTCAGAAGTAGACGAAGCATTTGCAAAGGCTTCCATTGAAAATGGAACTTTCAATACTTCTCAAGAAGCAAAAGACAACTTGAAAATTGTTTTCACTTCACTTCATGGAACTTCAATTACAATGGTTCCAAAGGTTTTGGAGCAAGCCGGTTATAAAAATGTTTCCATTGTTGAAGCGCAAGCAGAACCAAATGGCGATTTCCCAACCGTAAAATCACCCAATCCCGAAGAGCCCGCTGCACTTAAAATGGCTTTGGAACTTGCTGAAAAAGAAAATGCAGATATTGTAATCGGAACCGATCCAGATTGCGACCGTTTGGGCGTTGCCGTTCGAAATAACGAAAACAAAATGGTTTTGCTAAACGGAAACCAAACGATGGTTTTAATGACGCATTTCCTTTTAGAACAATGGAAAAAAGCTGGAAAACTAAACGGAAAGCAGTTTGTTGCCTCTACAATCGTTTCCACGCCCATGGTTGAAAAGATTGCGGAACATTTCAAAGTAAAATATATTGAAGGACTTACGGGTTTTAAGTGGATTGCGAAAATGATCAAGGATTTTCCCGAGCTTGAATTTATTGGTGGTGGAGAAGAAAGTTTCGGCTATTTGGTGGGTGATTTTGTCCGTGATAAAGACGCTGTTACCGCTACCCTACTGGCTTGCGAAATTGCGGCACAGAAAAAAAATTCCGGCAGTAGTATGTTTCAATATTTGAACGATGTTTACAACCAGTTCGGGAACTACCGTGAACATTTGATTTCAGTAACCAAAAAAGGAAAACAGGGCGCAGAAGAAATTTCAGCAATAATGAAAACGCTTCGCGAAAATCCGTTTAAGGAAATTGCAGGAAGCAAAGTGATTCGTATGGACGATGTTTCAAAAAATGAAACCACAGACTTCGTGAAAAAGGAAACTTTGTCATTAAACCTGCCAAAATCAAACGTATTAATATATTATACCAAAGATGGTAGCAAAATTGCAGCGCGACCCAGCGGCACCGAACCGAAAATAAAGTTCTACATTAGCGTGAGCACTTTGGAAAAAGAAAACTTTGAAGAAATACTTCAAAATAAAATTGACGCTATTGCCGCACAACTAAAAGTGAATTAATGAATTATTTCAGAAAAATACTGCGCTACGCCTACCCTTATAAAAGATACGCTTTTCTCAATATCTTTTTTAACGTGCTTTACGCATTGTTTGGCACGCTTTCCTTTGTAGCGCTCATTCCAGTTTTGGAAATTATTTTTAGTGACAAACGTACCCTTGGTGTGAAACCAGTTTATGAAGGAATTTCCAATATAAAAGATTTTTCACAGGAATATCTAAATTACTTTATCATTGAAAACATCAATAAACAAGGGGAGTTTACGATACTCATGTATATGGTCGGTATCATCATTTCCCTCTTTTTATTGAAAAATCTGAGCAATTATTTAGCGATGTTCTATTCTACTTTTCTTCGGAATGGCGTTTTAAAAGATCTTCGTAATGACCTTTACAGCAAAGTAATTCAATTTCCGTTGGCTTTTTATTCCGAAAAAAGAAAAGGAGATACAATTTCTCGGTTGAGCGGCGATGTGGACGAAGTTAAAAACTCAGTGCTTTCCGTTTTGGAAATGATTGTCCGCGAACCTTTAACAATCATTTTTTCGTTGGCAACAATGCTCTTCATAAGTCCGAAATTGACACTTTTTGTGTTTCTATTTTTGCCGATTTCTGGTTTTTTGATTTCAAAAATTGGTAAATCTTTGAAAAAAGGCTCCTTAAAAGTACAACAGGAACAGGGCGTTTTTCTTTCAATTTTGGAGGAAACCATGGGCGGATTACGCATTATTAAGGCCTTTCATGCTGAAAATCTTTTTCAAAAAAAGTTTGAGGATAGTAATGAGCGCTTTTACAAATATTCCAATAAAGTACTTAACAGACAGAACCTTGCCTCTCCCGTTAGCGAGCTTTTGGGGATCATAACTATTGGAATACTTTTGGTTTATGGAGGTTGGTTGGTTTTTGTTGATAGAACGCTAGAAGCCAGTTTCTTTATTGGTTACATTATGTTGGCATATAACATCCTTACACCCGCCAAGGCCATTGCAAAAGCAAGCTATTCTGTGAAGCGTGCCGATGGTTCTGCACACCGTATTTTGGAATTGTTGGAAGCCAAAAACACGATTACAGATATTGAAAATCCGGTTCAAAAGGAAGGTTTTGATGGCATTATTTCAATCAAAAACATTTCGTTTAAATACGAAGATCAATACGTTCTGAAAGATTTTTCATTGGAAATTCCAAAAGGAAAAACCGTGGCGCTCGTTGGTCAATCCGGTAGTGGAAAAAGTACTATCGCCAACTTGTTGACACGTTTTTATGACGTTAATAAAGGTAGCATCGAAATTGATGGCGTAGATATAAAAAATATTTCAAAAAGATCTTTGCGCGGACTGATGGGTATTGTTTCCCAGGATTCCATTCTTTTTAATGATTCTGTGGCGAACAATTTAAAACTTGGAAAACCACTTGCTTCAGATTCAGAATTGATGGAAGCTGCGGAAATTAGTAATTCATACGAATTCATAAAAGACCTTCCAGAAGGTTTTGATACCAATATTGGCGACAGTGGAAACAAACTGAGTGGCGGCCAAAAGCAACGCTTGAGCATTGCCAGAGCCGTTTTAAAAAATCCTCCAATTATGATTTTGGACGAAGCAACTTCCGCTTTGGACTCTGAAAGCGAACGTTTGGTGCAGGATGCTTTGGAGAAAATGATGAAAAACAGAACTTCCATTGTTATTGCACATCGCCTTTCTACTATTCAAAATGCAGATAATATTGTGGTTCTTTCCAAAGGAAAAATTGTGGAGCAGGGCAAGCACCAAGAGCTTTTGGAGAAAAAAGGCATTTACTACAGCCTTGTTGAAATGCAATCCCTTTCATAATTATATACTTCAATTAAACCATTCTTCAGTAACTTAGTCCTATAAATAAGTCGCGTACTTAAAAATGGTTGAAGAAAAAGAACTGGTAACGGCATTGCAGACCGAAGCGGACAGAGAATCCGCCTTTAAGGAGCTTGTTTCGCAATATAAGGAACGGCTTTACTGGCAAATCCGTAATATGGTTCTAGACCACGATGATGCCGATGATGTGCTTCAAAACACCTTTATAAAGATTTTTAGAAACATCAACTCTTTTAAAGGTGAAAGCAAGTTGCACACGTGGATGTATAGAATTGCAGCTAATGAGTCCATTACTTTTCTAAACAAAAAATCGAAACGAAACAATGTTTCTATTGAAAACATGAAAGACAATGCAGTGCGCAAACTGGAAAGTGATGTTTATTTTGAAGGCGACACCATTCAACTACAATTTCAAAAAGCGATTGCAACGCTGCCAGAAAGACAACGGTTGATTTTCACGATGAAATATTTTGAAGACCACACTTTTGAGGAGCTTTCGGCAATTTTAGAAACCTCTGTGGGTGGTTTGAAAAGTAGTTATCACATAGCGGTAAAAAAAATTACGGAATTTATAAAGACCAATGAAACTTTATAACCTATTAACAGTCAAATTTTAAGTGAAAAAAGAAAAAAACATACCTGATTTTAAAATACCCGAAGGTTATTTCGAAACTTTTGAGGAACGTCTTTTTAGCAAAATTGCCGAAGAAAAGTTTCCGAAGTCTAGAGGCTTTAAGGTTCCAGAAAACTATTTCGACAAATTGGAAGAAAGCGTTATTGGAAAAGTAAATGCTTCAGAAAAACCCTCGAAAGTTATTCCGCTTTTCCCGAAGAAATATTTCGGTTACGCGGCGACAATCGCGGCTTGCTTGATTATTGGTTTCACGATTTTTAATACTAAAACTGATAATTCGAATTTAGATTCACTGCAATTGGCAGCTATTGACACCTATATTGAAGATGGTAATTTGAATTTAGATCTTTATGATCTTGCTTTATTTATTGACGATGAAGACATTAACGAGATCAGTATTAAAAACAACCAATTTTCAGATAAAGCTTTGGAAAACTTCCTTTTGGAAAATTTGGATGAAGAAACTTTAATAAACGAACAATGAAATGCCCACTAACAATTTGTAAACCTAACGAAGATGTAAATTTGGGCATTCCATCTTCCTATTTCTCAAATATTTTATAAAGATGAAAAAATTAGCCATTATATTCCTCCTTTTTGCCGCAACCGCGCAGGCACAGGATGGAAAACACCAAAAGATTAAAGCTTTAAAAATAGCTTATATAACTGAAAAACTAGCACTTACTCCTTCTGAAGCTGAAAAATTCTGGCCCATCTATAATAAATATGATTACAAGTTCCATGACCTTCGGATGAAAGAACGAAACGAAATTTTCCAAAAACTGCGCGGAGGAGTGGATAAATTGAGCGACGCCGAGGCTAACGCTTTAATTGACACAAGCTTATCTATTGAAAGTGAAGAACTAGCGCTTCGCAAACAGATGATTTCTGAACTTCGAGGTGTGATTTCCCCAAAAAAAATAATCATCCTCAAAAAGACCGAAGATGATTTTAAAAGAGAGCTTCTCGATAGGTACAGGAACAGCAAAGGCGAAAAAGGTCCTAAAGGTCCTAAAGGTCCAAAATAAAAAAAGCCCCAAAATTTTGGGGCTTTTTTTATAATTATAAGTGCTTGTTACATTGCACCCCACTCTTTCAAAGACTTTTCATTTAAAGCTACATAATCATTATTTCCAGCAGCTTTTGCAAGTTCCAATGATTTCTTTGCCGCTGCAATTGCTCCTTTTTTATCCCCAGCCTTTGCATAGATCAACGATTTTTGACGCAACTGCCAGAATGCAGGTTCTTTGTTCATATCAATGGCTTTGTCTATCCAAGTTTTTGCTTGGTTGATGTCTTTACCGGTTTCAAGATAATATACTGCTGCTGCATAATAATCATTTGCTCCCGGACCATTCATCACGTTTTGGATATTCTCAGAAACGGTTTTATCTGTACCAACTTTAATAGGCACACCTACATAGGTTTTTTCCCACATCATCCCTAACATTGCAGAATCATTCTTTAGATCATCAAAAGACATAGTAAATGTTTCGATATTCATTGGTAATGGGTAGGCCTGTACGGTTACTTTTGCTACAACTTTGTCTTCATCCCACTTTTCAGGTGTTCCCCAGTTGGTTGCGTCGTTGTAAAAATATACCTCCCAGCTTGAAGTTCCGGGCTTGGTGAAAATTGCATACGTTCCTGCAAGTAACTTTTGGCCGCCAATTTCCACGCCATCACTAAAAGTGATTTTTGTATTTGCGTTTGCCCCAGTACGCCATATAGTGTTATAAGGCACCAAACCTCCAAAAATGGTTCTACCTTTCATTGAAGGTCTTGAATATTCTAAAGTTACGTCTGTAAGCCCCACTTTTTGTTCAATTTTTTGAAACGGACTTGGCTGTGGGGTTGTAATTTGCGCCTGAATGCCAACAGTTAGCATCAAGGCAGAAAAAAGTAAAATAATCTTTTTCATAGTAATGATTTTTAGTTGTTTATATATCCTTACGAAAATACAATAAGCGGGGGTTTAAAAAGTTAAGAAAAGCTTAAATAAAGGAAGATTTTAGGTGTTTTCAAGTGTTGGGCTGAAGGTGTACTTTAAGAATATTTATTTAAACATTTCTAAAAGAAACATTTGATATATTCACTTTTAAGTTTTCTTTAGTTTGAATAGAACTTAAAAATCCATTAATTCCTGCTAAATGTAAGGTCATTTTCTAAAGGGTGAATAGCTATAGATTTTGAATCTTTTTTAATCTCTATTTTAATTTGATATATTCTACAAAAATTCCATTTTGGGAAATCCTATAGCTAGATTCATTTTCATTATCTATCGTTTAGCGATTAAAATCATAACTTTTTCCTCTCTAGAATAACCAGAATGGTTAAAAGTAGATCTATAGATTATTAGACCATCATTAAATTTTCGTATAAGTAATTCCTCTTAAATATAATTTATTTCCCCATCATCCCTTTAAGCAACTCCAACTGCCCCGCCAGTATTTTTTTTTGCTAGTTTTGCTTTGTTCTTGTCCGAAGGAAATTCCACTGCAATGAACCATAGCTATTGTGATGCTTTCGTTATCCCCGTTTAATTATTTTATACGCCTTTTTGTCATCTAAAACAAGGGTGTAAATTCCGGAAGCTAAATTTGAAATGTTAAGCGTTGTATTTCCAACTGTATTTATATCATATTCCATTAGCATTCGACCATCTACGGAAATAACTCTAATTAATTTTGGTCTCCAAGTTTTATTCCAATTAATTGTAATTAGACCATTGGTTGGATTAGGATAAAGAATAATATCCGTGTAGTTATTATTTTCAACCCCCAGTATATTTTCAAATTCCCAAATACTTAACAATAAATCATATCCTATAGGGTCATGTAATTCTAATTCTTCACGGATGAATGGAAAAAAATCATTCTCACCTAGATAGGCCTCTGTCAGTTCAGCAAAGTATTCTTTTTCATTTGTAGCAGCATATGCTTCTCGATAATAGTAAACCCCATTCCCAGCATGATAAAGAACCGAATCATACAAGTTGTTTTGCATTGCATTGTTGAATGCTTGAATAATTGGCGCATAAGAAAAGCCTAAAACCCTATGATGATATGCATGTGCGAATTCGTGCATAACCATAAAAGGTTGATTTAATTCAGTCCAATTAATGAAATTAGAGATATTGGAAATTTCAATGGATTTCCATTTTTCCACAATGTAGCCATTATCAATTAGCCATTGTAAGTATGGATGATAGACAGCTGAACCATTTGTGGTATTCCAATCCACGAATATCTTTACTAATTGTAATTCTTCTATTATCTCTTCTTTTAATCCAAAGTCAATAATCTCTATTAGCTTTGAAGTTAATAGATTAATAGCCTCGTTTGTCTCTTGCGGATAATTGTTTAAGGCATCTTGTTCAACATACACCTCAAATCCTTGAATGCTCCGAGATTCATATCCATTAATTTGTGCAAAAATTAGACATGGAATGATCATTTGTAAAAAAAATAATAATTTCTTCATTTTGGTTTTTTTATTGATAATCAATTATTTACACTTCACTTGCATTTCCTTTATCCAAAATAAAGATAATTTTCCATTGTTTGCTAATCCGAATGCTATAAAATTCATTTAATTTTCCAGTCCGTTTTTCAAGTCGGTTTGATACTGGAATTCGCAAATCCGAAATGTCCTGCGAGTTATTCAACATTCTCAATATCCGACGTCCAATGTTTTATAACCATCTTAAGCTTGATTTTTATTAAATCAGTTAACTTTAAGTATTAATCAGAATCGGGTGATTCATAGGCATATGAAAGGTCATAGGCACCATCTTCCATTTTTTTTACAGATGCTGATTCGGAATTTCCACTGGAATCTAAATTGATTTTGTAGAATTGATTTATTTCTTTTGGAGTGGTAAGAATACTATATTTTTTAAAATCCACATTCCTCTCAATCGCGCAGGAAATAACACCAGAAATTATGACAAGGTATAAAAGGGTCTTTATCGTTTTCATCAAATTGGTTACAACATGCGGATAAATGCAACAGTTGCATTTATTTTATATGTGCAGTATTGTTTAACTCCAAATATAACACAAAAACACATTATTTCCCCATCCCCCCCTTTAGTAGCTCCAGCTGCCCAGCAAGCATTTTGTTTTCCACTTCCAGATAGTCAATGCGTTGAGCCTGGGTGGCTTCAAAATGCTTCATTCTACTAAAAACGTTAATCTTTTGTTTAAACTTTTTTTGATCTAATTAAACAAAGTAATTTTAACAAAAAAAGAATTATGTTGAAAGTATTACAAAAAATATTTCGCCTTAGAGACAAGGACAGGTATTTTAAAGCAAATACCTACAGGCTGTTGAGCATGAACAAGCAACTTATTTTCAAGCAAAACAAATAAAGGCTGAATGAAAATATATACGCTGCACGCAAAACAAAACCTACCCATAACTATGGAAGAGGCTTGGGATTTTTTATCAAACCCAAAAAACCTAAAAGTAATTACACCCGATTATATGGGTTTCAATATTCAATCTGGAGCTGACATACCGATGTTTGCTGGACAGATTATTGAATATATTGTAACCCCTATTTTAGGCATCAAAACCAAATGGGTTACAGAAATAACCCATGTTGTTGACAAAGAATACTTTGTGGACGAACAGCGTTTCGGTCCCTATGCGCTTTGGCATCACAAACATTTTATAAAAAAAATTGAAGGTGGAGTGGAAATGGAAGACTTGCTCCATTACAAACTTCCCTTTGGAGTTCTTGGACAGCTAGTACATCCTTTTTTGGTGAAACCGAAACTGAACGAAATCTTTGAATACCGAAAAAACAAATTGGTTGAACTCTTTGGAACCCTATAATTTCAAAAACTAAAAAATGCAAAAAAATATACTTCTAATTGGTGGTTCCTACGGAATTGGAGCTGCCATTGCTGCTAAACTGAAAGAAAACCACAACGTAATCATTGCATCCCGAAGCAATGAGAATATCCCGAATGGAATTATACACCTTACCTTTGATGCGCTGAAAGATGACATTACAACCTTAGATTTGCCTGAAAAGATTGACGGCCTAGTCTATTGTCCCGGAAGTATCAATTTGAAACCTTTTAAAATGATGAGCCATGAAACTTTCAACGAAGATATGGAACTCAATTTCCACTCGCTTGTTCGGGTGGTTCACGGTTTGTTGCCCAAACTGAAAAATGCCGAGGAAGCTAGCCTCGTTTTTTTCAGCACGGTTGCCGTAAAAGTAGGTATGCCTTTTCACACTAGCGTTGCTGCAGCAAAAGGAGGTATTGAAGGTTTTGCGAAAGCGCTGGCTGCGGAATATGCACCTAATTTTAGGGTAAACGTAATTGCACCTTCCTTGACAGATTCACCTTTGGCCTCAAAACTTTTGAATAACAATGCAAAAAAAGAAAAAATGGCAGAACGTCACCCTTTGAAAAAAGTGGGAACAACTGATGATATTGCTGCAATGGCGGCATTTCTGCTGAATGATGAATCGCAATGGATCACTGGACAAGTTTTTGGTGTGGACGGCGGACTTTCCACTTTAAACGTCAATTAAGTTGGTAGAAAAAGTAAACATATTTTGGTTTCGAAGAGATTTGCGGTTGGATGACAACCTAGGTTTTTACAAAGCCTTGCATGGCAAATTTCCAGTACTCCCCCTATTTATATTTGATTCAGAAATATTGAACGAGCTTCCAAAAGATGATGCCCGTATCACTTTTATTTTTGAAACGCTTCAAAAGATGCGTAATGAATTGCAGAAACACGGAAGTAGCCTCGCAATGTACCATGGCAAACCAGAAGAAGTTTTTAAAAAAGTAATTTCAGAATTTGAAATACAAAATGTTATAACCAATCACGATTATGAACCGTATGCAAAAAAACGTGATGAAGAGATTGAAAAGTTACTCGTCGAAAGGGAAATAGGTTTTTACACTTTCAAAGATCAGGTGATTTTTGAAAAAGATGAAATAGTAAAAGACGATGGCGAGCCTTACATTGTTTACACACCTTATATGAAGCGATGGAAGGAAAAATTCAAAAAAGAATTTGACGAAAAGATTTATTACACTGCTGAGTTTTTAAAAAACTTGCATCAAAATTCCCGACTTCCAAATCTCTCGTTAAGTGATATTGGCTTCAAAAAAGCGAAAATAGAAATTCCTAAATATGATGTTACCCCAACAACAATCCAGGAATATGAAAATAGGCGTAATTTTCCTGCAGAAGATGCAACTTCACATTTGGGACCTCACCTTCGTTTTGGCACCGTTAGTATCCGAAAAATGATTAAAAAAGCAACTGCGGAAAAGAACGAAGTCTTTTGGCAGGAACTAATTTGGCGGGAGTTTTTTATGCAAATTCTTTGGCATTTCCCGGAAACGGTGGATAATGCTTTTAAAAAGAAATACGATAGAATTGAATGGCGAAGCAACGAAGATGAATTCAAAAAATGGCAAGAAGGAAAAACTGGCTATCCTTTGGTGGACGCTGGAATGCGGCAGTTGAATGAAACAGGATATATGCACAACCGTGTTCGGATGGTCGTCGCCAGTTTTCTATGCAAGCATCTTATGATAGATTGGCGGTGGGGTGAAGCCTATTTTGCTGAAAAGTTACTCGATTACGAATTGTCCAGCAACATCGGAAACTGGCAATGGGCCGCAGGCACTGGTGTTGATGCAGCGCCATATTTCAGAATTTTTAATCCTACAACACAAATTGAGAAGTTTGACAAAGATTACATATATATAAAGAAATGGGTCGCCGAATATGGAACCAATGGGTATTCCGAAAAAATGGTTGATCACAAAGAAGCGCGGGAAAGATGTTTACGAGTTTATAAAAAAGCACTTTCTTAAAATTTGTTAATTTCTGTACGATTATTCCTATTTTTGTGTATTATATCGATAAAAAGTGTAGTTTTGTCGATGTAATACATAAATAGTTCTTGCAAAACCCAAATTGTAAACCTATGGAAACCTACAAAAACGTATACAGCAATGGTGATGTTATCGTTACCTATGAACCAAGTCGTTGCATCCATGCAGAAGCTTGTGCAAAAGGTCTTTCTTCAGTATTCAAAACTTCAGTGATCCCCTGGATTGATTTAGATGGAGCAAGCACGAAAAAAATTATTTCACAAGTAAAGAAATGTCCTTCTGGAGCACTCGCATGTTCTACAGTAAGAACTAAGGAGTTTGTTAAAGATTTTGTAATTTGAAGTAAATTTTGGGTAGTTGTGCACAATTTTTCTACTCTTGCACTGTTAAATAAAGCATTGTACACAAACCTGAAACCATGAAGAAGAATATATTACTAACCCTCCCCCTATTTCTATTTGCGCTTCACGTGGCGGCGCAAGATTCTATTCAAATTAGAAAAAATACACTTAACGAACAAATGACTGATGCTTTTGACAAAAGCAACAGCTATCAAGAATACAAAGTTGTAAAAAAGACACAGCTCGCCACTTTAAAACGAAATATTTTAGATTCCGTTTCCTCATTGGAAAAAAAAATAAATAGTCAGGAAAGTGAATTGGCACAACAAAAAAAAGAAATTGATTCACTCCGTCAGAATTTAAAAAATACCCAACAAAACCTATCCAATTCAAAAGAAAAAGAAGATGGTATTGCAGTTTTCGGAATCTTAACTTCAAAAGCGGTCTATAACACCATCATGTGGAGCATTATCGTTTTATTATTATTGACTGGTGGCTTTCTATTTTATAGATTTTTGAACAGTTCAAAAATCACCAATGTCGCAGAACTAAAAATGGTTGAAATGGAAATGGAACTTGAGGACTATCGTCGAAATAGCTTGGAGCGTGAACAAAAATTGCGCAGAAAACTACAGGATGAAATTAACAAGAACCGCAAAGCATAGATTGTTTACGGTTCCGTTCTAGTGATTTTTGCACCGATGGCTCGAAGTCTTTCATCAATGTTTTCGTAACCTCTATCTATTTGCTCAATGTTGTGGATTGTACTTGTGCCTTCCGCTGAGAGTGCCGCAATCAACAATGAAATTCCCGCTCTAATATCTGGCGAAACCATCGTTGTAGCTTTAAGATTGGATTGAAAATTATGACCAATTACGGTCGCGCGATGTGGATCACAAAGAATAATCTTAGCTCCCATATCAATCAGTTTATCTACAAAGAAAAGGCGGCTTTCAAACATTTTTTGATGAATAAGTACACTGCCCTTAGCTTGGGTACAAATCACTAAAACTATACTCAACAAATCTGGTGTAAAACCAGGCCACGGAGCATCTGCTACAGTAAGTATTGAACCATCAATATAACCTTGAATTTCGTATTCCTTTTGGGAAGGAATATGAATGTCATCGCCTTTCTTATTAAGTTTTATACCAAGTTTTCTGAATGTTTCTGGAATAAGTCCTAGATTTTCCCAGCTCACATCTTTAATAGTGATTTCACTTTGCGTCATTGCAGCAAGGCCAATCCAACTTCCTATTTCAATCATATCCGGCAAAATCCGATGTTTGCATCCACCAAGACTTTTAACCCCTTCAATAACTAAAAGGTTGGAACCAACACCGCTAATTTTAGCTCCCATGGCATTCAGCATTTTGCAAAGTTGCTGAATATAGGGTTCACAAGCGGCGTTATAAATTGTGGTTGTCCCTTTGGCCAAAACAGCTGCCATAACAATGTTCGCCGTTCCGGTTACCGAGGCTTGGTCCAAAAGCATATAAGCTCCCTTTAGACCTTTTGGTGCTTCTACACCATAAAAACGTTCCTCTTTATTGTATCTGAATATCGCACCTAGTTTTATAAAGCCTTCAAAATGGGTGTCCAGTCTTCTTCTACCAATTTTGTCGCCTCCAGGTCTTGGAATATAACCTTTCCCAAACCTAGCCAAAAGCGGCCCCACAATCATAATAGACCCACGAAGGGAGCTACCTTCTTGCTTAAAAAGTTCAGATTCAAGATATTCAAGGTTGATGTCGTCTGCTATAAAAGCAAATTTTCCTTTTCCTAGCTTTTGGATTTTCACGCCAAGATTTCCAAGGATTGTAATCAGTTTATTGACATCAAGAATATCCGGAATGTTTTCAACAATCACTTTTTCCGGTGTCAATAAAACTGCACAAAGAATTTGTAATGCTTCATTTTTGGCTCCCTGAGGCGTAATTTCGCCTTTCAGTTTGCGCCCTCCTTCAATTTGAAAAGTTCCCATAAATAATGGCTGAGATTTTAATTACGTTTGCGGTTGCGGTTGTTATTAGACTTGTAGTTTTTCTTGTTGGAACTATTCGTATTGAAACGCTTTTTGTTTTTCAATAAATTGGAAGCATCACTCAAGTCTTCATCACTGTTTTTTAGATTGATTTTTCCGTCGGAAAGTTCAAAAAGATGTGAAAAAATCACATCATCTTCCACAGTGTCTTTGTTCCAGTTAAGGAAACATTTTTTCATGTGATTTGCAATGGTAAGAATAAGTCCTTCCTTTTTATCTCCCTCTTCCCAGCTGTTTGCCACATCTATCATCCTTTTAATATTGTTACCATAAAAACGATATTTAGGATAGTTCTGTGGATATTTCAATGGTTCTGGACGCTCCATAAGTTCTTCCCGAGAGGGAATTGGGAATGGCGAATCCACATCTAATTTAAAATCTGAAATAATAAAAAGTTGGTCCCAAAGCATTGGTTGAAAGTCCGGGACATCACGAAGGTGCGGGTTTAGGTTGCCCATAACCGCAATGATGCTTTTCGCTATTTTATTGCGCTCCTCCCTGTCTTCTGTCGCTATGGCTTGGTCCACCATTTTTTGGATATGCCGTCCGTACTCAGGGATAATCAGTTTTGGACGTTCTGTATTATATTCTATTTGTGCTACTTCTTGTATCAAAATGTTTTTGTTAAGGGAAGAAATTATTTATTGGGAAAGATTGAAAATCGTTTCACGTGCAAAATACTAAAAATTATAGTGAAATAACACCTTCAACCTTGGAAACTTCAAGATATTTTTTAACCACATCTTCTGGAGACTGCATCGTTACTTTTATGGAAACGCTTGTATAAGTCCCTTTTGCAGAATCGCGGGTATTGATCTCGGAATCTGTAGCGTCAAAGATTGCTCTTATCTCGGCAATTTTTTCAAGGTTTGCGGGAACTATAAACTTGAAAAGGTACGGCGATGGCCACGTTGTATCTTCTTCGAGTTGCTTTTTTAAACGTTCGTAAAATTCTGTGGTGTTTTTGTCTTGATCCATCAAACAATTTTAGCGGTGTGAGCAACAAAGATACACTTTCACCACAAATATTTATTTACTTACTTTGTATAAAATTCAAAGTTGTTGGAAACAAAAAGAATTGTAATCACTGGCGGACCGGGTTCAGGAAAAACAGCACTGATCACTTATTTGGAAAAAGAAGGCTATCCCGTAATGCACGAAATTTCGAGAGATGTGATACTTAAAGCGCAAAAAGAGGGAATTGAACAATTATTTTTGGAGAACCCAATTCTTTTTAGTGAAAAATTGCTTGAAGGAAGGTTGAAGCAATTTCACGAAGGAAAAAATTGCTCATCACCAATTCTTTTTTATGACCGTGGAATGCCAGACGTAACAGCATATATGGATTTTGTTGATACGCATTACCCTGAAAAATTTTCGGAAACCTGCCTTGAAAACAGGTATAATAAGATTTTTGTGCTTCCGCCGTGGGAAGAAATTTATGAACAAGACAACGAGCGTTATGAATCTTTTGAGCAAGCTGAAAAAATATTTCATTTCCTAAAAATGGGCTATGAAAATTACGACTATAAAGTTCACGAAGTTCCCGTAGGCTCTATCAAAGAACGAGCTCAATTTATAATATCAACTATTAAGTTAATGGGTTATTGAGTTGCTTAAAATGAAAGCCAAAACCCTATCTCAAAATAATCCAATAACTGAATAACCTAATAACAAGTAACTTTATCAATTTGACAAACGTCCAAAACATCCTGACCAAATATTGGGGCTATACTTCCTTCAAACCCATGCAGGAGGAAATAATTGCTTCAGTTTTAGACGGAAAAGATACCGTGGCACTTTTGCCCACTGGCGGTGGAAAATCACTGTGCTTTCAGGTTCCGGCTTTGGCGATGGAAGGAATTTGCATTGTCATTTCACCTTTGGTGGCACTGATGGGCGATCAAATAAACACACTGAAGGAACGCGGCATAAAAGCTTTAAAACTGACTGGCGGAATTTCGTTTGATGAGTTGAACACGTTACTGGACAACGCACTTTATGGAAACTACAAATTTCTTTACCTCTCGCCCGAAAGATTGCAACAGGAAATAGTTCAGAATTACATCAAGCAGATGAATGTCAACTTAATTGCTGTTGACGAAGCACATTGCATATCACAATGGGGAAATGACTTTAGACCTGCATATAAAAACATAACACTGCTTCGGGATATTCATCCGTTGGTTCCAATCATTGCGCTTACGGCAACGGCAACCCCTGAAGTTTTGGAAGACACTATTTCAGAATTGCGAATGGAGCTTCCCACCGTTTTCAAAAATTCGTTTGTACGTGAAAATCTTTCTTATCAAGTTTTTAAAGAGGATGATAAACTTTACAGAACAGAGCAATTACTCAAAAACAATTCAGGTTCTGCTATCGTTTACGTTAGAAATAGAAAAAGTACAATTGAAATCAGTGACCAGTTAAACAGTTTGGGAATTTCAGCAACTTTTTATCACGGCGGAATTTCAACAAAAGAAAAAGCACAAAAACTAGAATCTTGGCGGAACGAAAGGGTTTCAACAATGGTTGCTACCAACGCTTTCGGAATGGGCATTGACCATCCGAATGTCCGTTTCGTTATTCATCTTCAAATTCCCGAGAGCCTGGAAAGTTATTTTCAGGAAGCAGGCCGTGCAGGGCGTGATGGTGAATATGCGTCAGCAGTGCTACTCTATAATGAGTACGACAAAATGAATGTGAAGCAACAATTTGTGGAATCACTGCCAACTACTTCCGATTTAAAAAAGATTTACCGTACGTTAAACAATTATTTTCAGATTCCCTATGGCGAAGGGGAATTCACAAAACACAATTTCAGCTTTTCTGAATTCTGCAAAACCTACAGTTTAAACACGCTTCTTGCATACAACGCGCTAAACAGTTTGGACCGCTTGGGAATTATTCAACTTTCACAGGAGTTTGGAAGAAAATCCACTGTACAGTTTTTGATTTCTTCGGAACAAGTCCTGAGTTATTTTGAAAAAGACATAACTGTTTCAGTCATAGGAAAAACAATCCTCAGAATTTACGGTGGAATTTTTGAAATGCCCACAGCGATAAACCTAGATTTAATTGCTTCAAAAACTGGTCAATCCATAGAAACCATAATTTCAGTGCTGAAAAAATTGGAACATGACCACGTGGTGGAAATGATGTTGCAAATAACCGATGCCACGCTAACCTTTCTCGTGCCGAGGGAAGACGAAAAAACCATAAATGTAATTTCGCGAGATGTGGAAGCCTTGAACAGAAAAAAAACAGCCCAGGTAAATTCCGTGCTTCATTATATAGAAAACAACAAAACGTGTAGAAGCCTTCAACTGGTTTCTTATTTTGGTGAAACAACAGCAAGCAAATGTGGAATCTGCTCTGTTTGCAAAACACCAAGTTCCAATTTATCAAGCAAAGAAATGAAGCATCTCGCAAAGCAAATACTTGCGCTACTAGAAGGAGATGATTTAAGTTCGCGGGAGATTTCGGAAAAACTTACTTTTGCCGAGACCAATGTTTTAAAAGCAATCCATCTTTTAATGGATGCCGAAAAAATAAAAATCAATCCGAAAAATCAATACTATTTAAACTGAAAAAAAATGCCGAACGATTTGAGAATTGTGTTTATGGGAACCCCTGAGTTTGCTGTTGGGGTTTTAAAAGAAATGGTTGAGGCCGGCAAAAATATTGTAGGCGTAATTACTGCTCCCGACAAACCTGCTGGCCGAGGCAGAAAGCTAATGGCTTCAGCAGTTAAAGAATACGCCTTTTCGAAGAACTTAACTGTGCTCCAGCCTACAAATTTAAAAGACGAATCATTTCTGAAAGAATTAAAAGGCTTAAATGCCAACCTTCAAGTTGTAGTTGCTTTCCGAATGTTGCCAAAAGCAGTTTGGCAAATGCCCGAATTTGGCACCTTCAATCTTCACGCTTCGCTTTTACCACAATATAGAGGTGCAGCTCCTATAAATTGGGCAATTATTAATAAAGAAAAAAAAACGGGTGTGACCACTTTTTTTATTGATGAAAAGATTGATACCGGGTCCATCATTGCAAACAAAGAAGTAATTATTAGAAAAGATGAAACTGCAGAAACACTCCACGATAAGCTTATGGAAAAAGGAAGTGAGCTGGTTTTAGAGACGCTCAGTTTAATAGAAGAAGGTAATGCTGATCCAAAGCCGCAACCAGAGAGTGGCAGCTTAAAAGACGCACCAAAACTCACACCTGAAAACACACGTATAGATTGGACAAAACCAGGAGAAGAGATAGACGCTTTTATCCGCGGGCTTTCCCCCTATCCCGTTGCTTGGTCAGTGCTTCATAATAATAAGGAAGAATTGAAAGCTAAAATTTATGCAGCGAGTTTTGAAAAAATAAATCAAGACCAGGAACCAGGAACTATTCAAACTTCAAAAAAAGAACTGAAAGTATCGTGTTTTGACGGATACATTATAATTAAGGAAATACAACTTCCTGGAAAACGTAAAATGGACGTTTCTTCACTTCTGAACGGGTATTCTTTTGACGATGATTCCAAACTATCGTAAACCCTTGTCAGCACTGATTTCATTAAAATCGCCGAAAAAACCCCCATGTTTATTAACAAACACCCCAAGTTATCAACAAAAATAGGGATTTACTGCGTGGTTACTTGCCTGAACGGATATTCCTGTTAAATTTGTAGAGCAATTAATCGAAGTTTAACCAACAATTTAATTTAAAAAAATTATGAACAAATCAGATTTAATCGATGCAATGGCAGCTGATGCCGGAATTACTAAAGCTGCTGCTAAGAAATCTTTAGAGTCTTTCTTAGGCAACGTTGAAAAATCCCTTAAAAAAGGTGATAGAGTATCACTTGTAGGTTTCGGATCTTGGTCAGTATCAAAAAGAGCTGCTAGAGAAGGTAGAAATCCTCAAACTGGTAAAACCATTAAAATTGCTGCTAAAAAAGTAGTAAAGTTCAAAGCTGGTTCAGATTTACAAAACAGCGTAAACTAATTGTAAATAATATTTTACAAAATGTAAGAATCCTTCTTTTCATTTATATGGGAAGAAGGTTTTTTTATTCAACAAATTGGCGATTTTCTAAATTTCAATCGCGTTTTTCCAGCAACGAAAAGGACTAATTTAAATATCAAATGAGTTAATTTTTGGTAATTTTAAATTTAATACTTAGATTTATTTGACCAAAAAAACTAAAATGACCACCTTAAAGCCTGCCAAAGGATTGCTATTGGTTGCAGAACCATCTATTATTGGAGACGTTTCCTTTAACCGTTCAGTCGTACTTTTGGCAGAGTATAACGAGGGTGGCTCGGTAGGGTTTATCCTCAACAAACCTCTGGAACACAAGCTTCGCGACTTTGTACCCGAAGTAAATTCAAAACTTCCAGTGTATAATGGAGGACCTGTCGAGCAGGACAATCTCTACTTTATACATTGCATCCCTGAAATTATTCCTGGTAGTATTGAAATCTCAAACGGAATCTATTGGGGTGGTGATTTCAACGCTATAATAGACCTGCTGAAAGAAGATAAACTGAAAAAAGACCAGATACGTTTCTTTCTTGGATATTCCGGATGGGAAAGCGACCAACTGGAACAGGAACTAGAAGTAAACAGCTGGGTGGTGGTTCCAAACAACTACAACAACAGTATTATTGGCAAAACCAATATCAATTTTTGGAAAGAAAAAATGATTGAATTTGGTGGTGATTATCTTTTATGGTCCAATGCTCCTGAAAACCCAAGTTTCAATTAGCCCATTCGAGCTGTTAGGTTCAATTTTGGCAATAATAGCTTAACAACTTTATCTCCAAATTCCTTTTTGCGATATTTTGTTATCGAAACAATACCTTGAATCACATTTGTAATGAAAATCTCATCGGCTTTTTGAAGCTCAAAAGGTGAAATTGACGCTTCTTCCAATATGAATTCTGGCATCTCCTTTATAATTGAAATAAGCTGTTTACGCAAAATCCCATTTAAGCAGCCGTCAGAGAGTGGTGGAGTTTTAATATTATTACCCGATATCAAAAAAATATTGCCATTAAGCGCCTCCACAACTTGCTTGTTTTCGTTCAGAAGCAAACAATTTTGATAACCATTCTCTTTTGCGAAAATGCTTCCTAAAATATTGATAAGTCTATTGGTGCTTTTTAAAGTTGAAAGCAATCCAGAAGTGATGAAATGGTCTTTAAAAAGTTCAACTTCGTATTCTGATTCGCTTATAATATAAAATGGCGCGTCAAGCTTTTCAAATGAAATTGCATATTCAATCTCATTGGTACTCGGTGTATATTTTCCACCTGTTTTGCGCCAAACGAGCAGCTTTACGCGAAAAGTGGTGTTTTTTAATTCAGATGAGTCTATTGTTCTTAAAATTTCTTCCTCAAGAAATTCCATCGTAAAGTTCATAGGAATTTCCATCCTCAGAATTCGCATTGAGGCCATTAAGCGAAAATAGTGATCTTCCCAAAAGTATATTTTTCCACCGGAAAACCGCAACGTTTCAAAAACGGCATCTCCATAATTTAAACCCCTATTGTCAATAGCGATGATTTTTTTTTGGTTTTCCACCAATGTCCCGTTCATATTTACCATAAAAAAACCGTCCTTTTTTTAGGACGGGTCAAAGGTAGTATATTTTATAGGGTTTTTAGACCGAACCTAAAATTTGCTTTAAGTTTGAAACCATGTTCTCCCAAAGCATTTTTCCTTCATCCACTTCATCTTCTTCGGCAAAATCTGTAACCATCAACGAAACGTCTTTTGTGATTTCGTCTACCTGTATCCGCAACTCAAAATAGAACTCTTCTCCTTCGTCCTCAATCCATCTAAATTTGATGCGTTCGGGACTTTTTTTACTCAATAATTTAGCTCGTTCTTCACTTTGAGACCAAATAAAAGTATAGAATTCACCTCGTGAATTTACGTTGTCTGCATACCATTCCGAAAGGCCAGAAGGCGTGGAAATATATTGGTATAACAATGAAGGGGAAACCTGGATGGGAAATTCCAATTCATATTTTATTTTGTCTTCCATATCTTTCTGTTAGTTGATGCCCAATATATATATATTAATTTTAACCTCAAATGAAAGATTGAAAATTTTTTATTTAATAAGAACTCTTGGAAGGGCGAAATAAATTCAATAAAAAGAGAACCTAATATTTGCGGCAGATAATTTTGTTTCTATCTTTGCACCCGCCTACGCAAAATGCTTCGGCAGGCAAAGGCTCAAAAATACGGCGAGGTAGCTCAGCTGGTTAGAGCGTCGGATTCATAACCCGGAGGTCGCGGGATCGTGCCCCGCTCTCGCTACTTAAATCCCCAAGAATAAATTCTATGGGGATTTTTTTATGGAAGAATTCGTTACATATATTCTTTATTCGAAAAAGTACCATAAAATCTATATTGGTTACTCTTCATCATTAATCCAAAGATTTTATTCCCACAACCATTTTTCAAACAAAGGATATACACTGAAATACCGTCCTTGGCTGGTTTTGGAAGTTGAGTTCCATAAAACCAAAAAACAGGCAATGCAAAGAGAAAATTTCCTGAAGTCTGGAAAGGGAAGAGAATATATATACAAAACAGTTTTTCCAAAATATACCGCGGACGGATTCATATCCGCCTGAGGCGGACGCGGGATCGTGCCCCCCTCTCGCTACGATAAACCCTTCAAAACTGAAGGGTTTTTTTATTCTTCATATTAAAAAAAAAAATCTTGCACATATGCCGAATATTCTTACTTTTGTTAAAAATGAGTTAATAAGTTATTGAGCTACATAGTGATATAGGTATTTTAAAGGTTTATTTTTACCCTTGAACTTTTAAAACCTATATTTATGAAAAATTATTTTTTTGCATTTTTAATGCTAGCCACTGTAGCTATTAGCTGTACCCCAGAAAACCAAATTAGTGATGAACAAGCAATTGAAAAACCAAAAGTATGCCCCCCAGGAGACAGAAACTGTAATGGGATTCTTGATTCTGAAGAATAAATCCAGGATTAGTATTTACATAACTATTCTTGCGGCAGTGGCGGTATTATCGCCATTTTTGCACATATTTTATCTCTTTAATGATAAAGAGGGCATTTTGGGCTTTTCCTATATGTCCTCTTTTATGTTTTCACTTAGCCTTCCATTAATGGCAATATGCTCGGGTCTTCTTCTAAAGTATGCGAGTGAAAACTTAACAGAATTTAAAACTTCTTTTAAATATATTAGTAACTCATTCCTTTTTGTAGGAATATTCTTTATGACATACACTTTTATACCCATGTTTGATTTTTCAACACCTGTATATTTTATAGGTCTGCTTATTGCTTCGGTTACATTAACAATAGCCTCTCATTACTTACACAAAGCAGTATTGACTACAGAAACACGCTTGAAAATTATTATCTCAAAACTTTTCGATTTTATAATTCTTGAAACTCCCCGCAAACACGTTTCAGAGGAAAAACAGATTGAGTATGTTATTTCCTACGAAAAGATTATTAACGAAATTGGGGACGAATGAATGACACATTAAAAAACTTAACCAAGCTCCGTATTGCCGGGATGCTTTCCGAAGAAGCAAGGCTGGAAGTTGAACGAAAATTAATGGAAAAACCGAAACCAGAAGTTTCGGAACCCACTGCTGGAATAAGTTTCAGTTAGAGCAAATAATACTTATTTGCCTAGAAGTTTTTCCAATTCCGAAAAATTCACTTCGGATTGTTCTCCGCTTTTCATATTCTTAAGCGTGTATGACTGTGATTCTATTTCTTTTTCACCAGCCAAAATTGTAAACGGAATATTCCGCTTATCTGCATATCCCATTTGTTTGCCCATTTTTGTGGCATCGGGATACAACTCAGCTTTAATTCCTGCATTTCGCAAGTTAGTTATCGCTTTCATTGCATAAAGTGCTTCTCTTTCTCCAAAATTAATAAAGAGTGCTTTGCTATTCTCCGAAACGGTTTCTGGAAAAAGATTGAGCTCTTCCAAAACCAAATAAATTCGATCCAATCCGAAAGAAATACCTACCCCACTCATATCCTTCAGTCCAAAAATTCCCGTTAGGTCATCATATCTGCCACCACCGCCAATGCTTCCCATATTCACTTCTGCGGGAGCTGAAACTTCAAAAATAGCACCTGTGTAATAGTTTAACCCGCGAGCAAGCGTAACATCAATTTGTAACGATGCCGTTTGCAAGCCGAGCGTTTTAATATTGTCAGTTATAAATTTCAGCTCTTCCACGCCTTGAACTCCAGTTTTGGAGTTGCTCAATAATTCTTTCAGGCTTTTTAATTGTTCTGTTGCAGATCCGGTTAAAGAAAACAAAGGCTGCAATTTTTGCAACGCATCTTCCGAAATGCCTTTTTCACGCATTTCTTTTTTTACGCCTTCCTCCCCTATTTTATCAAGCTTGTCCAGCGCCACAGTGAAATCTATCAACTTGTCTTCCGCGCCTATGGTTTCAGCAATGCCGCTCAATATTTTTCGGTTGTTTATTTTTATGGTTGGACCTTTTAGACCTAGTTTGCTGAAAACGGCATCATACAATTGCACAAACTCCACTTCCTGCCAAAGTGAGGTTGAACCCACAACATCGGCATCGCACTGAAAAAACTCACGAAAACGGCCTTTTTGCGGTCTATCTGCACGCCAAACAGGTTGTATTTGATAGCGTTTAAAAGGAAATGTTATCTCGTTTTGGTGCTGAACCACATAACGCGCAAAAGGCACTGTGAGGTCATAACGGAGGGCTTTTTCGGATATTTTTGAAGTTATTTTAAAGCTATCCTTTTCAGTGTATAAATTATCGTTAACCTTGGACAAAAAATCCCCACTATTTAAAATCTTAAAAATCAACCGGTCGCCTTCTTCGCCATATTTCCCCATCAAGGTTTCACTATTCTCAAACGAAGGTGTTTCTATAGGTTGAAAACCATACAATGAAAAAGCTTCCTTTATTGTACTGAAAATATAATTGCGCCTGGAAACTTCTTCTGGGTTGAAATCGCGAGTGCCTTTTGGGATGGACGGTTTTTTAGACAAGATTTTTATGTTTTTGAAATTTGTACTTTAACTTGGCAAATATCCTAAATAATAATGAAGTTTACCACAATAAGATTGCTAGAATCAATATATGCTTCACAGTATTTCTGTAACTTTATCGTGCGTTTGCAGTCTAACGAGAAACACAAATTAAAAATATGTTTTCACTTTTCTGGGAAAATGTCCGTATTGCACTGGATTCCATCAAAAGCCAATTGCTTAGGACGATCTTAACCATTGTAATTATCGGCATTGGCATTTGGGCTCTTGTAGGTGTTTTGAGTGCCGTAAAAGCTTTGGAAACTACCATTTCAGGGAATTTTGCCTCTATGGGCGCCAACACGTTCAACATTCAGCAATACGAATTTAGTGTTCGGTCTAATAGAAGTGGTGAACGGGAGAAAATCAACCCCATTATTAGCTATAACAACGTTCGGGAATTTTTGGACAAATATGAATATCCTTATACCAAAACTTCACTTTCCTTCCAGGGAACCTCCGGAGCAGAGGTGAAATACAGTTCTGAAAAAACCGACCCCGAAGTACAGGTTTATGGTGTGAACGAAAACTATTTAGAAAACACTGGAACCGAAATTGACCGGGGTAGAAATTTTACCATTTTCGATATCCAAAATAATAACAAGGTCTGTTTGATTGGGGCAGATTTCCTTAAAAATTTATTCGAAAATGAAGACCCTATAAATAAAACGATCAGTATTCGCGGGGTGAAATTCAAAATAATTGGCGTGCTGGAATCCAAAGGTTCCACTTTTGGAAATAACCAAGATTTAAAAGTTTTGATTCCGGTACAAGTTGCACGTGGAATCTATACGCAACCAAATATAAACTACAACATAAGCGTAAAAGTGGACGATAAACAGATGATGGAAGCCGCGCAGGACGAAGCAATCATCACTTTTAGAAATATACGCAGATTAAATCCCGTGGAAGCAAATAACTTTGGCATTGAGCGCAGCGACGATTTGATAAACCGGATTGCATCCATTACTCAATATTTGCAAATTGCAGCATGGATCATCAGTATCATTACCATTCTCGGTTCTTCCATCGCCTTGATGAATATTATGCTGGTTTCAGTTTCTGAACGTACTCGGGAAATTGGTGTGCGCAAAGCGCTGGGGGCAAAACGTTCCACTATTTCTACCCAATTTTTTATTGAAACCATTGTAATTGGCCAATTCGGAAGCGTTTTAGGGATTATTTTGGGTGTGTTGACCGGGTTTGGATTTGCGAAATTTTTCAAATTCGATTTTACACTTCCGTGGGCGGCAATAATCTGGGCAACTATTATAACATTTATTGTTGCGGTTATTGCTGGCTCTTATCCAGCTTCAAAAGCGGCGGGACTGGACCCTATTGAAAGTTTGAGGTATGAATAAACAGATTTTTAAAAACTTGTACTTATTCGCTTAACAGTTCACTGAAATAATTGTAAAGTTCTCCCTTTGTGATAACCGAACCTTGCTTAATCAATACAAAAATATCTTTGTTGCGATCGTCTTTTATCGCTTTTGTAGAAGTGAAAAGGTTTACAGTGTCGTCGTGCATGTTTTGCTGAAGCCATTTGTAACCGTAATCTGTGGTAATATCTATGTTATCATCTTCAATTTTTATGGCAATAAGCTCCATAAACGCTTCCGTAATATGGAAAAGCATCAATTGTTTAGGTGAAATGTGCTCCAAATAATTCACTTTATTTAAAACGCCTTCCCAAATTAAATCACTGAAAATGTCGAGTTCCTGTTCAACAACCTCAGGTTTTTCAGTTTTTAGCTTTTTCCATTCATCCGCTGTAATTGACTGCGTAGCTAAAAAATTTATAAATTCTTGGTGCAGTTCTTCAAATTGTTCTTTGGTTAATCTAGCGTATTTCATCTGTAAAAAATATTTTAATAAATTGGAAGGTGGAATGCCCAACACATATATTCGGTTTTTTTATGATTTTTTAATGGGCATTTCATAAGTATATAAAATAATAAAACCTTCCCCGAAACGGGAAAGGTTTTATTATAATTAATTGTATTCTTTATTTAGTTTCCGAATTAGTTTCCGAGTTAGCTTCCGAGTTATCTTCCGCCTCAACTTTAGCTTTTACTTCTGGTTTAGCTTTAGCCTTTACTTCAGGTTTCGCTTCAGCAACCACTTCAAAAGTGAAATTGCTTACCACTTCTCTGTGGAAACGGATCGTAGCATCGTAAGGGCCAGTTCGCTTAATAGCGCCACCTGCAATTGTGATGTACTTTTTCTCGATAGAAACTCCTTCTTTTTCAAGGGCATCGGCAAGATCACCATTAGTTACTGAACCAAACAATTTATCACCTTCACCAGTTTTAGCTGTGATTTTAATTTCAAGTCCGTTCAGTTTCTCAGCCTGTGTTTTGGCTTCATCAACCACTTTCTTTTCTTTAAAAGCACGTTGCTTCAAAGTTTCAGCCAATACTTTTTTAGCCGAAGGGGTTGCAAGTACTGCGTGCCCATGTGGAATCAAAAAGTTTCTTCCGTAACCGTTTTTCACGGATACAAGATCATCTGCAAATCCCAGATTTTCTACGTCTTTCTTTAATATAAGTTCCATAATGTTCTCTGGTTTTTATTTTAATAAATCGGCTACGTAAGGCATAAGTGCCAAATGGCGCGCTCTTTTAACGGCAACGGCCACTTTTCTTTGGTACTTCAAAGAGGTTCCAGTAAGTCTTCTTGGAAGAATTTTACCTTGCTCGTTCACAAATTTCAATAAGAAATCTGGGTCTTTGTAGTCAACATACTTAATACCGGATCTTTTGAAGCGACAGTATTTTTTAGTTTTGTTGGTTTCTATATTAAGAGGAGTAAGATATCTGATCTCTCCGTCTTTTTTTCCTTTTGCTTGTTGTTGTAACGTTGCCATAACTTATGCTGATTTTTTATCGCGGTTTCTTCTTTTTTCTGCCCAAGCAATTGCATGCTTGTCAAGGCTCACTGTAAGGTAACGCATAAAACGTTCGTCCCTTTTAAATTCAGTTTCAAGTTCATTTACGGTATCACCATCTACGGTATACTCAAACAGGTGATAAAACCCACTTTTTTTGTTTTGGATTGGGTAAGCAAGTTTTTTCAAGCCCCAATTTTCTTTGGATATCATCTTAGCACCTTTAGAAACAAGAAGATCTTCGTATTTCTTTACTGTTTCCTTTATCTGATCTTCAGATAAAACGGGATTTAAGATGAAAACAGTTTCGTAATGATTCATATAAAATCTATTAAAATTAATGATTAAACTTTTGGCTTTCTGCCAAGAGGGTGCAAAAATACTACTTTATTTATTATTTTCAAACCTAATCTTAAATAGTATTTAAAATTAGCTGTTTTAGACGAAGTGTATATTTTTTTCGATTAAAATCAAAAAAAGTTGCATTTCATCGATTATTTGCATAATATTGTCTTGCGCAAAACCTACTATTGTGGAAAAAACGATACTTAAATGTGCAATTGTAGATGATTCTACACTGCAGCGGCTTTCAATTGTAAAGCTCATCCAAATGCACCCATCTCTAGAACTTGTTGGGGAGTATAAAAATGCTATTGAGGCCAAAATGGGTCTCGCTTCTACGGAAATCGACCTGATTTTTCTAGATATCGAAATGCCTATCCTATCCGGATTTGATCTTTTAGACGATATTCAAAGAAAACCACAAGTTATTTTTGTTACCGGAAAAACCAAGTACGCATTCAAAGCATTTGATTATGATGCCGTGGATTATCTTCGCAAACCAATCGCGAAAGATCGTTTCTTGAATGCCGTTCACAAAGCAATTACCAATTATAAGCTGAAAAATGAAGAGGGCTTTGATGATGAAGATTTTATCTTCGTAAAAAGCAACCTTAAAAAGCGAAAAGTTTTCTTAAATGAACTTCGTTATATTGAAGCTTTGGGTGATTATGTGAAACTGGTGACCGAGCACGACTCTCTTGTAGTACTTTCAACTATGAAAGCTTTTCAGTCTTTATTGCCAAATGATCGTTTCCTTAGAATCCACAAATCATATATTGTGAATTTGGACAAAGTGCAACGCTACAACAGCAAGACCATTGAATTAGACAAAGACAAACTGCCTTTAAGCCGAAACAGAAAAGCTGATCTTATTGAAGCCTTGGCCGCTACGCAGAACGCCTAATAATTATCTACATCAATATTCACCCGAACGCTTGAAAAGTCCTTTAAGGAATTGAAACTGCGTTGCACATTTTCTATGTACTTTTTTGTCTTATCCAACGATTGATTTTTAGGAATTTTGACGAGTAGATTGATGATGTATTTATTTTTAATCCTTCCAACTGGTGGTGGCTCAGGACCCAAAACATTTTCTTTGAACTGCATTTCCAAGGCTTGACCAAACCACGCTGAAGCTTTCTGCACACGTGCTAAGTTTTTATCCTTAAAAACAATTTTTATTGTTCTGAAAAAAGGTGGATACTTATAATTGTAGCGCTCTTCAAGCTGCTCTTTATACATTCCCTCATAATCATTCACGCTAACTTGCTTCAAAATTTGATGATACGGATTGTAAGTCTGTATCAATACCTTCCCGCGTTTTTGGGTACGCCCTGCCCTACCTGAAACTTGCTGAAGCAACTGGAAACTGCGCTCGTGAGCCCTAAAATCAGGAAAGTTCAGAAGGTTATCGGCATTCATAACACCCACCAAGCTTATATTCCTAAAATCCAATCCTTTGGCAAGCATCTGGGTGCCAACCAAAATATCGATTTCTTCGTTTTCCAAGGCTTCGATTAATTTTGAATAAGAATGTTTTCCCTTAGTTGTGTCTTGGTCCATCCGCGCCACTTTGTGGTTTGGAAACAACGTTTTTAACTCAGTCTCAATTTGCTCGGTACCAAAACCCTTTGTGTCCAAGGTTTCACTTCCGCAGGCAATGCAGCTTTGCATCATCGCCATATTATAACCGCAATAATGACAGCGCAACTGGTTTTTGTGTTGATGGAACGTCAAACTCACATCACAGTTTGGGCACTGGGGTGAAACACCGCATGTAGTGCATTCAACAACGGGCGAAAAACCTCTTCTGTTCTGAAAAAGGATAATTTGTTCACCATTTTTTAAAACCTCCTGCATTTCTTCAAGCAGCCGATCGCTGAAATGCCCCGTCATTTGTTTTTTGCGATTCTTTTCTTTTACATCTACCAATTCAATTTCTGGCATCAGCACATTTCCGAATCGTTTTTTCAAAGTAACCAATCCGAACTTGCCCGACTTTGCGTTGTGGTAACTTTCCAACGAAGGTGTTGCGGAACCCATCAATAGCTTCGCTTTTTGAAGGTTTGCCAAAACAATGGCACTGTCGCGGGCGTTGTATCGCGGTGAGGGGCTGTATTGTTTAAAACTCGGTTCGTGCTCTTCATCAACAATAATGAGTCCCAAATTTTTAAAAGGAAGAAATAAAGACGAACGCGCGCCAATAACTATTTGAGCTTTCGGTTTTTCGGCAAGTACATTGTTCCAAACCTCTACACGCTCATTTACCGAAAACTTGGAGTGATATACGGAAATTTTTTCGCCAAAATATTTTTGAAGCCGGCTGATCAATTGGGTCGTTAAAGCAATTTCAGGAAGCATATACAAAACTTGTTTTCCAGTTGCAATAACTTCTTCAATAAGTCGAACGTAGATTTCTGTCTTCCCGCTGGAAGTGACGCCGTGCAGAAGAACCGTATCATTTGTTTCAAAAGATTTTTTTATTTCGTGATAAGCAACGGTTTGTGCTTCGTTCAAAGTTTTGATTTCTAACGAAGCCTCTCCCGAAAAGGCAACGCGGTCTTGCTGAATAAAATATTCTTCCAAAATGCCTTTATCAATAAGCGCTTTCAAAGTGGCCGCTGAAGCCTCGCTTTTCTTTTGTAGCATTGTGGAACTGATGGGCTTTTTCGATTGCGTATTCAGCATAAAAAGATGCATCAGTACTTCGCGCTGCTTGTGCGCACGGTTTAAGGAATCTAATAATTCACGTAGACTTTCTTCTGAAGTGTATTCTGAAGCTAGTTTTATGTAGCGTTTTAGTTTTGGAGTGTATTGTGCGTAAACCGTTTCCTCAACTTCAATAATGTTTTTATCGAGTAACTTTTGAATTACCGAAACAATATTTTTTTTGTCTAAAATAGAACGGGCATCGTTAATGTGAATTGATGATTGATGCTGCAGGGCTTCATACAAAACAAATTCGTCATCGCTCAAGGACTCTTCATCCTGAAAGTTTCGGGAAGAAAGCTTGATAATGGTTTCACTTTCAAGCAGAAATGCGCTGGGCAGTGCAGCTTTTATTACTTCCCCCAAAGAGCACATGTAATATTTAGCCAACCATTCCCAATGCTTTAATTGGACCGCTGTGATGATTGGCTCATCATCAAGAATATGATCGATAGACTTTGTTTCATAGCCTACTGGTGGTTGGTCGTGCACTTGATAAACAATACCTGTATAAACTTTAGATTTTCCGAAGGGAATTGCCACCCGCATACCTTGTTTTAAAAAAGCTGCCTCGTCTTTGTTTACACTGTAAGTGAATGCTTGCTTTAATGGAATAGGAAGAATGACGTCTATAAAATACACTCTGGAATATTTATTGGGTTACCTGTTTTGTGAATAAAAAAAGCCACCAAAAGTGGTGGCTTAAAGATAGTACTTTTAATATTTTTTAATTAACGCGACTCCAAGTTTGTGTTCTACCTAAAAGGGAGAAACCTATATAACCGCGTACGTCCAGTTTATCAGCGCCATCAAGTTCGATGTAGCATTTATAAACCTTTCCGTTGTTTGGGTCCAAAATGGTACCGTCGTTGTATTCATCACCATCTTTTTCAAGGCCTTTAATAATTACCAATCCTAAAATAGGTTTTCCTTTATCTGAGCCCGGACATTCAACACAAGTGGCATTCTTTTTGGCAGGATTAAGAATCTCTACTATTTTACCGTAAACTTTTCCGTCTTGCTTGTAAATTTCAACAATAGATTTTGCCTCGCCTGTTTCATCGTCAATGGTTTTCCATTTTCCGGTTACATCCTGTGCCACGGCCGTCATAACGGTAAGAGCAACAAGGGAGATAGTTAAAAGTATTTTTTTCATAGTTTAAAAAATTTAGGTTTAGTGTTATATTTTTTCTTTTAGCCGCTTTAATGATATGTTCAATTCAAAACCCAGCAGCAATAGGTTTGCATTTATCCAAATATATAACATCAGAATTAAAAGTGCACCAATGGAACCATATAACTCGTTATAATTTGAAAAGTTGTTCATGTAGACACCAAAAAAATAAGTGGTAAGCATAAACAAGACTGTAGTAGTCACTCCTCCAATTGAAAAAAAGCTGGAAGACCTTCCTTCTTTAGTACCAAAATAATAAAGGGTTGCTATCACTACATAAATCATGATTACAAAAACAAGAAATTGAAAGAACTGAATCCAGAAAACATCATTTTCTATATAGGCTCTGGACTGAAGGTCGTGAATAATATATTCGCCGTAAAGGATGACCCCCACAGTAGTTAACAACAACAATGCCAAGAAAATGGAAATAACCAAAGCAACCAGATACTGTCTGAAAAAACTACGATTGATGTTTACATGATAAGAATATTCAAAAGCACTGAAAATGGCATTTACACCATTGGCCGATAAAAAGATTGAGAGAAAAAACACAAACGATATTAAACCAGCTCTAGGGTTTACGGCAATATCCGCAATAATTGGGTAAAAAAATTGTGTAGTTTGTGCGGGTAACAGAGCTTCAAAAAATATAAGGAATCGTGTTTGGAAACCTTCTATTGGAATATATGGAATTAGGTTTAGTAATAACAGTAAGAAAGGAAACAGGGCGAGAAAAAAACTGTAAGCAATAGAACTCGCGCGTGGCGAAAAAGAACCTTTTAATATTCCTGTTCCGTAAACATCAAACAAATTATAGAGTGAAAACTCGCCGAGCCCAGGAAGTTTTATTCTTTTGCTGATCTTTACCAAATCCCGAACAACGGGAATGTTTATCTCCTTTTCCTCTTCTTCGCTCATTTAATGGCTTTTAAACTTAGGTCCATATTGTAAACCGAATGCGTCAAAGCGCCGCTTGAAATGAAATCTACACCACACTCAGCATATTTTCTAGCGGTTTCCAAGGTAATACCGCCACTGGACTCTGTAAGGCATTTTCCGTTTATTAGCTTTACAGCTTTGCGTGTGTCTTCATAATTGAAGTTGTCTATCAATATTCGATAAACGCCTTCATTTTTCAGGATTTCTTCAATTTCAACAAGGTTTCTGGCTTCCACGATTATTTTTAGGTCAAGGTGATGGTTTTTCAAATAACTTTTTGTTTTTTCAATCGCTTTTGTTATTCCACCGCAGAAATCTATGTGGTTGTCTTTCAACATAACCATATCATAAAGTGCAAAACGGTGATTCTCCCCACCTCCAATCTTTACGGCCCATTTTTCTAAAGCACGAATCCCTGGAGTTGTTTTACGAGTATCGAGGATTTGTGTGTTGGTCCCCTCCAGTAATTTCACATATTCATTGGTTTTGGTTGCAATGGCGCTCATGCGCTGCATCGCGTTTAAAACTAATCTTTCTGATTTTAAGATTGATTGCGAAAGGCCCGAAACATAAAAACACACATCACCATACTTTACGGGGTTACCGTCTTCAATTTTAATATCCAGCTCCAAGCCTGGATCAACATAGTCAAAAACTTGGCGGGCGAATTCTACTCCAGCTATGATGCCTTCGTCCTTTACCAAAAGTTTTGCGGAACCTCTTGCATCCTCAGGGATGCAGGCCAACGAACTGAAATCGCCATCGCCCACATCTTCCCGAATGGCGTTGGCGATGATGATATCTATTTCTTTGTTGAATTGTTTTTCTGAAATCATAGCAAGGAAATTTCAGCTAAAATACTTTAAAAAGTTTGAAGTTGATGTTTCATCCTAAAAGTGGTTAAGTATATCCTAGTATTTTATATTAAAAAAGCGGCTAAAAATTTAGCCGCTTTTATTAAAATTAATCTGAATTTAATTATTTATTTCCAAAATAATTAGCTGCTACTATTTTCTTAATACCTAAGCCTTTTGAGGTACTAAGTTTAATAAACAATACTTCATTGCTTATTTTTCCATTTAAATCAATTTTATTTATAGCATTAGTTCCTTGAACATAACTGTTATTAATAACCTTTTCGACTAAAATACCTTTAACGTTATATATTTCTATGGTTACATCAGTATCGTACTCAAAATTATATTTAACATAAAACTCACTGTTAAAAGGAACTGGATAAACATCAAAATCCAATATGTATTTAAACGGATCGTTATCTGCTACATTAGCACCAGACGTACAATCTATAGGATCTAAGGTTGAAGTTTGTGATCCACCTTCATCTGAAGAAACTGAACATCTGCAAACAACCTCACAGGTAACAGCATGAGCAATTATCCAGAATGGTCCGTCAACTTCTACATCTTCCAATGTATAATTGTTAACGTGGTCTAGCTCACCTAAATTGAAGTTATATTGCCCAGGAGCAACAGTAACTTGTCCATTTGGTTTCGTAGGATATTTATCACAACCAATATTCACATGAGCTTCACTCATTGAATAACCTGGTAATATGTTATATTCTACATCTACAAGTCCACCACTATAAGTAACTGTAACGGTACCTACAAAATCTCCTCTTGAGGTATCACAATGTGCAGCTCCTGCCCAAAGTTCCATTTCATAAGTTCCTGCCTCAGCAATATAATTGGTCCATCCCCAACGATTAAAAGTATAGTCAGGATCATCTATGAAGCACTGAGACGGTGGGTTGTCTGGACTTAATCTGGCAAATGCTGTTTCACAATTTGTGAATTGATCAAACTCTCTAATTACTGTTACAGTTTCAGTGTCAGAATTCATACAGTTATCCTCAACATAGAAGGTGTAAACCGCTTCTTGATGACACTCAAAATTTGTAATTACTGGAGGTCCGGAAGAAATTCCTGTTCCTCCTGCAGCACAATTATCAGTCCAGTCTGCAAACAATTCTGTTGGGAAGTTATCATTGCACAATGGATCTACCACCGGAAGATTGATGATTTCTGGATCAATTGTATCCTCAACATTATAAGTGTATACCCAATCGTGATTGTTGCCTTCACAATCTTCATAGTTCCAAGTATATGTAACTGTTCCGATGCATATAATAGGATCTGGTGTTGTAACAACAACTGGTCCTGTGGGTGTGATTGGATTGCCGCAATTATCATTTACAACAGGTGGAGTTGGAATTACATCTGTATCTTCTGGGCATTGAACATCTACCGAAACATCTGCTGGCATTTGGAAACCTTCGTACTCAATGGTTACCGTATGAACATAATCCTGTGAATTACCTTCGCAATCTGTATATGTCCATGTGTAAGTAATATCTCCCTCACATGATGGTACTGTAGACTCTACAGGACCTGTTGGATCAAGTGAAACACCACAATTATCCGTCACAGCCGGTGGCGTTGGCAAGATAATATCGGCATAACAAGCAACCGTATCTGAAGTTCCAGGTATCGCTG
>JAGXGE010000035.1 GCA_024637015.1 Aequorivita sp. | reverse complement strand
CAATCTGTATATGTCCATGTGTAAGTAATATCTCCCTCGCATGATGGTACTGTAGACTCTACAGGACCTGTTGGATCAAGTGAAACACCACAATTATCCGTCACAGCCGGTGGCGTTGGCAAGATAATATCGGCATAACACGCAACCGTATCTGAAGTTCCAGGTATCGCTGGGAAGCCTTCGTACTCGATAGTGATAATTTGAGTTACATCAATAAAGTTACCACAATCATCTGATATTCTATAGGTTCTGGTAATGGTTGGTTCACAAGGATCATTGTCAGATTGATCTCCTTGATGTGTTACTGTTGGATTATTACAATTATCAGCTTCATCGTCAACAACAGTAACATCTGGAGCCGGAACATTTGATAAACATTCAACAGTTATAGGGTCAGGATTCGATCCAGTAGGGTTTTCATCATCCGTAAGCACAGTAAACGTACTCGAACAGCTATCCGTTTGTGGTGTTGGATTACAATCATCAGAAACGTTATATGTTACTGTAATAGAACCCCCACAACGGTCTGGTGCTTGTAAGGTGTTTATATTTATAGGTGTTCCATTTACTAAATACACTTCTACAACGGGGTCGTTACCACCATTATAGGTAAACTGTGCTTTCCAAGTATCAAAGGCAGTGTTAATCTGAGCTTGTGTTTGGCAAGATGGCTGAGTATTATCAGCAGGACAGCTAACCGTAAGATCTGGGCAAGGTATTCCTAATTCGCACTCCTTAACCTTAAAGTTCAATGAACCATTAGTAGGAGTATCCCAAAATAAAGCGATATAATAAATATTAAAGACATCGAAGTCAATGTCTGCATTTGGATTTTGCCAAGCTTCGTACTGATTGGCATCACTACATATAACAAGATCACTAGCATCAAAACTTGTACATCGAGCCGGATCGGTCAGCGCAGCTTCTACTGTTGGATAATCGTAAGGACATGCCGCGTCATACCATGTTGCCGTTGGATCGGCGCTTCCGCATTCCCCTGTAGGGTCGATACGTACACTGCCCGCGTGGAACAAATGCCAAGAATCGACGGCTCCTACCCCCTGGATCTTAGTACCTAACACCGTAGGAGGTGTAGCAAATACAATCCATTGTAAGTAGGCCTCAGTATTACAGGCACTACCTGCAAATAGGGCTTCTGTCGCCGGTGATGCATCCGCATACTGGCTCACTGCAGAATGATCTGCATTGGCGCTTATTCCGCAACCATCAGTGTCTGCAGCATGCGTACAGCCAATTAATCCAGTTTGTACGGCTCCACTATTAGAACAGTATAACTTTGCCGCGCACGGATCAGGTCCGTTGGCCCCTTGAGCTGGAGTATTAGGTAAACAGCTAGGTTCTGTACATTGGGCACTAACATTGTTCGTGTTTAATAAAAAAAGCATTACTACAAAAAATGGAGTAATGCATCTCAAAAGTCTTGTCGTTAAACTCGTTTTTGATTCCCGGCATAGAGAATTGATAAACGCAGTTCTAACGGAACGGGTTGGGTAATTTGTTTTCATAATACCTTTATTTATGTCGTGGTTTAAATACACTTACATAATTTGGTACGTTCATTTAAAATTTACATGAAATCAACATGTTTTAGGGTAGAATTTGGGATCTTCTATCTAGTAATAGATTATTTTTACCTAAATATATTTGGGGAGAAAAATTTTAAGGAGTAATAAATATAGTAGGTTTATAAATACGAAAAAAAAAAGAAACAATATTTTCGACATAATACATATTATTAACGTTTAACCCACCTTTATAGGATGTTTTTTAACCAAAAAAAGATTATTTTTTTATTTTTTTTTTTAAAACAAGATTGATAAACAAAAATCATCAATAAATTATCCTAAATAAGATACTGAATTTATCTTTTAATATAGCTATAGTTAGCTAATCGGTATTTATATCTTCGTATTTTTGATTCTTTAAAAGTTTTCAATGAAAATAACGCTACTCGCCATTGGCAAAACAGACAACAACCAACTGCAAAGCTTGATGGATGACTATACCAAGCGGTTGGGGTTTTATATTCCTTTTGAACTGGAGGTGATTCCTGATGTTAAGAATGCCAAAAGCTTGTCTGAGGCACTTCAAAAGCAAGCAGAAGGCGAAGAAATATTGAAACGTACCAATACTGCCGATGTGTTAATTCTGCTGGATGAAAAAGGAAAAACGTTTACTTCGGAAGGGTTTGCAGAGTTTCTTCAAAAGAAAATGAACAGTGGATTGAAGAACCTCATCTTTGTGATTGGTGGACCATACGGATTTAGTGAAGCAGTTTATGCACGCGCCAACGGAAAGGTTTCGCTTTCTTCTATGACCTTTTCACACCAAATGGTTCGACTTTTCTTTATTGAACAACTTTATAGGGGATATACAATTCTTCGGAATGAACCCTATCATCATCGATAGGAGTTAGCTAACATCCCCCTAGCCCCCTTCAAAGGGGGGAATTTTCGGTTTACCATTGGCAATCTATGAAGTCTGTGAACATATGGAACAATAGTCCTACCGCGATTATTCTTGTCTTTTTGAAAAATAACAACACTACATACACTGCCATGGCCCAATAGGTGTGCAGTGGATGAAAGTTGATGCTGCAACGACCTGGTTCAAAGATTGGCGTGGCAAAAAGGTGATCTACATCTATTAACATAGTTGCCAGCATAATTAGCCACGCTTTTTTCCATTGGTTTCTAAAAAAAATAAAGGCGATAAGGCCGGGAACCAGCAAATGCAGCGTGTAATGTACTAGGGTTTGGAGCATTCAAGATATTTTGGGGCAAAGATAGGGAATCGGGAGGCGTGAGACGTGATTGGTCATGAGTGGGACGCACGCGCCAATGCGGGCTTATATATGTACACGAATTCTATCTACTAAATCTCCAAAAGTACTTGCTGATGCAAGCTCCACCATTGGGATGTTTAGGGATAATGACTCTAAAGTCATCATTACGATTTCTGCTCGGTCTATAGAATTTTCTGCCCAATCCACAAGGCGATCGCCTAATGCAATGTTTTGTGCTTCTATGTCTGGCAATACCTCTGCTGTGTTGCTAACAATTATTTAAATATTTCTTATTTGTCCATGGTTTATTGGTTTGTAGTTAATTAATCAAAAAACAGTTCCATAAAAGCAAAGATGAAGATGATATTCATTATTGCCGTAAACAACGTTATAGCCAGAAATTTTCTATAATGTCTAAAAGATTTCAAGAAAATCATCCAAATGGACACGAAGAACAAGATTACAACTAATATCATCAAAACATTTGAAATAGTACGATGAAGGTTTAAATCAATATAATTGTAAGGATTAAAACCTATTGTGTTTGATAGAAAATCTAGTATTTCAGGGGATGTATATATAAAAATAAGACTGAATATTATTATAATCCATTGAAGTGTTGAAAAGTTTAAATTTTTCTTTATCAAAAAATAGGTAACCATAAAGGTTTGAAGATAAATTAGAAAACCTAAAACATTCCACGGATAGAAAAAACCCCAATACCTAAATTTTGCCAAATCTTCTTGATATTCAAATATTGAATTACCTCTATAATTTGGAATTAAGAAAGGATTTGAAATGTATTTCCAATTTAATATGATAAAAAGACCAAAAGCACTGCACACAACCAATAATGCAATAAATATTAATTGGTTAATTGTTTTTGAGTGGTCTGGTTTGGTCATTTAAAAAATTAATTGGTGGGCACACGTTGCAAATGTGCGCTAGCGTGGTATTCATAAAAAATTTCTGCTGTCTCTTAAATTTCCTTCTATTATTTCTTCAATTACTTCTTTTCTCCAAACAATACCTAATTGAGCATCCAAATTAGATTTACCAACTATTCTTCCGGAATAGATACCTACAAACCCCTGTATTTCTCCAATTAAACTATCAGATTGAAGTTGCCCATTATAAGCACCATGAATGCCATTTCTTTTAAAAATTACAGGAGAACCTGACATACCAGTTCTACTTGCGGTATCAATAAAAAATTTCGGAAGTCCATCATAATCTAAATCAGGTTCAGTAGCAACACTTCCTCTTTTCCATATAGGAAAGTGACCTCCTCCTCTCAATGAATACGGAAAACCTAAGATGAAAACATCATCAGAGACTTCTAATTTAAAATTATCAAATTGAATTTTATTAATCGGTTTGAAAATTCCATTAAAATTTTCAGAATAATCTAATTCAATTGCAACTACATCTACCCTTTCTTTAAAAATGGGATGTATAAACCATTTAGCTTTATTATTATCATACAAATCAATTTTAAAATGTCCCCATTCAATATGTGGTCTTTGACGAACTAAAAGTGTAAAATGTAGAATATCTGGAATTCCTCCATGATTCCCAATTGGACCATTTTTAATTGGATCTATTCCTGTAACATTATGCAAATTTGTAATTAAATAAAATTTCTCTTTGTATTCATATACAAAAGCAGTCGCAGAACCTAAATTTTGATTTGTTTCATTAAAAAACATATTAATAGGAATACTACAATATGATAAAGGATTTAGGTTAACTTCTTTCATATCTACAATTAAATCACTCCACCCCCTCAATCAAAACCCCCAACATCTCAATAGCAGCATCGCTAATCCGAGTGCCCGGTCCATAAACGGCCACTGCTCCAGCATCAAAAAGGTATTGGTAATCTTGGTGTGGTATCACTCCGCCCACGATGACCATAATATCTTCGCGGCCGTACTTTTTTAGGGCTTCTATAACTTGTGGCACTAGGGTTTTGTGGCCTGCGGCAAGGGAGGAAACGCCGAGGATGTGTACATCGTTTTCCACAGCCTGTTTAGCGGCTTCGGCGGGCGTTTGGAACAAGGGGCCAATGTCTACATCAAAACCTACATCGGCATAGCCAGTTGCTACTACTTTAGCGCCGCGGTCGTGCCCATCCTGCCCCATTTTGGCAATCATAATACGTGGACGGCGACCTTCCAGCTCTGCGAACTGGTCTGCCATTTGTCTTGCTTTTTCAAAGCTTTCGTCTTTTTTCATCTCTTTACTGTACACGCCGCTAAAAGATCTAATTTGTGCTTTATACCTACCGAATTCCTTTTCCATTGCAGAAGAGATTTCGCCCAGGGTTGCCCTGTGGCGGGCAGCTTCTACGGCTAAAGCTAGTAAATTTCCCTGACCTGTCTTTGCACATTCGGTAATATCTGCAAGGGCTTTTTCTACCTTTTTGGTATCGCGCGTGGCTTTTATATGGTTGAGCCTTTCAATCTGTGAGGTGCGGACCATTTGGTTGTCCACATCCAAGATTTGCAGCGGGTCTTCTTTGTCGAGGCGGTATTTGTTTACGCCCACAATGATGTCCTGCCCGCTATCAATACGTGCCTGCTTACGCGCAGAGGCCTCCTCTATGCGCAGTTTGGGGATGCCAGCCTCAATGGCTTTGGTCATTCCGCCAAGTTCTTCTACTTCCTCTATTAAGGCCCAAGCTTTGTTGGCGATTTCGTTGGTAAGGTTTTCTATGTAATAACTTCCCGCCCACGGATCTACCGTTTTGGTAATCTGGGTTTCGGCTTGCAGGAAAATCTGGGTGTTTCTTGCGATACGTGCGGAGAAATCTGTTGGAAGCGCGATGGCTTCGTCCAAAGCGTTTGTGTGCAAGGATTGTGTGCCACCGAAAACTGCTGCGGTGGCTTCTATAACTGTTCGCGCTACGTTGTTAAATGGGTCTTGCTCAGTTAGACTCCAACCACTGGTTTGGCAGTGGGTTCTTAAGGCAAGGGATTTTTCGCTTTTTGGGTTGAATTGTTTTACAATTTTTGCCCACAACATTCTGGCGGCTCGCATTTTTGCGATTTCCATAAAGTGGTTCATCCCAATCCCCCAAAAGAAGGAAAGTCGTGGGGCGAAGGTATCTATGTCCATTCCCGCTTTTATTCCGGTGCGGATGTATTCCAAACCATCTGCCAAGGTATAGGCGAGTTCAATATCTGCCGTGGCTCCTGCTTCCTGCATATGGTAGCCGGAAATGGAGATGCTATTGAACTTGGGCATATTTTTAGAAGCATATTCAAAAATATCGCTTACAATCTTCATCGATTCCTTGGGCGGATAGATATATGTGTTCCGCACCATAAATTCCTTAAGAATATCATTTTGGATGGTTCCCTCCAAATCTTTTGGCAAAACGCCCTGTTCTTCGGCGGCAACTATATAGAAAGCCATAATGGGAAGCACAGCGCCGTTCATTGTCATGGAGACGCTCATCTTATCCAATGGAATTTGGTCGAAGAGGATTTTCATATCCTCTACGCTGTCTATGGCTACGCCTGCTTTCCCTACGTCACCTTCTACCCTTTCGTGGTCGCTATCGTAACCACGGTGTGTGGCGAGATCGAATGCTACGGAAAGTCCTTTTTGGCCGGCGGCTAGATTTCTTCGGTAGAAAGCATTGCTATCTTCGGCTGTTGAAAAACCTGCGTATTGACGAATGGTCCACGGGCGACGGACGTACATTGTTGAATAGGGTCCGCGAAGGTTGGGCGCAATACCTGCAACGAAGTTTAGGTGGTGAAGGCTTTTGAGGTCTTCAGCAGTGTATTGCTTTTTTATTTCTATTTCTTCGGCGGTAATAGTAGTTGCTGGTTGCTGGTTGTTAGTTGCTGGTTGCAACCCGCCGATAGGCTCAAGTTGACCATCGGAAGTTTCCGTCTTCAATTCGATATGTTGTAAATTCTTTCTATCCATAAAGTGTAATGCTTCTCCAACCCATATAAAGTCCAAAGCAAAGCAACATTATTGCTATGGTTACAATAAGGATTTGGAAATATTTGTGTGATGTCAGTTTTTTATAACGGACGAGTATCGCTAAGCCCAAGATGATAAAGATGATCCCTAAAACGGTTCCTAATACTCCATTGTTCATGATTCTTGCTTTAAACGTTCTTGCTCAGTGATTTCTGCTAATCTTTTTTCAATAATAGGAACGATAAGAGTTTTGACTGGGTTGCGTTTTACGAAAGGGAAAAGCTCCAAATCGTCTTTCATCCTGTCGTTTTTATTGGGGTGATAATTAGTGCCCAAAAGTTTCAGTTCGCCGCTGTCAAAAAGTTGTTGTTCTTTTTCATCGCTTTCCTTAATTTTCTTTTGGATGGTCCCTTCTTTTAATTGCTGAAGAAAACCGCCGCCTTTTTCTATTTCTTTGAAAAGCTGAAGTGCTTTTTCGGCAAGTTCATCCGTTAAACTTTCAATATAATAGGTGCCGTCCGCAGGATTGCTTACAGTATCAAAATAACTTTCATATTTTAAGACAAGTAATTGGTTACGGGCAATGCGTTCGCCGAATTCATTGCTTTTATGGTACAATTCATCATAAGGCATATTGCAAACTGTGTCTGCTCCACCCAATACGGCACTCATACATTCGGTGGTGCTACGTAGCATATTTACGTTATAATCGAATATGGTTTTGTTCCGCTTGGAAGGCGTGGCGATGATGTGGCAGGTTTCATTTGTTCCATATTCATTTGCCAGTGTTGCGTATAGTTTTCTAAGCGCTCGGGTTTTTGCTATTTCGAAGAAGTAATTTGAACCAGTGGCAAGTTGAAATGTTATTTTAAAATCCTGCTTCGGAAGCCCTTCGACAAGCTCAGGGTGACATACGTGGTTTAAATATTCATTGGCTTGAGCCAAAGCGTATGCCAGTTGCTGAACTATGTTAGCACCTGCGTTTTGATATAATGTTGTATCTACCGAAAGAAGGTTTTCTGAATCATGTTTCTGAAAAATAGTGTCCAGAAGGTCGTGGTCCTTTTTCAAATTATGAAACCAATTACCAGTTCGGGCCAGGTTTCCTATTAAATCTATATTGTAATAAACAGTAGCATTTTTTTGCGAAAAAAATTTGATGAGTTTGCTGTAAAATGCTTCGGAAAGGAAGGTTAGGTTAAAATAAATTGAAGCCGTTTCATAAGAGAAATCCTTAAAAACTGTTCGTGGATCAAAATCTTCGGCGGCGGTAAAAATTATCGCCTCTGCACCTCGGTTTAAAGCATCCAAAGCAATATTATTAGCTATCTTTTCATCATCAACAAATATTTCTTGGGCAATTTTCCAAGTTTTTGGCTGCCCGGGAATGGGTTGAAAATCTTGCTTAAAATCGTCTTGGTGATAGAACGGCTTTACGTTCACACCCTCGGGACTTTTCCAAACCAAAGTTTCATTATAGTCGGCCCCTTTTAAATCAAATTGTATCTGTTGCTTCCACTGTTTTGCGGAAACTTCATCAAAATCCTCAAATAGAAATTTACTCATCGTTTTTCTTCTTTTTTGATGCTGTCTTCATTTTCAATTATATAAATATCCTCGTTTTCCTTTTTCAAGTAATACTTTTCACGGGCGAATTTCTCCATTTCGTTGCTGTCCTCCATTTTTTTTATAAAGGTTTTGTCGTGATCAATTTCCTTCTGGTAAAACTCTGCATTATCTTCTAAAGCGTTTATATCGTTGTTTAATTCTTGATGTATAAAATAGGAATTCGCATCAAAAAAAGTCATCCAAACAATAAAAAGGATAAGGATAAGCACATATTTATTGCTTATAAACCTGACCCATTTGTTCTTTTTTATATCTGAAAACTTCACGATTCGGTATAGCTTAATTTTTGGTTAATAATACTTCTAATTACGTTCACTGCTACGGTGTTGTATCTGTTGGTAGGAATAATTATGTCTGCAAATTCCTTTGTTGGCTCAATGAATTGTTGGTGCATCGGTTTTAACGTGGTTTGGTAGCGGTTTAAAACTTCTTCCAAATCGCGGCCACGTGTGGCTATGTCACGTTTCAATCTGCGTATCAGGCGTTCATCGCTGTCGGCATGCACGAATATTTTGATGTCGAACATTTCACGAATATCGGGATGTGCCAAGATTAAAATTCCTTCAACAATAATAACCTTTTTTGGGAAGGTAGTAATTGTTTCTCCAGTTCTATTATGCTCTACGAAAGAATATACGGGTTGTTCAAAAGGATTTCCTTTCCGAAGTTCCTTTAAATGGCTTACCAGTAAATCAAAATCAATTGCCTTTGGATGGTCAAAATTTATTTTTGTACGTTCCTCAAAAGACAAATGGCTAGTGTCGTGATAATAGGAATCCTGAGAAATAACGCACACTTCATCCTCTGGAAGCTCTTCTACAATTTGATCTACAACAGTCGTTTTCCCACTGCCGGTGCCGCCGGCGATGCCAATTATAAGCATATTTTAAAGGTTTATACAAAGGTAGCGAAAACGGCAGCAGGTTTCAAGTTTCAGGTTTCAAGTTTTAAACATCTCCCCAGTCCCCTTCAAAGGGATACAATTTCGTCTTCGATTTCGTTTTCGATTTCGTTTTCTTTTCTATTTTTGAAGTCTTTAATATCCAAATGAAAACAATCCTGCTGCATCCCTCCTATTTTCCGTCCATTGCCCAAATGGCTGCGGTGGCTCAGGCCGAAAAAGTGGTTTTTGAAGCTGAGGATAATTACCAAAAACAAACATTCCGCAACCGTACGTTTATTGCGCACAGCAATGGAAAGCTGCTTTTAAACATTCCTATTAAACACAGCAAAACTGGAAAACGCCAAAAAACGAAGGAGGTTCATGTTGAAAATGATTTTCCGTGGCAGGAGCAGCATTGGAAAAGTTTGCAGAGTGCCTATCGCACCTCTCCATTTTTTGAATATTATGAGGACGATTTGAAGCATCTTTTCACCGAACCCGTTGAAGGTTTAATGGCGCATAACCTCAAAATATTTGATTTACTGTGCGAATTGATCGGGATTGAAGTTGAAGTTTTAAAAACCACTTCTTTTGAAAAGAATCCCGAAATAACAGATCTCCGTATTTTAATTGATGCAAAAAGAAAGTCAGATTTTCAGCCAGAACTATACACACAAGTCCACCAAGCAAACCATCCCTTTTTGCCGAATCTTTCTGTATTGGATTTGTTGTTTAATGAAGGTCCGAATTCACTTCAATATTTAGAGAATCAAAAGATCATTTTGAAACCTTGAATTTTGAACTTTAAATTAGAATCACCAGCCCACGGTAGCCCGCACGGCATAGTGATCCGAAAAAGTCTTCTTCATTGTGTCGAAAGAAACGATATCCAATCCTTTTGAAGCAAAAATATAATCTATCCGCATCGGGTATTCTTCAAACTTAAAAGTAGTTCCCAATCCGTTGCCGCGTTCACGAAAAGCGTCCTGCATACCGTCTTTCAGTTTTCGGTAGCTGTATGAAAAAGGTGTGTTGTTGAAATCGCCACAAATAATTACAGGATGTGATGTTTTTTGCTTGTGTTCCAGAATAGCCGCTATTTGACTTTGCTGTTTCTCAAAAGCATTAGAAACGCGCTTTCTAAGTTTTTCGTTGTCGCTTTCCTGTAAAAAACTCACGCGTGGAATAATACCGAGCGACTGCAAATGTACACTGTAAATACGAAGGGTGTCTGTTCCTTTCAAAACATCGGCATAAAGTGTATTGTTGTAAGTATTTTCAAAATCAAAAGCTCCTGTATTTATCAAGGGAAATTTTGAAAAAATAGCGTGGCCTAGTTTTGCTTTTTCCGAGCTAAAATGAATATACTGATATGGATAGGCCGAAAAATCAATTTTGTTGGGCTTGTAATATTCCTGAACACAAACCACATCTGGTTTTTCCCCGCTAAGTATTTCTGAAATTATTTTTTGAGCATCCTTATCTGGTTTTTTTTCATAGGCATTGAACAACCGAACGTTATAAGAAAGTACATTAAGTGTGTTTTTGTATTGTGAAGCATCGCTTTCAGAAGAAACTTCATAAAAAACATTGAAATAAAAATAGGAAATAAAAAGCACGGTAAAGGAAATAAAAAACCGACGCCGCAATTGCACTGCCCAATAAATAGCGAAAAGAATATTCAAAATTATAAGTAACGAAACCACCAAACTTAGCAATGAAATTGTGGGAAAGTTTTTAGGGGGCAAATGGGGCAGAATGAAAGAAATAAGCAATAGAAAAGCCGCAAGCAGATTGCCCCAGTAAATCAGTTTGTTGAGAAATTTCCTCATTGGCCTAATCTTCTTTTCCTGCTTTGAACAAAAAGTCCTTTTCTTCTTTGGTAAGACTCTCGTAGCCGCTTTTACCTATTTTATCAAGAATGACATCCACCTTTTTTTGGTGTTCAGATTTTGATTCCTTTGGCTTAGAACGCTTTGCAGTAGGTTGTGTTGTACGGTGCACTTTTTTGAAAGGCCTTTTCTTTTGGGGTGTGAAAAGATTTGCAATCCAGTCCAGAAAATTTTCAAACCATATGCCGATGTCATTTCCTTTGGCAAGTTGTGTTGCGTAAACAAACCCGAATAACGCACCTCCCACGTGCGCCATTAATCCCCCAGCATTCCCCGAAGTTGGAATACGCACCAAATCAAAAAGAAAAAGAAAAAGGGCAATATGCCAAAGTTTTACTGTGAAGGTAAAAATACGAACTTCCGTATTTGGCGTATAGGTTGCTATAAAAATCATGATAGCGGTTACGGCTCCTGAAGCGCCAATCAAATAACCCCGACTCTGAGCAAAAACGGGAAAAAGGTTATAGGCCAAAACAAAAAGCAAACCTCCAAAAAGCGCACCCAGCAAATAAACCGTCAACAACCTTTTACCAGTGAAAAGATTTAAAACAAACTGCCCAAACCAATAAAGCCATAGCATATTGAACAGTATGTGGAAAAAACCAAAATGCAGAAAACCATAGGTGAACAAAGTCCACGGACGGAATAAAAGTGTATCAAAATCATCGCTCAAAACAAACCATCGGGAAAAGGAATACTGATTGGTGCCCATAAAGAAAGAACCCAGCCTAACTACCAAATACGCCGCCGCATTGATTACAATGAGCTTGACCAAAACACTGGCCATTTTATATTGATATGCAAAGTTTGTAGTTGCCATAGTTAATTCCAGCGGTGGTTATCAAAACTATTCTTTTTCCAGTACCAAGCCATAATAAAGCCGAAAAGCGCGCCCCCAACGTGAGCCCAATGGGCAATACCGGTTGGTGTTCCGGTAATTCCAAAAATTAAATCCATTAATATAATTCCTGGAATAAAATATTTCGCTTTGATTGGGATAGGGAGAAAAATAAGCATTAATTCAATATTAGGAAACATAATTCCAAAGGCCACCAATATTCCATAAACAGCACCAGAAGCACCTAAGGCTACTCCATTATACGATTGAGCCATAGATTGTATGCTTTCCATGGAAACGGTCTCTAAAACAGCTTGACTTCCGCCATTTCCACCAGATAGATAACTCATTATTTCACCTTCACTCCATCCTCCTGCTATCAATGAGTCCATTACACTTTGAATGTGAAAGTAATTTACCAAAGTATGTATTAAAGCTGCACCTAGACCTGCCGAAAAGTAAAAGAAAAGGAACTTTTTTTGTCCCCAACGCATTTCCAATGGCGAACCAAAAGCCCATAGCGCATACATATTAAAAAGGATATGGAATATAGAGGAAGGATCGTGCATAAACATATGCGTGATAGGCTGCCAATATTGAAAATTAGGGTTTTCAAAATAATAAAGTGCAAACAACTTGATCGATAAGTCCCCGATGATAAATGATCCAATATAAAAGATCACATTCAGTATTAAAAGAAATTTTACGGTATCGGTTATTCTTCCCATTTAAATAAATTTTTTATCGAGATCACTCGAATCCACTGTAGTAAAAACCAGTTTGTTGGTCGGGCTCACGCTTGGCTCTTTACAGGCAAAAAGTTGGTTAATTAAATGCTCTCGTTCTTCTTTGTTCAATGAAACCCCCGTTTTTATTGCCATGCTTGCGGCCATAGATTTCGCAAGCATATCATTCTGGCTAAAACCACTATCAGGCACTTCTTCTTTTATATCGTGCACCAATTGGCTGAGCAAATTTACAACATGGCTTTCTAGTATCAGCATTGGAATTCCGCTAATCTCGATAGTTTCGTCTTTTAATTCTGAAAAAATAAAACCCGTATGCTCCAATTGCTCACGTATCTTTTCAATAATTTCTATATCGGGCTTTGAAAAATGCAATTGAAGAGGAAATAGTAATTGCTGGCTAACAGCTTCTTTTACAGTAATGTTTTTTAGTAGTTCTTCATAAAGAATACGTTGGTGCGCCAAATTTTGATGAACGATCATCATACCGCTTTTCAAAGGACTTACTATATATTTATTCTGAAGTTGAAACGTTATCTGTCCAGTTTCGGCTTTTGAGTTTTCAAACAAACTTCCAGTTACTTCCTCACTTTCAAATTCAATATCATCCAAGCCAGAAACTGCAGTAGTATCATCTTTCAAGCCCACATATAATGATTCCCAAGAACCGGCCTGCCCTGAGCCTGTCGAAAGGTCACGTTTAAAAGGAAAATTTATATTTCCCTGTTTAGGTTTTTCTTTAAATGGATTAAAATCCCTATCTACATCAATTGAAGGCGCTGTTGGCGATTTTTTGCTATATTCATAAGGTGTGTCAAAACCCTTATCTCTTTCAAAATCGAGTACTGGAGCAATGTTAAATTGACCTAAACTGTGCTTTACCGTTGCGCGAAGCATTGCATATATGGAATGTTCGTCGTCAAATTTTATTTCGGTTTTTGTTGGATGGATGTTGATATCTATGGAATGTGGATCTACTTCCAAAAAGAGGAAATATCCAGGATGAATGTCGTTTTTCATCAATCCTTCATAGGCGGAAGCCACTGCGTGGTGCAAATACGGACTTTTAATGAATCGATCATTCACAAAAAAGAATTGCTCTCCCCTGCTCTTTTTTCCAAATTCGGGTTTTAGAACAAAACCTTCAATCTTTAAAATCTCGGTTTCCTCGCTCACGGGAACCAGTTTTTCATTGGTTTTACTTCCGAAGATATTTACAATCCGTTGTCGCAAATTTGATGACGGCAGATTAAAAACATCACTGCCATTGTGAAGCATTTGAAAAGCGACACTTGGATGTGCTAAAGCCACTCTGTGAAATTCGTCAATAATATGCCGCGTTTCCACGGGATTGCTTTTTAGAAAATTTCTTCGAGCGGGAATATTGTAAAAAAGATTTTTTACTGAAATGGTCGTTCCTTTTGGAACTACGGCAGGATCTTGTGAAATTACTTTGCTGCCTTCAATGGTTAGGTGTGTCCCAATTTCATCCCGATTGTTATCAGGGTCGGTTTTGGTTTTTAGCTCTACATGTGCAATTGCAGCAATTGAAGCCAAAGCTTCTCCACGAAAACCCTTTGTATGCAGATTAAAAAGATCTTCAGCAGATTTTATTTTTGAAGTAGCGTGACGCTCAAAGCTTAACCGTGCATCGGTAACGCTCATCCCCATTCCATTGTCGGTAACTTGAACGAGGGTTTTTCCGGCGTCTTTAATTACAAGCGTAATTGAGGTTGCTTTGGCATCAATAGCATTTTCCAGCAATTCTTTAACTACCGAAGCGGGCCGTTGTACAACTTCCCCAGCTGCAATTTGGTTTGCAACGTGATCCGGTAATAACTGAATAATGTCTGCCATTAAAATTTATACGTAGAAAATAGATAAATCGAATTCAATAATAAACAGGAAAAGAAGCACAAGTATCGCAAAAATAACAATCAGCCTTCGGTTTGCGGTTTTATCGGAAGATTGTCTTAAATCTGCCCAAGCCGTTTTAAATTTCCCCTTTAATCCTTGGTTGTCACCAACAGTAGTTCTGAATTGATCAAATTTATGGCCCATTGAAAAAGGGCTACTTTCACCATCAGATTCAAAATGGCGCGGTTGGTAACTGTACTTTTTGTTTTTTCTTTTACTTATTAGTCCCATAATAGTCGTGCTTCAAAGTTACTTAAAATAGTGTGTTTTCTAAAGTAATTACGAAGCCATTTTAAACAATTACCGTACCAAGGAAGTGTACCGTATTCAGTTGCAGTTGGCAGTAAGTTATGGGTTGTGGGTTGAAACTGAATTAAAATTTAGAATCTTTTCGCAACTGCGCCATTTTTATTGCAGCAATTGCAGCTTCCGTTCCCTTGTTGCCATGTTTACCGCCGCTGCGGTCTATGGATTGTTGCATATTGTTGTCTGTAAGAACACAGAAAATAACGGGGATATTACCGTGAACATTTAAGTCTTTTATGCCTTGAGCAACGGCCTCACACACGTAATCGAAGTGTTTTGTTTCGCCTTGAATAACGCTGCCGATGGCAATTACGGCATCCAGCATTTCATAGCTTTGTGTCATTTGCTTACACCCGAAGATAAGTTCAAAACTGCCAGGAACGTTCCAACGGACTATGTTTTCGTTAATAGCTCCGCAATCTTTCAGCGCATCAAAAGCGCCTTGAAACATTCCTTCAGTAATACTTTGGTTCCATTCTGAAACAACAATCCCAAACCGAAAGTCCTTCGCGTTTGGGATTGTATTTTTATCGTAAGCCGATAAATTTGTATTTGCTGTAGCCATTTATTTTTTCATTCCTTCAGCTCGGCCGGTATAGATTTCGGCTTTAGTAGCTTCTGTTGATTTTGGATATTCGTCTGCTATTTTTTTGAAGTGCGCCAACGCTTTGTCATTTTTATTCAAAGACATTGCGGCAATTCCAGCTTTCAATAGAAAACGTGGCGTTGTAAAATCATTGGTTCGCATCGTAGCAGCTTCTTCGTAATATTTTAAAGCATCTTCGTTCTGCCCTAATTGTACAAATGCATCACCTATAGCTCCTTTTGCCAAAGGTGCCAAAATATCATCATCACTGCTGAATTTATCCAACTGTGCAATTGCCTCCTGATATTTGTTGGTATTCAAATAAGCCATTCCCGCATAGTAATGCGCAAGATTGGCTGCGTTAGTTCCACCGTAATTATCAATAATATCGATAAAACCGTATTTTCCTTCGCCTCCTTGCAATGAAAGGTTGTAAAGTGAATCTTTTGCAGGAGAGGTCAATGCTTGTTCCCAATAGCTCTGGGCTTGGAACATTTCGTTCATCGCTTCAGTTTCTTTTGGGCCTTTAATATATTGATCGTATGCGAAGTATCCCAAAACACAAACTGCCACAACTATAATAAAGCCTAAGATAGGCTTTTGGTTTTTTTCAACCCAAGCCTCCGTACGCGACGCGCCTTGATCCAGCGTGTTGAATACTTCTGCCGTTGTACTGTTTTCTTCTAACTGACTTTCTTTATCAGCTTTGCTTTTTGGTTTGCCTCCGCGTTTGTTGTACGTTGCCATAGTTTTAGGTTATTGTGGCGCAAAAATAAAATTTTTAATGGAATAAGAAAGGATTAATATTTCTTATTTTTTAATAATTTGCAAAGCGGTAACACTTCCTTCTCAGAAAAAATACTGAAGCACAACCCATTCACTTTTATGATTTTACAGAAACTGTCCTTACTCAACTATAAAAACTTTGAAGCCGAAACCTTTGAATTTGACCCAAAAATAAATTGTTTTGTGGGAAACAACGGTGTGGGAAAGACCAATGTGCTCGATGCAATCTACCATCTTTCTTTCGGAAAAAGTTATTTCAACCCCATCACTACACAGAACATTAAACACGGTGCCGAATTTTTTGTGGTTGAAGGTTTTTATGAAAGAAGGGACACTCCCGAAAAAATTGTAGTGAGCGCCAAAAAGGGACAGAAAAAAATCATAAAACGAAACGGAAAAGCTTATGATAAATTCAGTGAACACATTGGGTTTTTGCCGTTGGTAATAATTTCGCCAGCAGATAGGGATTTGATTATAGAGGGAAGCGATACACGCCGGAAATTTGTTGATGGCGTAATTTCACAGCGTGATTCTGATTATCTCAATTCGCTTATTAAATACAACAAAGTACTTGCACAACGTAATTCACTGTTGAAATATTTTGCCGCAAATAATACATTTAGCCAAGATACTATTGATATTTATAACGAGCAGCTTCACAATTATGGAACTTCAATTTTTGGGAAGCGGATGGCTTTTTTGGAGGAATTTCTGCCTATATTTTTAAAGCGTTACAAATCTATAAGCAGCGGTGAGGAAAGTATAAACTTGGTTTACGAAAGCCAATTGCAGGAAAACGACCTGTTGACGCTACTTCAGAAAAACATTACAAAAGATAAAATTACTCAGTACACCAATTTTGGAATACATAAAGATGATTTGGTTTTTGAAATAGACGGACATCCAATCAAGAAATTTGGCTCACAGGGACAACAAAAATCGTATCTTATAGCTTTAAAGTTGGCACAGTTTGATTTTATAAAAAACCATTCAAAAACGAATCCAATTTTGCTATTGGATGATATTTTTGATAAATTGGACGAAACGCGTGTTGAGCATTTAATTACGTTGGTGGACAATGAAAATTTTGGACAATTGTTTATTAGTGATACTCACGCGGAACGGACCGAAGAAGTGATTAAAAAAGTGCATCAGACTTATAAAATGTTTCCATTATGAAACTTTTGTAAGTAAAAAAACATTGAGAATAAATGACTAAAGAGTGGAGGAATTTCAAATTTGTTATTGTTGGAATTGTGATTTGCGTAATCATTTTTTCAATATTTAAGAGTGTAAGTAATCCTGGTAGCCTAACAATTAAAAAAATCCAAAATGAATATATTGGAGAAATAGTCGACATTTATTCTAGTCGTAAAAATGTTTCTCCTACTTTTATTAAAGTTAAAATTAATAATTCAAAATACGTTGACTTATCTGTTTCTAAAAAAGTCATCGATTACTCAGAAATTGGAGACTCAGTTGTTAAATTAAAAAATGATAATGTAATTACCATTCTCAAAGAAAATAAAACTAAATCGTTTCCATTTATGAAGATTTCAGAAAATTTGAGAAATCATTATACTTTCCCAAGTGAATGGAAGGATAGGTGGATAATTTCGGAAAATAAATAATATACAAAATATTACTACACAAAATAATTATAGCTCAAATTACTTTATAAACCTATTATGAAATTCATCTTTTATATAATGGCATTATGTTTCATTTTAAATGCCTGTGAAAAACCAAATCCCGAAACCCAAAAACAGAACCTCAGCGGCTATTGGGAGATAAAAACCGTAAAAATACCCGATGGCGAAAAAAAGAAATTTGAGATTAACACGGTTATTGATTATATTGAAATAAAAGGCGATAGCGGCATGCGCACAAAGGTTTCGCCAAAATTTGATGGAACTTTCACCACGAACGGTGTTTCGGAAGATTTCACCTTAAAAATTGAGGAAGACAGCTTGCGGATGTATTACAAAACCCCATTTGATGAATGGAAAGAAACTGTGATTGAAGCAAAAGATAGTACGCTAACTGTGAAAAATAGGGACAATAAAATTTACACCTATTCAAAATTTAAAAAGTTCGATTTAGGAAAACCTACAACTGACAACCCACAACCCACAACTGACAACCCATAACTGACAACCGACAACTGATAACCCACAACAGAAAAATGGCAAAAAGACACGCAGAAAACATATCTATTGGAGATGCTTTAAAAGAGTTTATTGGCAAGAACAATCTAGAAAAAGGTTTAGACAAAGTGAACGCTAAGGAAGCTTGGGATTCAGTTATGGGAAGTGCTATTTCAAAATACACAACAGATGTTAAATTGGACCGCGACACACTTTATGTTCAGCTTTCTTCTTCGGTTCTGCGCGAGGAGTTGAGTTATGGGAAGGAAAAAATAACCAAACTGCTTAATGAAGAGTTAGGTAAGGAATTGATTAAAAAATTGATTCTTCGTTAAAAACTTCAATTCATTAAAAACAAAAACGCCTTCCAAATTGGAAGGCGTTTTTAATTATAATATTTCATAAATGCTTAAAACATTTCGCGGCCGGCAAAATGAAAAGCACCTTCAATAGCAGCATTTTCATCGCTATCGCTTCCGTGAACGGCGTTTTCGCCAATAGAAGCTGCATATAATTTACGGATAGTGCCTTCAGCTGCATCAGCTGGGTTGGTAGCACCTATTAAAGTACGGAAATCTTCCACTGCGTTATCTTTTTCAAGAATTGCAGCAACAATTGGTCCGCGAGTCATATATTCTACCAATTCGCCATAAAATGGGCGCTCACTGTGAACGGCATAAAATGCTTGTGCATCCTGTGTGGTCATGTGGGTAAGTTTCATCGCTACGATTCTAAAACCTGAAGCGTTTATTTTTTCAAGAATGGCGCCGATGTGTCCTTTTTCAATTGCATCTGGCTTTAACATTGTGAATGTTCTGTCTGTTCTCATTTTGTTTTTAAAATTTCGGCAAAAATAACTATTTGAAAATGAAAAGCAAGTATTTACGGAATGTTTAATGATTTCTTAAGGTTTAAGCACATAATACTTTACTCAACCATTTCGCTCATAATTTGTATTTATTGTATCTTCGCCCCTTATGAATAAAGAAACTACTCAAATTGTTAAAGAATTACTCGCTTCACCACAAAAAATTGTGATTGTAGGCCATAAAAACCCTGATGGTGATGCGGTTGGATCGTGTTTGGGACTTTCATTTTTTCTGAAAAGTTTGGGCCACAGCACCACGGTGATTATGCCGAATGATTTTCCGGATTTTTTAAAATGGCTACCTGGGGTTGATGATATCATTATTCACGAGAGGGAAACAAATAAGAGTATAGCACAAATTAAAGACGCTGACATTATTTTTACACTCGACTTTAATAGTTTGGATAGGATTGGTGAAATGCAAAACGTTTTGGAGGAAAGTACTTCTAAATTTGTAATGATAGATCACCACCAACAGCCTGCTGATTATGCGGTGGCGACTTATAGTGATGTGAAAATGAGTTCCACTTCCGAAATGGTGTTCCATTTTATGGATGCACTGGATCAATCGGAAAAACTTACAAAAGAAATCGCCGTTAATCTTTATACTGGAATTATGACAGATACCGGCTCGTTTCGCTTCTCCTCCACTAGCCCAACTACCCATAGAGTTGCTGCAAAACTGATTGAAGCGGGAGCCGAAAGTGCTCTTATTAATCAAAATGTCTATGACACCAACAGTCCCGAAAGGATGAAACTTTTAGGTGTAGCTTTAAACAACCTGGTAATTCTGCCTGAATTGCATACGGCATATATCACCATGACCCAAAAAGAATTGGACGACCACAATTTCAAAAAAGGCGATACCGAAGGTTTTGTGAATTATGCACTTTCTGTGAAGGGAATTGTTTTTGCTGCAATCTTTATTGAAAACAAACAGGAAAGTATTGTGAAAATTTCTTTCAGAAGCAAAGATAACTTTTCTGTGAACGATTTTGCACGCAACCATTACAGTGGTGGAGGCCATATTAATGCTGCCGGTGGAAAAAGTTCGCAATCCCTTAACAAAACAATAAGCGAATTTATTAGTATCTTGCCCCGTTATAAAAATGAACTCACATATGCTTCATAAGCTGGTTTATATTTTACTTTTTTCTGTGTTAATCGTTTCCTGCAAAAGCCCTGAAGCCAGGCACCCAGTGCAAAGTCACACTGGAAGCTTTATAAAGGAATCTGCAGAGCGGAACAAAAAAATCTACGATGAAGAGAAAGTTTTTATCGAAAAAATCATAGCGAAAGACTCCACAAATGATTATATTTCTTCTGAAAGCGGGTTTTGGTACTATTATAATAAACGCGACACCGCTAACACTGAAATGCCAAATTTGGGAGATGTGGTAAAGTTTACCTACGATATTAAAGACCTGAACGGCAATATTATTATTTCTGAAAAAGAAAACGGGCTACAACATTATAAAGTTGATCAAAGCAACCAAGATTTAATCTCGGGCGTTCGAGAAGGCATAAAACTTATGAAGGAGGGCGAAACAGCAACCTTCCTTTTTCCTTCCTATAAAGCTTTTGGCTATTACGGGATCGAAGAAAAACTCGGCACCAACATTCCGGTGCAGAGTACTATAACTTTACATTCAATTGAACAATTAAACGAAAATTAATTAAACGATGAAAAAACTAACATTTTTATTTTTATTGCTTTCACTTGCACTAGTATCTTGTCAGGAAAAATATCCTGATTTAAAAGATGGCGTGTATGCTGAATTTATCACTAACAAAGGAACATTTGTTGCCAAACTGAAAAACGAATCTGCACCATTAACGGTTTCAAACTTTGTGGCGCTTGCAGAAGGTACCAACGGGATGGTAGATTCCCTTTACAAAGGGAAACGTTTTTATGACGGTCTTACTTTCCATCGCGTTATAAAGGATTTTATGATACAAGGTGGTGATCCAAAAGGGGATGGAACTGGCAGTCCAGGCTACGCATTTCCTGACGAGATTACTGACACTATTCGCTTTGACAAAAAAGGACTTTTGGCAATGGCAAACTCTGGCCCAGGAACTAACGGAAGTCAGTTTTTTATCACTTTAAAAGAAACGCCTTGGTTAGATGGACGCCACACTGTTTTTGGCGAAATAGTAATCGGACAAGAGGTTGTTGATTCTATAGGAACCCTAGAAACCGAAAAGCCTGGTGACAAACCAAAACAGCCTGTTATTATTGAAAAAGTGAACATCATCAATAAAGGAGATGTTAAAGTTCCATATTTCACTGAGGAAATGGGCAAACTTGAAAAAGAAAAGAAAGAAAAAGAAGAACGCGTTAATAAAGTAGCGGCTGCACAAGCGGAAGAAATGAATGCGTTGAGAGCAAAGGCAGACTCACTTCCTTCAGGAGTTAAAATTTATTTTAATGAAAAAGGAACGGGGCCACAGCCAAAACAAGGTGATAAGGTTTTAATGAACTACGCCGGATTCCTTACAGACGGACATATGTTTGATTCAAACATATTATCAAACGCAGAAAAATTTGAAATGGTTGATGAAATGCGGAAAGCTGCCAAACAGTACACTCCAGTACCAACAGATTACAGCACAGAAGCACAACTTATCCCAGGTTTCCGCGAAGGATTGTTGAATATGAAGGTTGGAGATAAAGCAACTATTTTTATTCCTGCTCATTTAGCTTACGGCAAAAGAGGAATTCCAGGGGTTATCCCTCCAGATTCTGAATTGATATTCCAACTTGAAATTGTTGATATAGTTCAATAATTTCAGTTTATCTTAAACATAAAAAGAGGAACCAATTTAAAATTGGTTCCTCTTTTTTTTGGAATCACGAACCACGACTTAAAAGACTCACGACAGGTTATTCCTTAATTATAAGACTGATAAATTCATTTATAACCTAGAATATTTAACAACTATTTTTTTAGAAGATTTAAAACAAACTTCAGGCTTATCCGAATCCATCGTGGGTCGTGTAGCGAAGCGGTCGTGACTCTTGGTTCTATTTTTTCGGAATGTTCTTCAAAATTTCCAATACAAACTCCCAATACTTTTGAGCAGAAGAAATGCTTGCGCGTTCATCAGGAGAATGCGCTCCTTTAATGGTTGGTCCAAACGAAATCATATCCATCTCAGGATAATTCTGGCCTAAGATGCCACATTCCAATCCAGCGTGACAGGCAGCTACTTCAGCCTTCTCACCGTTCATTTTTTGGTAAAGGCTATCCAAAACCTTCAAAATGGGGCTGTCCATATTTGGTGCCCAACCGGGATAATCTCCGGCAAGTTTTACTTCGTAACCAGCAAGTTCAAAAACAGAGGTCAGTGCATTTGCCAAAACATCTTTCGACGATTCTACAGAGCTACGGGTTAAGCATTCAACTTTTATATTTCCGTTTTCGACCGAAACTTTCGCAATGTTGTTTGATGTTTCCACCAAATCTTCAATATCTGGACTCATTCTGTAAACACCATTATGTGCTGCATTCATAGCATTTAAAAAGATTTCCTGTTTATCATGAGGCATTACTTTCGTAAAAGTTTCACTGCTTTTTTCCGCTGTAATGGAAAGATTAGGTTCCAACGATTTATATTCTGAAACGATATCCTTTTTCATTTTTTCAAATTCCGAAAGAAATTTTTCTTCGGAAGAAACTAAAACCTGCGCAACACTTTCCCGTGGAATTGCATTACGAAGACTCCCGCCTTCAAGTTTTGCCAATTGCATAGAATCTTTTGTCGCGAAAAGCAAACGGTTCATCAATTTGTTGGCATTTCCCAAACCTTTTATGATATCCATTCCACTATGGCCTCCGTTCAAGCCTTTTACTTTAATGGCAAAGATTGTAGCGTTTTTTGGTGCTTCACTTTCAGAATATGTTCCCTTTGCGGTAACATCAACACCACCAGCACAGCCAACGCCAATTTCATCATCCTCTTCTGTGTCTAGGTTTAAAAGAATATCGCCTTTCAACAAACCACCTTTCAGACCTTTGGCGCCAGTCATTCCAGTTTCTTCGTCTATAGTGAAAAGGGCTTCGATTGTCGGGTGCTCAATTTCATTACTTTCAAGAATTGCCATAATGGTCGCAACTCCCAAACCGTTATCGGCTCCAAGCGTTGTTCCTTTTGCACGAACCCAATCGCCATCCACAACCATTTCAATTCCTTGGGTATCAAAATTGAAATTGGTATCGTTGTTTTTTTGGTGCACCATATCCAAATGGCTTTGAAGAACCACAGCTTTGCGGTCTTCCATTCCTTTTGTGGCAGGTTTGCGAATTATTACATTACCCACTTCATCTTCAATAGTCTCCAAACCAAGCTTTTTTCCGAAGTCTTTCATAAAAGCGATCACACGTTCTTCTTTTTTTGAAGGTCGCGGTACGGCGTTCAGGTCTGCAAATTTGTTCCAAAGGACTTTAGGTTCAAGGTTTCTTATTGCTTCATTCATCTTTTAAAATTTTAGAAACACAAAATTACGGTTTTGTAACCGCTATAAAAATTATGTAGAGAAAGATTTACTTTGTATGTTTGAATTATGCAAAAACGTACCTCAGCATTCCTCACTTTATTCCTTATTGTGCAGATAATTGCACTTCAGGTTTTAAAGCATTTCCCTGAATTTGTGGAAAAATATTACAGCCTCGGCATTTATCCGTGGATTTCGAAAATCTCTCGTTACATTTTTGGCTGGGTTCCGTTTTCAGTTGGCGATTTGTTCTATTTGCTTATTGCCGTTGTTGCCATAAGATGGTTATATAAGAACGTAAAAAGACTGCGGAACGACCAAGTGAGTTTTTTTGTGGATATACTGGCAGCTGTTTCTGTGGTTTATTTTATGTTCCATGTGCTTTGGGGATTTAATTATTATCGACTTCCGCTACACAAATCTTTGAGTTTGAAGAATGATTACAATACAGAGCAATTGCTGAAAACTACCGATCGCTTTATTGAAAAAAGCAATGCCATGCACCGCGAACTTGGTTTTGCTGATAGCGTGAAAATTGAATTGCCCTACACACAAAAGGAAATGTTCAAAAAAACTTTGAATGGTTATAAAAATCTTGAGAAAGAGTTTCCTCAATTGGCTTACTCACCAAGGAGCATTAAGAAAAGTGGCTGGAGCCTTGGTCTTACTTATATGGGGTATAGCGGTTACTTGAATCCTTTTTCTGGAGAGGCACAGGTGAATAATTTGATGAAAACCTATAAATTTCCCGTAGTTGCCTGTCACGAAGAAGCGCACCAAATTGGTTATGCCGCCGAAAACGAAGCCAATTTTATTGCCACCCTTTCAACGCTACACAATGATGACCCCTATATGCAGTATGTAGGTTATATTTTCACTTTGCGCTATTTAATAAATGAAGTGGCGCGGCGTGACCAAGCTACATACGATGAACTTTTAACCACCATAAATCCCGGTATTTTGGAAAGCTATAAAGAAATGCGTGATTTTTGGGATAGCTACCAAAACCCTTTTGAAAGTTTTTCGAAAATTTTTTGGGACAATTTCCTAAAAGCAAATAACCAGAGCCGCGGCATTATGAGCTACGACTATATGGTTGCACTGGTTGTAAATTACTATGAAGATAAAACGCTATGAATTTGTTAATTCGTGAATTGGGGAGATTGAGATGTTAATTTGTTTTTGTTCAAGGATTTTCTATATGGTTGTCAAATTGTGATTTAAACCGTTGAATACTAAACACTCATTATTAATTATTAATTACTAATTACTCATTACTAAATATTACTTCACATATTCCGCTTCCGAAGGTTTTGCAAAAACAGAAGCATCAAGCATTGTTTCAGTAGCTGCAATTTTATCAAACTTATAAGTCATCTTTTTATCTTTTGGCTTATTGTTTTCAACATTCCAAAAAGTAACCTTTTCTGGCAGCAATAGCCCATGTACTTCTTGCCATTTGTCATATCTTAAAAAATGCCAGTCATCGCTTTTCTTTTGGTCTTTAAAAGTAACCGTATATGCAAGCCACGCCATTTTATTGGTTTCTGGATCAAAATAAAGGATGTACTCGTCTTTTGAAGAATCGCCTACACCATCATTATAGGAAATTTTATAACCGTTGTACATTTTTCCATCAAGCTCTGTAGGCTCCACTGCAGTATAGTTAGTTCCCGGATCTGCAATCACAAAGGGCATTGCATAAAAATAAAACATCAAATTGTGATAAAATACCGGATTACCTTCGTAGCCTAAATCATGTTTTAAAAGCCAAACGCCTTTCCCATCATATCCTATGGACCAATCCTTGGATTCTATTTTGGTTTTTCGGTCTGGCAAAGAAACTGTATGGGTTTCATCACCATTTTTTCCTTTCATCTCAAAACAAATGTTGTTCATTTGTTTCCAATGGTCCAAACTACCATGGGCTGTAAAAACAGCTTGAAGGGGTGCTGGAATTTCTTTGGCTTTATCTTCACTTTTTGTTGCAGCGGCTTCAGTGGAATCTACTTCCAACCCCTCAATCTCAGTATTTTCGGTGGTGTTTTCTGAATTTCCCTTTGTATCGTTCTTACAGGAAGAAAGAGCAAAGAGAACAGCGAGTACTAATATTAATTTTTTCATGATGGTTGTTTTAGTAACCACTAAATGTAAAAAAGCTTCCTGGGTTTGGGAAGCTTTTTAGAAAGGTTTGTGAGTTTAAGATAATGGAAGGTTAACATTTTTAGCCTTGACCACATCGTTTTTTTTCAGTATCCTTGCTTCTTTATACGTTATGAAAATGAAACAAAACTTTCTTAAAATTTTATTGCTTCTAACTGTTTTGGCAACCGTAAGTTGCATTGGTGACGATGTAGATATTGAAAACAACCGACGCCTATTAATTAAAGGAAAAATTACAGACACTCAAGGCAATGCACTGCCAAACATAAGTGTTATAACAAGTGCTTTGGGCGATGCATTAGGGCAAACAAGTACCGATGCCTCCGGAAATTTTAGCTTGGTTTCATTGGATGAGCAATTTGATCCGCTGGATATTTTTATAAATGTGGATAATTTTTACAATCAAGAAATCAATCACACCTACTCCAGCCGTGCTTATTATTCGCCACAACATGGGGATAGGGTTCTTTATGATATGGGAACCATCGTTTTGGGAAAACGCGCAAAACTTAATTTAAACCTCAACAATAATACAAGCGATCAAAACACTGTGAGCTATGAATTGCTATTCACCCCCTCTGACTGCGAACTGCCATTAAACGTGATTGACCCGCCGGATAATTGCAATCTTTCCGAAAGCTCCTCCGGGACGCTATCGCCTTCATCGCAGAATGAAATCATCCCAATATACAGTATTCAAGGCAGCAATGTTATTTTTAAATATTCCATAAATGCGGGACCCATTCAAACAATTGAAATTCCACTAACCAACGAAGACAACACTTATGTTTTTGAATATTAAAACCCTTCTTTGTGTACTTTTTATTTCAACAGTAACATTTGCTCAACAAACTGAAAACAATGTTGAAAACGAAAGCTCGCAACAACAAACTGGTAGAAAAATAGGAAGCATTACCTTCGGTCCTTATGTACCAATGTCTTTTGGAGATAATTTTGTAAACAATGGCATGGATCTTCAAATTGGCGCTCAGTTTCAGATGAAGTTGAATGTTTTGAAAGATTTTTACGTAGGCCCGGCCTTTAGCTTCTTTTCCGGCAAAGTAAACAATACTGCCTTAGTCGGGAATTATGAGGAAACCACAAATTTTACCATTGGTGCTGTAGTTGGCTATGAAAAACAAGTGCAACGTTTTGATCTTTCCATTGGCGTTGGTGTGGGTCATTCGGGGTATTACAACAGAGGTTTGGGTGATAATTTTGAAGACCGGGGCACTGCTGTGTGGCTTCGTCCCGAAGTTAGTTACCGCCTTGCAAATTACATTTCCATGTATGTAGCCCCCGAACTTCGCCACGATTTTATGACCATACATGTTGCAGATGAACTTGAAGATACCTTTGGTGGGGTTAATTACTTCAATCTTGGGTTCGGTTTACGCTTCAATTTGGGCACCGGATATAAGTTTCAGTAGCCTATCTTTGCAGGATGCACAAAAACATCACAAGTTTTCATAATCCGCTGATAAAGCAAATTGTTTTATTGCAGGAAAAATCACGTGAACGTCGCAAAACAAACCTTTTCATCATTGAAGGCCTGCGTGAAATTTCATTAGCAATAAAAGGCGGCTACCTTTTGAAAACTCTACTTTTTTGCCCTGAAATTATTCCCGAAGAAGAAATTTTTGCACTAAAAGAATCCGCCAATAGCGAAGCGGAATTCATAGAAATAACTTCGGAAATTTATGAAAAGTTAGCCTATCGAGGTTCCTCTGAAGGCGTTTTAGCAATTGCAAACACGAAAGAATTAAACATATCAAACCTACCCTTCGGCTCCTCTCAGGGTCCCAAGTTAAATAGTCCATTAGTGCTAATTATTGAGGCCCCAGAAAAACCTGGAAATATCGGTGCCCTACTCCGAACAGCAGACGCTGCCAATGTCGATGCCGTAATTATCGCAAACCCAAAGACAGATATGTACAATCCAAACATCATCCGTAGCAGCGTGGGTTGTTTGTTTACAAATAAAATTGCCACAGGCAGTACTACAGAAATCATTTCTTTTTTGAAAGAAAATAACATCAACATATACTGCGCCGCATTACAAGCATCAGTAACTTATCACACTTGCGATTTCAAAAAAGCAACTGCAATAGTCGTAGGCACAGAAGCTACTGGACTTTCGGAAGAATGGATCGAAAAAAGCACCCAAAACATCATCATCCCAATGCAAGGCGAAATAGACAGCATGAACGTTTCCGTAGCGGCGGGAATCCTTATATTTGAAGCCAAGCGACAACGTGGGTTTTAAACATCCCTCCCCAGCCCTCCCTTCAAAGAGAGGGGGTTAATCCCCCCTTTGAAGGGGGCTAGGGGGATGTTTCGAATCTTGAATTTTTAATCTAAATTTTTCCACTTGAAACCAGAAACTCTTTTCTACATAATAATAGCAATCTTAGTCATCAGCTTCGTCATTGACCAAATCTTGGATTACTTAAATGCAAAACATTTCAACGACCCACTTCCTTCAGAATTGCAAGACGTTTTTGATGAAGAAGAATATAAAAAATCGCAACGCTACAAAAAGGAACGCAATAAATTCAGTACGCTAACAGCAACTGTCTCACTCATTGCTACCCTCCTATTCTTCTTTTTGGATGGCTTTGCTTATGTAGATGATTTAGCCCGTTCCGTATCAAACAAAGATATAATAATCGCCTTAGTTTTTTTCGGGATTATTATGATTGCAAGCGATATCCTCACCACGCCCTTTAACTATTACAGCACTTTCGTTATCGAAGAAAAATACGGCTTTAACAAAACCACGCGAAAAACTTTTTTCTTTGACAAAGTGAAAGGATGGCTGATGGGTGCCATTATTGGTGGCATTATTTTAGGTGCTATCATCTGGTTTTATCAAAGCACTGGCAAAAACTTTTGGCTCTATGCTTGGGGAATCGTAACTGTATTTACAGTATTGATGAATCTTTTTTATGCACGTTTCATCGTCCCATTATTTAACAAACAAACCCCACTAGAAGAAGGTACACTGCGTTCCAAAATTGAAACATACGCCTCAAAAGTTGGTTTCACCCTCGAGAAAATATTTGTAATAGACGGCAGCAAGCGCAGTACGAAAGCCAACGCCTATTTCTCAGGTTTTGGAAGTGAAAAGCGCGTAACACTTTACGACACCCTTATAAAAGATTTAAACGAAGAAGAAATTGTAGCCGTCCTCGCCCATGAAGTTGGCCATTATAAACGCAATCACATCATCATCAATCTTTTTGCCGCTATTATAACTACAGGTTTTACCCTTTGGTTATTATCATTATTTATTGGAAACCCCTTGCTTTCGGAAGCCTTGAATGTTTCGCAACCCTCATTTCATATTGGGCTGATAGCTTTTGGTGTACTTTACAGCCCAATTTCAGGTATTACAAGCTTACTGATGAATTATTTAAGCAGAAAGTTCGAATACCAAGCAGACAATTTCGCCAATACCACATATGCAGGCCCACCCTTAATTTCGGGCTTAAAAAAGCTCTCAAAAAACAGTTTGAGCAACCTTACCCCGCACCCGCTTTATGTGTTTGCGCATTATTCACATCCTACACTATTGCAACGATTCAGAAATTTGAAGAAATGATTTTTATCATTTGAATATATTGTAGGAAAAAAGTACTTTGTGCCCTACTAAATATTTCAAATGAAAACAAAATTACTTTTCCTTTCAACCTTACTTTTCTCTTTTACCATTAGTGCCCAAATTGATTTTGAGCCACACATTATAGTTGACGATACGGGCGGAACAAACAATCCAACATCGGTATATGCCGCCGACCTTGATGGTGATGGTGATATGGATATGATATCTTCTTCCATAAACGACACCAAATTAGCTTGGTATAAAAATACAAATGGAAGTTTCGGAGCACAACAAATAATCACAGAAAACGCGATTAGAACCAACCAAGTAATCGCTATAGATATAGATAATGATGGTGATATAGATTTAGTTAATGCTACCTATTATGGTATCTTTTGGTATGAAAACATAGACGGTCAAGGAAATTTTGCAACTCCGCAAACTGTTAGCGCTCCAGATACACAAGCCAGAGAAATTCAAGCAGCAGACATGGACGGTGATGGTGATATGGATATTACTGCAAATTCCAGCTCAACCAATTCAATAGCATGGTTTGAAAACATGGATGGGCAAGGCACTTTTTCTGAAGAGCACATTATCGCTAACAATTCAGCTAGCTATAATAATATTTATGTGGCAGATCTTGATAGCGATGGCGATATGGATATTTTGGTCTCAGACTATACAAATGAAAATGTATCATGGTTCAAGAATATCAATGGTCAAGGAGATTTCGGCCCCAAACAAGTTATCTCTACAAATGTGCAACGTCCACAAGGGGTTTCGGCGGCAGATATTGATGGCGATGGAGATAAAGACGTTCTTGCCACTTCCCTATTATTCGACCAGAAAATAGTCTGGTATGAAAATTTAAACGGACAGGGCAATTTTGGTCCACAACGCTTAGTGAGTGCTGATGTACAAAATCAATTTTTGGTAACTACAGCAGATGTGGATAATGATGGCGATTTGGACGTAATCTCTGGCGCTAATTACCGAGGAATAATATACTGGTATAAAAATCTGGATGGTCTTGGTAATTTCGGGCCAAAACAACAAATAACAAACCAAATAGAATATCTTCGGGAAATCAATTTAGCAGATTTGGATAACGATGGCGATTTAGATTTAATTTCCGCCTCTGCCACAGATGACAAAATAGCATATTACATAAATACTGATGGACAAGGAAATTTTGGTCCTCAATATGTTGTGGTGGAAATTAACGGAACCAACAGACCATATACAGTTATGTCTATTGATATGGATGGTGACGGCGATAAAGACTTGATTTCCGCATCAAATGGTGATGATAAAATATCTTGGCTAGAAAATCTTGATGGTATAGGAAACTTTTCTTCACCAAAAACCATTTCTTTACAATTGAATTATCCAATCTCTATTGATGCGGCAGACATTGATGGCGATGGAGACATGGATGTAGTTTCTGAATCATATTATGATAACACAGTAGCATGGTTTGAAAATATGGATGGGCAGGGCACCTCTTTCACAGCTCATATATTTAGCCCGCTTAATTCATCTCCTTATGTAACCTATCCTATGGATGTAGATAATGATGGTGATATTGATATTGTTTCCGGTGGTGATTTTGGACTCTTATGGTATGAAAACACAAATGGCCTAGGAAATTTTGGCCCAACCCAAGTTATTAATAACACAGGCGTGTGTATAGAATCTGTTAGAGCCGCAGATATTGACAATGATGGACTTTTAGATTTAGTTGCAGTAGACTATTGTAATGATGTCCTATTTTGGCATGAAAATAACGGGGGAGGCAACTTTGGAGCGCAACAAGCAATTTCAACAGAAATAAGTGGTTCATTATCCATAGATATAAAAGATATGGATAATGACGGCGATCAGGACGTCCTTGCTTCCTCGTTTGGGAACTCCTCTGCGATATGGTTCGAAAATATTGATGGGCAGGGAAATTTTGGCCCATTGAGAGCTGTAAATAATAATACAGATGGCGCCTTTGAAGTTTATGCTAAAGACTTAGATGCCGATGGGGATATGGATGTACTTACAGCTTCCTTTTCTAGCAATACGGTCTTTTGGCATGAAAATCTTGGTAATGGGAATTTTGGTTCAGAACAAATAGTCTCCTCTCAAGTTAATAACACAACTTGTGTATTTGCAGATGATATTAACGGCGATGGAAAAATGGACGTGCTAGCATCGTCTTATTCTTTAGATGAAATAATCTGGTTCGAAAACCTTGGCCCATTAAACATTGAAGAAAACAAAACAAACCTTTTCACCCTCTACCCAAACCCTACCAACGGAGTGTTGAATATAAAATCCGCAACTTCAATTGCTGAAATAACCATTTATAACAACCTCGGCCAACTCCTTCTCACTTCTGAAAACAAAAATCAAATAGATATTTCAACTTTAAGTGAAGGCATCTACTACCTAAAAATTAAGGACGAAAACGGACAGACCGAAACAAAAAAGATTCTAAAAAATTAAATTCCCAAAAATGAAAAAGGCCATACTTCTAATAATTCTTTTCGCCCTAAATAGCTATGCCCAAATAGATTTTGAACCACACATCATTGTAGATTCAAATCCCGTAGTTGATGGCCCTTTTGCCTTAGCTTCTGCTGATATTGATGGAGATGGAGATAAAGATTTGTTCGCTACATCTACAAGAGGAGATAAAGTTGTATGGTTCAAAAATGTGGATGGCCTAGGAAATTTTTCTGAACCCATAGTTATCTCTTCCGCAATGCACTATCCAATGGGTCTTTCCCTCGTCGATATAGACAACGATAATGACTTGGACCTCATTGCTATTTCAAACAACGACCATAAAATAGCGTGGTTCGAAAATTTAGATGGATTGGGAAACTTTGGTCCCTTAACCCTTGCAGGAAATTTTACCTATGTACAAACGGTAGATGCAAAAGATATGGATGGAGATGGTGACATTGACATTGTTGCGGGCGGTAATTTCAAAATCAGTTGGTTAGAAAATTTAGACGGGCTAGGCACCTTTGCGCCAGAAAGGATAATTTCAGAGGAAGCCTACACAGAATCCCTTCAAGCGGGGGATATTGATGGCGATGGGGATATGGATGTAATCGTGGCAGACTGGCCAAGAAATATGGTTGCATGGTATGAAAATATGGATGGCCAAGGTACTTTTGGATCCGAGAAGGTAATAACTGATGAAGCAATTTGGACAAATACGGTTGTTTTAGCAGACATTGACAATGATGGCGATTTAGATGCAGTTTCCATTTCCGATAGCGAATACATAGCGTGGTACGAAAACCTGGATGGATTGGGCAATTTTAGTACTCCTATTATCATTGTTGAAGATATAAGTTTGGCCTATAAAATGTATGCTGAAGATATTGATGGCGATGGCGACAAAGATCTTTTTGCTTCTATGCTTTTTGATGGAGAACTTATATGGCTGGAAAATGACGGTAACGGAAATTTCGGTGCACCACAGGTTTTTTATTCAGATGAATTTAGCCCGGTAGCCATAATTGTTGATGATTTTAACGGAGATTCCAAAATGGATATAGCTGCCGGTATTTATGTAAATATTATTTTTGAAGACGACCAAATAATCTGGTTCGAAAACCGCGGCCCATTATCCATAGAAGAAAACACCGCCAGCCTTTTCAATATTTACCCAAATCCTACACAAGGATTGCTTACTGTAAATAGCTCTTCAACTGTTTCTGAAATAACTGTTTACAACAATCTAGGCCAGCTCATTTTCATTTCCGAAGAAAACAATCAAGTAGATATTTCATCTTTAAGTCAAGGGATTTATTTCGTAAAAATCAAAGACGAAAACGGACAGATAGAAACCAAAAGGGCCATAAAACGATAATTTGTTTCTTTTTTGTTTATATTTAGTATAATCAAAATCGGTTCAAATGAAAACAAAACTATTTTTCTTTTCAGCAATAATTTTTTCCCTTACTATAAATGCCCAAATAGATTTTGAAGCACATATAATTGTAGAGAATCACCCAGATGTACTTGGTCCATACACAGCTAATTCGGCAGATATCGACGGCGATGGAGATAAAGACGTTCTTGCCACCTCTTCCATCGGCGATAAAATTGTTTGGTTTGAAAATTCTGACGGTCAAGGTAACTTTTCCACACCCAAAATTATTTCATCTTCCCTAGGTTATCCCCTTTATCTTGAAGCTGCAGATATAGATGGAGATGGTGACTTAGATGTTGTTTCGGCATCTACTTTTGGTGATGTTATTTCATGGTTTGAAAATATAGACGGTCTTGGAACTTTCGGTCCCATGCAGATTATTACTACATTGGAAGTTACAAAAGTTGTACATACAAGTGATATTGACAATGATGGAGATATAGACATTGTTGCAACAGGTGAAAACAAACTTGTTTGGTTAGAAAACATAGATGGATTAGGTTCTTTTAGCACACAAAAATCAATTTCAAATAATGTATTCGCCTCCGAAGCTTTTGAAATAAATGATATAGACAGCGACGGAGATATGGATGTAGTATATTCAGACTCATTTTTAAGTAAGTTGGTTTGGTTTGAAAATACAAATGGGCAAGGAAGTTTTGGTCCAGAAAAACTAATAACAAATTCGGCAGGTGATACCTTTACAGTAGTAGTAAAGGATATGGACAATGACGGCGATTTAGATGTTGTATCCACTTCTTATCCCAATGATGTTGCTTGGTATGAGAATACTGACGGCAACGGTACTTTTGGCCCTACGCATATAATTTTAAACAGCACCATATCTGTTGATAAAGTAAATGCTGAGGATCTAGATAATGATGGGGACAATGATATTATAATGGCTAAATATATTGAAGAAACAATAACTTGGTTAGAAAATGACGGCACAGGCGCCTTTGGCTCTGAACAAACCTTGATTGCAGATTTCACATTTCCATCTTCTATTTTTACCGATGATTACAATAATGATAGTAAAATTGACATTCTTGCTACTTCATACGATCAAAATAAAATAATCTGGTTCGAAAACAAAAATCCATTGGGCATAGTAGAAAATGCTACAAACCTCTTCAACCTTTACCCCAACCCAACAAACGGTTTGCTAAACATAAAATCTACAACCTCAATTGCTGAAATAACCGTTTATAACAACCTAGGGCAACTGCTTTTCACTTCGGAAGAAAAAAATCAAATGGATATTTCAACCTTATGCGAAGGAATCTACTTCATTAAAATCAATGATGAAAATGGACAAACCGAAACTAAAAAAGTGGTGAAAAAATAAATTGAAGTACCTTTCAAGGTAAATTCCATAAAAATCTTGAAAACCATCACCCGCACCGTTTGGATCCTCTCCCTAGTCAGTCTGTTTACAGACATGGCCAGCGAAATGCTTTACCCAATCATGCCCATTTATTTAAAGAGCATCGGGTTTTCCATTCTTTTGATAGGCGTTTTGGAAGGTTTGGTAGAAGCCGTAGCGGGTTTGAGTAAAGGTTATTTCGGGCAATTGAGCGATAGCAAAGCGAAGCGCGCTCCTTTCGTGCAACTTGGATATTCCCTCAGCGCCATTTCAAAACCGATGATGGCGTTTTTTGTATACCCACTCTGGATTTTCTTTGCTCGAACCACCGATCGACTGGGTAAAGGAATCCGCACTGGTGCGCGCGACGCCATGCTTTCCGGAGAAACCAACAAAGCAAACAAAGGAAAAGTTTTCGGCTTCCATCGCTCCATGGATACATTTGGTGCTGTCCTAGGCCCTGCCCTCGCCTTGGGTTATTTATATTTTTATCCCGAAGATTATATAAACCTTTTCTACATCGCTTTTATTCCCGGAGTGTTAGCTGTAATCGCCTCCTTCCTTTTGAAAGACAAAAAAATTAAAACCAATCCAAAAAAGAAAAAGATATCCTTCTTCTCCTTTATCAACTATTGGAAACAAAGCCCCGCGGAATATCGAAAAGTAGTTCTTGGATTATTGTTCTTTGCCCTTTTCAATAGCAGCGATGTTTTTCTACTTTTAAAAGCAAAAGATGCAGGGTTGGATGATACTTGGGTGATTGGCATTTATATTTTTTACAATTTAATCTACGCCCTCACCGCTTTCCCATTGGGAAGTTTTGCAGATAAAATTGGCTTGAAAAAAATGTTCGTTTTTGGATTGGTTATTTTTAGTTTGGTTTACTTCGGAATGGGATTAACAACAAATCTCTACGCTATCATAGCGCTCTTTTTTGGCTATGGAATTTACGCCGCCGCTACCGAAGGGATTTCCAAAGCCTGGATTACCAATATTTCCAAAGACGAAAATACCGCTACTGCCGTGGGTACTTACAGTGCCTTCCAAAGTATTGTCGCAATGTTTGCAAGCGTTATAGCTGGACTGCTTTGGTTTTATTTCGGTGCAAGTGTTACTTTTTTAATAACCGCTTCAGCAACTATATTGGTCATTATTTACTTTTTAAGTAGTAAAATTCCTGCAGTTAAAAACGCTTAGCTTTTTAACAAAACTTCCAACTTATAACTTTCAACTTTAAAGGAAATAGTATCTTTGCACTCTGTTTAGATTTTTACACTTATGACGATTTCATACAACTGGCTAAAACAATTCATTAACCTTCCTTGGGACGCCGAAAAAACAGGCGAATTATTAACAGACCTCGGACTTGAAGTAGAAGGAATAGAAGATTTTTCTTCCGTAAAAGGCGGCTTAGAAGGCGTTGTGGTAGGCCACGTTTTAGAATGTGTACAACACACCAACGCAGACCGACTTAAAGTCACCAAAGTTGATTTAGGCACAGGCGAACCAATACAAATAGTCTGTGGCGCACCCAATGTTGCTGTAGGTCAAAAAGTTCCCGTAGCCACTATTGGTACTACCCTTTATGATGCCGAAGGAAATCCTTGGCAAATAAACAAAGGTAAAATTCGAGGCGAAGTAAGCGAAGGGATGATCTGTGCCGAAGACGAACTAGGCATCGGAAAATCGCACGATGGAATTATGGTTCTGGATGCCAAATTAAAACCTGGAACCCCTCTAGCCAAAGTTTTAGAAATTGAAAACGATAAAGTTTTTGAAATAGGACTAACCCCAAACCGTGCCGATGCCATGAGCCATTGGGGCGTTGCCCGCGATTTAAAAGCCGGCTTACTCCACAAAGGTATTTCTGCAAAACTGAACACTCCATCAACCAGCAATTTCAGAATAGATAATCGAACCTTAAAAATTGATGTAAAGGTAAAAGACAGCACTCTTGCACCTCGCTATTGTGGAATCACGATAAGTAATTTAAAAGTTGGGGATTCCCCTGCATGGCTTCAAAATAGATTGAGGTCCATTGGGCTTTCGCCAATAAATAATATTGTGGATGTCACTAATTATGTGCTTCACGAGTTTGGTCAACCCTTGCATGCTTTTGATGCTGCAAAAATTTCCGGAAATACAGTTAATGTTAAGACTCTTCCTGCGGGAACAAAATTCACAACCCTGGATGGCGTTGAGCGCGAATTGCACGCAGAAGATCTTATGATTTGCGATGCTGAAAAACCCATGTGTATTGCCGGTGTTTTTGGTGGAATTAATAGTGGTGTCACTGAAAACACTACAAATATTTTTTTAGAAAGTGCTTATTTTAATCCCGTGAACATACGCAAAACTGCAAAACGCCATAGTTTAAGCACAGATGCATCTTTTCGTTTTGAAAGAGGGATTGATCCAAACATCGCAGATTATGCACTTCGCTATGCAGCTATTTTAATTCTTCAAGTAGCCGGAGGGCAAATAACAAGTGATTTGGAGGATATTTACCCAAAGAAAATAGAAGATCACCAAGTGTTCCTAAATTTCGAAAAGGCAAACAAACTTATTGGTGAAGAAATTCCGAAAGAAACCATCAAAGATATTCTTACTTCACTTGAAATGAAGATAAACAACGTAACTGAAACGGGCATCGGGATGACCATTCCAGCCTATCGAAATGATGTTACACGTGATGTAGATGTGATTGAGGAGATATTAAGGGTTTATGGTTACAATAACGTAAAAATCAATCAAAAACTCAATGCTTCCATTTCTGCGATTTTGCCAGGTGAAGACTATGATGTTCAAAATAAAATTGCGTTACAATTAACCGGAATTGGTTTTCATGAAATGTTGAACAACTCGCTTACCAACCCAAAATATATTGAGTTGAGCGAAACCATCAAAGAAAATTACAACGTAACGATTGTTAATCCTTTAAGCAACGATCTTTCCGTAATGCGTCAATCCATGTTATTTTCTGGATTGGAAGCAGTTGAATACAACAGCAATCGAAAAAATAGCAATTTAAAATTGTTTGAATTCGGAAAAACCTATCATAACTTTCCGGGTGGAAAAACGGAAACCAAACATCTTTCCCTCTTCTTAACAGGATTAAAAACTGAAGGAAATTGGGCCATTCCAGATACAAAGAGCAATTTTTTCTTCGGAAAAGGAACCGTTGCCGCAATTATGGAACGTTTAGGGCTTGACACTTATACCGAAGAAACTACCGAAAACGATATTTTTTCTGAAGCAATCTCTTTCAAAAGAAATAAAGAGATTATAGTTGAGTTCGGTATTGTGAAAAAGAAAATCACCAGTGAACTTGACGTTGACACTGAAGTTTTTTACGCAGATTTCAACTGGGATGCGGTATTGAAACAAATTCCTAATAAAAATTTCAAATTAAAACCTATTGCCAAATTCCAAGCTGCGCAGCGCGATTTTGCTTTATTGCTTGACAATTCTATTCGCTTTGGAGATTTGCAGGATGCTGCATTTAATACAGAGAAGAAGTTTCTGAAGGGTGTTACACTCTTCGATGTTTATAAAGGAAAAAACCTTCCCGAAGGGAAAAAAAGCTACGCGCTCAGTTTCACCATTCAAGATGAAGAAAAGACCTTGACCGATAAACAGATTGATAAAATTATGGGCAAACTGCAGCAAAAGTTTGAAACAGATTTTGGAGCGGTGCTTCGATAAAAAATAAATTGCAATAAAAAAACAGCGACCTTTTGAGTCGCTGTTTTCATTTTATTTAATTGGGATTTGAGACAATGTTATTTTGGTAGCACAACGCTGTCAATTACATGAATTACACCGTTTGATTGATTAACATCTGCTATAGTTACAGTTGCCATACTCCCTTTTTCGTCCATTAACATTACCTTTTTTCCTTTCATCATTGCGGTCAAAGTTCCACCACTCACGGTTTTGTAAGTTGCTTTTCCGTTTCCTTTTTTGATGTCCTTCATAATATCTGCTGCACTGTGCTTTCCCGCTAGAACATGATAGGTTAGAATAGTTTGCAACGTTTTTTTGTTTTCAGGCATAAGCAAGGTTTCAACTGTACCTTTTGGAAGTTTTTCAAAAGCCTCATTGGTTGGTGCAAAAACTGTAAAAGGTCCATCGCTCTGAAGCGTTTCCACTAAATCTGCTGCTTTTACTGCTGCAACGAGAGTAGTATGGTCTTTTGAATTAACTGCGTTCTCAACGATGTTTTTGCTTGGGTACATTGCGGCACCGCCCACCATAACTGTTTTTTCATCTTTCATCATTTTGTCTTGTGCAAAAATAGATGATGTTCCGGCCACAAGGGCGATTGAAAATAATGTTGCTGTAATAAGTCTTGATTTCATAATAAGTGATTTTAGCTTTATGTTTATGCACATATAAACGAAAGTCCCGAAACTGCGGTTTCGCAATTTCGGGACTTTAGGATTTATTTAACTTTATTCGCTTAGTATTCGGAAGGTGGAAAAACTATTCCATCGATAATATGAAAAAAACCATTTTTGTGATAGAAATCTGGTGCTATTATTCTAGCGGTATTGTTATCTTCATCAATCAAAATTAACACTCCAGCCTCCTCTTTTATTGCCAATCTTTGTCCTTCCACGGTAGTTAGATAAGCTTTACCACCATTTTTCTCAACGGCAGTTTTAAGACTATTACTGTCCAATCTCCCCGGTACGGCTAAATAGGTCACTATTGAACTCACCAATTTATTATTTTGCAGAATTGAATCCCTGCTTTTTTTCGGTAAATTCATAAAAGCTTCATCGGCTAGGGCAAAAATAGTTACCATTTCTTCACCTTCGAGGGTTTTCCGCAGCCAATCGTTTTTTAATATTTTAGCCAAAATGGTAAAATCTGGAGCCTCCTCAATATTTTCATAAAAAGTTTTACTTGATGTAAAATTGCTTTCCCCCAACACTTTGGAAACCTCAGCATTTTTAGTTGAAATGTATTTTTGTGCCGAAACAGTAGTTCCAAAACAAACCATAAAAAGTATCAGAAATGTATTCTTGAGTCGCATATAAAAAAATTTAAGATTGTAAATATAACAAATACGGAGTCAATATTGTTTTAAACGTAAAACCATTGATTATATTTAAAATTTTTATCAAACTATGTTAAATAGTTGTTTTGAAAAACTGTAGGATGTAAATTTATTTTCGAAAAAATGTCGATTATGTTTTCCCGAACCAATATTGAAAAACAATTACTAAAATACCGTTCTAAAAGAATTGATGGGCACCTTATTATGGAGGAAGTGCAGCGTATATTTTCAGAAAATGAAAAGGAACGCAGTGAGATTATTTCAACCTTAACAGAATTATCTGATGAAATTGAAAACAATTTTAACTTTGACTTGCTCAATACGGAACACATTTTTCACATTGAAGATATTAAAAGGCTCTGCATCATTTATAGGTTGCGTTTTTTGGATTCACGTTATTTTAAAGGAGATTTCCCCGAAGAAGCTATTTCTGAAATACGAAGTCTCGAAAAAAATCACGACATTACTTTGAAAAATTTCAAAATCGTTGCCCCAGCAAAGCTTATGAAAATTGAAAATGCAGATGATCCATTACTTTTTGCGCCCATGGGAAATGATTATTTTTATTTAATCCACAAATGGGGCAACGACTTGCATCCTTTCAGGAGATTATTGATGTGGCCTTATAAAAATTTTGAAAACTTAGTTTTTACCGTTTTTATTTTAAGCATTTTTTTGACCGCAATCACTCCAATGAGTTGGTTCACCAAAACTGGAGGAATGCAGGAAGAAATTTTGCTCTTTCTTTTTATTTTTAAAATGGTAGCCGCAATTGTGCTATATTATGGCTTTGCTAGAGGGAAAAATTTTAATGGAGCCATTTGGAATAGTAAATATTACAATGCCTGAATTCAGTGTTCAGTAGAAATTAAAATAAATAACTTAATAACTTAAAAAATGTCAGAAAACACAGAAGAAACAGTTCGAATATACACCGGTTCCGATATTATGGCCGAAGCCCTTGTAGGGAGATTAGAGGAAGTCAATATCTCTCCTATACTTCGAGACGACCAACAAAGTGGAGTCATGTTTGGCTCTGGAAATAAATTTGATGATCAAGTACGCGTTTTTATTCGGAAAGATGAACTTGCCATTGCCCAACCAGTTGTGGATGCTTTTTTAAAAGAAATAGAAGAAGAAGAAGAAGAAGAATAAATTTATGTCTGAAACAACCCGAATTTACACAGGTCCAACACTAATTGCAAAAGGTTTGGTGGCACGCCTTAACGAAGTTGGCATCAGCCCTATTGAAAGAAACGATCACGATAGTAGTTTGCAAGCAGGTTTCACGATGAGCATTGCAAACCAAACGATGGTTTTCATAAGAAAGGACGAAATGCAAAAAGCGCAACCTATAATTGATGAATTTTTAAATGAAATAGGCGACCACTAACTGGGTCGCCTATTTTTTATGCTTCTACTGCATACATTTTATCGCGTAGCTCCCTTATTTTCTTATCACCCATATATTCATCAAAAGTCATATAACGGTCTATTGCTCCATTTGGAGTTAATTCAATAACTCGTGTTCCAACAGTCTGCGCAAATTCATGATCGTGGGTTGTGAGCAAAATTGTCCCTTTAAAGTTTTTTAATGAATTGTTGAAAGCAGTAATTGATTCCAAATCCAAGTGGTTTGTGGGTTCGTCCAGCATTAGCACGTTTGCACGAATCATCATCATTCGGCTGAGCATACATCTCACTTTTTCACCTCCGGAAAGTACGTTGCTTTTCTTCAAGGCTTCCTCGCCGCTGAAAAGCATTTTCCCAAGGAAACCACGAAGGAAAACTTCTTCGCGCTCTTCTTCAGTTTTAGCATACTGGCGCAACCAATCTACCAACGACAAATTATTTTCAAAAAATTCCTCATTGTCAAGCGGCAAATAGCTTTGGTTTGTAGTGATTCCCAATTTAAAGGAACCCGTATCTGGTTTTATATGACCGTTCAAGATTTCGTAAAAAGCAGTTGCCGCACGCGAATCTTTTGAGTAAATAACCACTTTATCACCCTTCGCCAAATTGACATCCACATTTTTGAAAAGTATTTCACCTTCAATAGAAGCTGAAAGGTTTTCAATATTTAAAATTTGATCACCAGCTTCGCGTTCACGTTCAAAAATTATTGCAGGATAGCGTCGACTAGAAGGTTTTATTTCTTCAATATTTAATTTTTCAATCATCTTTTTACGTGAAGTAGCTTGTTTACTTTTTGCTACGTTCGCACTGAAACGCATAATAAATTCTTGAAGCTCTTTGCGTTTTTCGTCAGCTTTTTTATTTTGTTGTGCACGCTGACGTGCTGCAAGCTGACTACTTTCGTACCAAAATGTATAGTTACCGCTGTAATGGTTTATTTTTCCAAAATCAATATCGCTGATGTGTGTGCAAACCGAATCTAAAAAGTGACGGTCGTGAGAAACCACGATCACACAATTGTCATAATTTGCCAAAAAGTTCTCCAACCAACTGATGGTTTCGTAATCCAAATCGTTGGTAGGCTCATCCATAATCAAAACGTCGGGATTTCCAAAAAGGGCCTGTGCTAAAAGTACACGTACTTTTTGTTTTCCGTCCAAGTCTTTCATTAAAGTATAGTGTAGACTTTCATCAATACCTAGGTTTGAAAGCATTGCAGCCGCATCACTATCCGCGTTCCACCCGTTCATTTCTTCAAAGGCAACTTGAAGTTCGCCAATTTTTTCGGCGTTATCATCTGTGTAATCTTCGTAGAGTTTGTCTATTTGACTTTTTATAGCAAATAATTCTTTGTTACCACGAACTACTGTTTCAAGCACATTAAAATCATCATATTCATTGTGATTCTGCTCTAGGACAGACATGCGTTTTCCTTTTTCCAAATGTACTTGGCCCGAAGTAGGGTCTTGTTTACCTGAAATAATTTTCAAAAAGGTAGATTTACCAGCGCCGTTGGCGCCGATAATTCCATATATATTGCCAGTAGTGAACTGTGTGCTCACTTCGTCGAACAACACGCGTTTACCAAACTGAACCGAAAGATTTGAAACTGAAAGCATAATTTTCTAAATTTTGCGCAAAAGTAGGTATTTAAGCGACACCCCGAAAAGATTAACGTTTTAAAAATCCTTTTAACTACCATTTAACAAAAAGCAGTTAAGGACTCGGCTACTTTTGTTGATTAACTATAATGAAAGTGCGATTGTTTAAAAAAATACTTCTTCTCTTATTGATTACTTCGTTATTTTCTTGTAAAGACAAGGAAGAAAGCGTCGTAGAAACAACTTATATAAGTGGCCAAATTGTAAATCCAACGCTAGATTATATTATTTTTTCCGAAGGAAGCCATGTATTGGACACCGTAAAACTTGATGCCAATAATTTCTTTCAATATAAAATAGATAAAATAAAACCGGGTCTTTATTCCTTTAAGCACAGTGAAACCCAAGTTTTCTTTATTGAGCCCGGTGATAGTTTATTGATGCACATAAATACTATCGATTTTGATGAATCTCTTGCTTATTCAGGACAAGGTGGTGAGCAGAACAACCTATTGATAGATCTTTATTTAAGGAATGAAACCGAAAATCAAAACTTACCTAAATGGTATGCACTTTCATCTAAAGATTTTGAAAGTAAAATTGATTCCTTAAAAGAAATAAAAACCGCAGAATACAAAGAGTTTGTTGAAAACAATGAAGTTGCTGATGAATTTAAAAAAGTTGCACTTGCAAATATAGAGTACGACTATTATTCCAAAAAGGAAATGTATGGTGCGGCCAACAGGAGCAATCCTGAAAAACTAGGCAAAGATTTTTTTGATTATAGAAAGAATATAAATTTTGCTCTGGACGAGCTTAAATTTTATTATCCCTATTATCGTTTTATGAACCGGTATTTTGAAAATATGGTTTGTTCAGAATTCGATAAAAAAGAGCGGGTGGACCGCAATTCATTCAAATATAATTATCGAAAAATCCAGTTGATAGATAGTATAGTCCCCTCTGATTCCATTAAAAATAATCTCTTGCGTTATAACGCTATGTATTATTTGCTCAACGCCAAAGATTCTGAAGAAGAAAGGAGGTTTTTTGAGGCTTTTTCAAAAATGAATACAAGTAAAAAGAATCTTGAAGAAGTGAGCAAGGTTTTCAACGCTTCTGTGAAACTTACTGCAGGAAATACAATACCCAATATTCTGTTAGTAAATACAGACAATGTTGTAAAGGATTTACAGAGCATCATTAACCAGCCTACTGTGCTTTTCTTTTGGTCTTCGCAATCTACAAATCATTATAAGAAAATACACAATCGTGCAGCTGAACTGAAATCAAAATATCCAGAATACGATTTCGTGGGAATAAATACAGACACTCATTTTAAAAAATGGCGCGAGACTGTAAATAGATCAGGATACAATTCCACTACGGAATTTCAGCTAGAAAACCTATCTGATGCCGACAAAAAACTGGTTTTGAATTCTATGAGCAAGGTTTTTATTTTGGACAAAAACGGGGTAATTCTTGAAGGAAAAACCAATATGTTCAATGCCAATTTTGAAGAACTGCTTCTTGGGTTTTTGAATAGATAACCCTTCAGCTCCGCTCAGGGCCCAAAATTAATTCCCTTTCTTGTAATCTTCCAAAAACTGCTTCAAGCCACTATCGGTTAAAGGATGCTTCAACAAACCTTCAATAGATGAAAGTGGTCCTGTCATTACGTCCGCTCCAATTTTAGCACAGTTTATAACATGCATCGTGTGGCGGATTGAAGCTGCAAGAATTTGTGTTTCGAAACCGTAATTGTCATAAATCAAGCGAATATCTGCTATCAGTTCCAGTCCGTCGGTTGAAATATCGTCCAAGCGTCCAATGAATGGTGAAACATAAGTCGCACCTGCTTTTGCGGCCAATAACGCTTGTCCTGCAGAGAATACTAGCGTACAATTAGTACGTATGCCGTGATCTGTAAAATATTTTATTGCTTTTACGCCTTCTTTTATCATCGGCACTTTTACCACAATTTGTGGGTGAAGCTCGGCCAGCTCCTCGCCTTCTTTTATCATTCCTTTAAAATCGGTTGCAATAACCTCTGCGGAAACATCGCCATCTACAATGTTGCAGATATCTACGTAGTGTTTCAAAATATTGTTGCGGCCGGTGATGCCTTCCTTTGCCATCAACGATGGATTGGTGGTAACGCCATCAAGAACTCCAAGGTCTTGGGCTTCACGGATTTGGTCAAGGTTTGCGGTATCGATAAAGAATTTCATAGAAGTGGTTTCATGTTAATTTCTGTAAAAGTAAAGAACAATGGTTTGATTAAGTAAGGTTGTTGAAAAAGATTGATAAGTTGGAAGGATTGCTAAAAATAAAGTTAACTATTTACCTGAGTTTTGTTTAATAAAAATATCATCCTTTCTCCAAATATAAATTGGCATTGTGACAAGACTCAGAAATAACAACAAAACAGTCCAATTCCCTTTTGTGTTTTTGTCAATATTTTTAAACGTCCAAATTCTGTAAATTAAGTAGGATAAAGCTGGTAAATATAGCAAGTTGACAACAGTATTTTGATATTCAAAAGGAAGAATGTGATTGGTTATCCAACGAAATAAATCAACACTCCAAAAAGATATTGCGTAAATCAAACTTATTAAATAAGAGATCGTTAATAGTATTTTTAAGTATTCTTTCATAAAAAATTTCCTCCTACTTCAACCCATAATGCCTCAGCAGCATCCGTTCATAAACCTTATCTGGCAAAATTCGTTTCAAAACAATTGAGAATTTCTGTAACGATGAACCAACTTTATAGTGAATTTTTGGATTTGGGGTTTCTATTATTTGATGAACGGCTTTTGCCATTTCCAATGGATTTCCTCCATTATCCACGTGTTCGTTCATCATTTTCAGCGTATTTCCGTAGTCTTTATTATAGGGCGATTTTTCCAAAACTGGTGCGTGATAGCGACCTGTAGCAATGTTGGTGGCAAAATCGCCTGGGGCGACATTGGTCATTTTTACACCAAATTGCAATGTTTCCATCCGCATGGCTTCAATGGTGATTTCCAATGCAGCTTTGCTTGCAGAATAAATTCCACGGTACGGAAGTCCCATATATGCAGCGATGGAAGTAATATTTATAATATGCCCAAAACCTTGTTTACGCATTTGTGGCAATACGGCTTTGATCACGTTTATAGGTCCGTGAAAGTTGGTTTGAAAGGCATTTTTTATTTCGCTTTCGGGGGTTTCTTCGATTGGACCTGTTATACCAACACCAGCATTGTTGATTACAACATCAATCTTTTCAACTTTGCCCAGTATTTCAGCAATAACAGCGTCAATGGACTCGGTTTCGTTAACGTCCATTTTTAATAAGGGAAAGACAGAATCTGCTATTTTTTTGGGGTTTCGGCTTGTTCCAAAGACTTGGTAGCCTTTTTCGGAAAGATATTCGCCAATGGCTTTCCCAATTCCCGAAGAACCACCCGTAATGAGTACTGTTTTTGGCATAAAAGGTTGTTGAAAAGCAAAGGTGCGTTTCTATGGTCAGTTTTCCAAATAGTTTGGCGAAAAAGTAGATGAAACCCCATTGTTTATTATGATTAAATAAAAAACTGTACACCGCACAGAAAAGCCAAGTACTGTTTAAAATATAAAATATTCATTATCAACAACTTAATTGTAAGAATCACCGCTATTAGTGATTTTTCAAAATATTGTCATAAGTCTACTATCCATACAAGATACCAATCGATTACACTAATCTCAAAGCTACTGTAAATAATAAGCTTAAAATCAATATTCATAAGTTACTCCTGTAAGTTCCCATATTTATTGATATTTACATTATATCTAAAGCGTATTTATAGTATCCTTATAGCATATTTATAGCGTATTTATAGCGTATATAAAGCGTATTATATCAATATAATCCCCAGTATACACATTACATGTGACACAAAAAAACGAATAGAAAAAGCCAGCGGCAGAAAAGAAAGTTTATCGCACAAAAAATGGCAAGCTACCTACATCACACCGCTACGACCATTTACCTTTGCTGCGTTCCCGCCCTGGAGGATTCAACAGGAGCTGGTTGTGTAGGACTTGCCGCTGCAAAGATAAGGCTTTTTGAAGTTTTTGCAAGTATTTTCACATTTCAATTTTAATAAATACCTTGCAGGAAATTTATTATAAGCTATGAAATTTTATAACGTTTTAGCTCCTACCCTTTTAGTGCTTTTAATGGCTGGCTGCGGAAATAATTCTGAAGAAAAAAAAGATAGTTTTTCACTGGAAATTAATAATCCGAAGAAAACCTACACCCCCGAAGATGCGCTCAATGTTTCTTTAATCAATAAAAAAAATATTGAAATCGATTCCGTTGTTTATTTTTTGAACAAAGATAGAATCGATATTTCCGGAAATACCATTTCCCTTTCGGGGAAAAAACTCGGTGAAAAAACTTTATCCGCTAAAATATATAGTGATGGCGAAGAGTTTGAAGCTTCAAAAAACATCACTATCCTTTCTTCCGTAAAGCCGAAGCTTTATACCTATAAAGTTCTTGAAACCTATCCGCATGATATAAAAGCTTACACGCAAGGGTTGGAGTTTGAAAACGATACTTTATATGAAAGCACGGGGCAGTATAAAGAATCATCTCTTCGCAAAACAGATTATAAAACTGGGGAAGTATTGCAAAAAGTAGCATTGGCCGACACCTATTTTGCTGAAGGTTTAACAATTCTAAACAACAAAATCTACCAGCTAACTTGGCGGGAAAACACAGGTTTTATTTATAACCTAAAAACGATGGAACAAACCGGAACCTTTGTTTACGGTAACAGCCGCGAAGGTTGGGGTTTGTGCCACGATGCCGAAAAAAATATTTATAAAAGCGATGGTACGGACCGGATTTGGACCCTAAACTCAAACACACTTGCTGAAAAGGATTACATCGAGATTTTTACGAACACCAGCAAAATAAGCAGTGTAAACGAACTGGAATGGGTTGATGGAAAAATATACGCCAACGTTTACCAACAAGGTTCTATAGCTATAATCGATCCTTCAAACGGTGCCGTTGAAGGCGTTATAGACCTTACAGATTTAAAAGATAAGGTTACACAACACCCTGGTCTGGACGTTCTCAACGGAATAGCCTATAATGGCGAACCAAACATACTTTATATTACCGGTAAAAACTGGGATAAACTTTTTAAGATTGAAATTGTTTTGAAATAATTTAAGATTCAAAAATCAACAATCGTTAATCAAAAATCGTCAATCCTTTTCCCTCATCGAAACGACCGCTTTACTCAAAAGCGGTTTTTTCATGGTTTGATATTTGATTTCTTTGAATCAACAAAACAATCAAATCATGAAATGCCCATTAACAAATTGGATTATTACAAATAATAAATGTTTGGGCATTCCATCCTCCTATTTATCAAATAATTTATAAAGATGAAAAAATCCATCATTATCCGTATTCCAGAGCCTTGCCACGAGGATTGGGCAAAAATGACCGTCACTGAAAAAGGAAAATTCTGTGACGTCTGCACCAAAGAAGTTGTCGATTTAACTTCAAAAGCCGATGAGGAGTTGGTGAAAATCCTTACCAAAAGCAAAAACACTTGCGGCAGAGTGAAAAAATCGCAACTGGACCGTGAAGTGAAATTGGAACGAAAATCTGGGCAGAGCCTTGCTCCTCTTGCCGCTTCTATGCTTTTACCACTTACACTTTTTTCGAACAATCCAAAATCTGAAAACAATACAATTTCAGAAAAACCTTCAATTTCATTGGGAATTGGTCGGTTCAGTAATTCCATTGATAGAATGCAAATTGTTACTCAAGGATTCGTTCGCGATGAAAATGGAAACCCTTTGAGGAACGTGGAAATTATTTCAAACGAAACAAAAACACGCGAATGGACTAATAAAAATGGGGAATACCGTATTGTTACTTTGGATAATGAAAGACTTACGTTCAATAAAGAGAATTATGAAAAGCAAGAAATCCGTTTGAGAAATAAATCGGAAAAAGTGAATATTCTTTTGAAATCAACTCTGGAAGAAGTTGCAATAACAGAAATGAAATACGTAACAATGGGTGTAGTTGCTTATGTTGAGGACGTAGAAGAAAAGAAAAATGACTCTCTTTCTATAATTACAAAAGGAAATGTTACAGACGATACAGGTTTGCCACTTCCCGGTGCAAACGTAATTATTAAGGGAACCTCCAAAGGAACACAAACCGATTTTGATGGTAATTATCAAATTGATACCAAACCTGGTGATGTTTTGGTTTTTAGCTATATAGCTTTTGAAACAAAAGAAGTAACTGTTTCAAATATCTCAAATTTAATTGACGTAGAACTTGTAGGGGAAATAATGGGCGATATGGTTACTGTTACTGCTGGCGGAATTTATTGGAGAAACTACGAAGATTACCAGCCCCAAAAAGATCCAGATTGGTATGAAAAAGCAAAAAAAGCCTATAAAAACACTGTCGAGTTTATGAAGATAAAGCGGGAACGAAGAAAAGCGAAACGAAAAAATAAGTAAACAGTAGGCTTTAAAACTGGCAGATGCAGTAAGTAATCTCGTTTAGACTGCCTATTGAAAACTTCTGCCCAATACAATAATAACCTTCATAAAAAGTTATATTTTTACCAAAATTATAATTGAATGAGGTATTTATACGGATTGGGCATTTTGTGTTGCCTTGTATTATGGAGTTCTTGCCGCAATGATTTTGAAACCGTTGCCAGCACTGGAAATCTGGAATTTTCAAAAGATACGGTTTATCTGGATACGGTTTTTTCAAACATCGGTTCCAGCACCTATAATCTAAAAGTTTACAACCGAAGCAATGAGGATATCAATATCCCTTCCGTTCGTTTAGGCCAAGGCGAAGCTTCCAATTATCGTTTGAATGTAGATGGAATACCGGGTAGAGTTTTTGAAAATGTCCAGGTCTTGGCGAAGGACAGTATTTTTATTTTTGTTGAAACTACACTAGATATAAATAACTTGCCTACAAACGCTAATGATTTCCTTTATACTGATCAAATCCTTTTCGATACCGGAGGCAATCAACAGAAAGTGGAATTGGTAACACTTGTTAAAGATGCAGTATTTCTTTACCCCGCACAATTGAGTGATGGTACTGTAGAAACTCTGAATTTAGGAGTAGACGAAAACGGAGAAGACATTCTTATTGAAGGTTTCTTTTTAGACGATACAGAACTAACCTTTACCAATGAAAAACCCTATGTTATTTATGGTTACGCGGCAGTACCTAGTAATAAAACGCTAACTGTTGAAGCTGGCGCACGTGTACATTTTCACAACTCAAGTGGGATTTTGGTAGCTGAAAATGGCTCAATGAAAGTAATGGGGCTACCAAGTAACGATCCCGAAGCAATGGAAAACGAAGTGATTTTTGAAGGCGACCGTTTGGAGCCTAGCTTCGCAGATATTCCAGGACAATGGGGCACTATTTGGTTTACCAGCGGAAGCGTTGGCAATGAATTCAACTATGCAACAATTAAAAATAGTTCAGTGGGTCTTCTTTTGGAAGACAGTCCGTTAACGCTTAAAAACGTACAGATTTATAACAATGCAAATATTGGGTTATTGGCAAGAACTGGTGCTATAGATGGAGAAAACATAGTGATAAACAACAGCGGTCAATCTTCCTTGGCAATCCAGTTGGGCGGTAGTTATGAATTTAGACACAGTACTTTTGCAAATTACTGGACCAGCAGTTTCCGATCTTTCCCTGCTGTTTCCCTTGACAATACTTTAGAAACCGAAAATGATATATTTGTAGCGGATTTGATAAAAGCTAATTTCACAAACTGTATTATTTACGGTAATGAACGCCGTGAATTTTCTTTGAACCAAAATACAGGGGCAGCTTTCAATTTCAACTTTACAAATAGTTTGGTTCGTTTTGAAGATCCAACCGGTGAATTTGACAATGAACCATTATACGATTTTACTAACAATGCTTTATATACCGCTACCAAATTCAATTTAGACCCTGTTTTTCAGGATACGGAATTGAACAATTTTAATATTGAATCGGGAACTTCTGGCGCTGAAAATATCGGCAAAGACAATATAGCTCCACCAAAAGACTTAAATGGAATTGACCGTGGCACACCGCCAGATGCAGGAGCTTATGAAACCACCGTTTTTCCAGAAGATTAAAAAATAAAATATATTAAAAAACCCGCCTATAGTGACGGGTTTTTTATTGCTATTATTTTAGCCTGTAGTTTATTTTGCTTTTAGCCACTTCAACTTTAATTTGGAGTTTTTCCTCTCCACAGGCTGCATCACTAAAGTATCTCCGCTGAAATAAAACCGCCTATCGGCTGTCAATCCAAATTCTGAAGGGTTTGAATGTGAAAGTTTATAGTGGGAAACAATACTATCTTTTTCCGAGACTTTGTAATTTCCCATATAATAGTAGGATTTCGTAATATGCTTCAAAGCTTCCAAAGGAATGGAATCATTGAAATTCGGAAATTCAATACCTGCTTTTTCATATGCTTTTTCATAAAGGTGAAGCGCAACGTGACCGTTTCCATCGTATAACAAATAACCGTCCATTCCGCCTTTGTAATCGCTCCAAGTATTTGTAATTGTATCGCGGACTTTCATACTTTCCAATTTCCAAAGACCTTTAATTTCTGGGCTGGTTGGTTTATTATTTTGACATCCAAATGCGAAGGCAAAAACTCCAACGAACGCAATATTTTTGAATCTATTCATTTCTTTAATTAATTCTATTAGTAGTCAATCCTTCCCTCCTTAGCTTCCCACTTTTTGAAAACTTTTCTGCCTTCTTCTCTGTCCAGATTTACGAATTTAATATTTCTGTTTTCTATATTCTTATCAAGTTCATCATAAATGAAATGGTCATCGAAACCTATTCCCGCGGCATCTTCTTTTGTGCATGCATAGTAAACTGCTTTTGGCCTGGCCCAATAAATGGCGCCCAAACACATTGGACAAGGTTCACAGGATGTGTAAATTGTACAATCATCCAATTGAAAGGAATTAAGTTTATCACAGGCTTTCCGAATCGCAACCACCTCAGCATGTGCCGTAGGGTCATTACTTGAAGTTACTTGATTGAAACCTTCAGCAACTATTTCACCATCTTTAACTATCACTGCGCCAAAAGGTCCGCCAGCGTCTGAGTCCATCCCTTTTTCTGAAAGTTCTATGGCTCGCTTTATAAATTGAATGTCTTTTTCAGTAATCATTTCAATAAACTTATTTTAGGTTTCTTTAATTAAGAAATTATATATGAGGGAAACCATTTTATCCAGAGGAGCACTTTCAATGGGATGTTTTAAATTTTCGATTTCCAGAAATTGACCATTTGGCAACCAGGTTGATACTTCTTTTGATTCCGCTTTTGTGGACATTGCATCCAACTCGCCTAAACATATAAGCGTGTGAGTATTTATTTTCTGAAAATCCCCTTCTTCCAAAGTTGGATTCTCTCCTAAATTCTGCATCATTTGTGCAGTTTTTAAAACTACATTTTTCCAATTCTCAGTTCCGTGCAGTTGCTTCAAACGTTCGGCAAATGCAGGGACTTTCATTTGTATGACATCGGGGTCGAGCATTTTGACTTCCTTTTCCGCAAAAGTTTGCGTCCATTCAAATTTAGTTCCTAAGGTTATGATTTTTCCAACCAAATCAGGATGCTTCAATGCCAAATTTAAAGCCACATAACCGCCCATACTATAACCAAAAATATCAACCTTTGAAATTTTCTTTTCGATTAAAAAATCAATTGCATTTTGGGTAAAGAGTTCTATTGAAAAGTCAGTTTCGCTATTTGATTTTCCATGGCCATCAAAATTCATGATAAAAACCTCTCTTTCCAATGAAAGCTTTTCTTGCAAAGGAACCAGTTGTTCCATGCTTCCCAAAGCGCCATGCAGAAGTAAAATAGGAGTTTTCATTACAATAGATTTTAAAAATAGTTAATTTGAAAACAAAAGCAGTTCTTCCCCATCTTCATATTTATAGGTGCCTATTTCCATAAGCCCTAGTTTTTTCAAAAGTTTTATTGAAGAAAGATTTTCGGGTAAAACTATACCAACGATTGTTTGGGTTTTTAAATTTTCCGCTGCAAATTGCATTACCGCATTTGCAGCTTCAAATGCGTAGCCTTTATTTCCAAATTCAGCTAAAAAAGCGAACCCCACGTCTGGGAAATTTAGGTTATCCCTTTTGTATAGTCCAGCAGAACCTATAGGTGTTCCGTCTTCCTTTAATGATACCAAATAGGGCCCAAAACCATGTTTCTCATAACTACTTAAGTAATTTTTAACCATATAGGCTTCAGCATCTTCAATAGAATTTATACATCTATCACCGATGTTTTTTAACCATCCTTCGCTATTCATCAGTTTATAAATAAAGGGCGCATCTTTTAAAGTATATTCCCTCAATTCAAGCCTGTCTGTTTGAATCATTCATTAACTTTTAAAAAGCGGCAAACCAGACATCATTTCGGTTACTTTTTCAGCAATGCTATCCAATCTGGCTTCATCTTCGTGATTCATTATCACTTCATCTATCAATTCCACGATTTTCACCATATCCTTCTCAACTAAACCACGAGTGGTTACCGCTGCGGTGCCAACACGGATTCCACTGGTGACAAAAGGTGATTTGTCATCAAAAGGTACCATGTTTTTATTTACGGTTATATCTGCTTTGCCCAATGCATCCTCAGCATCTTTGCCTGATATATTTTTATTGCGAAGGTCGATTAGCATCATATGATTATCTGTTCCGCCTGATATAATATCGTATCCTTTTTCAACAAATTTGTTCGCCATAACTTCGGCATTTTTCTTCACTTGCACCATATAATGGAGAAAATCATCCGTCAATGCTTCCCCAAAAGCGACAGCTTTAGCAGCAATAATATGTTCTAAAGGCCCGCCTTGATTTCCTGGAAAAATAGCGCTGTCCAAAAGACTGCTCATTTTTTTAAGGTTTCCGTTTTTTAGTTTTTGTCCAAAAGGATTGTCAAAATCCTTGCCCATCAATATCATTCCACCACGAGGTCCGCGAAGAGTTTTATGTGTTGTAGTTGTAACAACATGGCAATGTGGAAGCGGATCGCCAATAATTCCTTTGGCAATCAAACCCGCAGGGTGCGCAATATCTGCAAAGAGAATAGCACCAACTTTATCAGCAATCTCACGGAAACGTTTATAATCAATCTCCCTAGAATAAGCGGAAGCTCCGGCAATAATCATTTTGGGCTTTTCCTTGATCGCTATTTCTTCTACTTTATCATAATCAATTCGCCCGGTCTCTTTGTCAACTCCATAAAATACAGGATTATAAAGTCTTCCAGAAAAATTAACTGGCGAACCATGCGTTAAGTGACCGCCGTGTGAAAGGTCAAAACCCAAAAATTTATCACCTGGTTTTAAGCAGGCTGCAAAAACAGCGGTATTTGCCTGCGAACCACTGTGCGGCTGTACGTTTGCATATTCTGCCCCAAACAACGCTTTTGCGCGGTCAATGGCTATTTGTTCTACTTCGTCCACCACTTCGCAGCCACCGTAATAGCGTTTTCCGGGGTAGCCTTCGGCATATTTATTTGTTAAAACGGAACCTGCAGCTTCCAACACTTGGTCGCTTACAAAATTCTCTGAAGCAATCAGCTCCAGACCGTTGAGTTGGCGCTGTTTTTCGTCTTCTATTAATTCAAAAATTTGTTCGTCGCGTTGCATAATATCTGTAAAAGTTAATTAAATCCAAAAATAGTAATTACATTCGGTAACTATCATGAAATATATATATTTGATGAAGAATTTTACTAACAAAACCCTAGTTGAAAACAAAACATACTAAGTAATTAATTATTTGATTTTAAACAATTTGAATTTTTTTACTTAGTTTTATTTTTAACAATAAAATAATTTTTAACATGCCCATAACTGCCAACGACCCAAAACGAAAAACCTGGCTCGATACCACGTCAGTTACAGATTTTCCAATTCAAAATATTCCATTCGGTGTTTTCTTGACACGCGATGATATTATAACCATCGGAACCCGAATTGGCGATTACGCCATTGACCTTGGCGCCCTGCACCAATTAGGTTATTTTAAAGGAATTGAACTGACAGACGATATATTCCTTCAAGACACTTTAAACGATTTTATAAGTGATGGAAGAAAAACTTGGCGGCTCGTAAGAAACCGAATAGCAGATATTTTCGATAATGAAAATCCTAAACTTCGCGATAATAAAGATCATAGAAAGCATATCCTTTTCACTTTAGATGAAGTTGAAATGCAGCTTCCCGTGCAGGTTGGAGATTATACCGACTTCTACTCCAGTAAAGAACACGCAACCAATGTTGGTACTATGTTCCGTGGAAAAGAAAATGCTTTAATGCCCAATTGGCTTCACATTCCCGTAGGTTACCACGGAAGAAGTTCTTCAATCATTCCAAGTGGCATAAACGCACGAAGACCTTGGGGACAAACCATGCCCGACGGCGCAACCGAACCTGTTTTCGGCCCTTCAAGATTAGTGGATTTTGAATTGGAAATGGCTTTTATTACTACAGATGCAAACGTATTGGGTGAACCAATTCCAGTTAATGAAGCTGAAGAATATATTTTCGGACTAGTACTTTTCAACGATTGGAGCGCACGTGATATTCAAAAGTGGGAATATGTTCCCCTTGGACCATTTTTAGCGAAGAACTTTGCATCATCAATTTCTCCTTGGATTGTAACGTTGGATGCCTTACAACCCTTCAAAGTAGATGGCCCAAAGCCTGAAATGGAGCAACTACCCTACCTTCAATATAAAGGAAAGAAAAGTTACGATATAAACTTGGAAGTATACATTTGCCCAGATAACGGCGACGAAAACAAGGTTTCTACTTCGAATTTCAAATATATGTACTGGAATATGGCGCAACAATTGGCGCATCACACCATAAATGGTTGTAACGTAAACAGTGGCGATATGATGGGAAGTGGAACTATTTCAGGGCCTACCCCAGATTCATATGGTTCTATGCTAGAACTTACTTGGCGCGGTGAAAAACCCATTAAACTTTCCGATGGCTCGGAGCGCAAATTCATCAATGATAACGATACCGTTATTTTGAAAGGTTTTTGCAAAAACGAAAATGTGCGGATTGGTTTCGGCGAATGTCGTACAAAACTTTTACCAGCCAATAAAAATTAAAATTGGCACCACTATTGTATTTTAGCCTTCATAACCAAATCAATTTGTTATGAAGGCTTTTTACATACTACTATTTACTGCTCTTTTCAGCATTTCCTGCAATAGCGTAAAGCGAACCCAAAAGTTTGTTTCACAGGGAAATTATGATGAAGCAATAGAACTTGCTGTAAAAAAACTTCAAAAAGACAAAAGCTCAAAGGAATACGATGCCCACATCCGCCTTTTGGAAGAAGCATTTTTGAAAGCCAAAGATGAGGATAACCGCCAGATTGCTTTTCTAAAAAGAGAAAACAGTCCCGCCAGCGCGAAAGAAATGTATTATACATATCTGGATCTTGAATGGCGCCAAAATTTGATTCGTCCGTTACTTCCGCTTTATAGCATTGAAATGGGACGCAAAGCAAACTTTGTATTTTCCGATTATTCCAATGATTTGTTGGCTGCGAAGGATGCGTATGTGAAGTCATTGTACCAAGAGGCCATCGTTTATACGCAACGCAACACAAAACAGGATTACCGCAGTGCATATAATGTTTTATGTGAATTGGATGAAGTCCAACCTAATTATAAAGATGTTTTCCAATTGAAGGAAGACACCCATTTCCGTGGGACTGATTTTGTTTTTGTAACCCTGAATAATCACACAGGTCAGTTCATACCTTTCCGTCTGGAGCAGGATTTGCTCAATTTCAACACCTATGGCTTAAATGATTTTTGGACTGAATATCACAGCAAACGTGAAAATAGAATTAATTATGATTTGGGAATTGACCTCAACTTTCAAACCATTCAAATTTCGCCTGAACGTTTAGCTGATAGACAATACATTCGCAAACAGCGAATTCAAGACGGCTACGATTACAGACGTGATCGCAGAGGAAATATTGTTAAGGATAGTCTTGGTAATCCAATTAAAATTGAAAAATTTATCGATGTTTCTGCTACAATTTATATAACCACTCAGGAAAAATCAGTATTTGTGGGTGGAGCGGTTGTTTATAAAGATTTAAACAGAAGACAGCAACTAAACAGCTTTCCACTCTCTTCTGAATTTATTTTTGAAAATGCTTTTGCTACATATCGCGGAGACAAGCGGGCATTGACAGGCGAAGATCTAATGCTTTTAAACAATCACTTTATACCCTTTCCCAACAACGAACAAATGGTTTTTGATGCCGGGCAGAATATAAAAGAAAGGTTTAAAGAAATTTTGCGGGATAATTCCCTCTAAAACTTAGATAAATCTTTCCAAATGAGAAGCCTCAATAGAATGGTGCGAATCATGGTGAACCACTGCCCCATTTTTAATAACAATCATTTGTGGGCTTTCGTGATTTACTTTAAAACGTGCCGCAATTTCATTCGAAATATCGCGGTTTTGTATAAGATCGAGATAATAAAGCTTCAATTGATTATCGGTAAGACTGTAGTTTTTTTCTAACAATTTCAAAACCCCTCGGCTGATTCCACAACGGGTAGAATGCTTAAAGATGGCTACCGGCTTGGCTTTGGATTCTTCAACTATTTCATCTAACTGATCCATTTTGCCCAAAACGTGCCACGGCACCTCCACTATTTCTTCTTTTGCAATGTCTCTCGGTGTTTTGAATATATCTAAAAATCCCATGTTCTATATTTTTTTACAAAACTACATCATAGAAAGACAATATTCTCTCAAAGAAATTATAAAAGGTAAAACTTTAAGACAGTCATAATGACTGTTAAAATACCTGGTTTTACAGACATTTTGTCGTAAATTTATTATGGCTTTGTATTTGAAATTATGCTTTAGGAGAATAGTTTTTTGACTGTGATTGAACTGACATTAAAAGATAAAAACACTATATATGAATTTTAACAATTTTACAATTAAAAGCCAGGAGGCCATCCAGCAAGCGCAGCAAATTGCGCAAGGATTTGGTCATCAACAAATTGAAAATGAACACATCCTCAAAGCAATTTTTGAGGTTGATGAAAACGTAACTCCTTTCATCCTAAAGAAACTTAACGTAAACCTTATTACGTTAAAACAAATTCTAGATAAGCAACTGGAAAGCTTCCCGAAGGTTTCTGGTGGTGATATTATGCTTTCACGAGAAGCGAACAAAACTGTTATTGAGGCCAGCAACATCGCTAAAAAGATGGGTGACGAATACGTTTCCATTGAACATCTTCTTTTAGCTATTCTGGGTTCAAAAAGCAGCATTGCGCAAAGCCTAAAAGATCAAGGAGTAACCGAAAAAGGAATGAAAGCCGCCATCCAAGAATTGCGCGGTGGTGAAAACGTTACTTCGCAAAGTGCCGAAGAAACTTATAATTCTTTAAACAAATACGCCAAAAACCTCAACCAGCTTGCCCGTGATGGTAAATTGGATCCTGTAATTGGTCGGGATGAGGAAATTAGAAGAATTCTTCAAATACTTACGCGAAGAACCAAAAACAATCCAATGTTGGTTGGTGAACCCGGGACGGGAAAAACTGCTATCGCAGAAGGTCTGGCGCACAGAATTGTAGACGGCGATATTCCTGAAAATTTAAGAACTAAAGAAATCTATTCTTTGGATATGGGTGCGTTGATTGCCGGTGCAAAATATAAAGGTGAGTTTGAAGAGCGCCTTAAAGCCGTTATCAAAGAAGTAACTTCTAGTGAAGGTGATATTGTGCTTTTCATTGATGAGATTCACACTTTAGTTGGAGCTGGTGGTGGACAAGGTGCTATGGATGCCGCAAACATTCTGAAACCTGCACTTGCCAGAGGCGAATTGCGCGCTATTGGCGCAACCACTTTGGATGAATACCAAAAGTATTTTGAAAAAGACAAAGCATTGGAACGCCGGTTCCAAAAGGTAATCGTGGACGAACCCGATACCGAGAGCGCCATATCAATCCTACGTGGTATTAAAGAGAAATATGAAACCCACCACAAGGTGCGAATTAAAGACGAAGCTATTATTGCCGCTGTAGAACTTTCAGAAAGATATATTACAAACCGTTTTCTTCCGGACAAGGCAATTGACTTAATGGACGAAGCTGCTTCAAAACTTCGTATGGAGATTAATTCCAAACCAGAGGAACTTGACGTTTTGGATAGAAAAATTATGCAGCTTGAAATTGAAATTGAAGCCATAAAACGTGAGAAAGACGAAACAAAGTTGAAAGCACTGCACTCCGATCTTGCAAATATGAAAGAGGAACGCAACGAACTAAATGCAAGATGGCAAAGTGAAAAAGAAGTTGTGGACAATGTTCAAAACCTAAAAACCCAGATTGAGGAATACAAGCTGGAAGCTGAACGTGCTGAGCGTGATGGCGATTTTGGGAAAGTGGCTGAACTACGCTACGGAAAAATCAAAGATGCACAAGCCGCTTTAAGTAAATTAGAAACCCAGCTCGCTGAAAACGACGAAGGCACTTCTATGATTAAAGAAGAGGTAACCCGCGAAGACATTGCCGAAGTTGTAGCTAAATGGACAGGAATTCCAGTAACGAAAATGCTTCAAAGCGACCGTGAAAAACTGTTGACGCTTGAAAACCACTTACACAAACGCGTAGTTGGGCAGGATGAAGCAATTGTTGCCGTGAGTGATGCCATCAGGAGAAGTCGTGCAGGGTTGCAGGATGAAAAGAAACCTGTTGGTAGTTTCCTCTTCTTGGGAGCAACTGGTGTGGGTAAAACCGAGCTTGCTAAAGCATTGGCAGAATACCTTTTTGATGACGAAAACGCAATGACGCGTATTGATATGAGCGAATATCAAGAACGCCACAGCGTGAGTCGTTTGGTGGGTGCGCCTCCAGGATATGTGGGTTACGAGGAAGGTGGACAACTCACTGAAGCCGTTCGTCGCAAACCGTATAGTGTCGTATTGCTAGACGAGATCGAAAAAGCACACCCAGACACATTCAACATTTTGTTGCAGGTTTTGGACGAAGGCCGATTGACTGACAACAAAGGTCGCTTGGCAGATTTCAAAAACACCATTATCATTATGACCAGCAATATGGGCAGCCAGATAATACAGGAACGTTTTGAAACCGTGAAAGATCCCGAAACTGCAATGGAAGGCGCCAAAGTAGAAGTACTCGCACTTCTAAAACAAACGGTGCGCCCAGAATTTTTGAACCGTATAGACGATATTATTATGTTTACACCGCTCAATAAAGCAGATATCCACAAAATTGTGGGACTTCAATTAAAAGGTGTTTCCAAAATGTTGTTAAAACAAAACATTGTGCTGGATGCCACCCCAGAGGCTATTTCATATCTTGCCAAAAAAGGGTTTGATCCTCAGTATGGAGCAAGACCGGTGAAAAGGGTGATACAACGTGAGGTCCTGAACGAGCTCAGTAAAGAAATACTTTCCGGAAAAATTACTACCGACAGTATTATTCTGCTAGATAGCTTTGATGATGCACTGGTGTTTAGGAACCAAGAGAGTTTAGTTGAGTAGATTGGATTTTTAATTAGTTAAATTGAAAAACCCCTAAGTGTTTGCTTGGGGGTTTTATTCATATATGCTGGCTTTGCTTTGTTACCTAGACTACTCAGCCTCTTCTATCAGTTCTATATGGTCTGATGGTAAAAGATTTTTAAGCTTCTTATCTTCTTTCAACTCAGCAGTAATCGGGCCATTGGGCTCCAAATAATAGGCAAATAACAGTACGCTTTTAGCTTTTTTGTGTCCTTTAGGAAGGGTTATGTTTTCAATAAAAGGCTAAAAGAATGACTCCGAGTATGATTAATACTATTTTCATTGTTTGTGTTTGAATTTAAGTAAGTTACTTTTTTCATTCCTAATGCCCAACAATTATTCACCATCTGAAATCATTTTCCGAACCCATTCGTTGGGTATCATATCTATGGTTAGGTTAATGCGTTGTGTTTCTCCCAAATTAGTAACTTCGTGCGGGTCTGTGAGTCTTAAATACCAACACTCTCCAGGTTGCATAGGAACTGGGGTTTTATTCAGTAGGAACTTGACCTTATCATTAATAAGTATAGGAATGGTGAGGCGCAAAACAGATTTATCTATTTCCAGCGCAAGTGTAGGGTCTCTATGCTCCTTTACTACTGATCCTGGTGCTAGCCGCAACAACCTAACTAAAGTAACATCTGTATTATTTCTGAAGGCATCAACAACACTCATCAGGTATGGGCTTTTTTTCAGAAAAGGAGTGTCAAGCCATTCTGTCCAAGAACCATCTGCATAGTCATCTGCAGGTGGTGGGAAAGGCAATGTAGAATCCACAATATGGGCGGGTGCCCGTAACGAAATTACATCGTAATATTCAAAAGCTGCTAGTTGTAAAGCTTCAACCTCTGAAAGCATTTTGGCCGCATTAAACGTCAAAGACAATTTAATACGGTCTTTATTTTGGGTTATAGATTCGTCATGCTGTTTCATCTATTGTTGGTTTTAGTCGCTATTGTATTGATTATTTTTTTTAGGTTTATGCTACCAGCAAAGGTTAACAATCGTTTTTACTTAATACACCTTAGACCTTCATACACCACAATACTAACAGCATTGGCTAAGTTTAAGCTTCTAACATGATTGCTGTAAATTGGAATTTTATAAAGTTTATCTGAGTTTTCGGCGATTATACTTTTTGGCAAACCAACAGACTCTTTTCCAAAAATAAGAAACATGTTGTCCCTATAATCAATAGACCAATACTCCTTCGTTGCAGAACTTGAGAGATAGACCATGTTTTTGTCCTTATTTATTGAGAAAAACTCCTCCGAACTTTCATAAATATGCAGCGAAATGTGTTTCCAATAATCTAGTCCGGCTCTTTTTAACCTTGAATCATCTAATTCAAACCCAAACGGTTTTACTAAATGCAAAACAGATCCTGATGCCAAACTAAGACGACCAATATTACCCGTATTCATTGGGATTTCCGGTTCTATAAGTACAATATTATACCCCATTAATATTCAGGTTCTTTTTAGTGTTGATAACGGCTCAGCTATGGTTAGTACGGGTATTAAAAGTAGTGAACTTTCGATTAAGCACTTAGCCAAAACTTTTTATTTTGTTTTATCTTTTCATTTTAAAGCCAAATCAAAAGATTTGGCGGACTCAGTTAAAAAACACTACACTTTAGATTAAGTACGAAAGCCCGTATTAACTATAGCTTTTGTTAGCATTAGTGGTTTCCGCCCAATTTGACATGCTGCCCCTGCATTCCTTTTTATTTTTAAAAATTCACCCGAGTAAAAACTCCGATGTATTTTGGTTTTACAGCTCAAATTTACGGATAAAATCTCTTCTGTTTTTGATCTGAGGGAGTGGAAATTCCGATTAGCTTGTCCATTCGGCACTTTGCCAAAAATAGTACAAAACGTACTATAGGACATAATCAAAATTGGGACAAAATGTGTATTAGGCAGCATCCTTCGATAAAATCATATATGTGATTTCTGGTGCTCTTAATTTTAATGCAGAGTACAAGAATCTCATTTTTTTCAAACAAAACTACATTGACAAAAAGTTGTATATTAGTGGTTATAAACTTACTATAAGTTGACATAAAATAAATTTTTATAAAGTTAATTAAGTATGCCATTATACATGGACTTTCATAAAATCGATTCGGACGCCATTACCGAAGAAGATATGTATCGAGCTCATTTGAGAGATATTGCCGTCCAAAATAAACACGGCATGATATACAAGAAGTATTATCTAAATCTTCATCACAAAACAGCTTTCTGTTTAATGGAAAGTCCTAATAAGGAAGCTTGCGTTGAGAGTCATAAAGAAGCCCATGGTATTGGGGCATGCAATGTGATTGAGGTATCGCGTGAGAATGAATTTTTCCCTTATATGGGAGAAGGTAGTCAAAACGAACAAGATTTGGCTTTGACTTTATCAGGAGAAATCGATAGTGGCTTTCGTACGATTATGTTGGTGGATTTTATAGAATTAACGGTAAGTCAAGCATTGATGACCGCCAAGATTTCAGATTCTATTAAGAATTACAAGGGGAGTGTTGTCAAGGTTCCTACCGAGAGGTTAATGGCTTCTTTTATCAATGCTTACGATGCTGTAGCTTGTTCGCTTGAGATAGCTAAGTTCTTCGAAACTTTAGAGATTAAAATGATGTTCAGTATAGGCTTGGCCACCGGGAAACCAGTTGACGAGCATGGTACAGATTTATTCGAAGAAACCAAGAAAAAAGCAAAGGTCTTATCCAGACTCGGTTTACAACTAGGATTATGCATGGATTTGGATACGAATCTCTCTGCTTCTAGAAGTAAGGATATTTCCACAATAGACATTACGGGTATTACGGTGGTTGATCAAGCCTCTTATACCGAAATCGAAAAATTAGATAAAGTTCTGATGAAAAACCTGAGTAATTCAGCTTTTAATAGTGATGCCCTAAGTAAGCAGCTTGGTCTAAGCAAAACCCAAGCCTATCGTAAAATATGCTCCATATTTGGAGTACCACCTAATAAATTGCTATCTGAATTACGTATGGTACATGCAGTCAGAGCCTTGAAAAAAAGAGATAAGACAGTATCAGAAGTTGCTTATGATTCCGGTTTTAATAGTTCGACTTATTTTACAAGGGTATTTCGGAACAGATTTGATGTCCTTCCCAGTTTGATTGCCAAGTCTAAATCCAACTAACTCCAAAATTTACTTTAAAAATGGTGGGTTGTCGAATTTGTTTCAGGTTTTGGAACAAAACTTACATCTTGGCTGATTGTATTCATTTAGTTTTACAATATTGAAATATTTGGAAAATTGGACTTCAATTTTGCCATTGTTACTTGAAGGTTTCCAATTAAAATGTATAACTAAAGTATCAAAAAATGAAATCAAGAAAAATCAAAAAAAGCTTATGGATGATTGTGGCAACTCTTACTCTTACAATTCTTACTGGGCAAAAGATGACCTCTCAAGAAGTAATTCTCCGAACGAATGAGGTAGAAGGCGAAACACATATCTCGAAGGACAATTTTCCTAAAGGAAATATAATCAACATGATCAATGGTTGGGGAGGAATGACGGTTGGTATAAATGAACCCAAGGCAGGTACCGATTTTACACCTATTTTAAAAGGGCTAAAAGACGATTTATGTCAAGTGCCGCATTGGGGTTATTTGGAAAAAGGTAAAATACGAATTATTGATTCCTATAAAAACACACAAATTGTTTTAGGTGGTGAGGTTTTTTACATGGCACCAGGGCATACCCTTATTGTAGATGAAGATGCTAGAATAATAGACTTCAGCCCAGAAAAGGAAATGAAGGAACTCAATGAATTTATTATAAATAAAGTCGCTCAAACGCAAAAAGAAAAGTAAAGTGTGAAGGGATATGAAAACTAAAATAGAGGAATTAAAACTGCGAACAAAAGGTGAAATTATTCTGCCCAACGATAAAAACTACGATGAGGCAAGAACGATTTACAATGCCATGATCGATAAACATCCGGCAATTATTTTTAAATGTAAAGATGTAGATGATGTAATTGTGGCCGTGAATTTTGGTAGGGAAAATGGTTTGGAAGTTTCCATAAGGAGCGGAGGCCATAACGGAGCCGGATTGGCTTTGGTAGAAGGCGGACTCGTCATCGATTTGTCTATAATGAAGGATATCAAAGTGAATCCTGAGAAAAAAACCGCCAAGGTGCAACCAGGCAATACGCTACGTGATTTGGACAAGGCTACCCATGAACATGGTTTGGCATTGCCCGTAGGTATAAATGGCACTACGGGCGTGGCTGGCCTTACCCTTGGCGGCGGTTTGGGCTACTTGAGCCGGATAGGTGGCCTTGCGATCGATAATCTTTTGGAGGCTGAAGTGGTCTTGGCTTCGGGCGCGTTGGTAACGGCCAATGCTATCTCACATCCTGATCTATTTTGGGCATTGCGCGGTGGTGGAGGAAATTTCGGCGTGGTCACGTCGTTCACTTTTAACTTATTACCGATTACAAATGTGTATGCAGGCCCTATGTTCTGGCCGATGGAGCGAGCTGAGGAAGCTATGAAATTTTATGATGAGGTCACCAAAAATGCCTCCAATGATCTGTATGGTTTCTTTGCTTTTTTGATGGTACCTCCAGGTGATCCGTTCCCCAAGGAATTACATAATCAAAAGGTTTGCGGAATCGTATGGTGTTATACCGGATCCATGGAAAAAGCCGAAGAGGTCTTCAAGCCCATTCGTGAGTTTGGACCACCAATTCTAGATTGGGTGAGTGAAATGCCGATGCCTTCACTTAATGGTCTGTTCGATGATCTGTATCCTGAAGGGTTGCAGTGGTATTGGCGGGCTCATTACGTCAATGAACTTACTCATGAGTGTATTCAAGAGAACATAAAACACGGTGCCAATGTCCCTAATTTCCACTCAACGACACATTTTTATCCTATTGATGGCAAAGTACATGAAACGGCACAAGAAGATACGGCTTGGGCGAATAGGGATGCCAGATGGGTGCAGGTCATCGTTGGGGTTACGCCAGAGCCTTCTGAAGCCGATAAAGTGACCCAATGGTGCAAAGCATACCATGAGGGCGTGGCGCCTTATGCCGAAGGAGGTGCCTATGTCAATTTTATGATGAAAGAAAGGCAAGATCGAGTAAAGGCAGGCTACAAAGGCAATTATGGGCGATTGGTACAAATCAAGACGAAGTACGACCCCACTAATTTCTTTCATATCAACCAGAACATAAAACCAGCTGATTAGCAGAATAGGAATACCTTACATTACAGACTAAAACAAAGCCAGTGATATTTTCACTTTAAAGAAGTTCCGTAAAAGGAATATTTTTTGAGACCAAGTCAATTCGAAATTTAATTGAACGGAACATTTTGTCCTATTTTTTGTATAAGTTCCTGTTCCGGTATGTCTTAGAATTTCAGCGCAGTGATTTTCAATTCCTTTCTGAGTTTTGTTTTCCCTTAAAAACAGCATGTGCTGAATTTTGGAGTTGGCAGAATGACGTTTTTTTACCATTAATGCCAACATGCGGATAAATACAACTATTGTATTTATTCCCATTATATGTTTAATTGCCTAACATCAAATATAACACAAAAGCCTTTACTTACCACTCAACACGGCAGGTGCGGCAAACGGGGAGAATGCTATATTTAATAAAGAAACATATTTAAAAATAGTGTACAAAATAAAGCCCACACACATTTTTAAAATGATGCGTGGGCCTTTAGTTAACAAATGCTGGGAAGAAATTATTCTATAATTATTCTTTTGGTAGCTGAACTAGCATCAGCAGTTACCTTCACCATATAAACGCCTGGAGCAAGCTGAAGGTTTAGGTTGATGTTTTTTTCTGAATAATTATTTGCGAAAACTTCTTGTCCAAGTGTGTTGAAAACAGCTACAGAAGAAGCTGTGCTGCTAGGTAAGTTGACCGTTACATTTCCATTAGAAATGCTTGGATAAATATTGAAATCAAATGAAGTAACATCTGAAAGGCCCAAAGTGCATTGCATGACTGGAGGTTCAAAACCTGTAGGGAATGTGTTTTCAAAAGTTTCTACCCCAGCAACTGGCCAAATATCTCTATTTACCATTTTATTATCTGGGCCAATCAAACAGTAAGTTGGAAATGCATTCACACCAAAGTTAGTAGTCACTGGTCCAGCACCACCATCACCACTTGCTGCTGGCACATGGTTGAAGTTACCGCCAAATTGTTGCTCATACCATTCAACATAAGCATCGTCATCATTTCCAAGGTTAATGGAAAGTGCGTAAACATCACCATCATTACAACCATATTTGTCAAAAAATTCATTAAAGATTGGAGCGGTTGCTCGGCAAGGACCGCAATCAACAAAAAAGAAATCAAGCCACACATACTTTCCTTGTGCAGTAATGGAGTATAGGTTGTGCTCTACTCCGTCAGTATCAGTTACGGTAAAATCATCTACCACATCACCAACTTGATAGTTATTTGTTTGTGCATTTGCGTAAATGGTAAAGAATAATAGAATAAGTGTAATTTTTTTCATTTTTGTTGGCTTTTTAATAGTTAGAATAATAAGAATTTATGTATTTGCTTCATAAAAAGACAATTAACATTAATAAATTTTAAGCTTTAGTATAAAAAAAGACCCATCAAAACTTCAGAAATTGAAATTTTGATGGGTCCGGCTTCAAATAAAGCGGTAATTAAAGTTTAGTCAATATTACCACTTGTCAATCTTTTCCTTCAATTTTTCTTTGGATTCACCCGTTTTTTCTTGAAGGCGACCAAGCAATTCATCAGATTTTCCCTCAACGTATTGTAGGTCATCATCTGTTAGGTTTGCATATTCTTGTTTGAATTTACCTTTTACTTGTTTCCATTTTCCTTTAAATTGATCTTCGTTCATAGTTTTTTGTTTTAAGTTAAATTAATTTTTATTTTGGTTTTATAAAGGTACAAGAACAGTCCAGCTATTTATAATAATGAAATATTAAAGATTCCGCCGTTTTAGTTATAACTTTGCTAATGTGTCTTAAAATATGTTATTAAACCTAAAAATATGAAACCATTCCTTCTTTTATTAATACTCCCTCTCTTTACCTTCTGTGGTCAACAAAAGGAAGACAAAAAAGAAACTCAAAACGAAACTGAGGCTGCAAGCACTATTCCAACCACAAACTACCACGCTACGTATTATTTAATCCGACATGCGGAAAAGGTACGTACAGACCCAAATGACCAAGACCCGAGTTTGGAAATAAAAGGTATGGTGCGGGCCAAGGACTGGGCTGCTTATTTTGAGCCTATTAAAATTGATAAAATATACGTGACCAAATACAAGCGCACCAAGCAGACCGCTTCCCTCATCGCGCAACAAAAAATGGTTTCCCCCACCCGTTACAAGCCGAGCACAATATATTCCGAAGCTTTTTTAAGAGATACGAATGGGAAAAGTGTTTTGATCGTGGGTCACAGTAACACCATTCCGCAGTTAGTCAATCAACTTATTGGTGAAGAAAAATTTAAGGATATGGATGATAGCGACAATGCGACCCTCTTTAAAGTAACCATTAATGGCAACGACAGAAAAGTAGAAACTAGTACGGTAGAATGATTAATTGTTAGGGATTTTGTAGTATTAATTATACATTATTCAATATTCATTCTATTTTTGCACCTATGGCAATTCAGAAAAACGTAAAAATAAAAAACCGCAAAGCCAAGTTTGAGTACGAGATCCTCGATACCTACACGGCGGGCATCGTGCTGCGTGGCACGGAGATAAAGGCTATTCGTGAAGGAAAGGCCTCTATTGCCGAAAGTTTTTGCGAATTCAGCAATGGCGAACTTTTCGCGATAAACATGACGGTGCAGGAATACAGCCACGCCACACATTACAGCCACGCTCCCAAAAGCGAGCGCAAATTGCTCTTAAACCGCAGCGAACTGAAAAAGCTGGAAAAAGAGGTGAGAAATTCTGGGCTTACCATTATTCCTTTGGTTCTCTTTACAAATGACAGAGGTCTGGCAAAAATTGATATCGCCCTTGCCCGTGGTAAAAAAGAATACGACAAGCGGGAAGTCATCAAAGAACGCGATTCTAAAAAGCAATTGAGCAGGATTAAGAAGGCTTTTAATAATTAATTCATAAAAATTTTACTGGCACACAACGTTTTGGTATTTTGGTTGGTAAATAACTAAAGTAGCGATTGTCCTCTTTTATGAAAAAAATTCTTTTTGCTTTTCTATTCCTTTCAACCTATTTGCTTCAAGCCCAAATAGTCGGAAAAGTAACCGATACCAAAGGCCAGCCCCTGCCCTACGTAAATATTTACCTTCAGAACAGCTACATCGGGACTACCACCAATGACGATGGAAATTATTCGTTAAATGCTTCCGAAAAGAATGAATATAAAATCATCTTTCAGTTTTTGGGGTATAAAACGCTGACCAAAACAATTTCCCCAACTTCATTTCCCTTTATTTTGAATGTGTCCCTTGAAGAAGAAACCACAAGCTTGGATGAAGTAGTTGTGAATACTTCCGAAGATCCCGCTTACCGCATCATCCGCAAAACTATTGCGCAACGAAAAGAAAACCTTGATAAACTAAGCGAATATAAAGCAGATTTCTACTCCCGCGGCCTTTGGCACGTTAAGGACGTTCCCGAAAAAATTATGGGCCAAGAAGTGGGCGATTTTGATGGCATGCTGGATTCAACACGCACAGGCATTATTTATCTTTCTGAAACCATTTCTGAAATTGCATACCAAAAACCTGATAAGTTCACCGAAAAAATCATCGCCAGCAAAGTGAGCGGAAACGATAATGGCTTCAGCTTTAACAGTGCACAGAGTGCGAATATTTCTTTTTATGAAAATACGGTGGAGCTAAACGCCGCTTTGGTTTCGCCTATTGCAAATAATGCATTGAGCTATTACAACTACAAACTGGCCGGCGTTTTTTATGAAGGGCCAAAATTGATAAACAAAATAAAAGTTATTCCAAAACGCCCAAACGATAGGGTTTGGAACGGCTATCTTTATATTGTGGAAGACGATTGGCAGCTTTACGGAGTGGAGCTTTCCACAACCGGCTCAGCAATACAAGTACCTTTTGTAAGCAATTTGATGGTGAAACAGAATTACAAGTATGACTCAAAAAATGATTTTTGGGTGAAGATTTCTCAGACTGTAGATTTTGGCTTTGGTGCCTTTGGAGTTACTGGCGACGGTCGTTTTATAGCTGTTTACAGCAATTATGACTTTAAACCAGAATTCAACAAAAAATCATTTACAAATGAAGTACTTTCATTTAAACCCGAAGCCAACAAAAAGGACAGCCTGTTTTGGAAAGGTAGTCGTCCCGTGCCGCTTACCGATGAGGAATTGAAAGATTATATAAAGAAAGACAGTATTCAGATTCTAAGAAATTCCAAACCTTACTTGGATTCGCTTGATGCAAAATCGAACAAGCCTGGAATCCTAAGTCCGCTTACTGGATATACCTTCAAAAATTCATTCGAAAAATGGTCTGTCGGTTATGAAGGCCCACTGCGAAGCATAAACTTCAACACAGTGCAGGGCTGGAACAGTAAAGCTGGACTAACATTCAACAAATGGTATGACGACAACCAAACTAATACCTTTTCCGCAGCTGTTAGCGCAGATTATGGAATTGCGGAAGACAGGCTTAGGTTTACGGCAAATATTATTCGGAATTTCAATTGGACCGATAAGCTGCGCCTATCACTCTCTGGCGGAAGCAAAGTGACCCAGTTTAACGATACAGAGCCAATTTCCCCATTGATAAATACTTTTGCCACACTTTTCTTCGAACGGAACTATATGAAGCTGTACGGGCTTAATTTCGGGCGAATAGGCTACAGTCAAGAAGTTTTTAACGGACTCCATCTATATGCCGCCGTAGCCTATGAAAACCGAAAACGGCTTTTCAACAATACTGATTACGTAACTATCCCCTTTGACAACGTAAGCTATACAAGCAATAACCCGCTTGCCCCCAACGATTTCAGCAACGCCGTAATAACAGAGCACAACATTATGAAAAGCAAGGTTCGAGCGCGAATAAACTTTGCCCAAAAGTATTTTTCAAACCCAGATATGAAATTCAATATTGGCGATAGCAAATATCCTGAGTTGAACCTTTCCCTTGAAAACGGTACTGCTATCACTGAAAGCCAGTACGACTACACACAATTTGAGGCAAGCTTGAACCAATCAATTTCTTTGGGCAATAAAGGGCAGTTTTATTACAACTTAAAAGGCGGAACCTTCGCAAATGGAGATGGAATTTCGTTTGTGGATTACAAGCATTTCAACGGAAACCAAACGCGGGTGGGCACTTCACCGAATTACACCAACGTTTTCAATTTGATGCCGTATTATCAATTCAGTACCAACAAAAGTTATTTTGAAGGACATCTGGAGCACGATTTCCGCGGTTGGATCTTGGGGAAAATCCCCGGAATAAACCAGCTGAACCTCAACTTGGTAGCAGGTGCGCATTTTTTAAGTACTGAAGAAAGAAAACCATATTCCGAAATTTCCGTAGGTATAGATAACCTTGGCTTTGGAAAATTTAGGTTGCTTCGCGTAGATTACGTTCGGTCCTATTACAACGGCGGCAGCGATGGAGCCTTTATTTTCGGACTAAAATTTTTAGATCTCTTGGGCTTATAATTAAAAAACTATGAAAACTATACTGAAATTATTGCTTGTATTCTCCCTGTTCACCAGCTGTATCCCGATGCAAAAAGTCCCGAAAGATGCGAAGATGACCGACTTTTTCCATTTCCAGAAAGCGAAAGATTACGATGCTTCAAAATGGGCGGTCTTTCTTCCCGGAACAGGCGGGTTGCGGATTTTTAAAGACACAACCCATTATTTCGACGTTGCCGACAAACTCAATGCTGAGGGTATTTCCGTCTTGTTAGTGGACAATGCCGCTGCTTATAAAGCTTCCAAAAGAGAGGTTGATGAAGACGAACCTGCAAAGATTCTTTGGACCCTTGAAGAAGCCTTAAAATGGGCAAAACAAAACGGATTTATCGACTCAAATTCCGATGGAAGTGCTGTGGGTTGGTCACGAGCAGGCTTGGGCTTGATTCCACTAGCCAATGATGCTGAAGAGTTAAAAAAACTTCATATAAAATCAATCGCATTATTCTATCCAGCAAACGGTTATGAAGTTCAACTTAAACCAAAAGTTACAGTGCTTATTATGGCCGGTGGAAAGGATAGAATTGTAAAAGTTGATGACATTTTGAAGTATATGGTCGCTGAAAATGCTACTATTCAGGTTTATGATGACGCCCACCATGGCTATGATGTAAAAAGCTTGAAAAAGGGAAAATACTATAGATACATTCCTTTCATTAGCAAAAAACACTACCTTTTAAAATATGACGAAGAAGCCGCAAAGGAATCTTTTGAGGAGTTGATTAAATTTTTAGAGGAATAAAATGCCCAGAATAGAATTGAAAACTATTATCAATGCCGAAAAAAGCATAGTTTTTGATTTATCACGAAGCATTGATTTGCATAAAATATCCACAAAGCACACTAACGAAGAAGCCATTGCTGGGAAGACAAAAGGCCTTATAGGCTTAAACGAATGGGTAACTTGGCGAGCAAAGCATTTGGGGTTTTATCAAGAGCTTACATCAAAAATCACAGAGTTTGAATACCCAAATTATTTCGCAGATGAAATGGCAAAAGGGGCGTTTAAATCTTTTAAACACGAGCATTATTTTTCAAAGATTGATGGCGGAACCCAAATGACCGATGTGTTTAATTATGCCTCCCCCTTCGGTTTGTTAGGCAGCTTAGTAGATAAAATATTTTTGAAAAATTATATGAAAAAACTACTTTTAAAAAGAAATGCCATTGTTAAAGAATTTGCAGAAACTGGTAAATGGAAAGAAATACTATGAACACAGCAATACCATTCCCAATCATAATAACAGAACGATTAAATCTTCGAAAAGTCTTACCAACAGACGTAGATAGAGTTTTTTACTTCCGTTCAGACAAAGAAATCAATAAATACATAAAGAGAGAACCCCAAACTCGCGAAATGGCTATTGCGCATATTCAAAAATTGAGCGCCGATTTAAAAACGGGCAAATCTGTTAGTTGGGGAATCACAACCAAAGAATCCAACATTATGATCGGTTCAATTTGTCTGTGGAATTTTTCTGAAGATAAAAAAACTGCGGAAGTGGGTTATGACCTCGATCCAAAATTTCAAGACAAGGGAATTATGAGCGAAGCCCTAAAAGCTGTGTTGGAATTTGGGTTCAACCAAAGAGGTTTTGAAACCATTGAAGCCTACACGGATTATAGGAATATTCAGTCAAAAAAGCTATTAAAAGTACATGGATTTATTCCAAGTGATGATAAAAAAGATGCTGATAACCAAGACAATGAAGTGTATTATCTAAACCGTTAGTTTTTGTCTTCCAGCAATGGCACAAATCGGAACTCACCGTACTCTTCTTTCTCAAATTCGGTGTCAGACTTACGTAAAAAGACGGTCATAACCTGTACATTTTCACCTACAGGAATCACCAATCTTCCACCAACTTTCAGTTGGGCCAATAATGGATTTGGAACAAAAGGCGCTCCGGCTGTTACAATTATTCCATCAAAAGGAGATTCATCTTCGAGACCAATATAACCATCGCCAAAAATTAATCGCTTGGGTTTGTATCCTAGTTTGGGAAGAAAAAGTTTTGTTTTTTTGAAAAGTTCGTTTTGCCTTTCAATAGTAAAGAGCATTGCTCCCATTTCCAAAAGCACTGCGGCTTGGTAACCACTCCCCGTTCCTATTTCTAGAATTTTATCACCCTTTTTAACTTCCAAAAGTTCTGTTTGGCGTGCAACAGTATAGGGTTGCGAAATAGTTTGATCTGCAGCAATCGGGAACGCTTTATCTACATAGGCATGGTCTACAAAACCGGAATCCATAAAAAGATGGCGCGGAATCTTTCCTATGGCCTCTAAAACATTTTTGTCAACAATCCCTTTCTTCTTAAGGGTTTCAACTAGTTTTTTACGCATTCCTTGGTGGGTATATGTATCTTTCACTTTTATAGATATTAGATTTGAGATATGATCTATTTAGACCTTACAAAGTAACCAAATTTGTCAAATTAGCACCAAATTTCAAAGCATATAACTTATAAACCATTAAACTTATAAACTCATCAACCCATCGACTTCAAGTCTTCCCAAAAACCATTATCTTTGGAAAAAAACACACGCCAATGCTAAAAGCGGGAGTTCTGGGTGCTGGGCACTTAGGAAAAATACACTTGAAATTACTACAACAATCCACAAAATATGAACTTGTGGGCTTCTATGACGCCAATAAAGAAGCTTCAAAAAAAATAGTTGATGAGTTCGGTTACAAAAGTTTTTCCACAATGGAAAGCCTTATTGATGCCAGCGAAATGGTTGTAGTGGTAACGCCCACCAGCAAACATTTTGAATGTGCCGAAATGGTAATTAAAGCTGGGAAGCATCTTTTTATTGAAAAACCAATCACACAGACCGTTGCCGAAGCTGAGCAGATTCGGGATTTGGCGAAGCAACAAAAGGTTCGCGGCCAAGTAGGTCAGGTTGAGCGGTTCAACCCAGCTTTTATGGCTATAAAAGACAAAATAAGCAACCCGATGTTTATTGAAACGCATCGTCTTTCAGAATTCAATCCTCGAGGGACCGACGTCTCGGTAGTTTTGGACTTGATGATACACGATATTGATGCCATCTTGAGCGTTGTTAAGAGCCCTGTGAAAGCAGTAAGCGCGAGCGGAGTTTCAGTAATAAGCGAGACGCCAGATATTGCAAATGCGCGAATTGAGTTTGAAAATGGCTGCGTGGCAAATTTAACTGCAAGCCGAATATCGCTAAAAAAAATGCGCAAAGCCCGTTTTTTTCAACGCGATGCATACATTTCGGTAGATTTTCTGGAGAAGAAATGTGAAGTAGTTAAAATGAAAAATGCCCCTACCGAAACTGATGATTTCGCAATGGTTTTAACCAATGCCGAGGGTATAAAAAAACAAATCTACTTCGAAAACCCAAAGATTGAAAACAACAACGCGATTCTCGATGAGCTTGAAAGTTTTTACGAAGCCATAAAGGCAGACAGAACTCCAGAAGTTTCTTTACAGCAAGGAACTGAAGCGCTTCGGGTTGCGATGTTGATAATTGAAAATTTTAAAAGAATATAACTAAAATTAAACTTTATTTTAATGAAAAACGTAGCAGTAATAGGAGCTGGAACCATGGGCAACGGAATTGCCCATACTTTCGCTCAGTTTGATTATAAAGTACAATTGATTGATTTAAAACAATCTTCACTCGATAGAGGAATTGCAACCATTACTAAAAACTTGGACAGAATGGTTGCTAAAGAAACCATTACGGAGGAAGATAAAAACAGAACGCTCAAAAATATCACAACTTTCACCAATCTTGAAGAAGGCGTTGAATATGCTAGCCTCGTCGTTGAAGCTGCCACTGAAAACGTAGATTTGAAACTGAAAATTTTTAGTGATCTTGATAAATTTTGTCCAGAAGATACGATTCTTGCAAGCAATACATCATCCATTTCTATCACTCAGATTGCCTCTGTAACATCTCGTCCCGGAATGGTTATCGGAATGCACTTTATGAACCCAGTACCAATTATGAAATTGGTTGAAATCATTAAAGGATATAGTACCAGTCAAGAAACCTTTGAAACGGTGGAAGCGCTTTCCAAAAAACTGAATAAAGTTCCTGTGGAGGTAAATGACTATCCAGGCTTCGTAGCGAACCGTATTTTGATGCCAATGATCAACGAAGCCATTGAAACACTTTACAACGGCGTTGCTGGCGTTAAAGAAATTGACACCGTGATGATGCTTGGAATGGCACACCCGATGGGTCCATTGGCTTTGGCCGATTTTATAGGTTTGGATGTATGCCTTTCCATTTTGAAAGTTATGCACGAAGGTTTCAAAAACCCAAAATATGCTCCTTGCCCGTTATTGGTAAATATGGTAATGGCAGGAAAACTTGGTGCTAAAAGTGGTGAAGGTTTTTACGATTACAGCCAAAACCGGAAAGCGGAAGATGTTTCGAAAATGTTTGCAAAATAATTTTTTGGCAAGCTGTAAACTACAACTTTCCACCAAGCACTAAATAAATGGCAAAAATCATCCCCTTTAAAGCCGTCCGCCCTACGCGGGACAAAGTGAGTCTGCTCGCTGCACGGTCTTATGATAGTTATACCGCAATGCAAGTAGAATCGCGCTTGCGCGATAATCCATTTTCTTTTTTGCATATTGTAAATCCTGGATATAAATACCAAAAGGAAATTTCGGGCGTGGAGCGCTATGGTTTGGTGCGCAATCGCTATCAAGAGTTTAAAGAGGACGAAATTTTTATGCAAGACGAAAAACCTTCCTTCTACATTTATAAAATTGTAAACCGGGACGGACTGGAGTTTAATGGTATGGTCGCTGCAGCGAGTGTTCAGGACTATGCCGATGACGTTATCAAAAAACACGAAGACACCCTGGAATTTCGTGAAATAATCTTTAAGGAGTATTTAAAAATAGTAGGTTTTAATGCCGAAGCTGTGCTTCTCACCTATCCCGACAATCACGAACTTGAAGCGATTATAAATTTAGTGATGCAGAGCCGTCCGGAATACGAGTTTACGACTACGTATCGAGACACACATTATGTTTGGAACGTTGACGATGAAATGCTTCTTAAAAAAATACAGGAAATCTATAGTGAGATCCCCGCCTTATATATTGCTGATGGGCACCATCGTTCTGCATCTTCCTATTTATTGGCAAAAGATTTGAAGGAGGAAAACCCACACCATAAAGGAGATGAGGCTTATAATTATTTTATGGGCTATTTAATTCCTGAAAGTGATTTGAAAATATATGAATTCAACCGTTTGGTGAAAGATCTCAATGGTTTGAAAAAAGAAGAGTTTTTAATAAAACTAGACGAAAATTTCAGAATAGAAAATCGTGGAATGGAATATTACAAACCTTCCAAAAAGCACCATTTTAGCATGTACTTGGATGGCGAATTTTATTCCTTATACCTTCGGAAACACAAATATGAAATCAACAACGCCCTCGATGCACTGGACACTCATATTTTATATGTAACCGTGTTGAAGCCACTTCTCGGAATTGAAGATTTACGAAACGACCAACGCATTGATTATTCGCACGGAAAAAGAGATTTGGCATATGTGAAAACCGTTGTGGATTCGGGAGCATTTGCTGTAGGTTTCGGCTTATTGCCCATAACGACGCAAGAGATGAAAATGATTGCCGACGAAGGTTTAAAGATGCCTCCAAAAAGCACTTATATTGAGCCCAAACTTAGAAGCGGCGTTACTATTTATGAATTCTGAAAAAAGAAGAAAGAGAAAAGAAAAAAGAGAAGAGAAAATGACGATTTCAGAAAATTTAGAAAAGTTCAATAAAGAATTGCCAGATGACGTTAAGTTAGTAGCGGTTTCCAAAACCAAACCAGTGAGTGATTTGATGGAAGCCTACAATGCAGGACAGCGTATTTTTGGAGAAAACAAAATTCAGGAAATGGAGGCCAAATGGCAGGAAATGCCAAAGGATATCCAGTGGCATATGATTGGCCATGTGCAACGCAATAAAGTGAAGTATATGGCGCCTTTTGTGAGTTTGATTCATGCTGTGGACAGTTTAAAACTTTTAAAAGAAATAAATAAAGAGGCAGAAAAGAACGAAAGAAACATCGATTGTTTGCTTCAAATAAAAATAGCTGAAGAGGATAGTAAATTCGGCATGGATAAGACTGATGCTGCAAAACTTCTCGCTTCGGATGAGATTAAAAAGCTTCGAAACGTAAAAATCATAGGCTTGATGGGAATGGCAACATTTACCGATGATGAAAAGCAAATTTCCGAAGAGTTTCAGAAACTGGAGAAGATTTACAACGAATTTAAAATCCAATCCCGAGAATTTGGGACAGAATTCAGAATTTTAAGCATGGGAATGAGCGGCGATTATAAAATTGCTATTCAAAACGGCAGCAATATGGTGCGTGTAGGAAGTGCTATTTTTGGAGAACGGAATTATAATTAATTTAGATTAGGGAATAAAAGTTTGATGTACGCAATTTTAGATATAGAGACAACGGGCGGAAAATACAATGAGGAAGGAATTACCGAAATTGCAATTTATAAATTTGACGGCCACAAAATCGTGGACCAATTTTCAAGTTTGGTCAATCCAGAAAAACCAATACAGCCCTTTGTTGTAAACCTGACGGGGATCAATAATGAAATGCTTAGGCAAGCGCCAAAGTTTTATGAAGTGGCAAAACGCATCATCGAAATTACGGATGGTTGCATTATGGTCGCACACAATGCTCTTTTTGATAATAGAATTCTCACTACCGAATTTGACCGATTAGGATATCATTTTGATAAGGAAACCCTCTGCACAGTTGAACTTGCCAAGAAGTTGATTCCAGATATGCCATCTTACAGTTTGGGTAAATTAGTTCGGTCTTTGGGGATTCCGCTAAGTGACCGCCATCGCGCACAAGGCGATGCAAAGGCTACCGTGGCGCTTTTTAAAATGTTATTGGCGAAGGACACTTCAAAAGAAATAATTACGGAAACGCTTCGTAAGGACCCAAAGCGTCAATTAGAGCCAAAACTACTTGACATCATTGAAAAAACTCCTTCGGAAACTGGCGTTTATTATATGCACAATGAAGCGGGAAATGTAATCTATATTGGCAAGAGCAAAAACATCAAAAAAAGATTGATGCAGCATTTCACCAGCGACAATCGCAAGTCGAAGAAAATTCAGCTGGAAGTAAAATCAGTCACTTTTGAAAAAACCGGCAATGAGTTGATAGCACTTTTAAAGGAATCTGATGAAATTAAACAGAACAAGCCTTTATTTAACAGAGCCCTACGCCGCACTCTTTTTTCACATCAGCTTATTTCTTTTGTGGACGAAAACGGATATATAAACTTAAAAATTGAAAAAGCAGATGGCAGGAGAAAAGCCATTACCACCTTCAGCAACTATCAACAGGCGAAATCCGCCCTTTTTAAAATAACAGAGGAAAATCAGCTCTGTCAAAAACTTACTGGACTTTATAGCACCTCAAAACATTGCTTCAACTATACCATAAAAGATTGCTATGGCGCATGCCTAAATAAAGAACCGATTGCTGAATATAACAACCGTGTAAAAGCATTTTTGGAAAAGCGTAGTTACGAAAACCAAAACATGCTTATTATAGACCGTGGTAGAGAAATTGAAGAACGTTCCGTGATTTTAATTGAAAATGGAGTTTATAAAGGATATGGTTTTTACAACTTGAATTATCAGATCAACAATCCTGAAATTCTAAAATCCATCATCAACCCAATGCAGAACAATCGAGATGCACAGCACATCATTCAGAATTATCTTCGGAAAAACAAAGTGCTTAAAACCGTAAACCTTTCAACCAATAAGGTTAATTAGCTTAAAGTTTCTTATTTTAGACTTTCAAAAAGCACAAATTGAAACCAACCGATAAAAAATCTTGGCGCTTTAAGCTTCACGAAATTATTTATGAAGCAGATACGCCCATGGGCAAGCTTTTCGATGTAGTATTACTTGTACTTATACTCTTGAGTATTATTTTGGTAATGCTGGAAAGTGTTAGTGAGATTGATGCCAAATACCACGAAATACTTTATTTGGGCGAGTGGATTATAACCATATTTTTCACCATTGAATATATAGCCAGAATTATTACGGTTAAAAAGCCCAAAGTGTATATTTTCAGTTTTTATGGGATTATTGATTTTCTATCTACCATTCCGCTTTATTTATCATTCCTTCTTGCTGGAAGTAGCTTTTTGCTTTCCGTTCGTGCACTGAGACTTTTAAGGGTTTTTAGAATTTTAAAAATTACGCGTTACATCGGGGAAGCTGCTAAATTGCGAAAGGCACTGGCCAATAGTAAAGCAAAAATACTTGTTTTCCTTTTTGCCGTTCTTGTTATAGCTGTAATTGCAGGCACATTAATGTATATAATTGAAGGCCCCGAACACGGTTTTAAAAGCATCCCCATAAGTGTTTATTGGTGTATTGTAACTCTTACTACGGTTGGCTTTGGAGACATTGCCCCTTCTACTCCCCTTGGGCAGTTATTGGCAACTGTTATTATGATTTTAGGTTATGGAATCATCGCTGTCCCCACGGGTATTGTTAGCGCTGAATACACGAAGAGTATGGACAAAAATGACGTGTTGGGAAAAGATTATGTACACGTAAATACTCAAGTTTGCACAAATTGTGGTTCCCAACGGCACCGAGACGATGCCAAATATTGCCATAAATGTGGTGAAAAATTACATTACGAAAGTAATTTAGAAACTTAATGTCACCACAAAAACCATTTCTTATTTGTGTGGTCGGCCCTACCGCAATTGGCAAAACTTCACTTGCCATAAAACTTGCCAAAGCTTTTTCAATAGAAGTTATATCTGCAGACTCTAGACAGTTTTATAGAGAAATGTGCATTGGCACCGCAGTTCCTTCAAAGGAAGAATTGGAAGCTGTGCCACACCATTTCATCCAAAACAAAAGTATTTTTGAAGATTATTCCGTTGGTGATTTTGAAAGAGATGCGATAGAGTTCCTAAAAATTCTCTTTGAAAAAAATAAAGCGGCTATAATGGTTGGGGGTTCGGGATTATATGTTGATGCCGTAGTAAAAGGATTGGACAATTTCCCAAAAGTACCTTCAGAAATTCGGGAGCAACTGAACACTGAATTGAATGAAAAAGGCATTGAAGTGCTTCAAAATGAATTAAAAAAAGTAGATCCTTCATATTTCAAAAAAGTTGATATTCACAACCCACATAGATTGATTCGGGCTTTGGAGATCTATCGGAGCACTGGAAAACCGTATTCCTCATTTCTAAAAAAAGAAAACGATGAAAGAGATTTTGAAACCATTTTTATTGGTTTGACTGCAGAAAGGGAATTAATTTATGAGCGAATTAATCAACGTGTTGATAAAATGGTAAATGAAGGATTGATTGAAGAAGCAAAATCACTACTTCCCCATAAAGAAAAAAACGCCTTGCAAACTGTTGGCTACCGAGAACTTTTTGAATATTTTGATGGAAATATTTCAAAAGAAGAAGCTATTTCAGAAATAAAGAAAAACACACGTCGTTTTGCAAAACGACAAAACACTTGGTTCAAGAAAAATAAAGCCATCCATTGGTTCGATTATCAAACAGATGCTTCCACCATCATAAATTTCATAAAAGAAAAAAACGCCTTTTAAAGGCGTTTTTTTACACTTATCTTAATTCTGAGTTATTAATTATCAACTTCACTCTTCACCACCAAACGGAATCCTTCACCGTGAATGTTGACTATTTCTACGCCATCGTCTTTGCTCAGATATTTACGAAGCTTGGCTATATAAACGTCCATGCTTCTTGATGTGAAATAGTTGTCGTCTCTCCAGATTTTAGTAAGGGCAAGTTCACGTGGCATCAAATCATTTTTGTGAAGTGCCAAAAGGCGCAACAGTTCGTTCTCTTTTGGTGAAAGTTTGATGGGGGTCTCTTTGTTAAAGGTTAAAAACCGCAGTTTAGAATTCAAATGAAAATTACCTACCTCAAATTCAAATTGCTTGCTATCTGCAATGGAATCTGTAGCTTTTCTTTGAATTATTGCCTTAATTTTCATTAAAAGTACTTCGCTGTCAAAAGGTTTATTGAGGTAATCATCAGCCCCAACTTTATAGCCTTTCAATACGTCTTCTTTCATAGCTTTGGCCGTTAGGAATATAATAGGCACATCTTCGTTTTTCTCGCGAATTTCTTTCGCTAGTGTAAAACCGTCTTTGTACGGCATCATCACATCGAGAATACAAAGATCGAAATCGTCTTTTTTAAATTTTTCAAAACCTTCCATGCCGTTTTTTGCATGTGTAACGTTATAATCGTTCATGGCTAAGTAATCTTTGAGTACTGTCCCAAAATTGGGATCGTCTTCAACAAGAAGGATTTTTTTGTTTTCTGTTTCCATAATTTTAAGATATTAAGTGTAATTTTATAATAAAAGTGCTGCCTTTTCCTTTTTCACTTTCTACGTATATTTCTGCATCGTGATCATCCAAGATGCGCTTTACGTATGCCAGCCCAAGACCGTGACCTTTTACGTTGTGTATATCGCCAGAGTGTTCTCTGTAAAATTTTTCAAATATTTTTTTCTGAACTTGTTTTGTCATCCCCATTCCCTGATCTCTTATTTTGAGGATTATACTGTTTTTTACATTTTCTGAATAGACGTCAATCTTTGGTTCGTCCTCAGAATACTTAATGGCATTCTCGAGCAAGTTAACAATCACGTTGCTAAGGTGAGATTCATTGGCCAAGACAGTAGATTTGAGAGCTCCATAATGGGTTTTAATATATCCTCCCCTATCTTCTACTATTAAGCTTACATGTGAAATTGCATCTTCCACAATTTCCTGTAAATTAAAACGCTCTTTGGGCAAATCCAATTCGTTCTTTTCAAGTTTTGAAATCCGCAAAACATTTTCTACCTGTGCATGCATGCGCTTGTTTTCGTCCCTTATCATTCCCAAATATCGATCCAAAAACTCCCTATTATCCTTCACTTTTGGATTCTTAAGAGAATCGAGTGCAAGATTTATAGTTGCTATTGGAGTCTTGAACTCGTGGGTCATATTATTTATAAAATCACTCTTAATCTGAGAAATCTGTCGTTGTTTATATATTTGTGAAATAGCGCTGGAGTATGCTAAGATTATTACTGCAGTAAAAACCAAAGAAAGGATAGCCATTCCCAAAATACTATTCAAAACCAGTTTTTCCTTTTCTGAAAAATTTACATAAAGTTCGTAACCGTTTTTGACTTCGTTCACAAAAAGTGGTACGGTATAAGTACTATTTTCACTGTATTTAAAATCTTTTGAGCGTACTTTTGTCTCTATGTTATTACTAAAAACAGCGAATTCAAATTTTGAATTTAACCCTCTTTCCTTAAGCTCCTTATTAACCAATTCGTCAATTTTGCCTGCATCTACTCTCTTGTATATAGGGATAAGTGCAGTTACATTTCCAACAAAATCCTCAAACTGCTTTCGCTCATAGTCTTTCATTCTCGAAAAAGATTCCACACGTGTCTCTGTTGTGGTAACTCCGTCAATACTTTTTGAGATTTTGGTCTTAGTTTTCCTGTTTGTCAATTTTGTAAATTGAATACTGTCGGTATCTGTATTCAAAAGCTCTGAGGAAAGCTTGTAATCCTGTTCTAAAATTCCGTCAGTAAAAATGTATGTTTCATTCGTGGTCTTGTTTTGAATTCTGTAGGCCAGCTCTGTGAAAACTGTATTGTCGGGAACTTGAATGCTATCTATATAAGCACTGTAAATTTGGTAATAGGCTTCATTTTCCTGTAACTGAATTTCTTTTGCAACGGACAAAAGAACCTGTTTCACATTTATGGTAAATTGATCATTTTTAGTTTGATATGCGTTTGATATCCAATATCCTTGAACAAATACTATTCCCAATAATGATAGGCTCATGAGCGCTATAAGCAATACGAATAGCTTTCTGTTCATTTCTCAAAAGTAAGATTTTAACATTTAGCTACTTGTTCATTTAACCAAATGTTAACAAAAGAAAAAACAGATTTAAAGAGTACCTAATTTAAAGTATGATGAATTGTTTCCACCTGCCTTCGTGTGTTTTCCATTTCAATATTTTCAATAACTATATCTGCCAACTTTTTCTTTTTGGAATCGCTCCACTGATTGTCCATCCGTTGTTCAATTTCACTCTGAGTAGCGTTGTCGCGGGTTTTTACACGTTCAATACGCAAAGCCTTAGGGGCCGTGACCAAAATAACAACATCACATTCTTTATAACTGCCGTTTTCAAAAAGTATCGCTGCTTCTTTTATTACATAATTCGTTTTTTGATTGAGAACCCATTTTTTAAAATGTGCAGCAACCTTAGGATGGATTATGGCATTAACTGCGTTTAAAAGCGCTTCATCTGCGAAGATTTTATCGGCTACATATTTTCGGTTTAAACTACCGTTTAAATATGTTTCGTTTCCTAAAAGTTTGATCAGTTTACGGCGGATAACCGATGATGAATTGGTTAGTTTCTTAGCTTCAATATCTGCAATATAAACAGGCACGCCCAATTCCGAAAACAATTTTGCGACTGTTGTTTTTCCGCTTCCAATTCCGCCAGTTAGGCCCACGATTTTCATTTTTGCTGAATTTTAATTTGTAGAAATAAAATTTATTTAAACATGAAGAAATCAATCTTTTTGGGCTCGAACATTACATTAATGATATTTTTGGGCTTTTTTTCTAGAAAAGGCAACATAAAATTTTCATTTACATTCCTTTTTGAATAATCACAAACTACCCTAAAATTTTCCTTTGAAATATTCGCGAAATCATTTACAGAAACATCAAATGATATCTTTATTGCTTGTGGAACCAATTTTATTTCCACATCTGGAGGCAAATTGATCACTTCCACTGGAAGTGTAAACTGTCCTTGGGAAAATTCGGCAACAGCCAATTTTACTTCTACTTTGTTTGGCTTAACAGAAAGGACTTCATTGTTTGGTTTAGAAATTTTAACTGTTTCAGAAATATTTTTTTCCACATCTTTCAGTGAAATTAAATCTGCTGAAATTGTCTTAATGTTCTTCAAACTACCGGAAGGACCAGATATTGTAACCGAATCTGGAGAAATTTTAATACTATCTACTGCCTTAAAGCCGTTTTTAAAAGTAATATCCGTCATTGCAACCACCCGCACTTTCTTTAAAACTATTGGATCTAAACGAACTTCCAATTGTTCAACCGAAAGATTTTTGACTGCCAAGTTTCTATTGAAGTTTGATGCAACCAGGCGCAGCAAATCATTTTTGGAGATTGTAAAACTTTCCTTTTCATTAGTATAATATTTACCAACCTGAATTTCTATTGTTGGTTTCTTAAACTTATAGAACAATATTTCAAAACCGTTTGCTGTAAGGTCAAATGATATATCATTTATATTATTTTCAGCCAATGCAGCAGTTTCAGGAATATTTTCATAGTTAATCTTTGCATGCATAGTAGAAGTAAATTCCCTACTGAATTTGGTTAAAACCCAAAAAATTGTAGCAAGAAGTAAAAAGAGCAAAAAGCGTTTTACTTTTGAATTTTTATTATTTTTAAAAAAGCCCTTCGTCATATTAGTTTTATTGACAGTCACTAAAATTAATCAAAAAATAAGGAGGGAAATTGTTTCTGCGGATCTTTCTTTAGAAGATTTATTAAAAAACTTGATTTCAGAAAAGCAATTCCATATCCAAAAAATTGAACAAAAACAGCAGCTACGGAAAGAAATCCAATATAAATATTTTTATTTTTTATGGAAGAATCAATCAATATCAACATTAAGTATAAAAGAATAGGCACTATAAAAAAGGGCGATATAAAAAGAGAAAGCAATACTGAAAACACTGTGAAAAAAACAAAAACCGTTGGAAACCAAAACGTAATTTTTGCAGCAGAAGGATGCCATTGGTTTAAAATAGGCCTAACAATCCCAAATTTCTTAACCTGTATATAGAATTTTTTCCAAGAAATGCGTCTTTTATGGTAAACGAAAGCATTGGGCAAAAATGTAGTTTTATAACCTGCCTTTAAAATACGTTGGGAAAGGTCGGGGTCCTCCCCCGGATGTATTTTTGAAAACCCACCCGTTTTTTTAAAGGCTTCCTTTGAAATGCCCATATTAAAACTTCTAGGCTCAAAACGGTTAATGCTGGCTTTACTACCTCTTATTCCTCCAGTTGTAAAAAAAGAAGTCATAACATAATTTATGGCTTTTTGCAAAGGGGTAAAACTGCTGTGTGCCGCATCTGCACCTCCAAAACAATGAATAAATTGGTTACTGAGAAATAAATCTACGGTAGTTAAATAATGGGGAGGCAACAAACAATCGGAATCGAGGATTATAAAATAATTGCCCTTTGCTTGTTTCATTCCAAAATTTCGCGAATCGCCCGGTCCGGAATTTTGTTTAAAATAATATGAAATAGAAAGTTTTTTGGAGAATTCCTCCACCACTTTTTCAGAAGTTTCTGTGGAACCATCTTCAACCAAGACTATTTCAAAATCTTCATGAAAATTTAAACTAATAAAACTTTCAAAAAGTTCCTTTACTTCCTGTGGACGGTTGAATACTGGAATTATAAAGGAGTAATTTCGCTTCATTGCGCAAAGTTAATCAAATAAAAAAAGCCACCCACTTTCGTGAATGGCTTTTCATATCAATTATGAAAATTTAGTTTTTCAATACTTTGTAAGTACCAATCTGTCCTGCAACGGTTACCTTCATAATGTAGGTACCAGCTGTCAAGCCTGAAAGGTTGATATCTGAAGTGGTAGCACCAATCTTGGTGTCGATCACTCTTTGACCCAAAAGGTTATAGATAGATACTGAATCTATACTGTTAACAGACTTCAATGAAAGTACATCAGAAGTTGGGTTTGGATAGTAAGCGAAGCCTTCAAGAGCGTTTTCAGATACACCTGCAGTTCCTCCCTGAACAGAAGACCAAGAAACTTGGTCAGCTCCTCCGTTGAAAAGACCGATAACGGTAGAACTACCGTTAGTTACGTCAACTTGTCTCCACTGTGATTGGGCTGAACCGTTGTCATAAGCAGAAAGATAAACAAAACCGTCTCCAGGATTGTAAGTTCCTCCCTGTCCAAAATTGGCATCAAAACCAAGTGAACCGATAGGAGTAGCTGTTCCTGTAGTTAAATCTACTGCATAGAAAGTATCGTCAACAATGTCATGGCTGTAACCCTGACCCGCACCATCTATCATTAAAGAGATAGCTCCGGCCATACCGGTCATACCCACTGTAGTAGCAGTAGCTGCTCCAGTATCAATTGTAGATAAAGTAGAAGTAGTTATGTTTGTAGACATTGCGTACATCGTACCACTGGCTGCGTCAAACTCAGCACCTGACCAGCTTTCACCGTTTGGAGCTGTAATATTACCAAGACTAGTGTATACACCAGTTGTAAGGTCTACACTGTAGAAAGCACCGCCATTATCAAGTACATAAGCTGTGTTTTGATCGTTAGGGTCAATTGCACCTGCATTCTCAAAACCTGCAGCTGGAGAAATTCCAAGGTTGTTCAATACTGTTGGATCGGCTGGATCAAAACTTACCAAAGTTGTGGTAGAGTTGTTAATACCAAATACTACAGCTGGACCACCGACGCTTACGTCTTCACCAACAACATTCATTACGTGCCATCTGTCGTTAAAACCTAAAGAAGCATACGTTCCATAAGTAGTCAATCCACAATCAGCAGCAAGAATCCAAGAATCATCGTTAGAAGCAACATCAGTAGCACCTAATCTAAAGCCTGTGATACCGTCGTTAAAAACTTGTAATTCTATTACCAAAACACCACCAGCAGGAACTACAACACCAGCTGGCATTGCCACTGCAACAACGCTTAAATCATCGGCAGAACCAATAGTAGCAATTGTAGATCCCAACAAAGTTAAAGTTCCGTTTGGATCTGAAGTTGTAGTGTATGCATTAACCGTAACAGGGTAAGCATCACCAGGAGCAAATAAAACCTCATCAACACCAAATTCAACACTTTGAATTTCCCAATCTACATTAATTCCAAAATCAGCGCTTAGATTAAAAACACCTGCTAATTGGTTATCTGTAGTTATACCACCTGATTGACAAGTAAGACCCAAACCATCAACAATTGTTTGTGAATTGTTTTGTGTAATGGTAACTGGAGCACGTTGCCCCAACAATACTTCAGTAGCTGTTCCAGCTGGGCCATTGGCCACACGAACACCAGGGGCATTACCGCTAACAAAAGAATGAGGTGCTGCATTTTCTAGCAATACGCCATTATAACTATTTGCAGTTCTGTTGTGAGCAAAATGCGTTCTAAGAGTAGCTTGCTCTTCTAATGTAAAATAATCTGAAACATTTCCCATATTGTTTCCAATTTGGGATAATCTGTTCAAAAGACCATCAATCTCTGATGACTGTTGAAGATCTTGTGCCATAACAGCCCCACAAAGGCCGATAAAGCATCCAAATAGTAAAGTAATTTTTCTCATTTTAATATATATTTTAGTTAAACTGAGTTAAATCTATTGTAAAAAATTGTAACAGCAAAAGTTTTGTTGAATTTTTTTTGATATTTCATGCATTTAAATAAAAAAAACCACCCGCTTTTGCGGGTGGTTTGGTATTATAAAGCAAGGTTTCTAAAGGATCAGTCCTTCAGTACCTTGTAAGTGCCCGTCTGTCCATTTACGGTAACTTTCATCAAATAGGTGCCCGTGCTAAGTGCAGAAACATCCATCTGCGAGGTCGT
>JAGXGE010000034.1 GCA_024637015.1 Aequorivita sp. | reverse complement strand
GAGACTATAAAAAGCTATAATGAAGTTTTTAATACATTTTTAAAGATTTTACCTGAGGTCATTTTTGTAAAAGACGTTACTCCTCAAGTATTTAGCATATTTTTTAAAAGACTTAGTACGAGAAAAAGAGTAGTTGGAAAAGATAAAATAAAAGTAGGAGTAAGTATGTCTACTATTGCTACTTATTACAATAAACTTATAGTATTCATTAGATGGCTTGAAAACAATAATTATCTAGAAAAATACGCAGTCTCTAATAAAATCGTAAAGCCATTAAATCCAAGCTATGAAGATGAAAAGGCACTGAGTGAGATGGATATAACCAAAATCACTTCTACCATTTTAGTAAACACCATTAATAACAGATTTCTTTGTGTTCGTGATTTGGCTATTTTAAACTTATTTATCTACACAGGTATTCGAAAGGGTGAACTTTTAGCTCTTCGGGTGAAAGATATTGATTTTGAGAAACGTTTGATTTTTATAAGAGGAGTAACCTCAAAATCAAAAAGGAGCCGATACATACCGATACATTCTGACTTATTAACTAGCTTAAAGAATTATTTAAAGGAAAGAAAAAATCTCAACTTCACTTCAGAATATTTAATTGTATCAACTAAAGACGATAAGAATTTAACTACTCACGGTTTAAAATTTTGGGTGTCAAAATATGTACGGCTTTCCGGAATAAAATTTCACGCTCATCAGTTCCGTCATACTTTTGCTTGTAGTATGGCTAAAAACAATGCTGATATTACAAGTATAATGAGAGTTTTGGGCCATTCATCTTTCAAAATGACGGAGAGATACCTTAGGTCGATACGATCAGAAGACTCACGGATGTATATTGATAAAATCTCGTTTTGATGTACCGATCAAATAAGGTATAATTTTGTTGTCGACATTTATTCAAATTTAACCTGTATTGAATGTCGTAATCATAAGAGAAAAGTGGTTCCTGACGGGCTAGTAAAAAATAAGGTTAAAAGACACCTCATAATTTGTTGAAACCTTTATAAAATAAGCTGTTAAGCCTAAATAAGCTACTAAACTAACCTTGCACTGACGAGGTGGCAGGTTCGAGTCCTGTCAGGTCCACCAAAACCGTAAAAAACCCTTATTCTATAAGGGTTTTTTGCTTGTCAAAATTTTAAGGTGTCGATTTTAGGCACCACGTATTTTTTACTGAAGAGGTGGTTTAAATCTAAACAGTATTTATGCTATTATCTGTTTATATGGAAAATAACAAGAAACCATTTCAGATTGACCTCTTAGAGCAACTGACTCGAGAAAAAAATCATAATAATTCAATAAAAAGGTCGCGTGAAATCATTAATGAGATTGAAGGAATTTTAAATAAACGAGTTATTGTTTATTTTGCTGCAGATAACGGTGCAGATGCAAAATCAATGATAAATGATGATGATGTATTTACAATTCAAGATTTTTTGCAAATCCCTAGTCATAAAGTGGACTTAGTATTAATTCTCCATACTAATGGCGGTTTCTCCCTTTCTGCTGAGAGGATAATTAATGTCTGTAGAAATTATTGCAACCGTAATAATTTTAAGTTTTGGGTGATAGTACCTCAAAAAGCAAAAAGTGCTGGGACAATAATTGCTCTTGGAGCAGATAAGATTTTTTTGATGGATTCTGCAGAGCTAGGCCCTGTGGACCCGCAATTTATTATTGAAGATAGAAATGGGAATAGAACATCAGAACCAGCATTTTTAATTGTAGATACAATAGAAGAACTTATTGATGATAGAAATTTATTTCAACGACTATTCAAAAAAACAAAAAGTGTTCATAATTTATCAGAAAGACTTAAATTGAATTTAATTTCACAGGGAAATTATCCAATGTATATAAAAGCTTCTAATGAATTGTCTTTATCTGATAAGATAATAGATAAAATTGCATTAGATAAAATTTCTAAAGAGGAAAAAATTGATATGACAGATTTTGATATTTTTAAAGATCCGCATATTACAAATTCACATGGTCGAAGTATTACTCTTAGTGATCTTAATGGTAACGGACTAAAAAAAGCTTCAATTATCAATAGTATAAAAGAAATTTTTAAAGATGAAGAAGAGAAGCTTGTTAATTTTGAAAAAATTAGCTGGGAATTATATGCAAGGAAAAGATTTTTCTTAAATGATCCTGAAAATCCCTCTGTAAAAACAATTGAAGATTCAAACAATATGATGCTAACTGTGGGGTCAAAAATAGGACAAAAAAATAATCTAGCTAATAAAAAAACCTAACAATAGGAAATATGGAAGGTCTTACTAGCTCTTGTTTTTTCTGAATCAATATTATATTCAGTGTTTTGTTTTTTAATGTTAGGTAAATTTTCTTGAACCAAATGAGAGTCATTCAAGTTCTGGATGACTCTTTCACCATTTAGATACACATTTTTATCTTTTATTATTGATCTCATTGTATTTCTATTATATTACATTATTAAAATAACACTAATAGTTTTCTACACTATAAACTCCCTTCATTTCCACTAAACTATTCATACACTACAGAGGTATGAATAACACACCAAACCAAATTAATTACTACTGCCAAATCTATTTACAAGAAGCTCAGTTCGCTCGATGCTTACAACCAGAAACCCTCAGAAGCTACCGAGACGTACTTAAGAACTTCCTCAAAACAATGCCGGAGGTTCAATCACTGAACGATCTATCATCAAGCACTATTGTTGAGTTCTATAAACGTATTCATCGAAGAGCACAGATAGAGAGCAGGGAAGTGAAGCGATCAACGATCTATACTTACCACTCAAAACTAAACGCTTTCTTTAAGTGGTTAGAGCATCAAGGATATCTCAAGCCTGGCACACTCTACAATAAGGTGCCAAAGCCTCAGCAGCCACACTACAGTGACGTTAAAGCACTCTCTAAGGACCAGATAGAGTCATTAATCGCCACCATCTCATTAGCTAACTCGCAGAATGATTTTTTGCGAGCACGCGATATCGCTCTCTTTTATACCCTCATCTATACAGGTATACGAAGAGGGGAACTGCTTGGTCTCCGAACCTTCGATATAGATTTCGATCAGCAGCTCCTTTCTATCAAAGCTCAGTCATCCAAATCAGGAAGAGGACGTCATATTCCGATGAACCCACTCTTAACACTATCTCTAAGAGCGTATTTCAAATTACTCTGTAAAAGAAAATCTAAAGCAGCGTATTTATTTATCTCAAGTAAGCAAGATATAGGACTCACTACCCACGGACTCAAAGCCTGGGTAGAAAAGTATAAAGCCCTTTCTGGAGTATCTTTTTCTACCCACAGCTTGCGTCACACCTTCGCTACCTCTTTGGCACAAAACAACGCAGATATTGTGAGTATTAAGTCAGCACTTGGACACAGTAGCGTTACGATGACTGATCGATATGTACGATCTATTGGTTCTGAGAATGCGCGAGTGTATATTGATAAGCTTTCGTTCTAAATTGACATAATATTTATATAAGGTTAAATGATATAAAACAGACTAATTTCTCGGTCAGAAAAGAGAATTAATTAACAACTATATATTATGAAAGGATTTGGATTTTGGAATGAGAGCTTAGTAGGCTCTATTATGGATGCACAGCGATATGCTGGAGCTACAGGTAGAATAGCAACAATGCCGGACTTAGCTGGTGCTCGTGCTATAGCAAAACCTAGACACTCAAAAATTTGGTCTCAGTGGTACACATCGAATACTGGAGAATACTTTGGACTTAACCACGAGGGAAAACCGACTATTGTCGTTGCTCATGGTGTTGGTCCACTCGCAGACACTGAACGACTTGAACAAATTTTCTACGGCGAAGATTTTGATCACGAGGTTTTAAAAAGACATCAAGTTGGTAGAATTTCTAACGAAGACTTTTTAGCACTGTTAGATGGGAAATTTGGAGATGTCAGTATTGTAGATCCCTTAGAAGTAATGGAGATCTACGGCGATTCATCTACGATAGATTACAAAACGTGCTCGAAAGACCCTCTCACTAAAGCGAGATTGGGCTCAAGCCACGAACAGTTCTTGTCGGCCTTATTAAAGTACTCCCATGCTGTTATACAAGAGCACGGAAATACAATGAATGACTTTATTATTAAGTCTGTAGTCGATGTGTATAAAACTCGCTACAGCTGGGATAAGGACAAAAAAGTTGAGGAGCGCTTAAAGAAGGAACAGCTTGAGGTTTTATCTCAAGGAGCAGTCGCTCAATTTATTACAATGGGCGCACCTATGTACACAAGCGGTGACGGGAGATCTAGTATTATTGTAGAACTGGATATTCAGGGCGATCACTATTCTTCGAAACACGTTGGTATGGCTAACGTACAAAAAGAAGATGTCTTGGATGAAGTTCATGTTGTTGATGTTAAGTTTGAGCGTGATATTGAAAAAATAATTACTTCAGTATCACAGAAGAATGAGCTTAGTTTACCTGAGCCATATTGCTTAATGCGACTCAAAGATAACTTCTACGCTATGTACCCAAAAGAAGGAGCACGAATGGATACTCACTCACCGAAGTTTTTGGTAACTGATGTAGTTTCTATCGAGTCTGACCAAAAGTTCTTTAGAACACCTGGTTACGGTAGTCCGTTCTTTAAGTACGATCTCTCTGAAATAAGAGATATCCTACCGGAAGGAGCGAATGCTTATTTAATTGGCGATCCTGAATTAGACAGAGGAGATCACGTGGTGACTATTTCTTTCTTTAATGTCGCTCTGGATACTTCCAAAAGAGTAATGTTAAAGGACGAGATTTTCAAAAACACTGAATTATTGATGTCTCTTCAGTCATAATTAAATGAAGTAATTTTATAATTAAAACCACTTGTAACAGAGTGGTTTTTTAATTGACAGTATCTTTTGATTATTAGATCAAGTTACAATATTTATGAAGACAATATGATATAATTACGATGTCGACATTTATTCAAATTTAACCTGTATTGAATGTCATAATTTCAAGAGAGAAATGGTTCCTGACGGGCTAGTAAAAAATAAGGCAAATAGATACCTCAGAATTTTACAAAACTCTTATAAAATAAGCTTTTAAGGATAAATAGACCACTAGACTAACCTTGCACTGACGAGGTGGCAGGTTCGAGTCCTGTCAGGTCCACCAAATCCCCTTATAATTTTTCATTATAGAAAGGTTGAGGGGTTAAAAAAACCTAATCTACTACCACGTCTAAAAAAGATGTGGTGCTAGGTTTAAACAAAATTCCTCTTGTAATTACGATAGATTAATACACCAAAGTATATGTCTTATCAATTATTACTGGAGGAATTTTGTCATTATGCCGAGTATATTAAAGGTGCCTCAAAAGATACAAACAAAAGATATAGAGAAAAGATATCCTTCTTTTTTAGATTCTCAAATATTACCGAAATAAATGAAATCTCGGAAAAATTGGTTCAGGAATTCTTTATGAGAGGGCGCTTAGAACGACATTGGAAACCGAACACATACCATACCTACTTTATGACCCTCATTGTTTTTTTTCGATGGTGCGTTAAGCATCAACATCTAGAAAAAAATTATGCTATTGATATAGAACTTCCGAAGATAGAAAAAAGTTTGCCTAACAAACTGACAAAACAGGATGCGATGAAGTTACTCGAAATATCATACAATTATCCTTACACTCAGAAAAGTCTCAAGTACAGAAATCACGCAATTTTCTCACTATTTCTTTTTGCAGGATTGCGTAAGAGTGAACTTTTAAATATTAAATATGCAGATATTGACATTGAGAACCTTAGTATTTTCGTTCGTCAAGGAAAAGGAAACAAAGACAGGATTATTCCAATGACTTTTACTTTGGCCAAGACATTGAAGCGCTATATCATTGAACGCCAAAAACAAAAGAAAACGTGTTCAGAATTTTTTGCGTGCTCTAATAGGAATAGAGGATTAAGCGACTCAGGCCTTAAAGACATTGTATTAAAGCTAAGAAAAGCTATAGGAATACATTTTACGATCCATCAACTCAGACATACCTTTGCTACTCTTATGCTAGAAGGAGGATGCGATATATACTCTTTATCTAAAATGATGGGGCATAGTGATATTAAAACTACAACTATCTATCTCTCCGCGAGCGCTGAGCATTTAAGATCTCAAGTAGTAAAGCACCCTATGAATATAGAGTATCCTTCAAATGACAAAGAAAGAATACTTTGCTAGGCCTTTCTTGAGGAGTATGTTGCAGTTATGCACTATCGAAAATCTACTCAAGTTCCCAATCAACTCTTCGATATATATCTCAAAACACTTTCAGTTAAAGAACTGAAGGTGCTTTTAATTGTGATACGTCAAACGTTAGGATGGGTAGATTCAAAAGGACAAAGAAAACAGAGGGATTGGATGAGCCAAAAATTCTTATCAAATAAAACTGGGCTATCGCGAAAATCCGTTTCGCAAGCTATAGAAATGCTTGTTTCCAAACAGCTTATAGTTGCTACAACTGAAGACAAAAGAGAGCTAAGATACCCAAGTGATAGAAAAGGGCAGGAAAAGGTGTTTTACGGCCTCACAGGGAGCCTTATTACATTATTACCTAAGCCTTATTACAAAAACTCTCAAGACCCTAGTACAAAAGGTAACACTACAAAACTAACTTATACAAAACTAAGACAACAGGAAGCCAGATTTAACGAAAGCCCTGTAAATAATGTGAAAAAGTTGGACGAGATAATACAAAAAAGAATGTGGGAATAGAAGATCAAATTAGAATTTAGATAAGTTCCAGCATCACTAAATGAAAAGCAAGCTTAAAGCTTGCTTGAATTATCAAAAAATATTTACAACTATCCACTTTTAATCCCCTTAAAATTTTCAGGAAGGTGTCGAAATATGCCACATTGACTTTTTTTCGATAGTATCTCATTTTGATAGGATTATTTTATAATACTAAAGGCGTTGATTGCAATAACAATCAACGCCAATAGTTATATGAATAAAAAAATTAATTCCCTGGCCTTGCATAGAACAAGAGCCAACATATCATTAAACGATGTTGCATATTTACTGAACATCGATACGAGCAATCTCTCAAGAATTGAGAAGGGGATTCGAAAACCCAATGTGAGAATTATTCTTTTGTATCACATCCTCTTTGATGCACCCTTAATCAATTTATTCGGTGAACAGTTTAACACGCTCAAAGAAAAACTAATAGGACGAAGCCGTAAACTCATTGCTCAATTAGAAACAGAGCAACCACCAAAGAGTAAAAATAGAATAGCATATATGAATAGATTTGTCAAGTATCTAAACGAATCAGTTTATGACGAATAAAAAACTTGATGAAGATTTTGAAAAAATATTGTCTGTCTATCCAAATTCAAAAGGATACGCCTATGTGCTTATGGAAGGCCCCACTAAAGTTATAGAAAAGAAAATGGTCAGTATTAGTCCAGTCGATAACACGAGAATACTAAAGGACATTACTGATCTATTAAAAACTCATACCCCAGAGGCACTCATACTTGAAGACACGAGTTGCAAATTCTCAAGAAAAGGTGGACGAGGTAAGCAACTCCTAAGAAGCTTATCTTTAAGTGCTAATCATCAAGGTATCTCTGTTTATTCCTATGCCCGTGAAGATATTCGGTTGGTTTTTGAAATTTGGAGAGCAAAAACGAAATACGAAATTGCAGAAGTGATTGCTAAAAACATTAAAAGTTTTGAGATGCTTTTATATCCAAAACCAAAATATCCTGATTCTCAGAAATATTTGACAGCACTATTTGATGCCGTTTCGTTAGGTATAACCCACTATTATAAGACTACTTAATGTACCATTTGGATATTTAAAAACTGATAATTAATCGGTTTTTTTATTTAAACCATCTCTTAATGGATCAGAATTCAATATTCGGTTAGTTTGCTGCATATCAATGTATACAGATTGACCGTGCATAATTGTTTTCTCTAATAACTTTTTAGATACTTTTAATTCTAAGAACAATCCATATGTAACAACAAAATCAATAAGAAAAGCTATGTATAGTAATTCGAATTCTGTAAAAACATTTTTGTTCTCAAGGTTACTATGGATATGATAATCTCTTGATCTTATTATCTTATTTGAAAAAGAGTTAAAATCTTTTTTATCAATTTTTCCTATAATTTCAAATAATCCTGAATAATGTAGAAGAAATTTTTTCAAATTATTACGTTCTAACCCAGAATACAATTTTCCAAAGGCTTCGAAGGTGGATATGCTATTAGTAAACCTTTTATTGTGACTTATCTGACGGCTTAATAAGTTCTCCATAAGTTTATCTATACAAAATTTGAACTTTTCATCTGTATATATCGCATTAAAGAGAACTGGTAAATCACTTTTTACCTCGGTATATTTAATATGGATAAAAGAGTTATTGGATTTTGTATATTTCTTGTCGTTATAATAAATATTTGCCCATTCTTTACACGACATACATTGAAAGCTGTATGAAGAAAATTGTTGTGACTTTGAGACAATTAAGTGGAGGATTTTTTGAAAATCATTATACAAATCAATGCTCTTCAAAATCGTTATAGATTGGTCACTTTCAAAAGTCACATACCCATTATTTTTAAAGCTTAGCTCCTTCCTTTGGGCGTGATAGTTTAAAGAATGTTGAATAGTCAAAGTCAGACCAATGCCATCAATCCTTATTTCATCTTTAACATCATCCTCTTTCACAATTTTTTCCTCTTGTAAATCATACAACGTCATATGATTTACCCAATCTACGATAGCATCATTTGTAACTTGGAATCTTCTGAAAGTTAAATCATCTCCATTTTTCGGAAGATGGGCGTTTATAAAGGTATATTTAGGTTCATAGACCCGCATTTCAATAATACCTGACTCGGACTTTAAAATCGTACAATCTATAAAAGTAATATATCCCAATCCTGTGAACTCACCCTGTATTTGTAATTGCTTATAAGAAGATTGTGGGGAATGTAAGTTCGTCTCTAATACAACATCACAATCTGTTAAGGTCATAATACAAAAACATCTCTCATTTTCTCGTTCCTTAAACCAAATTTCACCGTAATACTTTTTGTCTTTCAGCATTTTGTTATACCTTTTTCAAATTCGACCCTTTTATTTCTCCCTTATCCAATTTATTTATTACACTTTCAAAATCTAACAAATCCGAGGTCTGCATAGCATTCATAAAACCTCTCTCAAATCTTTCGTTAAATGTTATGTTTCGTTCACCCAATAACACCGATCCAATTACTTTGCCTGAATCATTATGTTTTTGAATGAAAGTTCTTTCTTTCAACTCTGCTAAATATTTTCTAATAAGTATAGAATATGCAGGAACTCCCATTTCATTTTCATATGGCAAAATTAAATCGTGAGTAAATTCAGGAATTTTAGTCTCCACCTTGACGGTCCCTTTCCCATATTTAGTTCTAACTTTTTGATTCTTCCTTTTACTTTGTGGAAACATTGTATGAACTATTTTGGTATCTTTATATAAAAGAAGATGATACATTTCCTTGTGATCATTATCATAAATATAAGTTCCAGAATATTTGTCAAATAATTCTGGCTTTGAATTTTTGGTAATATTTTTGTTCTCTTCTTTATAAATTACTTCCGCAATTTTTACATAATCTATAATAGGCATCATTTTAGGATGAAACTTACTAGGATTGTCCAAGCGAATAGTATCTTTTTCGTTTAATACCCAGTAATTTATATAGGAATAATATGAATGTCTTTTTCTTATATGCTTAAATCCAGTATGTTCATTGCCTTCAGTAAAAATGAGTAAATTCTTTTTTGAAACTGTAAGGATTGAAATTTCAGTAGCTTTTCCATCTACAGTATAACCACCGATATAACTCAAATCCTCGGAGGCAATTCTTTCAATTTCCGCTATTTGTTTTTTTGAAAACATTTCCATTTTATTCAATGTCTTTAAATAACTTAAGAAAAATAATATAATTCAACAATCTTACTAACTAAAGAAAGTTAAACTTTTATACGTTTCCAAATCCTTAATTATATTCAATAAAAAGTTTTTCTAATTTATCGAGAACGATGATTCTATCCCTAAATGTTGTACCTATGTTGTACCCGAACCATAAAAAAAGCCCCCACATTTCTGTGAAGGCTTGTCTTTGCTAGTAGCGGGAACTGGACTCGAACCAGTGACCTTCGGGTTATGAGCCCGACGAGCTACCTACTGCTCTATCCCGCGATATGGATTTTCAACAATTCATCTTTAGCTTTTAACTTTCGGTTCATAATGCCGACAGAATTATTGGACTGCAAAGATACAAAGGATTTTGAACCCCACAAGCCGGAAAACATAAATTTTTGTGAAGCGTCAAACAAAGTATTTTTTTTGCATTGCTATCTTTAGCTATCTTTAAGTTATGAATAAACGTTTTAAGAAAATAGTCTTTGCATTACTCGCCTTAGGCGCAGTGTTTATCATTGGCTCCGTTTCTATAAATGGAATTTTAAAAAGCAAGCTCGAAAATTTCATCCAAGAACGATTGCCTGAAAACATGACTCGCTCTTATGATGATATTACCGTGGACTCATTCGACGGTTCGCTAGTTGTTACAAATGCTTCACTAATCATCCAAAATAAGGAAGACGGCGTTAAACATACTTTTATTACTGTTGAAAAATTGAAAATTTCAGACATAAGTTATTGGGGTTATTTGTTCAATGATAAAATTCACGTTGAAGCCATTTCACTTGAAAATCCAAAAATTGCTTATTATAAAGATCGGATGAAGCATTCCAAAGATTCGGTTCGCCAAGCAGTAGCAAGAATTTACAAACCAATTATAGTGGATCGTGTTCTAATAAAAAACACCAGGTTTGCTATTTATGAAAAAGGGGGAGATTCCACAAAAGTTTATACAACAGGACTAACAGTTGAAATGGACGGAGTAAAAGTTGACAATGAAACCGTTATTCGTAAAATACCTTTTGAGTATAAAGATTTTGAAGCACAAAGCGATACTGTTTTTGTTAAGGTAAGTCCTTATGAAAACCTGACTATTGAAAGCTTTTCATTAAAAAACCACAATGCCGTTTTTGAAAACTTAGAGCTTAAAACTAAATATTCCAAAAGAGAACTTTCCAGAATTATAAAGAAGGAACGGGATCATTACAATTTTTCGTTGCAGTCACTTTCCATTGCCGATTTTGATTTTGGCTTTAACCAAAATCGCTTTTTCGCAAAAAGCAAGCAGGTTTCCTTAACCAATCCTTCTCTTGAAATTTACAGGGACAAATTGGTTGCCGATGATCCAAAAATAAAACCTCTTTACAGCAAGATGCTACGCGATCTCCCTTTTGAGTTAACTGTTGATTCCTTAAAAATAAACGATGCAAAAATAAAATATGAAGAAAGACAGAATCCAGAAAATATGGGCGGCTCCATCAACTTTGAAAATCTGGATGCGGCTATTTCAAATGTGAGCAATACTTACAAAAGCCCAGAAAAAACCAATTTAAAAATCATCGCAGATTTTATGGGCAAGACTCCCATTTCTGTGGATTGGAGTTTTGATGTCCAAAACCAAAATGACCTGTTTCTCTTTAAAGCAGACATAGGAACTCTAGTTGCGGACAAAATGAACAGTTTTACACAACCAAATTCAAAAATAAAACTGGAAGGCCATACAAACAAAACCTACTTTACTATTGATGGAAATAACGATATTTCAAAAACAGATATGAAAATTAACTATTCAGATTTTAAGGTTAGCATACTCCGAAAAGATGGAAAAAGGAAAAACAAAGTGCTCTCTGCTATTGCCAATATTTTTATATCTAAAAACAGTGAAAAGAAAAATGATAATTATCGTGAAGGAACCGCTGAAGCTAAGCGAGACAAAACTAAGTCTGTGTTTAATTTTTTATGGATCAGCGTAAAAAATGCCCTTATTAAAACTATGCTTGGAGGCAATAAAAAACCTTAATGGCTTATCCAATGAATAGCTTCAAGCCTATTCTGTCCTGAAAAAACACGGATTTCTGCATTAGAAAATAACTTTTCGAGATTGCTAAAAACCTGCAGCCATTTTCTATCTGTAACCACTGCAACCTTATCAAAACGGTTTTCTGTCTTAATTTTAAAAGGAAGGTTTTTTAGCACTGCTTTAAACGAGATTTCGGCATTAATTGTATCTTCTAAATAAAGATTTACCTTATCAAAGACCTCCAATTTTTCATTAACTTCAAATTGTATTTTTTCAACAGCGAATTCATCGTAAGACCCATCAACAATAAATCCTATTATATTATCTGCAAGCGTAAAAGAGGAGAGCATAGGAAAGCCTTAGTTGTTTTGGTTTTTTTAAATTTAGAGAATTAAATTTTATTGACCAATACCATTTGCCGAAAAACCAATAAGCTCGCCATCTTCAATAGATACTTCCAACTCGATGGGGTTGCAACAAATTTCGCAATCCTCAATATATTTTTGGTGCCGAACGGAGGTATCCAGCAACATCGAAATCTCTTCCCAACAGTGGGGGCATTGAAAAAAATGTTCGTACATAATTATTATTTGAGCAAATCATTCTCGTGGAGCTCTTTGTAAAGCGCATCTTTTACAAATTTATAACCCGCGTTTTTGGCATAAAAGAAATTTGCCAAAAAAGAAAGAAATTTATTCTTCAACAAATGTTTTACAATGAGTCCGATTCTATCTTTTATTTTGGATTTATAGCGATTTTCAAAATCTGAAAAAGACAATTTGGGATAGGGCAAATCCTGAATTTCTGCATCCTTTCCATAATTTATTTTATCAACTTGATTGTCAAAATTACGAAGCATCCGCATATCAGGAATAATTGGAAAAAACTTTTCTCCGTCGGGATCCTTTGCTGGCACAGAAAATTGATAGCGGTCTTTTATGGCGCTATTGGCAGCAATGCTCAACCGTTTTTCAATATCTTCAGAAGCTACTGCAAAATAATACCTTAAGAAAACCTGACAGTTTTTTCTTCCCAATTGAAAATCGTGCTCCCTAAAATCACGACTCAAAAATCCCGCAAAACCGCCAATGGGGGCGGCGGCCAAATCATTTTTTGGTCGTATCCATTTTCCATCTTTTTCAATTTTTCGAACAGGTTCTATCAAAAATTTGGTTCGATCTGTCATATCCAAAGCGTCCAAAATTCCGTCTTGGTTGAACATAACTTGATTGCGAAGCGCTTTAAATAATCCGCCAGCAATACTCATAATGCTACTACCACTCTCAGCTACATCGTGGTCTTTGTTGGGAAAAGGATCTATCATTATGACACCATACTTACAATTTTCGATGCTTTTTGGATTTTTTTCCTTCAACACTTTTAGCCCAATTCCGTAGGGTTCGTTGTTTATTACGCCGCCGTCCACTGAATTGAATTTATAAATATCCCCCTCGGGCAAAAGCGGCTCTATGCCTTTTGATTTATTGAACAAATACTTGGGGTAACGTTTTATGTACTCAGAAGAAATTGCAACCTCCCGCGATTTTAAGCCTACCGGGAAAGCTGCAGTACTGAGCGTAGCATCCTTCAGATATTGAATATGCTTTTCATTTGAAATATCGAGCACATAATAGAGTTCATCTTCCTTCTCAGGAATTCCAGTCGGAAACTTTTCGTTCTTAAGTTTATATCTGAAAAATCCACCGTGGTTCGTAATTACAGTCCCTTTGGAAGTATCGCGACCACTATCGTCAAAATTCACCATAAAGTTAATACCGCGCAGATTGGTGGTCGTTAAAATTACGTCCAAACTATTGGAAGCATATTTTGGAATTTCGCGTTGTTCACGAACTTTTAATGCTTCGTCCGCAATTACGTCAATAGCCTGGGTGTTCAGCAGAGAACGCACCTCACCATATTCTTTTAGATCGTCATTATTAAGCAATTTGTCCACTGTGCTATTTTCAGCAGTGTTGCCCATATCCACCCAGCTTTTATAGAAAATATTATTGTTTCCCGTGGGATTGTCTTTATTAAAACTTTTGAAATGCTTATCAGCCAAAGCCATGAACGTCAGCGAGCCTGAAATACCACCAGCAGAAGACCCACTGATTACGTCAATCTCAACTTGGTGCATCGGAATAGTGTGATCGTAATCTGGGTGTGTGATTCCTATTTTTCGGTTTTTCTCTTTGGCCTTTTCCCAAAGGTCGAGTGTTTCAATTAAATAATCCAAAACGCCCGCAGTGTAAGCTCCTGCAGAAACAGCACCCGCCATAGTGATGCACAGTTTAAAAGTATTTTCGTTTTCCATAATCCCCACAATTAATTTTTAACTTATTAAAAAAGAACAAGTTAAAACAAATAATTGAAAGAATTTACAGGGTTTTTCCTGTTTTTAGGATAGGGATTCTACTGTTTCTTGAAGGAATTCCCACTCTTCCATTAGCTTTTTTAGCTTCTTCTTCTTTTCTTGATATTTATCAAAAAAGTGGGGTTTGGCAATGGTTTCTTCGTAATTGATAAGCAATTCAGTGTCTATGTTTGATATTTCCTTTTCCAATTGCGAAATGGAAGCTTCTACATTGCTCAGTTTGTTTTTTGCAGATTTTATTTTTTTCTGAATTTCGTATTCCTCGCCAGCGCTTCTCTTTTCCTTTACTTCTGAAACAACTGTTCGTTTTTCAGCTTCGCGGAGGTTTTGAAGATTTCGCTGCTCGAGGAAGTAATCAATATCACCCAAATATTCTTTGATGTGGTGGTCTTTGAACTCATAAACTTTATTGGTCAAACCCTGAAGAAAATCACGGTCGTGGGAAACCAAAAGCAAAGTGCCCTCAAAACTTTTCAACGCATCTTTCAATACGTTTTTTGATTTTATATCCAAGTGGTTTGTAGGTTCATCCATCACCAAAACGTTGAAGGGCTGCAACAATAATTTCGCCAGTGCCAAACGGTTTCGTTCACCACCACTCAATACGCGGACATATTTTTCCACTTCATCGCCACGAAAAAGAAAAGAACCTAAAATATCGCGTACACGGCTTCTATTTTTTTCGTTCGCAGCGTCAATCATGGTGTCGAGTACGGTTTTACTTCCGTCCAAATAATCGGCTTGGTTTTGAGCAAAATAAGCAATCTGCACATTGTGACCCAAAGTGAGTTTGCCGCTGTATTCTATTTCTTTGACAATAATTTTCGCCAAAGTAGATTTTCCCTGCCCATTTTGGCCCACAAAAGCAAGTTTGCTGTCGCGATCCACCAAAAGATTTACGCCGTTCAAAACATTTTTGTCACCATAGCTCTTCGAAATATTTTCGGCCTCAATCACCACTTTTCCTGGAGTAATGGAAACCGGAAAACGAAGCGACATCACACTGTTATCGTCTTCGTCAACTTCAATACGATCAATTTTATCCAATTTTTTTATCAGCGATTGCGCCATTGTCGCTTTGCTTGCTTTGGCTCGAAACTTATCAATCAGTTTTTCAGTTTGCTCAATCTGCTTTTGTTGGTTTTTTTGCGAAGCCAATTGTTGCTCACGCAATTCATTCCGAAGCACTAAATACTGTGAATATGGTTTGTTGAAATCGTAAATCTTTCCGAGGGAAATTTCTATTGTTCGATTAGTTACGTTGTCCAAAAACATTTTATCGTGAGAAACGATTACAACTGCGCCAGTATAACCTTTTAAAAATTCTTCCAACCAAAGGATGGATTCTATATCCAAGTGGTTTGTGGGCTCGTCCAGCAACAGAATATCGTTGTTTTGAAGCAATAGCTTCGCCAATTCAATTCGCATACGCCAACCGCCAGAAAAGGTTTCTGTGAGTTTCGTAAAATCTTCCCGCTGAAAACCGAGACCTTGTAAAATACGTTCGGTTTCACCTTGGTAATTATAGCCTCCGTGAATTTCGTATTGGTGCTGTACCTCATTCAAATCGACCATCAGCTGGTGGTAAGTGTCGCTTTCGTAATCGGTTCGTTCAGCAAGCTGCTTGTTTATTTCTGCAAGTTGTTTTTCCTGCTTTTTGATTTCGGTGAAGGCTTCATACGATTCTTCTAAAACGGTCCGTCCTTTTTCAAAATCGATATCCTGTTTTAGAAAACCGATTGAAATTTCTTTGTCGGTTGCTATTTGGCCCGTATCATATTCCTGCTCTCCGGCAATAATTTTAAGCAAGGTAGATTTGCCCGCACCATTTTTACCAACCAAACCTACCCGATCGCCAGGTTTTAATTGGAAGGTTATTTTCTCGAACAAATAGTCACCTTGAAAGGAAACCGAAAGATTATGAATATTGACCATTTAAAAGGACTAAATTTTTTGCAAAGATGCTTAATTTTGTGGTGCTAAAAAAACACATTATGCAATTCCTCAAAAGCACAAAACTCTACAGCATTTTTACCGGAAAATGTCCCGTGTGCCATAAGGGCGAAATGTATTTGGAAAAAAATCCATACAAGATTTCCAAAATTATGGAAATGCACGATTATTGTAGCCACTGTGGTAAAAAATTTAAAATAGAGCCTTCTTTTTTTTTCGGTGCTATGTATGTAAGTTATGGTGTTGGCGTTGCAATTGCAGTTGCAACTTTTATAATCTCTTATCTAATTATCGGGATTGATAGAAATTATTCTTTTCTAGCAATAATTTTAACTTTGGCAATATTGTTTCCCATTATTATTCGAATTTCAAGAAATATTTGGATTAATATATTTGTTGATTTTGACGAAAAGGCTTCTAAATAAGAGTCAGTAAAAAACTATTTCCAGCGGCTTGTTCTTTGAATGCCAATTTCTTTTGCTATTGGAATGTCATTTTCCGCATAATCATAGAGTATTTCAGAAAGTAGCGGCACCATCAAAAACCCTCTCGATCCTAACCCATTAAAGAAAACCAAGTTCGGATTTTCATCCAAACTTCCTAAGAGTGGTCTGTGGTCTTTGGTTGTTGGACGTACCCCTGTGGTTTGCTCGATTACTTCAAAGGGGCAATTAATAAAACTTTTTACTTTTGAAAGAATTTCTTCTCTTGCTTCGTCTGTTGAATTGAGACTGTAATCATCACGACTATAGGTTGCGCCAATTTTATACGCGTCATTACCTAATGGAATTACATACATAGAGCCCTTTAAAAGCACCTCTAACTTCAATAAGGGAGCCTTAATGGTTAGATACTCCCCTTTGTTTCCGATGATTGCCTTTTTTGGAAAAAATGGATTGTCAATTACTTTTGATCCTTCCGTAAAAATAATTTTTTTAGCTGAAATGTTTTTGTAAAACACTTTGTTCTCTTTCTGCTGAATTCTTGTATATTGAAATTCTTCTGTAAGTATGGCGGCTTCTTGGTCCTTTAAATGATTTCGATAATAGGATAGCAAATTATTTGCATGAATCTGCGCTGTTCCCAAAACTTCACCAAAACCGAAGGGAGCTTCAACGGCGGTATTCGTACTTTTTAAAAATATTGAAGAAAGAAAGTCTTGTAATTCCCTTTTGTCGCTAGCAACGGTCCAATTGTTCTGCTCTTCAATACTTTTAAAAATTCGTAGAATTGGCGTTTCTACAAATATTTTTTCTTGAAGCTTTTCGGAAAGTCGATGGTAAAAATCAACAGCAACTGGGAAAAAAGCAGATGCGTTCCAAGCCGCTGTGAAGCGTTTAAGCACCGTTGGGTTAAAAACGCCACCAGACTTTGCCGTTGATCCTTCTTCGCCATTATCAATCACTATAAAACTCTTTCCGTGCTTTTGGAGCTGTTCACAAAAACTAATTCCGGCAATGCCAAGTCCTACGATTATATAATCTTTCTCTATCATTATTTATAAAAATAAAAAAACCCTTCAGTTTCCGAAATGGAACTTGAAGGGTCTTCTTCAAATTATGGCATCATTAACTGATTAATAATTCCACAAATCTATTTCAATATTCCGTATTTGTTCTTTTATTCTTTTAGATTCCAATAATTGCATAAGTGCATTGTCATTGATATAGTCTTTTACACCCCTATCACCTTGCACGTTGTCTTCTCTATAAATAACAGCATCAAAACGTCTTGAATTCAACAAGTGATCATAAGAAATTGGTTGCGAGGTATTCAATCGGTTGAAAGCCTTGGCTTCGTGTAAAACTTCGCGTGTTCCTGGAAACCAAATCCAAAATAATTCAACCTTGGAATCAAGACCATCATCAGGATATGCTTTGGAACGTGCTTCATTCGCCACTGGGCAGATACCCAATAAACGATATTTAAGCTCGCCTTGGCGTTTGTCCAAATACCAATAGCCTCTAATATGCCATGCTTCAATATCGCCCGCATCCAAAGAAAAGCGACGTACGTATTGTGGATCTACTGTTCCCTCTGCGTTGTATTGCTCAATACCAAGATCTGTAGTGTCACTATAAACCAAAGAGGCTTCAATATCCTTCAAGGTACGTTTTTCAGTAAAATATGAATCTGCGTACACGTTTTCAATTTTTCCATTTTTGATGTTTTTCACCAAAACGTCATAAAGCGAACGTCTGTCTGCACCAATGTTGTTTGTATCTATAGGATAATACAATGGAAAATTTACTCTTTCATCAAGATCAATAATTTCCCAGGTTGTTTTAGACCATAACACATCGCGCTCGTCCGTATAACCATACGGCAACGGCTCATCGTTATCATAAGCAATTTGCGCTTCGGTCTTTTTGCCTATATCCTCAGGGGTCTTGGCATTTAGAATATTTACCTGTGCACTTGCACTAGCAGCAATTCCAAGGCCAAAAACACATAAAACAACATTTTTCAAATTCATATCGATAGGGGTTTTATACAAATACTAGTTTGTCAATTCAATAATTACAGGAGAAATCTTTTTCAATAAATAACCTGAATTTCCTGCAAGATTTGCAGTTATATCAAAGATCTGAACAGCATCTCCACGCTGTGCTCTTCTTAATGCACCTTTAGCAGCGGCATCCAATTTTGTTCCATTAACTTTAACAGTTGGTTGCCCTGAAACTTTAAAGCTGAAACCTGTTACATTAATATTTATTTCAAAGTCAAAATCTTGCAATACAGCAGAAATAGTCGAAATTTCCAAACCTTGACGTTCCATTCTCACAATTCCAGTTTCTCCACGGATGGCACCCACTGGTGGTGGAATGTCTTTAATACGAAATTCAGAAGATGAACTTACGGTCTGACCATCAGGTAATTTACCACTCGCTGTAATATTTACAGTCCTACCAGATCCAGGTCGCATTACATATTTACTACCTGCAACTCTTGAAAGACCAGCCGCTGAAGCGTTAACATTATTGTCTGGAATTCCTGGAATAGAAACCGTCATTGGGTTATCCACTCCACGGTAAACTACATTCATTTTATCTGCAGCAATTACAGCTGAATTTGGTTTGTTAATAGTCGCAAAACCAGTTTCAATATTTACTTCAGTCAAATCACCTTCTTCTCCATAATAAAGTGTTCCTTCAATCTTATGATCTCCAGGACTTCCTGCTCCAACTTTTAATGTTATTCTACCACCATTAATATCATAATCAGTACCTCTAACCAATTTTCTGCCATCTAAGGTAAGTTCTTCTCTTTTTGGAACGGTATTAGGGTCAACACGTCCTAAAATAATAGATCCATCAAAAGTTTCTCCCGAATAAAAAGCACTTTTCTTTACCGTCATAAAAGCATCATAGTTCTTTAGTGCAAGGGCATCAGCTTGAACTCCTCCCAACATTTTGCTTAACAACTCACTCTTTGTTGTTTTAATATCAGCTTGTATCTGAGTAAGCTTTGTTAATGATGCTATCAACGGAAATCCTTCATAGTTATAATTAAGCCATTCAATTTCTTTCCCATCTCTATTTGTTTCGGGTGAAGTTGAAAAGTTTTGATTTATTGAAGCTTTTATTTCTGGAGCTAAAGAGTCTCCAAGAATAGAATTCATTTCTGTTCGATATTCATTCATTTTATCAATAAAAACCTGTCCTTCTGGCTTATACTTATCTCCAGTAAAAAAGAGATTGTTAAAGTGATCGGGCTTATCCATAACTTCATAGTCGTGAGGATCCTCTATATTCTTTATCGCATCCGTTTTTAAAGAGCTAATGTAAGTATCCAATTTTTCAGAAGCCTGATTTACCTGTTGAGCCTTTCTATAAAGTGAGGCATATTGTTCTGGAGCATCATTAGCTTTCGTCTCAAGGCTTTCTAAGAATGCCATATTACGCTGTTCAGCATTGGTATTTGCCTTTTCTATTTTATTGTTTAATAATCCAAAAGCAGATAATACTTCTTTGGACATGTTTAATGCAAGCATCGCGATGAAAACCAGATACATCAGGTTAATCATCTTTTGCCTGGGGGATAAAGCTCCTTTAGCCATTTTTTAATAGTTTTTTAGTTTATAAAAATTATTTTGGTTAATAGGAAAACTTAATTTCTATTGGTCATTGCAGAAAGCATACCTCCATAAACTCCATTCAATGAAGAAAGGTTGGTGGCCAAGTGCTGCATTTGTTGTTTCAGTTGTTCCGCATTTTCGGCAACTTGTTCGTTTGCTTCAGTTTGACGGCTTGTTGATTCAATTTGAACTTTATACAAGCTGTTTAATGAATCCATTTGAGCTGCTGCAAGTGCCATTTCCTCACTGTATCTTTTAGTAGAGTTCATAGCTTCAGCAGTAGGGGCCATTCCTTTTGCAGCGTCTTCAAAAGAACGAATGCTAGTTGTAAGGCTATCCATTAATTCTGAATCGATGCGTGCATCTTTTAGCATTTCGTCTAATTTTTTAGATAATATACCTTTTGCATCTTCTGGTTCTTTTTTCTTTCTGTCCTGACTGGCACTACCAGCCAATTCCGGGTAAACTAAAGACCAGTCCAAATCATCATCAACTGGTTCGAAAGCAGAGATTGCGAAAATAATTGCTTCAGTTATAAGTCCGACAGCCAAGAGGAAACCACCTGTAAGTGTGGTAAAGCCTAATGGAAGCTCCCAGTGAAGTATTTTGAAAAGTGCTCCTAAAATTACAATGGATGCTCCAAGGCCATAGGCCATGTTAAATAGTTTTTTAGATGATCTTGCTTGTGCCATAATAAGTTAATTTTTAATTGAGGTGTTTTTAGTTAAGGTTAAAATATTTAAGGTTGATTTGGTTTATTCGTTAATTGCTTAACGTGCGTCGCCTAGTTTATCATTAAGTGTAACGTCTGTACCCATATAATCCTGTACAGTTCTGAAGCCAATATAACTTCTTGCAGAATCTGCATATTCATAATCACGGGTACTTACTTGAAGAAAGTAAGCAACATCTTTCCATGAACCACCACGAACAACTTTACGCATATTGTCTGGATCGTTCACATTCGGGTTCATTGTAGAAGTATAGTTATAAGAAGCAGGATCATAAGAAGAAGCTACCCATTCAGACACGTTTCCTGCCATATTATAAAGGTTAAAGTCGTTTGGCTCATAGGCATCGGCTTCAACAGTATACAGTGCTTGATCGGCAGCATAATCACCACGCAATGGCTTAAAGTTGGCCATAAAACAACCTCGATCATTTTTGGCATAAGGACCACCCCAAGGGTAGGTTGCGGATTCTAGACCGCCACGTGCAGCATACTCCCATTCTGCTTCACCCGGAAGACGGAAGGAGTTTATAAAATTTTTGTTTTTTGATTTTTGGTACGAGTTTTTATAAAGCGTTCTCCAAGCACAGAATGCCTTGGCCTGTTTCCAGGTTACACCAACTACAGGATAATCTCCATAGGCTTCGTGCCAGAAATAGTCATTGTGCATGGGCTCGTTATAAGAATAGTTGAAATCTTTAATCCACACAGTGGTGTCTGGATAGATATTAAGTTCTTCTTTTTTGATGAAATCTTTTCTATTTTTAGTCTTATCTCTTGCAGCAGATTGAATATCCATATATGTGTATTGGAAATTCAATTTAGTAACATCAATGGTACGCTGTCCGTTATAAGCTTCTTCCGTTGGAATATACATAGTGTCCATAACTTCAGAATAGAACTCGTCAGGATATTCAGCAGTTTCCCAAATTAAATCAACTTTATCGTTTAACTTTCGTCCAGCGTAGTAATCTTCGCCCATCCCGAAATAATTGTCATACATATACTGTTGGTATGGGGTCATTTCTTCATTCTCTTGGTCAACAAAAGCAAATTCACCTATTCCACCATCTCCAGGAGTTGCGCCATTTTCATCAGCCATAATTGCAAGACGCAATCTAACTGTGGAATCTCTTACCCAATTTACAAACTGGCGATACTCGGCATTAGTTATTTCGGTTTCGTCCATATAGAAAGAACGAACGGTAACGGTCTTTGTTGGCGCATCATTTACAGCATAAAAATCGTCATCACTTTTACCCATGATGAATGACCCACCTGGGATTAGCGTCATTCCGTAAGGCTTTTGAGGATACCATTTTTTACCTTTTGCCCCGACTAGTTCTCCCCGGTCTCCGGAGTTACAACTGAACAAAAAGGCAACAATCGCAGTTAATGCAATAAACTTCTTCATAGGTATTTAGGTTAAATTTCGAGATTCAAGGGCGTAAACCTATCTATAAAATTCCAAAAAAACAATTTTTTTTTGAAAAACCCTCAATCGCAGTTTTTACTTGGCTTGTTTGATTATACTTCATTCTTGTGGCGGGCTTTTAACCACCGCTCAGGAATTTCCTGATTGCATGCACTCAAATATTCGCCATAAGTGCAAGGTAATAACGTTCGTCTTTTTAATTTATTATTAACATTTGAAATAAATGGCAAAACAATCCACCATCTTTCTGTTTTATTGCTTTTTTTGAATTCCAAAACCTCATCTTCAATTGGTACTTTATAGGAAGTGAAGAGCTTTTCATTATCAAAATCATCATCCTCAACCCTAAAATTAAAGCCTTCAATAAAATACCAAAGTATTTGGGCTACCAGCATTGCCCCACTTTTATTCTCTATGGAATCGCTTAATTCGTAAACGCCAAAAGACTTCACTTTATTGCTAATACCTGCATAACGGGAAATGGCGCAAATTTCACGACCGTCAAAGCCATTGGGGCTCTCGTTGTTTCTATAACTTAATTCTGAACTTTTTATTGCAGTAACATCCAAGGTCACGATATCGGCATCACGCATTATTGGCTCAACTATGGTAGTATCTGCTGAAATTTCGCCCAATCGGTATGCGTCAAAGAAAAGTTTATCCATCAATAAAATTTCCTGTGGAGCATTGAAAAAAGACTGATATCCCAAAATACTGTAATTAAAAAGATTGTAGGGTTTGTCTATAACCATTTTTCCTACATAGGATTTATTTGATATTGGCAATTCAGCATTTCCTAAATCAAAACGGTTATCTATGTTCACAATATTAACCATGTCGCCATTTCCATCATAAGCACGATACTGTGCATAAGCCAAATCCTGACTTCCCCCAAGAATAAGCGGTACGATATTTTTTTTCAAAAGTGAGCCTATAACTTCTTTGGCAGCAAAGCGAGTGTCTTCGGCAGTTTCGCCTTTTTCAATATCACCAAGATCAATTATCTTGTAATTCCAATTGCCAGGATATAGAGAATACAATGCTTTTCGATAAGGGTCAAAAGATATTTCACCTCCAATAAAATTTACATCAGCTCGGTTTTCTTTAATCCCAAGAATCGCAAACTTTACATCTTTTAAATTAGGCAACTCGCCTATTTTGCCATGGGCTTCAATTTCTTTTCCCAAAGTCCCAGGCGGCAGAATTTCCCGGTGTGCCATTACTTTTTTTGAAACTGGGGATAAAAACTCTATCATTATTTTTTCTTGGCTGTAGCTTTTTTCTTAGTTGTGGTTTTCTTTTTGGCAGCAGTTTTCTTTTTCGGACTTTTCTTTTCGAGCAAACCCTTTGCTTCTTCCAACGTTATTTTCTCAGCTTCTGTTCCTTTGGGCAGTTCCACTTTTGTTTTTCCTTTTATTAGATTGAAACGTCCCCAACGTGCTTTTTCAATACGTATTTTTTCTTCCGGCCATTCGTTGATAAGCTTATCGATTTCTTTTTGCTTTTTGTCTTCAATAAGTTCTTCTACATCTTCTTTGGAGAGGTTGTCAAAATCATATTTTTTGTTCACATTGATGAACATATTGTTCCATTTTATAAATGGCCCAAAACGTCCAACACCTTTTTGAACCGGCAGATCCTCATACATATATATAGGAGCGTCGGTTTTTTTCTTTTCTTCAATTAGCTCTTTTGCAAAAGCCATATCCACATCCAATGGATCCATTCCCTTAGGTAGGGAAATAAAGGTTTTTCCGAAGCGAACATAAGGGCCAAAACGGCCGTTGTTTACTTCAACTTCTTCTTTTTCATAAATCCCTAAAGTCTTAGGAAGTTTGAAGAGATCCATCACTTCTTCAAAAGTAACCAAGTGTAATTGTTGGTCTGGACGAAGACTGGCAAATTTTTTCTCTTCATCATCCGGTGCGCCAATTTGTGCCATTGGACCATATTTTCCGAGGCGAACCAAAACAGTCTTCCCGGTTTGTGGATCTTCACCAAGAATACGCTCGCCGCTTTCGCGCTCGGCATTTTCTTCAACATCTGCAACGCGTGGGTGGAATTCTTTATAAAAATCCTTCATCATCTTAGTCCACTCTTCCTTCCCTTCAGCAATATCATCAAAATCCTGCTCTACTTTTGCAGTGAAGTTATAATCGAGAATATTTTCAAAATGTTCAACCAGAAAGTCGTTCACGATCATTCCAATATCTGTGGGGACAAGTTTCCCCTTGTCAGAACCTACTGTTTCGGTCAAGGTTTTATCCTTAATGTTTTCTTTTTGAAGTATAAGCTGAATATATTTTCTTTCAACTCCATCAACCGTTCCCTTTTCAACATAATTTCTGCTGATGATGGTTGAAATGGTTGGCGCATATGTTGAAGGTCGGCCAATGCCGAGTTCCTCTAATTGTTTTACTAAAGAAGCCTCCGTATATCGGTACGGCGGACGCGTAAATCTTTCTGTTGCAGTAATATAATTGTTCTCAAGAGAGTCGCCGTTTTTCATATTCGGAAGCATTCCCTCTTGTTCTTCTTCTTCAAAATCGGTTCCTTCCAAATATACTTTTAGAAAACCGTCAAATTTTATCATTTCACCATTTGCGGTGAAGTTTTCTGAAACTTTTTCTTTGGAAATTACATCAATCTTCACGTTGGTGCGTTCCAAAGCAGCGTCGCTCATTTGCGAAGCCAGCGTACGTTTCCAAATCAAATCGTACAAACGCGCTTGGTCGTAATCGCCAGTAATGTTGTGCATGGACATATCCGTCGGGCGGATAGCCTCGTGAGCTTCCTGTGCGCCTTTGCTTTTGCCTTTGTAATCTCGGGGCTTACTGTATTCTTTTCCGTATGAAGAATTAATTTCTTTCTGAGCGGCATTTTTTGCATCGTTACTAAGATTCACACTGTCAGTACGCATATAGGTTATAAAACCTGCTTCATACAAACGTTGTGCGATGGTCATTGTTTTTCCTACTGAGAAATACAATTTCCGTGCAGCTTCCTGTTGCAATGTTGAAGTGGTAAAAGGAGCTGCTGGCGACTTGCTGGCAGGTTTTTTTGTTAGATCTGAAATTTTATAGGAAGCGCTCAAATTCTTACGAAGAAACTCGCGTGCTTCTGCTTCGGTATCAAAATTCTTTGGAAGCTTCGCTTTAAATTGGCTACCATCAACCGTAGTAAATTCAGCATCAATTCTGAAAGAACCAACTGGATTGAAAGCTTCAATCTCACGTTCGCGCTCTACAATCAATCGTACAGCAACAGATTGTACGCGGCCTGCAGAAAGTCCACCTTTCACTTTTTTCCAAAGAACAGGCGAAAGTTCATAACCAACCAAACGATCCAAAACACGACGTGCTTGTTGTGCGTTTACTAAATTATAATCTATTTGCCGAGGGTTCTCAATAGCTTTTAAAATGGCAGATTTCGTAATCTCGTGAAAAACAATACGCTTTGTTTTGTTTTTATCCAGTTTCAATTCCTCGGCCAAGTGCCACGCAATGGCCTCTCCTTCTCGGTCCTCATCACTCGCCAGCCAAACCATATCGGCATTTTTGGAAAGCGCCTTCAACTCTGCCACCAACTTCTTTTTGTCGCTGCTCACTATATATTTAGGTGTGAAATCCCCTTCTACATCCACGCCCAATTCCTTGGACGGAAGGTCCGCAATGTGCCCAAAACTGGAGGAAACCTTGAAATCTTTCCCAAGAAATTTTTCAATGGTTTTTGCTTTTGCCGGGGACTCAACTATCACTAAATTCTTTGCCATATCCTATATTGTTATAATTGCAAAAGTATATGAATTTTTTAATACGAATCATTTCAGCCGTGAAATTTGAAAATCACTGTGGGAGTTTTAGCCACAAAAACACGAATATTGTTTTATAATTGTCCTTAAATTATAAGCGGTTTAAGATTTCTATTAAATCATTCTGCCACTTTGTCACCGTTTGCAATTATTGTATATTTGCCGATTCAATGGTTTTAGTTTGAAAATTACATTGAAGTTTGATTTTTATGGAAAAGATAATTGACGAAAATACACAGGGAAACTCGCTAACGCTAGAGGCTCGCGAAGGCAATTCCCGAAAACTATATATTGAAAGCTACGGTTGCGCAATGAATTTTAGCGACAGCGAAATAGTTGCTTCCATCCTAGCAGACCAGGGATATAACACTACCAATTTATTGGAAGAGGCGGACTTGGTTCTGGTAAACACCTGCTCCATTCGTGATAAAGCTGAACAAACCGTTCGCAAGCGTTTGGAAAAATACAACGCTGTTAAGCGAATCAACCCAAAAATGAAGGTTGGCGTTCTGGGTTGTATGGCTGAGCGTTTAAAAGAAAAGTTTCTTGAAGAGGAAAAAATCGTCGATTTAGTTGTTGGGCCTGATGCCTACAAAGACATTCCAAACTTACTTAAAGAAGTTGAAGAAGGCCGTGATGCAGTAAACGTAATCCTTTCCAAAGAAGAAACCTATGGCGATATTTCGCCCGTACGTTTGGGCGGAAATGGAATTACTGCTTATGTTAGTATCACTCGTGGTTGCGACAATATGTGCACCTTTTGTGTAGTGCCCTTCACCCGCGGTCGCGAACGCAGCCGTGATCCACAAAGTATTTTACGCGAAATAAATGATTTAGCTGAAAAAGGCTATAAGGAAATCACGCTTCTTGGCCAAAATGTGGATAGCTATTTATGGTATGGCGGCGGTTTGAAAAAAGATTTCAAAAATGCTTCCGAAATGCAACAAGCAACTGCAACAGATTTTGCGCAATTGCTCGATATGGCTGCAACGGCACATTCAAAAATGCGGATTCGTTTTTCAACCAGCAACCCGCAGGACATGCACGAAGAAGTGTTGCATATTGTAGCGAAACACGACAACATCTGCAACCATATTCACCTTCCGGTTCAAAGTGGAAGCACTCGGATTTTAAAGGAAATGAACCGTCAGCACACACGGGAGGAATATATGAAGTTGATTGACAGGATTTGGGAAATCATTCCAGATTGCTCCATTTCGCAAGATATGATTATTGGTTTTCCAACCGAAACCGAGGAAGATCATCAAGAAACCTTGAGCTTGATGGAATATGTAAAATACGGTTTTGGCTATATGTACAAATATTCCGAAAGACCCGGCACCATGGCTGCGCGAAAACTGGAAGACGATGTGCCCGAAGAAACCAAAAGCCGAAGATTGACAGAAATTGTGGATCAGCAACAAAAGCATAGCGCGATTCGCACCGCGGAATTTTTAGGTAAAATAGTTACCGTTTTAATTGAAAAAGAATCGAAAAAGAACAAAGATGAATGGAGCGGAAGAACCGAGCATAACAATGTTGCGGTTTTTCCGAAGGAAAATTATAACCCCGGAGATTTTGTAAAAGTAAAAATAACCGATTGCACCACTGCTACTTTAATTGGTGAGGCCGTGGGGTATTCATAAAACCAATATATTATGAAAACAACCCTATTCGTTTTTGCAGCCAGTTTATTATTATTGGCGTGCTCAAATGATAATGAAAATCACCAGCCCGAAGAGCAAAATACGGAATTGATAATTAGAAAATTTACAACTGTTCGTATTGATTCGATTGACAATCCTTCGGGTGATAGGACTGAATATTCATTTAATGAGGATGGTATTTTAGCGCAAAAAAAAATAGATGAAGCGAGTTCCGATTATACTGAAATTATTTATTATTCCTATAACCAACTTGGACAACTAACAGAAAGTAATAGGACTTTTGTAGGCGTCAATTATAATCGAAATCTTGCATACTTTTATGATACTGCAAACAACCTGGATTATATAACAGAATCTTATGACGGAGCAACTCCTGTGATTTATTTTGAATTGACGCATCAGCCAAATAAAATTTCAATTGAATATCGATCACCCGGCTTTTATGACTATTTATATTATAGTAATAACATTTTAACATCTATAGACAGATTGGGTGATTTAGGTGCACATTCAACGGAAAATTTAGTTTATGACGCATCTAATAATATTTTGGAGCGACCTCAGGTTATGTTTAGTGGCTTTTATGGGGATCCCGAAACGCACGTAGTAAATAATTATATATATGATGAAAAAATCAATCCGCTTTATCCGTCTTACAATACAAATCCATTAAATCTTTTGGGGCAATATTGGTTTAATTTAGATTATTGGAAACCATTTCTTTCGCCCAATAACTTTATTAGCGAAATTTACACAAATACCCAAGACCCCGATAGAAACTATACCCTTTCAAGAACATTCCAATATAATGAAGATAGCTACCCAATAAGTGCAATTGTAAAAAAAGATGGGGTTCTTTCTGAGGAATTAACCTACGAATATTATTAAGAAAAATAAACGATGAGATCCCCGCCTTCGCGGGAATGACTTTATGGAAAGCATACAAGCAACAAAACAACGATTCGGAATAATAGGCAACGACCCAAAACTGAACCGTGCCGTAGAAAAAGCAATTCAGGTTGCGCCCACAGATATTTCGGTATTGGTAACGGGCGAAAGCGGCGTGGGGAAAGAAAGTATTCCAAAAATAATCCATTCGCTTTCACACAGAAAGCACGGAAAATACATTGCCGTAAACTGTGGCGCAATTCCCGAAGGAACCATTGACAGTGAACTTTTCGGGCACGAAAAAGGTTCTTTTACTGGAGCCACGGCAGCGCGAAGTGGTTATTTTGAAGTAGCCGATGGCGGAACAATTTTCCTTGATGAAGTAGGCGAATTGCCACTTCCAACACAAGTTCGTTTGCTCCGCGTTTTGGAAACCGGTGAATTTTTAAAAGTAGGTTCTTCCGCAGCGCAAAAAACAGACGTTCGTATTGTGGCCGCAACCAATGTAAAAATGGTTGATGCAATTGAAAAAGGAAAATTCCGCGAAGATTTATACTACCGTTTGAGCACTGTGGAAATCAATTTACCTCCGCTTCGTGAAAGACGCGAGGACATTCACTTGCTTTTTAGAAAATTTGCTGCAGATTTTGCGCAGAAATACAAAATGCCAACAATCAGGTTGACGGATCAAGCAACAGATTTATTGTTAAAATATCGTTGGGGTGGAAACATTCGACAGCTGCGGAACGTGGCTGAGCAGATTTCAGTTTTGGAACAGAACCGCGAGATTTCTTATGAAACTTTGAAACACTATCTGCCAGATGTGGGCAGTAATCTTCCTGCGGTTGTAAATCCTAAAAAGGCCGAAAGCGATTTCAGCAGTGAACGCGAGATTCTTTACAAGGTGCTTTTTGATATGAAACGCGATGTAAACGACCTTAAAAAGCTTACTTTGGAATTGATGAAATCCGGCAACGCTGCCAAAGTAAAAGAAGAACAATCTTCACTTATTAATAAAATATATGATGAAGAAAACAATGCCGAAGAGGAATTAGCTTCAATAATTGAAGAAGAAAATAATGGCGAGGAAAACGATGTTGAAGTTTTCAGCATTCCCGAAAAAGCTTCAGATTCTCGAAAAGACAAATATGAGTACGCCGAAGAAATCGAGGAGGAAGAAAATCTTTCCCTTCAGCAAAAAGAGTTAGAACTTATTAAAAAATCCCTCGAAAAATACAACGGAAAACGAAAGGATGCCGCGGACGAGCTTGGCATTTCTGAAAGAACGCTATACAGAAAGATAAAACAGTACGATTTGTAATTACTTTATCTTTAAAAACCAAACATGAAATACATTTTAAATTTTTTTATAGCAACAACTTTTGTATCACTTTTGCAGGGTTGCGGACCTTATTCATTTACCGGAGCAGATATTAATTATAGCACTACAAAGACGGTACAGGTAAACTATTTTCAAAATAATGCCCCAATTGTTGAGCCCGGAATTGCAAGAGATTTTACACAAAAATTACAGGATTTATTATTAAACCAAACAAGTTTAGATTTGGTAAACAGTAGTGGCGATTTGGTTTACGAAGGGGAAATTACACAATTCTATATCGCACCGATTACTGCAACATCAAACAGTACTGCAGCCCAAAACAGGCTTACCATTGCAATAAACGTGCGTTTTTATAACACTAAAGACCCCTTGAAAGACTTTGAGCAGCCTTTCAGTTTTTATTATGATTACCCGGGAACAACGCAGTTAACGGGTTCAAAGCTGGATGCCGCGGTTGATATTATTTTTGAACGATTAACGCAGGATGTTTTTAACAAATCGCTTGCTAATTGGTAGCATTTTGAACACTTCAAATTTCACATATTTACTTGCCAATCCACAGAAAATAACTTCTGAGGATTTGGCTGCTTTGGATTTGCTTGTTAAAAAATATCCTTATTTTCAAAGTGCGCGTGCATTACAGCTAAAAGGTTTAAAAAATCAGGACAGTTTTCTTTACAACGATGCTTTAAAACTTACCGCAGCACACACCACGGATCGCGATATTTTGTTTGAATATATCACTTCGGAAAAATTTATTCAGAATGAAATTTCGCAAAACATTTTGCAGCACGATGCTTCGGTGGATGAAATTAAAGTTATTTCAGAAAATGTTTCCGAACAAATTAGCCTTGAAATAGACAAGCAACTGAAGGCTGAAATGCAAAAGGCCGAGAATATTTTAAACCCAGAACTCTTCCAAAGAAAAATAGCTTCTGTCACCAATTTAGTTGAAAAGAGAGAAGAAGAACCTGGGGAAATACTGCAACCGGACAAACCGTTGGAATTCACAAAAAGCGACACTCATTCCTTCTCAGAATGGTTAAAACTGACAAAAGCAAAACCTATTGAACGTTCGGAAGAATCGTCAAAATTAGCAACTAAAAATTCTGCACAGGAAGACTTAACTTCCAAAAAATCTGCACTGGAGGAAGCTTCATCGCAAGAGGAAAAGGAGCGGAAGTTCGAGTTAATAGACAAGTTTATTCAGGAACGTCCGAAAATAATTCCTTCAGAGATAGAAAATAAAACGCCAAAAGAAGAAAATAATAATTTAGCTAAACCTTATTCACAACCTTCGGATTCGCTGATGACGGAGACTTTGGCGAAAGTTTACTTACAACAAAAGAACTATAAAAAAGCAATTCAAGCATATAAAATTTTAATTTTGAAAAATCCCGAAAAAAGTGGTTTCTTTGCAGACCAAATTCGGGCGATAGATAAATTGATTAATTCAGAACAATCATGAGTACTTTTACAATATTTTTAATTTTGATAATGTTAGTGGCCTTTTTGTTGGTCGTAGTTATAATGGTTCAAAACCCAAAAGGTGGTGGTCTATCATCATCGTTCGGTGGTGGTGGTGGCGCACAAATTGGGGGTGTGCAGAAAACAAGCGACTTTTTAGATAAAAGTACTTGGACACTTGCAACCATTATGCTCGTATTGATTTTAGGTTCCAATATTTTTATAATGGGGAGCAATACCATTCAGTCAAAAACTTTTGACGAAAATGCTATTCCTGCCGTACCAACAACACAAATGCCTGCACCAACTGCAACAGACACTACAAACTAATATTTAGTTTCAACATATATATAGAAAATGCCAGCTTCAACGAGCTGGCATTTTCTATATATAATTTTGTAAATTGGAATTCAAAAAAATTTGAAAATGAATAAAATTTTGAAGGCAATGGTAACATTATTTGTTTGCTGTATTCTGTTCCAAAGCTGTTATAGCTACAAAGCATTTAAGAAAACATCAAAAGATTTAAGTGTCGGTAAATTATACAAATTTGATCTTACGAATGGTAAGGAATTTAATATAATTGTTGATTCTTTAGACCAAAATTCAATCTATGGAAAGGTGAACAAAGTATCTGTAAAAATTCCCCATTCTGAAATCAAAATTATTGAATCTGGTGAAAAATCCAAAGGTAAAACTGTCTCGGCCATTGTAGCTATCGTGGTAGGAACTGCTGTATTAATAGCCGCATTATTGACAAATAATTGGATTTAAAAATTCACATTGATTCATTTTACTTCTGACAAGCTGGCATTTTTGTTTTGTAATGTGTCAGTTTATAGGCCGTGGCACAGTTTCTGCCAATTAGCAAACAAAACATTTAAACTCAAGTTTAACAACTAAAAAATAAAATTGAAATGGCATTAAAAATTCAACCACTTGCCGATCGCGTTTTGGTTCAGCCACAAGAGGCAGAAACCAAGACAGCTTCGGGAATTTACATTCCAGATTCTGCAAAAGAAAAACCACAAAAAGGCAAAGTAGTAGCTGTTGGTAAAGGTAAAGAAGACCACAAAATGACCGTGAAAGTTGGTGATACAGTTCTTTACGGAAAGTACTCTGGCAGCGAGCTAAAGTTTGATGGCAAGGATTATCTCATTATGCGTGAAGATGATATTTTAGCCATCATCTAACATTTCTTAAATAAATTCAAAATTAGTTTAACCAAAGCTTAAGGCATACAGCCAAAAGCATAAAGCATTTTAAAAAAATGGCAAAAGATATAAAATTTGATGTAGAAGCCCGCGACGCTATAAAACGCGGCGTTGACGCATTGGCAAACGCAGTAAAAGTAACTTTAGGCCCAAAGGGTCGTAACGTAATTATCAGTAAATCCTTCGGTGCACCACAGGTGACCAAGGATGGCGTTACCGTTGCAAAAGAAATTGAACTTGAAGACGCTCTTGAAAATATGGGTGCACAGATGGTGAAAGAAGTAGCTTCAAAAACCAACGATCTTGCCGGTGATGGAACTACAACCGCTACCGTTCTTGCGCAAGCAATTGTAAAAGAAGGACTTAAAAACGTTGCTGCTGGCGCAAATCCAATGGATTTGAAACGCGGTATTGACAAAGCTGTTGAAGCCATTGTTAAAAATTTGGAAAGCCAATCCACTAAAGTTGGTAATTCTTCAGAAATGATAAAGCAAGTTGCTTCCATTTCTGCAAATAACGACGAACTAATTGGAGAACTGATTGCTAAGGCTTTCGGAAAAGTTGGTAAAGAAGGTGTTATAACCGTTGAAGAATCCAAAGGAACTGAAACCTATGTTGATGTTGTTGAAGGAATGCAGTTTGACCGAGGATACCTTTCCCCATATTTCGTAACCGATACCGAAAAAATGCAAACTGAATTGGACAACCCAATGATTTTGCTTTACGATAAAAAGATTTCTTCAATGAAAGATTTACTTCCTATTCTTGAGCCAGTGGCGCAACAAGGAAAATCTTTATTGATTATTGCTGAAGACGTAGATGGCGAAGCATTGGCTACTTTGGTAGTAAATAAACTTCGCGGGTCTTTGAAAATTGCAGCTGTAAAAGCTCCAGGATTTGGCGATAGAAGAAAAGCAATGCTTGAAGACATTGCAGTGTTGACAGGAGGAACCGTTATAGCTGAAGAGCGCGGCTTCACTTTGGAAAATGCAACAATCGATATGTTGGGCTCTGCGGAAACCGTTACTATTGATAAAGACAATACAACCATCGTAAATGGTGCAGGAGACAAAAAAGATATTAAAGGCCGTGTAAACCAGATAAAATCTCAAATAGAATCGACTACTAGTGATTACGACAAAGAAAAATTACAGGAGCGTTTGGCTAAATTGGCTGGCGGGGTTGCTGTTCTTTACGTAGGTGCTGCCTCTGAAGTTGAAATGAAAGAGAAAAAAGACCGTGTTGACGATGCACTTAATGCAACCCGTGCGGCTGTTGAAGAAGGCATTGTTGCTGGTGGTGGTGTAGCTCTAGTTCGCGCTATTGAAGTGCTTAAAAAGCTTACAACAGAAACTTTAGATGAAACAACAGGAGTACAAATTGTAGCCCGTGCTATTGAATCTCCGCTTCGCACCATTGTTGAAAATGGTGGTGGTGAAGGTTCTGTAGTAATCAATAAAGTTTTGGAAGGAAAGAAAAACTTCGGTTATGATGCCAAGACTGAAAAATATGTTGATATGCTAAAAGCAGGAATCATCGATCCTAAAAAAGTAACCCGTATCGCGCTTGAAAACGCTGCTTCGGTTGCTGGAATGATTCTTACCACTGAATGTGCTTTGGTAGACATTAAAGAAGAAAATACCGGTGGCGGGATGCCAGGCGGTATGGGCGGTGGAATGCCTGGAATGATGTAAATCCCAAAAGTGATTAATAGAACTAAACCTCACAGGTCTTTAAGATTTGTGAGGTTTATTTATTTTAAAATGTAACCTCAACTTTCTGAGGATTTCCGTTTCTTTCAATAGTAACAATTGCAGTTTGTCCCTTTTCAAATTTTGAAAGGCTCTTCATATAACTCATCATATCGGTCACTTCAAACTCGCCCATTTTTACAACAATATCGCCTTTTTGAAGACCCGCTTTTTGCGCTGGGCGGTCTTCGCTAACACCGTCAATTCGCATTCCTTTTCCACTGAAAAGATAATCGGGCACAACACCTAAAGTCACTTTAAAACCAGGCACTACTTCGCTCTCGTTTTTTGTTTTTCTGAAAGGCAGTTTCTTTTGGGAGTCTAAATCCTTAATTATGCTAAAAATATAATTCGAAACAATTTGCATTCCCTCAAAATTCACTTTTTCAGTATCGTCGCTGGGTTTATGATAATCCGCGTGTTGTCCTGTAAAAAAATGAAGTACGGGAATATCTGCCAAATAAAAAGAAGTATGATCGCTTGGCCCAACCCCACTTTCATTTTCTACAATGTTTAAATCGCCTGCGTTTGCATTCACGGTTTGTTTCAAAATAGGTGAAGTTCCCAAGCCATAAACAGCCAAAGTATTTTCAGAGTTTAGTCTTCCCACCATATCCATGTTCAGCATATAGGTTACTTTTTTGGTGTCGATGGTTGGGTTTTTTACAAAATAATTTGAACCTAATAATCCTTCTTCTTCTCCAGAAAAAGCAATAAAAAGATAGTTGTTATTTTTTGGAGAATCTTTCTTTTGAAGTGAATCTGCTAAATGGAACATCATTGCCACGCCACTGGCATTATCGTCGGCCCCATTGTGAATTGCTTCGCCTTCTCGGTAAAGTGAACCTTCGCCACCCATTCCTAAATGGTCATAATGCGCACCGATTACAACAGTGTTTTCAGCCTTATTATCTAAAAATGCAATTACGTTTTCCCCAATTTCTGTACTATCAGATTTTTCCGAAGTAAATTCTGCTTCTTGGTGTGGATTTTTACTGGCTTTAAAAGTGAATTTTTGAAAATAGCCATCAGTTCCTTTTGGTTGCAATCCTAAATCAGTGAACCTTTTTGCTATATATTCTGCAGCTTTTTTTTCGTCTTCTGAACCAGTTTTTCTTCCATTCAAACTATCGTTAGCCAAAACGGAGACGTCTTCCTTCATACTAACAGATTTCACTTTTGTTTCCTTGCAAGAAAAAACAAGCATTGCTAGAAATAATACTAAAATTGCACGCATATCATTACTTTTGTTCAAAAGTACATTAAAAATGAAAATAATATATACACTATTGATTGTTTCAACTTTTACGAGTTGTAAAAATAAAGTGAAAGAAACTGAGAAAGAATTACCCCACTCAACCGAAAAAACTTCAAATGCAGTTCTAGATCCACAAACAAAAGATACTTTAATTTATTCCGAAGAAAAGCACTTGAAAAACATTCGGCAAGTGACATTTGGCGGCGACAATGCCGAAGCTTATTGGAGCTTTGACGACAGTAAACTCATCTTCCAAAGCAACTACAAAAATTGGGGCTTAAGCTGCGACCAGATTTTTTTGATGAATGCAGATGAAACTTTTAAAGACAAACAGCCACCAATGCTAAGTACTGGAAAAGGCAGGACTACCTGTAGTTATTTTCTACCCGATGGAAAGCATATTGTTTACGGAAGCACCCATCTAAAAGACGAAAATTGCCCCGAAGTTCCATTGAAAAAAGAAGGAAAATACGTTTGGCCCGTTTATGGCAGTTTTGACATTTTTGTGGCAGATTTAGAGGGAAATATTACTGCACAACTAACAAACGAACCCGGTTACGATGCAGAAGCTACCGTTTCGCCAAAAGGAGATAAAATTGTTTTCACCTCAATGCGAAGTGGTGATTTAGAACTTTACACCATGGATCTCGACGGAAAAAATGTAAAGCAAATTACCAATGAATTAGGTTATGATGGCGGGGCGTTCTTTTCACCGGACGGAAGTAAATTAATTTTTCGAGCTTCCCGCCCAAAAACCGAAACAGAGATAAAAGAATATAAAGATTTATTAGCTCAAGGTTTGGTGCAACCCACCGAAATGGAACTGTTTATCTGTAATGCCGATGGCAGTGAACTTCGACAGCTTACTCATTTGGGCAACGCCAACTGGGCTCCCTTCTTTCATCCTTCAGGAAAAAAGATTTTGTTTTCAAGCAATTTTGAGGCGGAACGAGGTTTTCCGTTTAATTTGTATTTGATTGATATCGATGGAAAAAACCTGGAGCGTGTAACCCACGGTGAAACTTTTGATGCGTTTCCTGTTTTTTCAAATGACGGAAAAAAATTGGCGTTTTCAAGTAACAGAAATAATGGCGGCGGTCGCGATACCAATCTTTTTATTGCTGAATGGCAAGACTAAAAAAAGATGCTAAAAGAACTGAAGTTTTATAAAATCCCACTTTTATTTGCTGTTCTTTCCATTGCTTTTTATATCAGTTTTGCCTTCGATCTAGAGCGAAGTGATTTTGTAAAATTGTTGACGCTATATGCCTCGCTTTTTTTTTCAGCCTATCTCTTTATTGAAAAGTTTAAGCTCAACTTTTGGTTTTTAGCAGGTTTGGGGATTATTTTCCGAATTGTTTTTATTGCTGCTGTTCCAAACCTCTCTCAGGATTTTTATCGGTTTTTGTGGGATGGACGTTTATTATTACAAGGCGTTAGTCCGTATTTATTTACACCAGACTACTCACCTGTCCTCGAAGTAAAAATAAATCAATCGCAAGAACTGTTAGATGGAATGGGTGTGCTGAATGCGAGCCATTTCAGCAATTATCCACCTATTAACCAATTGTTTTTTTCGCTAGCCGCACTTTTTGCGGGGAAGAGTATTTTGGGCTCTGTGGTTGTGCTGCGTATATTGATTATTTTGTCGGATGTTGGGATTCTTTACTTCGGAAAAAAAATATTAGAGACGTTAAATCTTCCGGTCAAAAACATTTTTTGGTATTTTTTGAATCCTTTCATAATCATTGAACTTACCGGAAACCTTCATTTTGAAGGGGTGATGCTTTTCTTTTTTGTTTGGGGATTGTATTTACTTTTTAAAGAAAAATGGTTTTGGGCAGCCGTTTTGATTGGAATTTCTGTTTCTGTAAAGTTAATTCCGCTATTGTTTTTGCCTTTGTTTTTGAAGTATTTTACTTCTAAAGAGAACTTGGCTGCATTTGACCTGACAACTTTGGTGAAATTTTATAGTATTGTTGGAATTACTATTATGATTTCTTTTTTGCCGTTTCTTTCTTCTGAATTTGTTCAACATTTTTTTTCAACCATTGCGCTTTGGTTTCAGAATTTTGAGTTTAATGCTAGTGTTTATTATGTGGTTCGGTGGATTGGTTTCCAGATTGTGGGATGGGATTTGATTGCAACCATTGGAAAGATACTTCCTGTTTTAGTCCTTCTTTTTGTTTTGGGGCTCACTTTTTTCAGAAAAAACAAAACACCTCAACAATTGATAACCGCTATGCTACTTGCGGTTTCATTCTACTTTATGCTTTCAACCACAGTTCATCCTTGGTACATTGCTACTCCTCTTTTGCTTTCGGTTTTCACAAAATATAAGTTTCCAATTTTATGGAGCTTTTTGATAATACTGAGCTATTCAGCTTATGGAAAAGATGGGTTTGATGAAAAGCTATGGTTAGTGGCTTTGGAATATTTTGTAGTAATTGGGGTTGCTATCTGGGAACTATTTCTTCAAAAAAAATTGAACCCTGCAAGGTTTTAAAAATCTTGCAAGCTAGGAGACTATTTTTTCACTCGTTCCAATCTATAAAAATCTTTTCTTCTGTCTTTTAAATTCCGCACTGCACCGAAAGTATGTAATTCTCTAAGAAGGTCTAAATCCACATCTGCAACTAAAATCATTTCAGTATTTGGGGTTGCTTCGGCTTTTATTCCATTGTTAGGGAAAGAGAAATCACACGGAGTGAATACGGCGCTCTGGGCGTATTGTATGTCCATGTTGTGCACTTTTGGAAGGTTTCCTACACTTCCAGCAATAGCTACATAACATTCGTTTTCTACAGCTCTTGCTTGCGTGCATAGTCTTACGCGAGAATATCCATTTTGGGTATCTGTAAGGAACGGGACAAAAAGAATATCCATACCTTCATCTGAAAGTAATCTTGAAAGTTCTGGGAACTCTGCGTCATAACAAATCAACACGCCTATTTTTCCACAGTCAGTATCAAAAGTTTGAAGTGAATTTCCGTTTACCATTCCCCATACTCTTGCTTCGTCTGGGGTTACGTGAATTTTTTCATACCGTTCCACGCTTCCATCACGACGGCATAAATAACCTACGTTATACAGTTTTCCGCGCACCATCTCTGGCATGCTGCCTGTAATGATATTGATGTTATAGGAAATGGAAAGTTGCGCCATTTTCTCGGTAATTTCCTTGGTATGCTTTGCCAATTCACGGATTGCATCTGGCTCGCTCATGTGATTGTATTCTGCCATAAGCGGGGCGTTGAAAAATTCTGGAAACATTGCGAAATCACATCGATAGCCTGCTACACTATCAATAAAATATTCCACTTGTTGCATTAAATCTTCCATCCCATTATAGCTTCTCATCTGCCACTGAATAAGACCCAAACGGACAACGCTTTTAATAGCACTGGGTTTTGGCTTTTTCTCAGGTTTGGTGAAATAAATATTATCCCATTCCATCAAAACGGCAAATTCGCCACTGGCTTTATCGCCTTCCAAATAGCCTTTTAAGACACGAACTGGGTGAAAATCATTTGATATTTGAAAGTTTAGAACTGGATCATCAATCTGTTTGCGCTTTACTTTATCCATGTATTGCTTTGGAGAAAGTTTATCAGCATGTAGGTGGTAATTTGGCATTCTTCCGCCAAAAACAATGCTTTTCAAATTTAAATTTTCACAAAGTTCCTTTCTGTAATCATACAATCTTCTTCCCAAGCGCAATCCACGAAAATCTGGACGGATGAAAACATCTATTCCATAAAGCACATCGCCTTCTGGATCATGAATGCTGAAGGTGGGATCATCTGTAATATCTTTATAGGTATGTTGGTCTTCAATTTCATCATAATCTACAATGATAGAAAGGGCGCAACCGGCTATTTCGCCATCGGCCATAATAACTACTTGACCTTCGGGGAAAATGTCTATTAGGTTTCCTATTTCATTTATCTTCCAATAGCTGTTTGGCAGTCCGCCATAAGATTGAATGGTGGCTTCTTTCAACGCTTCATAGTCTTTAAGCGTTAAAAATTTCAGTTCTATATTTTCAATCTTTTGTGGTTCCATTCTGTTATTTTATTAAATAATCTAAAACCCCTTCCCCAAACTCTTATACTTATAGTCGAGGGAAACGATTTCTATTATTCTGTAATTCGTATTTTTGTGCAAATAATATTTACCTGTTTCTACATACCCAAAAGGTACGCAAAAATCAAAGGCGCTACGATGGTCGCATCACTTTCTATGATGAATTTTGGAGTGTGTATGTCCAGTTTTCCCCAAGTAATCTTTTCATTTGGAACGGCTCCTGAATAGCTACCAAAACTGGTGGTAGAATCACTGATTTGACAAAAATAGCTCCAAAACGGGGTATCTGTTCGCTCCATATCTTGATAAAGCATTGGCACGACACAGATTGGAAAATCTCCGGCAATCCCTCCACCAATTTGGAAGAAACCGATTCCTTTTTCTGAATTGTCTGTGTACCAATCTGCAAGAAAAGTCATATACTCAATACCGCTTTTCATTGTAGAGGCTTTTAATTCGCCTTTCAAAACATAGCTGGCGAAGATGTTACCCATGGTGCTGTCTTCCCAACCTGGGCAAACTATGGGTAAGTTTTTTTCTGCGGCGGCATACATCCACGAATCTTTTAAGTCTATTTCGTAATGTTCTTCCATTACCCCACTTAAAAGCAGTTTGTACATATATTCGTGCGGAAGGTAGCGCTCGCCTTTCGCTTCGGCCTCTTGCCACAATTTTACAATGTGTTTTTGGATTCTTCGGAAAGCTTCTTCTTCAGGAATGCAGGTATCTGTTACGCGATTCATTCCTTTTTCCAATAAATCCCATTCATCTTGAGGAGTCAAATCTCTGTAATTCGGAACACGTTTATAGTGGCTGTGGGCAACAAGGTTCATAATATCTTCCTCAAGATTTGCACCTGTACAAGAAATAATATGCACCTTGCCTTGGCGAATCATTTCGGCAAAAATCTTTCCCAATTCGGCAGTACTCATAGCTCCAGCAAGGGAAACGAGCATTTTTGAACCTTGGTTCAATTGTGCTTCGTAGCCTTTTGCTGCGTCCACGAGAGCTGCTGCATTAAAGTGTAAATAATATTTTTCAATAAATTGGGAAATAGATCCTTTGCTAGTACTCATCTTCTTCTGTATTAAATTTTGAAACGCCTTTTTTGGTTTCGGTAAAATGGTTATCGTATTCGTCTCCTTCTTCGGTTCCCGCGAATTTATAGGTCAACATTTTATAGTAAAGCTTTGCAGCTACAAAGTCTGAAGCTCTTTCATTTTCATTGGGGCACAATTCTACAATGTCAAAACCTACTACGTTTCTTTCTTCAAAAACTTGTTTTAGAAAGTCCAGCGTTTCATACCAAAAAAGTCCGCCTGGTTCAGGTGTTCCGGTTGAAGGAAGTATTGAAGGATCAAATGCGTCAAGATCGAAGGTAATAAAAACGTTATCGCCTAAAGCTTCAATTACTTTATCCATCCAGTATTCATCTTTTGCCATATCGTGTGCAAAGAATACTTTTTCTTCATCCATCACGCGAGTTTCGGCAATGTCCATACTTCTAATACCAACTTGTACCAAGTTTGTGGTTTGGCTAGCTTCGTAAACGGCACAGGCATGGTTGCAAGCGCTTCCGTGAAAATCTTTGCGCAAATCTGCGTGTGCATCTATGTGAAGGACCGTAAGGTCATCAAAGCACTCGTTGAAAGCACGGATGGTACCGATGGAAATGCTATGTTCGCCACCGAAAATTGTTACGAATTTGTTTCGCTTTATGTAGTCTTTTGTGGCTTTATGCACTTCAGAAACCACGGCTTCCGGAGAGGAGTTTTCCGTAATAGCATCTGCAAGGAAAACTCCCTGTTTGTAAACCTCTGTTTGGGTTTCAATGTCATAAAGTTCCATGTTTTCCGAGGCATCCAAAAATGCTTCTGGGCCCTTGTCGGCGCCTTTTTGCCAAGTGCTGGTTCCATCATACGGAACTGGGATTAATACAATTTTTGATGTTTCAAGAGCCGCATATTTTTGCGGGATTCCGGCGTACGTCTTAGTGCTCATAACCTAAAATGTTTAGCAATTGCTCGCTTGTTTGTTGTTCTGAAAAAAGTTTGGTTGTTATAGTATCATTTTCGTCTCTGTCTATCAAAATATGTTTTGGCGAAGGAATCAAGCAGTGCTGCAAGCCTCCGAAACCGCCAATGGATTCTTGATATGCTCCTGTGTTAAAGAAGCCAATATACAAAGGTTTTTCTTTTCTAAATTTTGGCAGATAAATAGCTGCCATGTTTTGTTCGCTATTGTAGTAATCATCACTATCACACGTTAAACCACCCAACAAAACACGTTCATATTCATCGTTCCATCTGTTTATCGCAAGCATAATAAAACGCTTGCTGATTGCCCACGTGTCTGGCAAAGTGGTTATAAATGACGAATTGATCATATTCCACTTTTCGCGGTCGTTCTGTTGTTTTTGGTATAAAATCTCATATATGGCGCCGCCGCTTTCGCCTACGGTGAAGCTTCCAAATTCCGTAAAAATGTTTGGTACGGGCACATCGGCTTCGTTACAGGTTATGTTTATTTGGTTTAAAATCTCATTGATCATGTATTCATAATCATACTCAAAATGCAATGAGTTTTTAATAGGAAATCCGCCGCCAATATTTAAACTATCCAGAGAAGGACAGATTTTTTTAAGACGAACGTAAACTTTTAAACATTTCACCAATTCGTTCCAGTAATATGCAGTATCACGAATACCTGTGTTGATAAAGAAATGGAGCATTTTTAAATCTACCCGCTCGTTGTTTTTTATTTGTTCTTCATAGAAAGGGATGATGTTTTTATAGCCAATTCCCAACCTGGAAGTATAAAATTCAAATTTTGGTTCTTCCTCTGATGCAATTCGAATTCCTACATGGAAATGCCCTTCAATATTATCTGAAAGCAGTTCAATTTCTTCGTAGTTATCAATAATCGGAATACAATTTTCATGGCCGTTATTTATAAGCCTTGCTATGTTTGTAATGTATTGATCGCGTTTAAAACCGTTGCAGATAACATAGGTTTTATCTGTAACTTTCCCTGTTTCTTTCAAGCTTTCCACAATATCAATATCAAAAGCCGAAGAGGTTTCTATATGAATATCATTTTTTAAAGCTTCGTTCAAAACGTGCTTAAAGTGTGAACTTTTAGTGCAATAACAATAGTTGTAACTGCCTTTGTAGTTATTTTTTACAATGGCATCTGCAAACCATTTTTTCGCCAAAATGATATTTTCCGAAATTTTTGGCAGATAGGTAAATTTCAGCGGAGCTCCATATTGCTCAACAAGCGCCATAAGATCCACACCGTGAAACTCAAGGCCATTATCGCCTAAGCGGAATTCTTCCTGCGGAAAATAATACGTTTGGTCTATTAAATCTATATATTTGGTGTTCATCCTTTTGTTTTCGTTGAATGTTGTAAATTATAAATTCTTGCTTCGTATTCCCCAAAAAAAAGAGAAGTATAACAAAAAATTAACTTGAAGATTAAATACGAATAGGCAAGCCCTTTATAATGAAACTTTTGTCCGAAACCTGCTGTAGTAAAGCCGTTTGAAATAAAAATGCGTTGTTCATTTAGAATCTATGTTTCCGAAATTTTTCAAAAACCAACCATTTTAAAAATAATATTCTTTAAATATTTAGAGTACAAATGTGCCAAAAAAAATTCAATAATTAATGAAATGGCAGGAAATTTCATTTTCCATTAAATCATACTGAACATGCTGAGTTCCTTTTCAGTAAGTGTCCGCCAACGGCCACGAGGCAAATCTTTTTTGGTAAGCGGACCGAGTGTAACACAATCTACCCGAACCACATCATAACCAAGATGTTCAAAAATGGTTCTGATAACGCTGTTTCCTGTGTGCTTTATCTTTAAACCTATTTCGCTTTTTGGCGAATTATCTACGTAGCTTATTTCTTCTACAGTTATTTCCTTTCCTTCAATTGTGATTCCTTCCTTAATTTTTTTAAGATGCTCTGATTTTAGATTTTTGTCCAATTCAATATGGAACAAACGTGATATTCCTTTTTTTGTGAATTTTTGAACAAATTCATCATCATTCGTGAAAAGTAAAAGTCCCGTCGCATTTCTTCCCAAACGGCCGAAAGGTTTTATTTTGGCGGTGGTGGCGTTGGCAACCAAATCCATTACTGTCATTCCTTTGGCATTGCTATCGGTAGTTGCAAAACCTTTAGGCTTGTTTAATAAAACATAGGTATTTGGCTCTGGGTTTAAGCGGCGACCGTCAAAACGAACATCATCTTTCATTTGAACCTTATGGCCCATTTCATTGATGATTTTTCCATTTACAGTAACCAAACCAGTAGCGATGTATGTGTCAGCTTCACGACGTGAGCAAACCCCACTATTGGCGATATATTTATTCAAGCGAATACCGTCTTCGGGATTGCTCTTTTTCACTTCTTTTACGGGTTTTTCACGACGTCCAATTTCCTTTCCGGTTTTATCGAATTTCAATTTTGGTTTTGTTGGATCTTGTGGTCGATCTTCAGTTTTCTTGTAAGAATCAGATTTTAGGGAAGCATTTTTGCGAGCCACGGTTTTCTTTCGTGCATTTTTTCCAGGCTTGTGAGGGCCTCTTCCTTTATCGTAATTGTCTTGTGTGCTCATTTATAATTTTTTTGCAAAGGTACACAAAGCAGAAATGCTTTCAACCATCAATTTCTCAAGGAAGTAAAAATAATTTTACGGTGTCAGTATTCAATATTCAGGAAACTATTTTCTTCAAAATCTTTAAATAATCTGATCTATTCTTTAGAAAATCTATTTCGGAAATATCGATGATTTTTATGTTTTCGGAATGTTGGTTTTTGATGAATTCCAAATAACCCGAATTCAATTTTTGCAAATATTCAGCCTGAATACTCTGCTCATATTTGCGACCACGCTTTTTTATGTTTTCCAAAAGGCGTTCAGTATTTTGGTATAAATAAATATACACATCGGGTTTCGGAAGTTCTTTGTGCATCACATGAAAAAGTTTCTTATAAAGCGAGTATTCTTCCTCCGGTAAAGTGATGCTTGCAAAAATCAGGGATTTATTCACATCATAATCTGCTATAACTGATTCTTTAAAAAGATCAAATTGTGTAATATCATCAACCAACTGTTGATAGCGGTCTGCCAAAAAAGACATTTCCAAAGGGAAAGCATAACGTGCGGCATCTTCATAAAATTTCGGTAGAAAAGGGTTGTCTTTAAAACGTTCGAGAATTAATTTTGAATTGAAATCACTCGCAATTTTAGTTGCCAAGCTTGTCTTTCCAGCACCAATATTTCCTTCAATTGCAATGTAATTGTATTGCGAAATATTATAATCCTTTACAGGGTTATTGAGCCATTTGGATTGTTTTTGAAGCAAGCTTTCATCCGCCGTTTCAGCCAAAAGTTTGATTATATTTTTCTGCGAAATAGGATGCACCAATTGCGAATTGAGTTCTGCCAAAGGCTGCAAAACGAATCTTCGGTTCTCCATTTCAGGATGCGGAACGGTTAAGTATTCCGATTCAATAAAAAAATCGTCAATAAATATTATATCAATATCAATGGGTCTCGAAGCATAGGTTTTTAAAGCATTTCGCCTGCGGCCCATCCTTTTTTCGATCTCCAATATTTTCTTCAGAATTTTTGACGGCTTTAAATCGGTTTGCAGCCAAACTGCACAGTTCAAAAATGGTTCACCTTCAAAACCAAGGGCGGGAGTTTCGTATACGGGAGAAATTTTAACGATACTACCAATCTCTTCGAAAAGTGAGTTTACAGCATTTTGAAGATATTCAAAGCGGTTTCCCAAATTGCTGCCAAGGGAAAAATAGACATTGTGAAGTGGAGTTAGCGAATCCAATTTTAACATTTAAGACGAAATTAAGGAAAAGAAAATGACTACCAAGTAAATTTGTGTATAGATGTAAGTTTTGCTTGAATGCAGTTTTCTAAGAAGTTGTTTTCAAATAAATTATCAAAAACAAATTTTTAAATCTTTTATGAAAAAAACACTAAAAATAATTGGAATCATTATCGGAATTATAATTCTGCTGCTGCTTGCAGCACCTTTTATTTTCAAAGGAAGTCTTGAGAGAATACTCAACCGCACTATCAGTGAAAACCTCAACGCAACGGTAACTTGGGAAAATCTTGATTTGAGTCTTTTTAGCAGTTTTCCGGATGCTTCACTTCAATTGGAAAACTTCAGTGTTATCAATAAAGCTCCTTTTGAAGGAGATACGCTTGCCAGCGGGAAAAGTTTAAAATTGGATATGGGCGTGATACAACTTTTCAAATCTAAAGACATAAAAATTGATGCGGTAAAAATAGACGAAGCGTTTGTGAATATTAAAATTGATTCACTCGGAAACGCCAATTATGACATTGCCATAAAAAAAGATGCGCCTGTAATTACAGAGGCCGAAGCATCGAGCGGTAGTTTTAATTTTGAATTGAAAAAATATGAGATAACAAATTCACGAATCAATTATTTAGACGAAGCCAACAAAACCTATTTGATGCTAACCGAAGTGCAGCATGAAGGCAGTGGCGACCTTTCGCAGGAAATAAGCAATCTGGACACAAAGACTGAAGCGTTCGCATCTTTCCGGATTGACAATAACGAATATTTTACCAAAAACCGAATTTCACTTGATGCTGTTTTCAAACTCGATTTAAAAAACCAGAAATATACCTTCCTCGAAAACGAAGCGAAAATAAATGAACTTCCCTTGACTTTTGATGGTTTTGTAAAAGTGAATGAAACAAATAACGAAGTGGATCTTACTTTTAAAACGCCGTCGTCGGACTTTAAAAACTTTCTCGCCGTTCTTCCCGAAACCTATGTGAAGCAAATAAATGATGTGAAAACCACTGGGAATTTCACCGTAAATGGAATGCTGAAAGGCATTATAGACAGCACCCACATCCCGATGATGGACATAAAAGTGGCGAGCGAGAATGCTTCGTTTAAATATCCCGACCTTCCAAAAGCGGTTGATAATATTACGATTGACGCGCAACTAAAAAATGAAACAGGTTTGTTGAAAGATACTTATTTAAACATTCCAAAACTCATGTTTAGAATTGACGGCGAACCTTTCCGATTGAATGGAAGCATTAAAAATATGACCGAAAACCCGTTTGTAAATATGGAAATGCAGGGCACATTGAATCTTGCGAATATTAAAAAAGTGTTGCCCGTGGAAATGGAACAAGAACTCAGCGGGATTTTTAAGGCAGATATTATTGCTAATTTCGATATGGAATCGGTTGATAAAGAACAGTACCAAAAAATTGATGCGCGCGGAACTGCAAATTTGACGAATTTCAATTATGACGCCGGTTTTAAAAATGAATTAAAAGTTTTGAACGCGAATTTAACACTTCAGCCGGGCACGATAACTTTAAAGGATTTGAATGCGCAAACAGGGCAAACTGACATTAAAGCTTCGGGAAATATACAAAACCTCATTCCATTTTTGATGAGCAAACAGGATTTGAAAGGTCGTTTTGCTATTCAATCCAATACTTTTAATGTCAACGATTTTATGGCTTCGGAAGAAGAATCGAATAGCGAAAATTCTTCCGAAGAAGGAAAAACAATAAAGAAAACCACAACTCCTGACGCTGTGAAAATTCCAGATTTTCTGGATGCCACTTTGGATTTCACTGCAAACAAAGTTATTTACGACAATCTGAAATTAGCAAATGCAAAAGGAACTGCCGCAATTGTAAATGAAACCATTACAATAAGCAATTTCACTTCAAATATTTTTGGCGGAGATATTGCGCTTTCGGGGAATGTTTCAACCAAAAATGAAATACCAACTTTTGCAATGGATCTGGATTTGAGCAAGATTGACATTGAACAATCTTTTGAAAATCTTGAGATGTTTCAATTTTTAGTGCCGATTGCCAAAGCTTTGCAGGGAAGTTTGAACACGAAATTTCAACTAAATGGACAGTTGACTAATGATCTTTCGCCAAAACTTTCTACGCTTGCAGGAACCGCCTTGGCCCAAATAATTACTGCGGATGTTGATCCTCAGCAAGCTCCGCTGCTTTCCGCGCTTGGAAACAAGCTTTCGTTTTTGAATTTGGATAGGTTGAGTTTGCGAGATGTGAGTACCAATTTCACTTTCAACAACGGAAAAATTGAAGTGAAGCCCTTTCATTTTGACGTAAAGGGAATTGACGTTGCGGTTGCCGGAACGCACGGTTTGGATAAATCCATCGATTATAATTTAACGCTGGATGTTCCTGCAAAATATTTAGGAGGAGATGTAACGAAATTACTTCAAAATTTAAGTCCGAAAGAAGCCGACGAAATGAGCGTTGCACTACCCATTGGACTGAAAGGAACATTTACGAATCCGCAAGTTTCAATGAACACTGAAGCCGCAATCAACAGATTGACCCAGCAGCTTTTGGCCAAACAGAAAGATAAATTGATTAATCAAGGAACCGATATTTTGGGCGGATTATTGGGCGGTGGGACCAAACAAGATTCTACAAAAACGAATACCAATAACCAGCAACAAACTACCCAACAACAAAACACACAAATAATAAAAGATGTTTTGGGAGGTATTTTGGGTGGAAATAAAAAGAAAACCGATACTACAAAAAGCCCCCTAGCCCCCAAAGGAGGAAACTAAACTCTTTTTTTAATTAACTGTTAATGAGACTACATATCCTTCGTTGCTGCGTATGTTAAAAACTGTGTCGTCTTCAAAAATGAGGTATTGTCCTTTTATTCCTTTTAAAACTCCTTCGTAAAAAGGATTCTTTTCAAGGTTGAGTGATTTTGGCTTTTCGGGATATTTTAAAACTGGAAACTGCAGATTTGTTTCAGCATTGTTTTCCAAATAATATTCAGCCGCTTCAGCAGGAATAAATTGTTTTAATTTGTTGCGCCATTCCACCAAATTTTCATCTTTAATATCGTTTTTCAGCATGGTTCGCCAATTTGTTTTGTCGCTCACGTGATCTTTTAAAGCAACCTCGGTAATTCCTGCCAGATAGCGATTTGGCACTTCCACAATTTCGATGGCTTCGTGTGCTCCTTGATCAATCCACCGGGTTGGGATCTGGCTTTTGCGCGTAACGCCTACTTTCACGCTACTACTGTTGGCGAGATAAACAACATGTGGCTGTAATTGCACTTTTACTTCATAAGCTAAATCGCGATCTTCGATTCCTAAATGTGCTTTACTGAGTTCGGGGTTAATGATCCAATCTGCGGCCTGAGGAATTTCATAAAAACAATCATAACAAAAACCTTGACGGTATATTTTTTTTTGAAGTCCGCAGTTTAAGCATTGATAGCGCAGGAAATTGATGGATACTTTTTTGTCCAACAATTGGTTCACGTTCAAAAAATCATTTTCAAAAACAAGGTAATACTGAATAGGCGAACCGTTTTCAGTTTGCATTTTGGTGAGCACTCCTTCGTAATTCATTTATTCAAAAATATTTATGCCGAATACTATTCCGAAGAAATACTATAAAACATCGCTTCAAAAAAGAGGAAATCGTAAATTTAAAATTGCTATTTTTATAGCATAAAGATAGCAGAAAAATATGCCAATCCCCATTGTTAACTCCATTGCTTCTTGGTTTTTGAAAAAACGGTTTCACCAAATAGACCTTTTTTTGAAATATCCTATTGAAGTTCAGGAAGAACTACTTTTCAACTTGCTTCAAAAAGCAAAAAATACAGAGGTTGGAAAAGCGTATGGTTTTGCATCAATCAGAACCTACCGCGAGTTTTCTGAAAGAATTCCGATAACAACTTATGAAGAAAACGAAGCTCGGATTGAGCGCGCACGTAGAGGGGAAGCAAATATCTTTTGGCCCACGCCTATAAAGTGGTTTGCAAAATCCAGCGGCACCACCAATGCAAAAAGTAAATTTATTCCAGTAACTCCAGATTCTTTGGAAGACTGTCATTATGCGGCCAGCAAGGATTTGTTGTGTATGTACCTCAACAACAATCCAAGTGCGCAATTATTTCTGGGTAAGAGTTTAAGGCTCGGCGGAAGCAAACAACTGTACCAAGAAAACGGAACCGTTTTCGGTGATCTTTCCGCAATTTTAATTGACAATATGCCCTTTTGGGCTGAATTCAGCAGTACGCCTAGTAATGAGGTTTCTCTGATGGGAGATTGGGAAACCAAGATGCAGGCAATTGTAAACGAAACTATCAAAGAGAATGTTACCAGTCTTGCAGGCGTTCCTTCGTGGATGCTTGTGTTGTTGAATAATGTAATGGAAACTACTGGTAGAGGAAATCTTTTTGAAGTTTGGCCAAACTTGGAGGTGTATTTTCACGGTGGCGTAAACTTTGATCCCTACATTGATCAATACAATAAATTGTTGCCGAAAAATGATTTTCGGTACTATGAAATTTATAATGCTTCGGAAGGATTTTTTGCAATTCAGGACCGTAATGAAAACAAAGAACTCCTGTTAATGCTGGATTACGGAATTTTTTATGAATTCATACCAATGGATAATTACGGTACTCCCGAAGAAGAAGTGATTCCGTTAAGCGAGGTTGAGAAAGAAAAAAATTATGCTGTTATAATTACGACCAATGCGGGGCTTTGGCGTTATAAGATTGGCGATACAGTTCGCTTCACATCAACCGACCCTTACCGAATAAAAGTTACCGGCCGTACAAAACACCACATAAATGTTTTTGGTGAAGAATTGATTATTGAAAATGCGGAAACCGCGCTGCGAAAAGCTTCGCAACTCACCAATGCCGAAATTATTGATTATACCGCAGCCCCTATTTTTATGAACGGAAGGGAAAAGGGAGCGCATGAGTGGATTATTGAATTTAAAAGTCCGCCAAAAGACTTAAACTCTTTTACCCAGCTACTTGATTCCGCTTTACAGGAATTAAATAGTGATTACGAAGCAAAACGTTTTAATAATACTACTCTTAACGCGCCAAAAATCCACAACGCTCGGGAACGTCTTTTTTATGATTGGTTAAAGGAAAAAAACAAACTTGGTGGACAACATAAAGTTCCACGACTTTCCAATACTCGTGATTATTTGGAAGAACTCTTGCTTTTAAACAGCACATTTTAGTTATTTTCGAAAATTTGGACTTTTGTAACGTGTTGTAAATCGGGCATTTTGAACACTTTATCGACTGTTTTTTTTGAAAGATGCATTTCAACGAGTTTACCCGTAAGTTCAACTAAAACTTTTGTGGGTGCTTTTCTTCCGAAGTACTTTTGGCCTATAAAATTATAAGTATTTCAAAATGAAACAGATATTTTTTATAGTGTGCTTTTTAGCTTTCACGGTTCTTTTTACTTCTTGCGCAACTACGCAATCAGCAAATAACAAAGAAAATGAAGTAGCTGGCTACAATTTGAAAAGCAAAAAAGAGCAGATGGAGAATAAAATTCTTTACAATAAAAATAAAGCTTTGTTGGCGATGCCCTAAGAAATTATATTTTCAATCATAACAAAACCCCCGAGAAATCGGGGGTTTTGTTTTTTAGTTTGTAGAATGTATTTAAACTTTATTAAAGCCAACAAGGTCTTTTTGTTTTGTCCAAGGTAGATTTATTTAGATTGAACTCTCCAGTTATAGTCTTTTTTACAGAGGGATCAGCAGTACTTACCAATTCGCAAGTAAAAGTGCCCACCAATATTCCATACCCACTGTCATACTCAGTAATTTCAATGGTTCCATTGGAGGAGCTAATAAAAGTGTATGAATTTGAAATTTGATCTTCAATGTATATTGAAATATTCTCTGCACAATTAGCAGGTATATGGTCAGGATTACCAGTACTTATATTATAATTTCCTGTACCTGTAATACCAATTAATGAAAAATCAAAACCTAAATCATTTTCTGTATTTATAGTCAACAGCCAATCATTGCCATTGTCATAACATCTGCTAAAACTAAGGATATAACGACCAATCCCCCCTCCTTGATTGAAATAGGGTTCTATAGTATCGCCATCAAATTCCGCTTCAAAATAATTTTCCTCCTTTACGCAACCTTGATCATCCTTGTTGTCATCGTCTTTATTGCAGCTTGTTGCAATAATAGCGCATATAATAAGCGATTTTAATAACATCGTTCTTTTCATATTACAGCCAGCAAGGTTTTTTATTAATATCGAGGGTGGAAAGATTGATATTAAATTCGCCACTAATAGGCATTTTTATACTCGGGTCTAAGGAATTGTATAATTCACAATTAAAGGTTCCAATTAAAATACCATCTTCAATATTATAATCAGTAATAACTATAACTCCCGTTCCTTCTTCGCTGAAATAATAAATTGTTGAATCATCTATAATTTTTTCAATGTAAATATATGTTTTGGAAAATGTGAAAGGTGTGGGAGGAAGTTCGTTTGATGATGCTGCATCTATAGGATAAATGCCGGTTCCGTCAACATTTATCAATGAAAAAGTGAGCGTTATTCTATTGTTGGAAGTCAAAGAAACTTCCCAATCATTTTCATCTTCATTATTTCTATCTACATATAATGTATATGCACTAACTCCTCCCCCAGTTATCCATCTTGGTTCAATTATCTTACCATCAAACTCTGCTTCAAAAAAATTCTCATCTTTGATACAACCTTGATCATCTTTATTGTCATCATCCTTGTTGCAGCTTGACAATAAAAGGGAACATATTACTAAGGATTTTAATATCAAGTTTATTTTCATTTTTTCTATTTTAAAATGATTTTGTTGTTAGGCAATTGCAATGTATATAAAAAAAAACGGAACCCCTCATTAAAAAAAATCGAAATATTCTAAATCTTTAAAAACAAAATCATTAAAACATAAAATTTAACAATTAAATATTTTTAAACATAAAAAAACCCCGATTCTATCGGGGTATTTGTTTTTATAATTATTAGGTTTAAGAAACCGCTTTCAACTTTTTAATAGTTGATTTGTTCAGTTTTTCTTCTGCGTAATTCTTTGTGACCTGGACTGTCTTTTCGTCTGTGCCAGGCATTTCATACATTGCATCGGTTAAAACTGCTTCACAAAGCGAGCGCAAACCACGTGCGCCTAGCTTGTAGTCGATTGCCTGTCCTACTATAAAATCCAATGCTTCTTCAGTAATTACAAAATCAATTCCATCCATTTCAAACAGTTTTTTGTACTGTTTTATAATGGCATTTTTAGGTTCCGTAAGAATTGCGCGAAGCGTTTCTTTGTCCAAAGGATTCATATAGGTCAAAACAGGAAGTCGACCAATTATTTCAGGAATCAACCCGAAATCCTTTAAATCCTTCGGAATAATATAACGAAGCATATTGTCTTTCTCCATTTGATTTTCCTTTACGGAAGCCGTAAAACCAACCGACTGCATATTCAATCGCTTTGAAATATGGCGCTCAATACCATCAAAGGCACCGCCAGCGATAAAAAGAATATTTTCGGTATTTACTTCAATGAATTTTTGATCGGGATGCTTTCTGCCTCCTTTTGGCGGAACATTTACCGTTGTTCCCTCCAAAAGTTTCAACAATGCTTGCTGAACACCTTCGCCGCTAACATCGCGGGTTATTGAAGGATTGTCGCTTTTACGGGCTATTTTATCTATTTCGTCAATAAAAACAATTCCATTTTCGGCTTTTTCGAGATTGTAATCTGCAGCTTGCAACAAACGGGTTAAAATACTTTCAACATCCTCCCCCACATAACCAGCTTCCGTTAAAACTGTAGCATCAACAATGGCCAAAGGAACATTCAACATTCTTGCGATTGTTTTTGCAATCAATGTTTTTCCTGTTCCGGTTTGCCCAACGATGATTATGTTACTTTTCTGTATTTCAATATCGTCATCTGTTTTTGGCTGCAGCAAGCGTTTGTAGTGATTGTAAACCGCAACTGACATTACTTTTTTAGTGAATTCCTGCCCAATTACATATTCATCCAAAAAGGCTTTTATGAGTTTTGGTTTCTTCAGCATTAAATCTTTGGACAGTTCCGTATTGCCTGCATGCAAAGCTTCCTCAACAACAATTCCGTGGGCCTGCTCAATGCAACGATCGCAAATATGGGCATCCAATCCTGCAATAAGCAAGTTGGTTTCCGACTTTTTACGGCCGCAAAAGGAACATTCTAAATCTTCTTTCGACATATTATCTTTTTTCAAAAAGTCTAAATTTAGTTTCGTGTCAATATTTCATCAATCATTCCGTATTCCATGGCTCTGTCAGCTTTCATCCAGTAATCGCGATCACTATCTTCGTAAACCTTTTCGTAGGTTTGGCCAGAATGTTTCGCTATAATTTTATAAAGCTCTTCTTTTAGAGTGATTATTTCACGTGCGGTTATTTCAATATCGCTCGCTTGTCCTTGCGCACCGCCCAAGGGTTGGTGAATCATAACACGCGAATGTGTCAAACCACTCCGTTTTCCTTTTTCACCAGCACACAAAAGGACTGCTGCCATTGAGGCTGCCATTCCCGTGCAAATAGTTGCAACGTCTGGCTTGATGAATTGCATGGTATCGTAAATTCCCAAGCCTGCGTAAACGCTTCCGCCGGGAGAATTTATATAAATTTGAATATCACGGGCTGCATCGGTACTCGCCAAAAACAATAATTGCGCCTGAACAATATTCGCCACTTGGTCGTTAATTCCGGTGCCAAGGAAAATGATTCGGTCCATCATCAAGCGTGAAAAAACGTCCATTGCTACTGCATTCATTTGGCGCTCTTCAATAATATTTGGAGTCAAGTTTTGTGGATACATACTGCTTATGATCTGGTCATAATACATATTGTTGATGCCTTGATCTTTTATAGCAAAATTTCTAAATTCTTTACTGTAGTTCATAAATGTTTGTTCGTTTTAAAAATATACTTTCCTGAACAGGAAAAGGTTTAAATCAAAAAGGCGTTAAATCAAATAATTCAACGCCTAAAGATAACTATTTCTTCGCTGAATTATGCGTAAGCGTCCTTAATGAATTTATCGTAAGAAACCTCTTTAGTCTTCAGTTTTGCGTTTTCCTTAAAGAAATTCAGCAATTTAGCCGAGTTCATTTGTTCGCTCAAACGTTGCACTTCTTCTTTATTTGAAAGAATTCTTGCAGCGATGGATTCCAATTCCTCTTCCGAAGGGTCCATCTGACCAAATTGAGCCATTTGTGCTTTTATCATATTTTTTGAATAGTCTTTCAACTCGTCAAAAGTAACCTGCAGATTGTTTTCTGCACGAATTTTTCCTTCAATCAATTGATAGCGCAGTCCTTTTTCGCTTCTTTCGTATTCTTCTTTTGCATCGTCTGCCGAAAGTCTTTTTTCGCCAGACATTGCAATCCAACGTTGTAAGAATTCCTTAGGTAGATCGAACTTTGTATTTTCAATCAATGAATCAACCACATCGTTCAGCAATTTTTGATCGCTTTGTTGAGCAAATTGTCCTTCTGCATCTTCTTTTATTTTCGCTTTCAGTTCTTCTTCGGAAGTAATCACAGCTTCACCAAATAGTTTATCAAATAACTCTTGGTTCAGTTCGGCCATTTCGCGTTTGTTTACTTCTTCAATTTTTAAAGAAACCTCGATATCCAAACCATGGGCTTCATCGTGCTCAAAGCCTAAATATTTTTGGTTGTCGTGGTCATCGGCGAACATTCCCTTTGTTTTCAAAGTAACTGTATCACCAACTTTTGCGCCAATCAAGCTTTCCAGTTGCTTTTTACCAGCAATATCATCTGTGGAAAGGGTTGTTTTCTTTTCGATTTCTTTTTCAGTTGAAGTAAAAGTTCCGGTGATTTCGTCTCCTTTTTCAACTTCTTTTTTAGAAATCAATTTTCCGTATTGCTTACGGATAGTTTTTACTTGGTTGTTCAGCATTTCATCATCCGCAATAATTTTATATTGAACAACTTCTTTACCTTTTACATCAACGCTGAATTCTGGCGAAAGACCCAATTCAAATTCAAACGAATAATCATCTGCATCCCAGTTTATATCTGCTTCATTCTTAGGAAGTGGATTTCCAAGAATGTCCAATTTTTCTTCAGTAAGAAATTTATGAAGTGCGTCCTGTAAAATTTTGTTTACTTCTTCAACCAAAACGGCTTTTCCGTATTGTTTTTTAACCATTCCCATTGGCACTTGACCTTTTCTAAAACCAGGAATGTTAGCGTTTTTTCGATAATCGCCCAGCACTTTTTCAACTTTGCCGGAATAATCTTCTTTTGAAATTTCCACTGTAATCACAGCGTTTAATTTATCGATGTCTTTTTTTGTAATATTCATTTTTTTTCTTCTGAATTTCGGGATGCAAAAGTACGGTTTTTTGCAAAATTCAACAAACATTTAGAGACTGTTGTTCAGCCAATTATTTGTCGCCCTTCAAAAGTGAAAAAAGAATAGATTGAAAAAGCGAAAGCAACAAACTAAAAAGAAGGGCCCACCATATTGATGTTACCGCAAAACCACCTACGAAGTAATCTGCCATCAAAATGATGATCGCATTTATTATAAGGAGGAAAAGTCCAAATGTAACAATGGTAATTGGCAGGGTTAAAAGCACTAGAATTGGCCGAACCAATAATCGCAATAAGGCAATAACAACGGCAACAATGACTGCAACGCCATAGCCTTCCACGGCAACACCGGGTAAGATTTTAGCTAAAATAACAACCGCCAAAGCGGTTAGTAAAAGTTTTATTAATAGTTTCATTTTTGAAAGGTTTAAGTTGAATTTAAAGATAAAAAAAACCGCTCTCAAACGAGAACGGTTTTTCAGTAAATTTAATTTTATTAATTGTTGTGAAGCGTAACAGTTGCATAGTTACCTATGTGCACCATTGGTATGGTTGCATCATAAGTTTCATTGATAGCTTGAATGATCAAGTTTGCAGTATATGCATATCCTCTTGGGGTTGGATGAACGCCGTCCAAAGAGAAGGCGCCGCCCGTAACGAACTGTGAAGTAAGAATACCACCATCATAAGGAATCCCACCATTTGCAACTCTTGCCAACGCAGCTTTTGAATCAACATACGCGAGTCCTTTTGAGCCAGCAAGGGCTTGGATTGTAGCATTGTATGCAGTGCTTGCAGCTGTTACTCGCGCTTGCTCTGACACAGCCAATACAAATTGATCGCTAAGTGGAATGGTTACTCCAATAACTCCTTGTGGATTGCTTGGGTCTGGTGTTGTTCCCAGTACAGATGAAGCAGTCAAAACAATTAAGTCGTCAGACTTCACTTGACGCAACTGACCCAATAATGCTGCTAAAGGAGCAGGCAAACTAAATGGAGGACCTTGAAGTATTGCTGTTAAATCCGTAAGATCATCATCGGTCATTATAGGGAAGTTTTGTCCAGCTGAGAAATTAATCATACGCAGTGCAGCTTCTTCAGGAGTAATAAAACCTATTCCTACTAGACCAGGCAAAATTTGTGTGTTGTAGGCTCCAAACTGTGCATTTAACTGAGCTGCAGTAGCCGCATCCAATGGAATTGCATTGGTTGGAACTGTAGTGAAATATGGAATAGAAGTTACTTCAGGAATATTAATCAAAACACCTTTTGCGCCGTTGCCCGTAAGAGCTTCAACTTGCTGGCTGTAAACTGATGCAAATACATTTGGATCAGTTATGTCATTTCCTCCGTAAGAGGATGGGTCAAGATTTCCTGTTTGGTCAACTCCTGCTCCACCGGAAGTGGCGTAACTCAAAATATCGTTATTACCAATCCAAAGACTGAAAAAAGTTGGGTTTTGAGCGGTGGCATCACCAATAACGGTTGCGCTTTCACTACTAGCAAATCTAGCAAAATAAGGGTTTGCAGCACCAGTTGGAACACCAGCAACATTACCGTAGCCAGGCGCTACTAAGTGAAAACTTTTTGCACCATGAACACCCATATTATTATATGGTCCAGTTAATCGATTTGTAATGTCGGTAGTGGGGGTTCCAACCAAACGCACTGGAGAAGGGTTACCATTAGGCCCAACAGCCAATACAAATCTGTTTTCAGTAATTTGGCTTCCTCCCAATAATAAACCACCTACGTTGTCATTCATTAAAGGCTGTGAGAAATCACCACCGCCAGCGAAAGCAAACTGCTGTGCCATAATGTTTGGATAACTGTTGTTTTGGCCAGTAATGTAAAGTGCTCCATCAGCATAGCCAGCGGTCAAAGAATTTCCTACGGAAACATATTTTGAAAGATCGGCAGTTCCGCTCGTGTAAAAACCTTCATCAGTTACTGGGCTGTCAAATTCTGGGTCGCAACTCACAAAGCCGATGGCTAAAAGCGCGAATGTATATTTAAGTATATTTTTCATCTTTTCTGAATTTTTCAATTATAGTTTATAAGTAAGCCCCAATCCTGGAACAAAGGCATTGGTTTTATAGGTTCCTTTAAAAGGAACTGCCTGTCCATTTTCGAAATAATAATTATAAGAAGCATCTATTTCCTCAAATTGTGAATAAAGGAAAGAAGCATCTATTTGCAAATGCTCACCAAGGTTTACAGTTAAACCAGCAGTGAAGTTATTACTGTCATTACGCGGAGTTTCAGGTGCAAAATATCCTGATTGTACTGGAGATTCGTCAAAATAATACCCAGCACGCAAAGTGAACATTTTTGTAGCATCATATTGCATTCCGAAACGGTAGATGGAAGCGTTTTTATAATTACGCGCATTCTTTGAATCTGGAATATCTGGATTTGCAAAGTCTATATCCAACGATTCGTATACATCCCAAAAAGTACGGTTGTAATCGAAAGCAAAAGTCCATTTTTCACAGAAATCATAGGACATACCCACAGTCATTTCTGCTGGCAGTGGCAATGAGGCATCAAATTTAGTATCTTCAAAGGGTGTTAAAGGTGAGTTGGGTATATTTTCAAAAGTTGCATCGCCGTCCTTGGCATCAAGAATAATTTCGGAACGGTACGTAGCACCAATATGAAGGTTTTCTGTAAGATTTACCATTGTACTAGCAACCCATCCCCAGTTACTCACGCCTGTAGCATCAACAGTAACATTTGCGCGATTTCCTTCAAGGTCAGTAAGTGTACGGTTTAGGTTTCTATTGAAATTCACCGAACCAGTTACATAAATAGGGCCTCCACCGAAGCTTATCTTATCGTTAATTTTAAACGAAACGGTTGGTTGAATGTAAATCGCTTTTAAGTCAATATTATTAACTAAATGAGAACCTGCCCAATCGTCTTGATATTCCACTGAGCTTCCGTATGGTGTGTACACTCCAATACCAAAAGCCAACCAATCTGTAGCCTTATAGGAAGCATACAAATAGAGCGGCGTACCCACGGGACTGTCTGTACGTGCGTTAGCACCAGTCTCGGCATCCTGATAAGCAATGTTTGAAAACACACCGCTAACACCTGCAGAGATATTAAATTTGTCTTCTAAATAGACCAAACCAGCTGGGTTGAAAAACACCAATTCGCTGCTATTAATAACAGCCACGCCGGTGTGCCCCATAGCCAGTGCCTTTTGACCCTGCAAACTTACGCGGTAACCTCCCGCATAAGTCACCGCACTTGCAAATGCAAAAACGGCAATTAATAATACTTTCTTCATAGTTTATTTCTTTAAGTTAAATTTGTAAGGAATCTTTTTTTGAAAAATTAAGCATTTATTATGCGCGCATAATAAATG
>JAGXGE010000033.1 GCA_024637015.1 Aequorivita sp. | reverse complement strand
CGTGAGACGTGAGACGTGAGACGTGAGACGTGAGACGTGAGACGTGAGACGTGAGACGTGAGACGTGAGACGTGAGACGTGAGACGTGAGACGTGTAATATCTTATGCCCTTTGATATTTAGTCATTTTTCTTTCAATAAAGTAATTTTCTTAAATACTGAAATGCCCCTGAACTTCTGGTGTGTCTTTATAGCGTTGAACGCATTGGTTGTAGATCTCGATAGCTTCATTAGCATCTCCCCAACCGTCAACGTCTACTTTTTTCTTTTCAAGGTCTTTGTAAACTTGAAAGAAATGCTCAATTTCCCTTACCAAATGAGGGTTCATATCAGAAAGGTCATTCAAGCTGCTCCAGATTGGGTCTGAAATTGGCACACAGATCACTTTTTCGTCAGGGCCTTTTTCATCGGCCATATGGAAAACGCCGATGGGTTTTACTTCCATCACGCACATGGGGAAGGTTGGTTCGCCACCCAACACCAAAACATCCAGTGGGTCGCCATCCAATGCTAGGGTTTCTGGTATAAAACCGTAATCGGCTGGGTACATCATACTGCTGAAAAGCATTCTATCAAAACGGATTTTCTTCAGTTTGAAGTCGTATTCATATTTGTTGCGGCTTCCTTTGGGGATTTCTATCAGTACGTCAAATGTCTTGTTCATGGTCTTTTCTGTAAAATATTTTTGTGGGGGCAAAATTACGATTTTTAGGGGGTTGTACATTGCCAAATTGTTATAAAATATTCCCTTTTGAATGGAGATTATTGTTTATTTTAGGGCAAGTAATTTGCATTTAACTTATGAAAAACACAAAAAAAGTATCCTCAGTTACCGCAGCCCTTCTTCTAACGAGCCTTTTGGCATTATCCTCCTGCGGCTCTGGCAAGACGGTAGCATGTATAGACAAGACCAAAATTAGCGATGGGCCATGTACTATGGAATACGATCCCGTTTGTGGTTGCGATGGCAAAACCTACTCCAATCCTTGTGTCGCCGGTCATGCGGGACTTACTTCTTGGGCTAGTGGGGAATGTGGGGATTAGTAGTTAGTATTGAGTAGTGAGTATTTTTAATGGATTCACTGTTTTTATTTGTCCTTATATAATCGGTATTTTGACAGTTCTTTTCTGCTGTATTTTTTGTTATTTTTAATTTGTAGGAAAAAAGGGCTATTTTCCTACATTCTAATGACTTTGCTATGGCTTTGGTATGGCTTTGCTATGGAGTATCCGTGGCTGGCTTTTTTAGGAGAAGACATTATGAGTTTTAAGACTTTAAAATGTTGGGGGTCATTGGTCGGATTTTATCGAGAAACGCATTTTGAATTGATATTGGGGATGCGGGTTTTGGGGAGTGCGTGAAAAACAACTGCGAGCGCTAAAGAAAAAGTTAAAACAAATTTCTTTTTATAATATTTAATAGTGTAATAAAAATAATAGTAGGATATTCCATAATTTTGGACGATTTTTGTCCTAAACATTTTGTCTAAAAATATGGTTACAACATTTGGAGAATTTATAAAGCAACGCAGGACTGAATTAGGTTTTCCTTTAAGAAAGGTTGCTTCTCATTTAGATATTGACACTTCCACACTTGGTAAAATTGAGAGAGAAGAAAGAATTTTAGCTAACGAATTAGTTTTCCCATTGGCGGAAATTTTAAAAACTGAGCAAAAAGAATTACTAAACCACTATTACTCTTCAAAAGTTATTCAAGAACTCAAAGAGTATTCAGATTATAAAGACGTTTTAAACATTGTTAATGAACATATGGATTTGTATGTTTCTAATCAAATACGCCTTTCTTTTCAAAAAAAATGGACTGAAAAAGAATTCGAAAACCCTAAAAGCACGACAAAAGTTGCGACACTTTTTTCTGGAATTGGTGGAATTGAATATGCTTTTAAAAGACTGAATTTAAAAACAGAAATTGTATTTGCAAGCGATATAGATAAATATGCAAAGCAAAGCTATTTTGCAAACTATGACATTGACGAAAGTAGATGGTATGATGATGTAAAAGACGTTAATGGTAGAAAATACAAAGGAAAAATTGACCTTTTAGTTGGCGGAAGTCCTTGTCAATCATTTTCAATGGTTGGGAAAAGAAAAGGTTTTAAGGACACAAGAGGAACTTTATTTTATGAATTTGCAAGAATTGTAAAAGAAAGCCAACCAAAAGTCTTCATTTTTGAAAATGTAAAAGGATTAATAAATCACGATAAAGGAAACACTTTTGAGACTATAAAAGCAACTTTTGATGAGCTAGGTTATAAATATTTTTATCAAGTTATGAATGCTAAAAATTACGGAATGCCTCAACATAGAGAACGTATTTTTGTAATTGGTTTCAAAGACAGATCAATCAATTTTGAGTTTCCTGAACAAATTGAATTGGAACACAAAATGCAGGATTTTCTTGAAGATTACACAGATAGCAAGTATTATCTAAAAGAAAAAGGAGTAAAATTTGTTACAAGTTCAAAAAACAGAAAAAAAAGATACACCCAAATAAATGGAGAAATTGCAATTTGCCAAAAGGCAAATCAGCAATTTAATTGGCACGGAGATTTTGTTTTTGAAAGTCAAGAAACTAAAGAATTTGACGAGTTTATTTTTGACGTAAATGAAGTAGAGGAAAAATATTACCTCTCTGAAAAAACTACAAAATATGTTCTTTCCGAAGGTACTAAAAACTTTAAAACAAGAATAAAAACAGATTTAGAAGTTGCACGACCACTTTTACAATCTATGCACAAAATGCACAGAGCTGGAGTTGACAATTATGTTACCCATAACAAAGGTAGAATTAGAAAGCTAACACCAAAAGAATGTTTGCGATTAATGGGTTTTAGAGATGATTTCAAGCAAGTTGTAAGTGATACACAAATGTATAGACAAGCTGGAAATAGTATAGTTGTTGATGTGTTAATAGCTGTTTTAAAACAAATGGACATTACAAAATTCACGAGTTAATATGAATATATTTAACCTCCCTTTTAAAGTAGCGAAAGAAGTAGTCAAGAGAAATAGAAATGATAACAGAAGACTATCATCTCAAAGACCTGATGGAGGTAATAATATTTTTTATCTAGGAAGTGAAGTATTATTCTTTGAAAAAATCGATAATCAAGAACTAATTGATCGGTTGGGAGCTGTCCAAACTTTATTAAGAGACAATGAAAGACATCCAAGAGCAATTCAAGTAAACGAAGGCGTTCCTTCTAGACATAAGATAAGAATATCAAACCTTAAAAACCTTCTTCGATTCCTTCCTGCATTTTTAGACGAGTATTCTAGCTCATATCATAATCCAAATTTAGATTTTAACCGTGTTAATAGAGAATTATCAAATATTGATAATGAATTTTTAATTTTTGAATCAGATGTAGTATTTATTCATGACAATAATGGGATGAAACCATATTTTAAATGGTTTAACAATAAACCAACTGTAAGTAATTGGAAATTATTTCAAGAATTTTTAATCCCTGAACTTTCTTTTCTAAATTTTGATTATTTAGGCTATCAAGATGGAGTAATGGAGTTTGTTTGGGATTTAAATTACGCACCAACGGTTATTTTTGCATCTGACAATATTGAGGATATCATTACTAACTCTATTCAAAAAGTTATTACAGATGAAGAAGAGCGTGAAACTATAAAAGAAGCTATTACAAAAATTAGGATTGGGCAATCTCAATTTAGAAAAAACTTAATTGATTCAGAAAGAAACTCATGTGTTTTCACTAACATTTCTGACCCAAAACTTCTAATCGCTAGTCATATAAAAGCTTGGAAGGATTCTACTAATGGTGAAAGGAGAAACATTAATAATGGGTTACTATTAACACCTACTTTCGATAAACTTTTTGATCGTCATTTAATAACGTTTAATGATAACGGATCAGTTCGTTGGTCAACGAATAGGTTAAACGAAGAAATAATTGAAACATTGCGAATTGGAATTAGCAACAATGATATCCCGTTAATAACTATAAACGATGAGAACAGAGAGTTTTTCAATCATCACAAAGACAGATTTATCGAATTAGAAAATGCATAATACTTATGGAGTTAGATATTCTTAATAATAGTTATAAAGTTTTAGATGCACGTGAAAAAATAACAATTGCCGATTCTTTTGTTGTTAGACAAAATAAAATTGGTGGAGGAAATGGTGAAGCAAAACTTTATGTGGGAAATGATAATCAAGAAATAAGAAGTTTTTTTGGGAATTTAGGTTTTGACATACCTTGTTTTCTGCTTAAAAAAGACCTTTTGAAGTATCTTGATGAAACCAAAGCTGAATACATAAATCCCGAACAACCATATATTAACAAAGAACTTTTACCAAATCTTTGGAACGAAAGAAAAGCAAAAATAAATACGTTGCCTGATAAGATTGAATTTGAAGTAGTAGAACAAACACAAATCGCAGGTTCAAGAATTTATGTTAAATCTAATGATTTAGCTTATAGATTAATTCGGGAACTTTCCCTACCAAATATTACATACATTTCAGTTGTTAAACTTCTCGATCCAAATGGAAATTTAGAATATTATTTCAGATTATTCGCTGACTACTTCGGAGATGTCGAACATCCTTACACCGTGGAAAAGGAACAGGAAGAAATTGCCCAAATTTTAGACAAAACTGAAAAAAATATAATGACAAAGGCTAGAATTGGTCAAGGAAAATATCGCGAGGAATTATTAAGACTATGCCCTTTTTGCCCCATAACTTTAGTTTCGGATGATAGACTTTTAATTGCAAGCCATATTAAACCTTGGGCGAAATCAAATGACATTGAAAAAATTGACCCTTTTAACGGGTTTATGCTAACACCAACTTTTGATTTTATGTTTGACAGAGGTTTTCTATCATTTACTGATGACAAAAAAAGTATTTTATCTCCTTTTTTATCTAAAATGACTTACTCAAAGTTAGGAATTAGTGATGATAAATTTTTTAATCATTTACCAACAGTCGGAAGAGAAAAGTATTTAAAATATCATCGGACAGAAATACTAAAACGGTAATAAAAACAGAACATAACACCGTATACTATAAAAAATATTAATCTCATCCCAACTGGCGCGCTTTTATAAAGCGTGACCACTTATACAGCGTATTTTTAATGCCACCTCCCAAGCAATTGAGAAGTCCCCCGTCAATCTCTTTTATAAAGTAGTCAGGTTTAGGTATATTTGGAGTTAAACGATATAACCCTATAAAGGAGAGTATTTGCAAAGGTTTCTTTTATCCGCGTGTTGAGCAGACTAATCTTTAAAAAAAATCCCGGAAATAAAATTAGATACTATTTAGATTAGGAAATTTTTGTTGCAATAGGTTTTCCTTTTAAGGCAGCTTCCACCAAATATGCTATAAACGTTGCAAAAGGTTTAATGTCTTTTTCCACACTGGCCTTCTCTAGGGCATCCATATACCTATCTCTCTCCTCTACGGGTATCACAGTCCAAGGATAACCTCCTGAAACTAACATCGTATTCATTAAAAACCTTCCTATTCTACCATTTCCATCCATATAGGGATGCGTAAAAACAAAAATAAAATGCCCTAAAACAGCTCTAACACTTGCTTCTTCTTCCTTTTCCAATAATTCAAAAAGTAAAGGCATTACATCTCTGACCCCTTCTTTATTTATTGGCGTGTGTTTTGAATTACCAATATAAACTTGCGCATTTCTATAACCAGCTAAATCTGATGGTTTTAATAATCCAATAGTAACACTTGGTGCAAATAATTCACGATACCAGTCGCCATGCTCATCATCTAGTACTGTGCCTGCATTTTCATTATTAAAAATACGTTTAATACTTTTTTTAACTGCATTAAAGGCTTGCCAGTATCCCCTTGCGGCCATAGCGTCTTTTTGTTTTCTATCGTCCTCATTTTCTTTTGCGTCCCAAGAACCTGTTCGCACGCTCTCTATAAGTTCTGGAGATACTTTGTATTTTTCAATTGATAAAGAATGATACGCATCAGTCAAGTATATTTCTTCAATCTTTTGCATATATTCATTTGTGTTTTTTGGAATTCCAGGAGCCTTTGGAAAAACTTTGATTACATCTTCCCTCATGCTTTGCCACATTATTCTTATTCTATTTACATACGGAGATCTTTCTCTTGGATCAAACTTTACGGTTGTTGGACCTTTAAATGGATCTAGTTCGCGAATAGTATATCCCGCCGATTTCATTGTTTTTAATATTTCATCTGCTATTTTATTTTGACCTACATTTCTATATGCGCCAATTAATCTTCCAGCAATTGTAGAATGTCCTCCATCCAATAAAATATTTAATAACTCCGATGAATCTTGAATCATCATAAGCGCTGCTCTTGAATCAATTGGCTCTCTAAGAAAAATGGATGGCGTACTATGAATTATTGAGGAAGCTAAATTGACCATTCTAATGCCATTTTTAACTTCTATTTCTGCTACACTAGGCAAAGGTGACTTCATAATAAACAATGATGTTCCAAACAATAAAGATGTTGGAGCGTTATTACCTACAGTCGATCTTATTATTAATTGTTCAGGAACTACTGTGCTTCCGGAATGAAGCATTAAAGACTGTTCTGCAGAAATACAATAATCTTCACCATATCGATCTTCTAAATACCTTGAACAAAAATCCCAAAAAGAAGTAAACCAAGAAGTACTATCCCCTTGATGCTCATCATGAGGAGTAGCTATATACCAGCCTTTAATTACTTCTTTTATAAATCCATTAGCTACTAGCCGCTCTCTATGAACTCTTGTTAAGTCATTTGCTTTTATTGCGATAACCCCAGAGTCTTGAAGTTCTTTCAACCTCTCTAATGATTCTGCTAATTTTTCACTAGGTGTTGTCATTTTTTTGTAGGGTCTTTATTAATTGATGTTGTATTAAAATTATTGATTAACGCTGTGTTAAAATTATTTATTGGCGTTGTGTTAAAATTATTAATTAGTGTAAATATAGTCATTATATTCTAATATTGAGGTATTTGAAAGAATAAAAGCAGTGCCGTTTCATTGCCCAACAAGGTGGTTTATACCTTATTAGTGATTCTTGGCTATTCGTAAAATTCTATTGATTATCCTCTGGTTAGGTTTCTTTTATTAGCTTAGTTCCCTCGCGATTTCAACGTGTGGCAATCCAAAATGCTCCCTATACCGATCAAGATCGGCCAGATTGTGCATACTTAACTTGCTTATTTTTTCGGTGCCATCCACTCCAATTTTTTCATATGCCTGCTTTTCTATGGCGTTTGATAAAATGATTTTGCCTGTGGTGCCACGGGTTTCAAAATAATCAGCATCAAAACATTCTACCTCGCCTACAAAACTCACATAACCATTCCCCTCGCTTTCAAATAAAAAAACTCGTTTTCCTTTAACGAGATGATCTTTCAACGCTAGGTTTCCCCTTGTGAATTCCATATCGCCAGATTGTCCTTCGCCGGTATAAGTAAATACTTTCGGGTTGTCCCAACCATCTTCATAGCCATGTTGCTTACCCGACTTGCCTGAAAATATAAGTATGAAAGGAAATTTTGAAGAAGGACAGATACCGCTTTGCCAATTGCCCCCATAGTTAGCATGAATATCTCTACGCCTATTATAGCGTTGACCTGGGATAAAAGGAAGTTGTGGTGTTGAGGGTACTTTTACGACTGGGGGTTTTAATGATTACTTGCCATTTGTTGTATGGGCTAGGATACTAATCTACGCAAAAAATGAGCGATTGTTATCTATTGCCCACCCATGGAATTCATTTCTTCTTCAGTCATAATGGTATAGTCTTCTGGGATTTGAAACTTGGCGCTTTCGATTGTTTTTTCAGAAACACTTGTTACTGTAAAATGCGTTTTCACGCCATCTTTTGCTGTATCATATTCTAGTGGAAAACCGTCAACCGCTCCAAATGGACTTTTCGCTCCCATTTTTGTCTTTAATTCAGTGGTTACCCAAGCCTCCGTATCATCCATTCCTTCATTTTTTACGAGGTATTTTGTGCAATTGTAGCCTACAATTTTCTTTGATTCGGATGTTTTTGTGACTGTAGGAGCTGCTGTTTCTTCTTCGCCTTTTGTGTTATCCACTTTCATGGCTATTTTTTGCCCCATCATATCCATAAGTACAAATCCTGTATTGGTGGCATTGTCAAAGACAACCACTTGCGAACCAAGCCCCATATCCTGCTGAATTGCCATTTTATCGCCTGAAAAGTAATACTTCATTACTGTAGGAAGCATGTTTTCAAAGCCATGCATTTCTTCAGGAACTTGCAGATAGCTGATTGAATATGTAATCTCACCTTCAAATTGCTGAGCGGATATCTGGAATGTAAAGAGAAGGGCAAGAAGAACAAAAATTGATTTCATAGTATAGGGTGTTACAGGGTTCGGGATTGTTTTTTTATAGTGCTGTTTAAGTCACTAAAGATATTGATAATATGTAAAAAATATCAATCAAAATTAAATTGTCTCTTATTTAAATCATCACTCCTCAAAACTCCGAAAGCGTGTAAGAAAAACATAAAATGCTCCATAGGAAATAAAGCCTACGGCGGTAACGACCATCAATATTCTACCCAAATCGGATTGGCTTAAAAATGAAAAGGCTTCCCCTATGCCCTTTATGTCGTGGTTGCCCGTATAAATACCAGCGCGTAAAAAGAAATAAGCAATAATAGCTACAATAAAGGCGCGGGCATAAAAACCAAATTGACCAAAATGGCGAATAAGTCGGTAATATTTGTGACCTTCCAGATTAAACTGGTCCAATAATCCTCCTTTAAAAACCCCTCTTATTAAAATAGCGGCTTGGATTACCAAAATGATTCCCACACAAATAAAAATGATGGACAAGGTGGAAGCGCCCAAAAAATTGAGATAATAGGAACCGGAATTCCCTTGGGTTGAGGAGTTGAAAACATGATAAAAATCAAGCACCGCTATAAAGGTGTAAACCAAACCCGTAGAGAAAAATCCGAAACGCCGTAGTTTTGCCTTTCTGCTATTGCCTATATTTTCAGGGTCTTTGATACTCTGTATAAACATCCAATAGGCATAGCAAAGCAGACCCGCCCCTAATAGTAACAAGAGTATTTGCCCAAAGGGTTGTTTTCTAAGAAATGTTAGCGCTTGGTTGGTTCCAGAGCTTCCGCCACCCATATTTAGTGCGGCCAAAAGGGAAAGGATGCCGATAACCAAATAGACAATGCCCTTGGAAACAAAACCAATAACTGCAGCGGTTTTATAGGATTTCTTCACTTTGTAGGGGTTGTTTAAGGGTATTCAAGAACAAAGTTACGATAAGATTGCTTGGCAGCGAAGATCGGGTTGTGATTCTGACTATATTCATGAGCTTGCTCCACTGCACTTGCAATGACGCTTTGGCTGGTCATTTTTACTAAAGCTTCAGCGACTTTGGGCGCTCAGAGTAGCTTAGGGCATTATTCCAAATGGTCTATCAATTTTTCAAAGCCAAAGAGATCATCCTCCATTCCCATTTTTCTGCGGAGACTTGCTTTTTTTGATTCCACCTGTTCGGCACTGATGCCCATTAAGGGCCCAATTTCCTTGGTGGATAGCTGAAGTTTTAACATACAACAGAATGCAATATCATTATCAGATAAGTTAGGAAACATTTCTGAGAGCAACAACGCAAAGGCGGGATGTACCTCGACAAACTTGCCCTTAAAGTATTTCCAATAGTTGTAATTGCCCAAGAGATCCTTTAATTCGGCAGCCAATGCCTCTGATTGTTCCGGGTTTTCACGAAGGTCTACCAGTTCTATTATTTTAGTTTTAAGATTAGAGATTTCCAGAGACACTTGAACCAGTTCCTTTTCTTTATTGGCCAGCGTCCTTCCCCTTTCCGCCAACAATTCACTCTCAAGTTTGCTATTTTCTTCCAAAATCTCTTTGGAGTTTTTAAGGTTTATTACCAACTGATTTTGTAGTTTGAGTTTGTTTCTATTCGCTAAATACAGAAGGATTACCATAGTTAATACTAGAACGAAACTGAGAATACTCAGAAATATGATTTTGTCCTTTTTGGAATTGTTCTCTCTTAAAAGTTCATTATTCTGTTCTAATACAATATTTTTTTCCCGCTGCAATTCATTTTGGTAGGCTTGTTGGAGTTCCAACGATTTAGTTTGATTTATAGCGGTGTTAAGCGAGTCTTTCAAAAAATCCATTCGTTCAAAAGTTTCCAAGGAGTTTTCCGCCATTCCTTTTTGACTATAGGTAGCTACTGCTTCTTTTAAAAAGGCTATTTCGTTGTCGGCATTCATTTTTAAACGCGGAATTTTGGAAGAGGATTTTACCCGTGCGATAACATTTAGGGCCTGGTCGTAAAACTTATGGCTGTTGAGAAAATCCAAGTATTGGGCACTAATCTCCAAAAACCTAGGTGAATTTAGCCGAAACGATCCTTCATAGGCCTCTTGATATGCTTGTTGTGCCTGTTGGATTCTGCCCGTAGCATTGTATACTTGGGCCAAATTGTTCATGCTTACCCAAACAAATTCCATATTATTCATAACCTTCAGTGCCGATATAGCTTCATTCAGAGCCTCTTCAGCAGCTTGGTAATTTTCCTCCAGCTTAACTAGACAGTCGGCATAACTAATTAAGGTGTAATAATAATTTGTGCTTTTGTTTTTGGCAAATACAGGTAAAACATCTTCATAGATATCTTTCGCAAAGGCATAGTTGCCGTTGTTATAATAAAGATTGGCCAGTTTTTGTCTTACTACACTAAGTTCCCGCATGTTATCACCTTCACTAAGAATGGCAATTGATTTTTTAAGGTATTCCAAGGCCTTTTCACTGTCCTTCATGTAATTATAATTGGAGCCCATTTCACCAAAAACTATACCCTCTCCCTCACGGTTTCCTGCCTCTTTGTAAAATAGCATGGCACTATCCAATGCCTTCAATGACTCTTCGTAACGAGCACCAATGCGATAATTAATAGCCAAATTTAAATACAGCTGGGCATGAGTTAGCGGATAATTTTCTGCATAAGGAAGCGCTTTTTTCATATAAAACTCAGCAGAGTCAGGAACGGCCAATTTATTGTATTGGATACCTATATTGCTATAAGTTACAGCCAAGATGGTATCGTGAAGCTTATCAGAATATTTCAACAAACGGAACATATAGATTTTAGCAGAATCGGGGTTTGATCGCACGCTGTTTTCTATCTGTTGGTTGAGCTTATCTATCTCAGGAGTTTGTGCCTGTACGCTTAAAAAAAGCAATAGCACAAGCGCAAGAAGGAGTTGTTTTTTCATAGCAAGATTTGGTATACAAATATAGTCCATAATCTACAACTCAGAAATTGTAGGAAAATTTTTTATAGAATTCTAAAAGCTTGCTAATGGAAAAGGGAATCGTAAAACGAATTTATGACACTTCTGAAAAAACAAACCCCCTTGTGTAGCTACACAAGGGGGTTTTTATTAATACTTAGAAAGAAGTTTATTCCTTTATTAGGCGTTTTGTAATCTGACCCTCTTTGCCTTTGATGATCACTACGTAGGTAGCGGCAGCAAGGTTGTCAACATTTAAGGTCTTGGCGGTAGCCATTCCCTTTAAGTTGAAAGATTGTACCAATCTGCCAGTAAGGTCATAAATATCTGCGCGCTCAAGTTCTAGGCTCTGTGGGTTGCCGATAGTTACATTGCCTTTTGCTGGGTTTGGATACATTTGCAAACTTCCAATGTTAGCATTGTTATCGCCCACACCCAAAATACTCTCCACGATAAGCTCAAACTCACAAGTGCTGGTATTGCCATACTCATCCGTTGCCGTTAGGGTAATGGTATAAGTGCCATCAGACAATGAAGTCCCTGGTGCTGGATCCTGTGTGGTAACAGTCACTGGGTCGGTACAGTTGTCTATTGCAGTGGCTTCGCCTATTGCAAAGTAATCTGGCACGATGTAGAACAGGTTGCCCTGTCCGGGATCAACCGTTTGGTCTGCTGGACAAGTGATCACTGGCGCCAATAGGTCAACTGCAGTTACAGTAGCCGTACAAGTGCTCAGGTTCCCGTTGTTGTCCTGGCTGAATACTTGCACCGTTACCGGGGTTCCGATATCAGCACAGCTGAATTGGGTAATGTCAACAGCTACCGTAAGGATACCACAGGCATCATCGTTAGAAGCTATCACATCACTTGGGTCAAGGGTGGCAGTTCCATCTGCTCCAATCTCAATAGTGAAATCTTGGCAAACAAGTACTGGACTTGTATTGTCCTCCACCGTTACGATGGCGGTACAAGTTTCAGAGTTTCCGTTTACATCGGTTACGGTCAATACAACAGTGTTGTCGCCGATGTTCGAGCAATCGAAGGTGTCGATGTCAAGATCATAGCTCGCGATACCACAGGCGTCTGTTGAACCATTGTCTATATCCGTTCCAGCGATGGTCACTGTTCCTGTTACAGGATCGAGTTCCACGGTAATGTTCTGGCAGGCAACCACAGGGGCGGTTACATCTTCTACCGTTACAATCGCCGTACAGCTGCTTGTGTTTCCGTTTACATCTGTCACGGTCAATATCACGTTGTTGTCTCCAACGTTTGAACAATCGAACGTATTAATATCTATTGAAATATTGGCCACACCACACTGGTCGGTGCTACCACCGTCCACATCAGCTGCAACAATACTTGCGTTTCCACTTGCATCAAGTTGGATGGTGATGTTCTGGCAAACTGCTACTGGTGCTTCGTTGTCTGTCACCGTAATGGTGAAGCTGCAGGTATTGCTGTTTCCGTTTACATCGGTTGCAGTGAATTCAATGGTAGTTGTTCCCACTGGGAACTGGCTGCCGCTTGGGTCGCCCATAGTCTGCACTACAGTGTCCACACCGCAGTTATCCAATGCGATGGGCATAGAGAAACTTACCGTGGCAAAACAGTCGCCTGCATCTGTATTGGCGGTGATGTCCGCTGGGCAGATTATTGTCGGTGGTATGCTGTCTTCTACCGTTACGATCGTGGTACAGGTGCTTGTGTTTCCATTTACATCTGTTACCGTTAGTGTTACCGTGTTTGGTCCTACATCCGCACAGGTAAAGTCTGTTACGTCTATGCTCGTGCTTGCTATTCCACAGGCATCGGTGCTTCCATTGTCAATATCGGCTACCGTGATGCTGGCCTCGCCGTTGGCATCAAGCTGAACAGTGAACGGTGCGGCACAATTGGCAACCGGTGGTACATTGTCTTCAACTGTTACAATCGTTGTACAGGTTGAACTGTTACCGTTTACATCGGTTACTGTTAGGGTTACCGTGTTCGGACCTACATCTGCACAGGTAAAGTCTGTTATGTCTATACTCGTGCTCGCAATTCCACAGGCATCCGTGCTTCCGTTTTCAATATCCGCAACCGTAATGCTGGCATTTCCATTGGCATCCAATTGGATGGTGAATGGTGCAGCACAATTGGCAACTGGTGGCACATTGTCCTCAACCGTTACTATAGTGGTACAGGTTGAAGTGTTACCGTTTACATCGGTTACCGTTAATGTTACCGTGTTTGGACCTACATCCGCACAGGTAAAGTCGGTTATGTCAATCGAAGTGCTTGCAATGCCACAATTATCGGTGCTTCCGTTATCAATATCAGCAACTGTAATACTGGCCATTCCGTTGGCATCCAATTGGATGGTGAATGGTGCGGCACAGTTGGCTACTGGCGGTACATTGTCTTCAACCGTTACCGTAGCAGTACAAGTAGAAGTATTGCCGTTATCGTCAGTTACCAATAAAGTAACGTCATTATTACCTACCTCTGAACAGCTAAAAGATAGACTGGCATTTACTACTATAGAGCTAACGGCAACATATAGTCTTTTAACAGTACCTCCACAAGGATCGCCAAATACAGCGTTAGTTGCTGGAATGGAGAAAGAGTTATTGCCAAGTGCATACCCTTCTACAATAGTTTGAGAATTGGCAGCGTGACAAGCGCCAATGGTATAAGTACCATTACTTCCGTTAGGAGTACCGTAACTTGCAAAATCTACCGAAGTTACTACACGGCCAGCTGGCAAGGTAATGGTAAGGGTTTGACCTTCCACTACTTCAGCAAAGGCAATCACTTGGTCCGTGAATTGAAGGCTTGTAATTCCACAATTATCTGTGCTACCACCATCCACATCAGATGGGAGAACAGTTGCATCCCCGTTTGCATCAAGCTGTACAGTTATGTTTTGGCAAACAGCTGTTGGAGCTTCGGTATCGTTAACAATTACATCAAAACTACAGGTAGAAGTATTACCAGATGCGTCAGTAGCTACGAAAGTATTGATTGTAGTTCCCACCGGGAAAATACTTCCACTAGGCAATCCTGCCGTCTGGGTAATATTGACGTTTTCAATAAGGAAACTGATATCGTCCAGTGTCAAATTGAAGTTCCCCAAATCATCTTGTTCAGAAAAACGTAGGCTTACCACCTGTCCACTTAAGGTTTGAAGCAAAGAGGTAAGATCAAATTGTCTAAAGTTAGGTCCAATTTGAGTGGTAGGATCACCTGGATTTGTTGAATAAACCTCTTGAATTACATTCATTGATGCATCAACTAGGTCAACTCTAAATTCTTGATTTGGATCTGAAAACACTCCTGCACTGTTGCGAATTCTATCATTCCAACTTACAATAGCACTTTGTACACCTGAAGGCACGGTAAATGGTTGTGACAATAGATGCAGTCCTGGACCGCCCTGATCTGTAACCACGTCAAAACTACCTGATATTGGTGCCAATGAACCCGCTCCACTTGAGGGTACAAAAGTACCGTCATTTATATAATAAGAACCGCTACCGGTATCTACAACGCTCCATCCAGAGAAGTCACCAGTTTCGAAACCACCATTTTGAATAAATTCTGTAGTAGCTCCACCACTGCAATTGTCTGTTGCACTTATGTTATATGTAACAACCGCACCACAGATTCCTAGATCGTTATTTTGGTTTATATCACCAGGGCAAATAATTACTGGAGCTTCAGTATCATTTACAATAACATCAAAACTGCAAGTTGCTGTGTTTCCTGAAGCATCTGTAACTTCAAAGGTGTTTGTTGTGGCTCCTATGGGGAATGTGCTTCCGCTTGGCAGACCGGCCGTTTGAACCACTATTGAAGCAACATCATAAGAAATGACTACCATTCCGTCTCCAGTTTGAACACCAGGATTAGTAGCTCCTCCAATTAAAGTACCAATAAATGAAGATCCGCCGCCGCCGCCGCCAAATTCGCCGCCG
>JAGXGE010000032.1 GCA_024637015.1 Aequorivita sp. | reverse complement strand
TCTGGATTTTCACATTAATGGAAGGGCATTCTATCTGAGCAAAACCGTTTGACGGAAGCAATACTAAGCTTATAGCCAAACAAAAAAGCAGTCGTGAAGATTTTCGGGAAAAGCAGAGCATTTCAGATTGCTCAGTATTTCGAAAAAAAAGCTTATGAAGAATATTATACAACATTTTACTATATTATTTAGAAAGTTAATTTAATCATATTCGCGTTAAAATACAAGTCGGTATGAACAAACTAAGACTTTTACTTTGAAATATCCGAGTCAAGATGAATATCAGGTTCTGCATTTTTTCCTCCTTTGAAATAGCAGGTTCAGTTTGTAAACGCACCACAACGCGCGTGAAAGAGCAAAGCGGGAAATTACTTCAAAGGTATTTAAAAATCAGGTTTTAAAAAAGCTTTAGGGGTTATAAAAATAATCAAGTCTTCAATTTTTATTCACCATTATGACTTAGAAATAGGAAGGATTACCATGGCCTATTGTCTTCGCAATAAATGTTCTATATATCATTTCTAATTATCGTCTTCTTTCTTTAAAAAATAGGCTAAAACTTAAAGGCAATCTCGAAAACCCGTAAAATATGTAAGTTTTCGTTATTATTGTGTAATATCTTATGGGATATTTGTAACTAACTTTATATCAATGCATTTAAGTACTTATAAAAAATATCAGCGGGGGAAAAAATTGATAAGAACACAAAAGGAATAATAAACATTCATCAGAAAATAAAAACAAAGTAGGTCCTCCCCCAAAAAAAAATCATAAAAAGAAAAATTAAACATCAATTACCTTTATCTACTTATGCACATTGGTGTTAAACCGTTAGTAATAATACTGCTTACTGCAGTATTATTACTAGACGATCCCCGAAAGAACAGTTGTAAAAGGCTGTTTTTTTTTTCAAAATTGACTCACACTAAATAATCAATAAATACTAAAACCATGTCAAAAGAAAAAGAAGGTAAACCAAAGAATAGTAAAACGCCTGCCGCAAAAACCGCTAAAGAAAAAAAACAAGCCAAAACTGAAAAAAAGCGAGATAAAAAATAAGTTACAACAGTTTAAAGCAAATACATTATGAAAAATTATGAACTTAAAAAATTGGTTGCCTTCAACATTAAGGATAGCTTGGAATATGTTTCAAACAGCATAGTTATTAAAAATATTTTAAATGAAAAAACTGGTAATATTATAGCATTAGCTCAGGATTTCGGTAAAGTTTATAAACCAAAATTAACCGCTTTTTCAACCTTTATTCACGTCATATCAGGTAAGGCTGAAATTGTGGTCGAAAATAACTCTACGTATCTACAAAAAAAGGATTCCTTGGTTATTCCAGGCTTCACATCCTATACAATTGAAGCAAACCAAAAATTTAAAATTCTTTCCATTATTTTAAAGAGTGGTTATGGCCCAATAAAATCGTAAAAAATAAAAAATGGATATATACAGAAAAGTAGATTGCTTTTACGTTTAAAAACATCCTGAATTAAAAGAGCAAGTGTATTTTGATTAAGAAATTGGAAGCTATAAAATGGCTTAAAACAAAAAAATGCGACCCCACGATCGCATTTTTTTGTTTATAAATTTGTTATGACTAATTTTTAAGTGATGCCATATCAATCACAAAGCGATATTTAACGTCTGCTTTTACCACACGGTCATAGGCCTCGTTAATGTTTTTAATGTCTATCATTTCAATATCTGAAACAATATTGTGCTTGCCACAGAAATCTAGCATTTCTTGCGTTTCTTTAATTCCGCCAATCAACGAGCCAGCAATACGCTTGCGGCCCATAATGATACCACCACCATTAAATGGATCTAAAGGCTCTACGGCACCTACGAGCACCATTGTGGCATCAACCTTTAAAAGAGCTATATACGGGTCCATCTTGTGGCCAACAGGTATGGTGTTCAAAATAAAATCGAACGTACCTTGATGCTTTGCCATCTCTTCTTCATTTTTACTGATAAGCACTTCGTGGGCTCCTAGCATTTTGGCATCCTCCGCTTTTGATGGTGAAGTGGTAATCATAACTACATGGGCACCCATGGCATTTGCAAATTTAACACCCATATGGCCCAGACCTCCAAGACCAATAACCCCCACTTTATCACCTTTTTTCACCTTCCAATGATTTAACGGAGACCAAGTGGTAATACCTGCACATAAAAGAGGTGCTGCCCCTGCTTCGTCTAAGTTTTCTGGAATATGAAGAATGAACTCTTTGTCAACTACTACGCTTGAAGAATAACCACCGTAGGTCTGTTGCCCTTTTAGATGTTTGTCTTCACTGTTGTAGGTGAACGAAGCGCCTTTTTCGCAGAACTGTTCCATATCATTTTTGCATTGGGTGCATTCTTGGCAGGAATCTACCATGCAACCAACGCCTACCAAATCGCCTTCTTTTATATTTTTTACGTTTTTTCCAATGGCAGTTACACGACCAATAATCTCGTGCCCAGGAACCACAGGATAGGTAGAACCTCCCCACTCATTGCGAGCCGTGTGAATATCACTATGGCAAACGCCACAATAGGTAATGTCAAGTTTTACATCGTCATCACCCACATCTCTGCGTTGGATGTCCATTGGTTTTAGGTTGTCTTTTTCACTTTGTACGCCGTATGCTTTTGTGCTTGTAGTCATTGAGTTTTTTGGTTTTATTTTATTAAATGAATTTGTAAACAGAAAAGTAATCCATCCGCAAGTTTTTTATATATCGTAAAGGTATTAAGGCACGCATCGAAATCGGGTTAAGGCTTTGTTAATAAATATTGTCTCTCTCTATGCGGTTTAAGCTAATTTAATTTGTTTAAAAACATTGTTGAACAACCCCAGATATTGGTTTTTGGTAGTAATATTGACACTACTTTAAAAGCACGTGTTGTTCATGACCAATTATTGAATCTTTCTGGAGTAACAGATATAAGTATCGATTTGGAAAACTGGGAACCTGTATTACGTGTTGAATGCAGTTCAGAAACCCTACCGGAACTAGTACTAGTAAAAGTGTTGAGTATGGGGTTTCGTTGTTATGAATTATAATAAATTTCAATATAATAAAACTAGACAAACATTCTCTTTACTTTCATAAGTATCCATTCAAGTCCATCTGCAATCAGGAAGCTTGAATAAAAGGTGGAAGAACTATAATAAGTATTTTAACTATGAAAAAACAGATGTATAGTTCTTTTAGGATTATCAGTTACATTTGTATAACTATATCAGGATTTATTCTTTAACCTGTATAGTTATTTTAGGACGGGTCATCCTAAAAAGCCAGTCACGGATACTCCATAGCAAAGCCATAGCAAAGCCATAGCAAAGTCATTAAAATGTAAGAAAAGAGGTTTTTTTCCTACAAAATCAAAATCCCATTAGATATTAATCAAAATGAAGGCTTATTCCTTTTTTTTTATTCTTCCAGAAAACCGGGGAATTGTAAGTGTAGTTTTGGTAGTGTTTATAAAATAAACCCCAGTTAAAAGAACCGCTGCAGCAATTATGGATTGCAACGTAATTTGCTCATTTAAAATATAATATCCCAAAATAAGAGCAATAATAGGGTTAACATACGTAGAAGTAGCAACCTTTTCTGGCGAAACGGTCTTTAATAAATAATTGAAGGAAGTGAAGGCTACAATGCTTCCAAAAAGAATCAACAACACCATACTCAATTGTACGGGTTGTCCCCAGTTATTCGGTGCAATCCATTCTTCACCAAAAATCAAGCTTGCAAGGGCTAGTGTTATTCCAGCGGTAAACATTTGGTAACCTGTGTTTACAAAGAAATTTTTAGGTAAATCTGCTTTCCCCACAAAAAGGCTGCCGTAAGCCCAACTTAGCATACAGGCAAAAATCATTATCATTCCCATAACGGTGCCTTCCTTGGCAATAATCTGTGTTTGTCCAACGAGAAGAAATATCCCCAATATACCCAACCCAACACCTACCAAAGACATTGGCTTAATACGTTTGCCCTGTAATAGCCACATTAGCAATAAAATCACCAAAGGTTGAGCGGAAATCTCCAAAGCCGCAAAACCACTGTCAACATATTTTAGCGCCCAAACAATTATACCATTCCCAAAAGAAAGAAAAAGTACCCCAACTATAAAAGCATTTTTAAACTGTTTTCGAGTAATGGCGAGGCTCTTGCCCATCGCTTTGGAAATAATAAAAATTAAAAGCCCTGAGGTTGTAAAACGAATGGAAGCTAAAAAAAAAGGTGGCAATTCTGACACTGCCACTTTGTTGAGCATATACGTTGATCCCCAAATTACGTATATGGAGAAAAATGCAAGTATGATTAAAAGAGTGCTTTTTGGTTTCAGAGGAGTCGGCAAAGTTTTAGATCGTTAGATAATTGGATTATTAGATGGATAAATGAATCAATGGTTGCTTAAAGCCTAAAGCATTTTGCCTATAGCCATTTAATCACTACTTCTTATTCCGCTTATTATAATTCTTGTCCCCACGTGTTTTCGGTTTCTTGTATTTCTGCTTTATAATGCGTTTGTATGAGCCGCCTTGATTTTCCTTTCTGTTTTTCTCCTTCTTTTCATGGAATGCGGGACCAACTTCTTCTACATTGTTAGGGTTGTTAATCTCTACAACTTGTGGCTGCTCGTCAAAAGTGAGTCGTTCTGATATTGCAACCTCTTTGGGAAGCTCTAGCTCTTCAATCTTTAAATCCATCAAGGTTTCGATGGCTTCTTTAGCATCTTTTTCCTTTTCTGTGTATAGCAAGATCGCAACCCCCTCCTGCTCTGCCCGTCCTGTCCTACCTATACGATGCATATAGTTTTCGGGGAAAACTGGTGTGTCAAAATTGATAACATGACTGATCTTGTCCAAATCCAACCCCCTAGCCATAACATCCGTTGTTACTAATATTCGCGTTTTTTCAGCATTGAAATTTTCTATGGAACGAATTCTGTAATTCTGGGTTTTGTTTGAATGGATTACGGCTACTTCACTTCCAAAGAATTCATCCAACAGATCAAAAACCATATCGGCACTTTTCTTATTGGGAACGAAAACAAGCGTTTTTCTATATTGCTTTTCGTCTTTTAATATGTGAAGCAACAAATTCGCTTTTGTATAAAAATTTGGAACAGCATAAGCAAATTGCGAAATATTTTCTAAAGGTGTCCCACTAACAGCTACTGAGACTGTGGTTGGCCCAATGAAAAAATCATGGATAAAAACATTCACATCATCCGTCATTGTTGCTGAAAACATTATGTTTTGTCGCTTGGCGGGAAGGAGCTCCAAAATGTTTGTAAGCTGAAAACGAAAACCCAAATCGAGCATGACATCAACTTCATCGATCACAACTTTTTTAATGGCTTTCAACTGAATGGCTCGGCTGATAATCAAATCATAGAGTCGTCCTGGAGTAGCTACTATAATATCTGTTCCTTGGGCTACAGCTTCTTTTTGGTTGTTGATATTTGTTCCGCCATAGATTCCCACAACACGCACGGAAGAGTATTTTCCAAACTTTTCTATTTCTTCAACTACCTGTATAACTAGCTCCCGTGTTGGCACCAAAACCATCACTCGTGGATGTACTTGCTTTGAAAACTTCAAATCTTGAAGAATGGGGAGCATGTATGCAAAGGTCTTCCCTGTTCCTGTTTGCGCTATCCCAACCATATCGGTTCCCGACATAATCAACGAAAACGACTGCGCCTGGATGGGCGTGGGCTTTTCAAAACCCAAATCAGCAATAGCATACTGCAGTTGTTTGGAAATGTTAAGCTCGTTGAATGATTCCATGTATATTGTTTGGTGCAAAAGTAGTGAATTGTAAGTTGGGTGTTTTTTAGATTAATCCTCAGGCGGGTATCCGTGGATTTCTTCAAAAACTTCATCAAAGTTATCACGCAAATAACTTCGTAATTTTAGTCGATAATCGTCTTTTAGCCAACTTATAAAATTATGCGTGCTCTTGCTGATGCACTGTGAATATTTCTCAATACGGTGATCAATATCATCCCCTAGCATTTTTGCCAAGCCCAGTGCGTCATATACATCCTCACTGTTTTCTATGCAAATATAGGCGTGATGTGCAATTGAGCGCTCCAGCACTACTTTTGAAGATTCACCCTTAAAAGTAGCTTCTTGGTAAGTAGATTTAATGTCAAAGTATACCTCTTTACTCTTTGCGAATTCCTCTCGAAGTTCTTCCGGCATTTCATACCGGAAATTACTTTCCAAATCTTCATCACTCAGCAATCGGTCCATATAATAATCTGGCGATCTGAAAATTGCCTGCCAATCCAACGGCGCTTCCCAAGGACCAAAACGCTGGTAGTTGTTCCCCAAATCGATTACAGAAAAACTGGATTTGTTATTTAAAATTCTAGAACCACGACCAATCATTTGAAAATAAAGGGTTAAGGAACGTGTTGCTCTGTTAAGAATAATAGTATCAATGGTTGGTTCGTCAAAACCTGTAGTTAAAATACTAACGGAGGTTAAAATAGCATCCGGAGTTTCGTGAAACCATCGCAATATTTGCTTTCGCTGTTTTTTGGTAGCGGTATTGTCCAAATGCGCTACTGGTAAACCTTCGGCTTTTAAATGATAATACACTTGAATGGAAGTATTTATCCCGTTGTTGAAAATCAACGTTTTCTTCCCCTTGGAATGGTTTAAATATGCTTGGTACAATTGGTCTAGCATTCCCACTGCGGAATACAGGTCATCCGAAGATTTAACTGTATAATCGCCATTGGAGCCAATTTCCAAGGAAGTTAAGCCCATATTGTACTGAAAGACTTCCACTTGTGCCAAAAACTCATTCTCAATCAACGACTGTATACTTTCACCAACAATCAGTTCCTGATAATTGTCCTTCATAGGAAGGTTTCTATTGGAGCTTAGAGGAGTTGCGGTAACTCCGAGAATAAAGGATTTCTCAAAAAACTTAAAAAGCTTTGTAAACGAATTGTAATGTGCTTCATCAATAATCACCAAACCGATGTCTGAAATATCAAGTTTGTTGTCATTCAGGCGATTATTCAAAGTTTCAACCATTGCCACAAAGCAACTGTATTTGGCCTGGTCTGAAAGGTTAGCGGTGCTGTTTACTACTTTATTTACTACTCCAAAGCTGGTAAGCATATCTGAAGTTTGTTTGCAAAGCTCCACGCGGTGGGTCATTACAAGCACTTTTTTATTGTGGTGCCTTAAATATTGACGGACTATTTCAGAAAAAATAACGGTTTTCCCACCACCCGTTGGAAGTTGGTAAAGCAAATGATAATCATCAGGCGCAGTCTCAAATTTTTCAAATATTCTGTCAATAGCCCCTTTTTGGTAGCTATACAGCTCTTTATCTGTTTTCTTTTCTTGAATTGCGTCTTTAGCCTCAGTCATAAAATCCCCATTTGTGAAGTTTTGCAAAAATACACCCTTTTGTAGGTTTATTACGAAGAATTAATAAATTTATTCCGAAGGAATTTTCTGATGGTTATTTAGACCTCGTTTTTAAATAAAGTTGTTCAACTTTTTCACGTGCCCAAGGAGTTTTCCGAAGAAAGGTTAGGCTAGATTTGATGGACGGATTGCTGTTGAAGGAATTGATTTTAATTTTTTCACCCAAGACTTCCCAACCATAATAATTTACAAGATATTCCAAAATATCTGCAAGTTTAATTCCGTGTAAAGGATTGTTGGGTTGTTCGCTATTCATAACTACTCGCAATATCTATTTTCTTTATTCTCTAAACTTTTCTCTCAAAAACTACCAATCAATCGGTCTATAATCTTTCAGAAACTTTCCGCTCCAGTGTTTTCCTGTGTTTATTCCATCAATTAATGGATCCATCACACGTGCAGCCCCATCAACAATATCAAGCGGCGGTTGAAAATCGTGCAGTTCCATTTTTCGCTTTGCAAGCTCAACGGGGTCTTCGTCGGTTACCCAACCCGTATCAACGGCATTTATGTAAATCCCTTCTTTGGCGAGACTTCCAGCAGCGGTGTGGGTTAACATATTGAGCGCGGCTTTTGCCATATTGGTATGTGGATGGCGGTCTTCCTTAAAAAAACGGTGAAACTTCCCTTCCATCGCAGAGACATTTATGATGTGTTTTTTGCCTGTGTTTTCCTTCTTCATAATTTCACCCAAACGATTACAAAGCACAAAAGGTGCGATTGAGTTTACCAATTGAACCTCAATCATTTCAGTGGTTTCAATTTCACCAAGCCTTAAACGCCAACTATTTGTTTTTCGAAGATCTACTTGCTGTAAATCTGCATCTAATTTTCCTTCAGGAAATACTTCTTTCGCACTTAAGGAATTGTCAAAACTATATGGAATCTGCGAAAGCTTTGCTGAAGCTCGAATACCTATTCCTGGTTCAGAGCCATGCCAAGTTACAGGCAAATTCTTGTTTGGGTTTTTGCCAATATCTGCTGAAAGTGTTTTCAATTCCTGTAAACAATTCATATGATCCTGCAACAAATCTTTCACGAATTGAGGATACTCTTCAAAAGGCATTTCCTCCTTCGCCATCAGATGTTGGTAAAATCCCGCTGGTCTCCGAACGGTTTGAGCCGCGTTGTTTATGAGGATATCAAGGTTTTCATGTTTCTGCTCTATATAATTGCAGAAAATCTCTACACTGGGAATATGCCGAAGATCCAAACCGTGAATCTTCAATCGGTCTGCCCATTGGTGAAAGTCTTCCTCTTGCGCAAAACGGTAGGCTGAATCTGCAGGAAATCTAGTGGTAGCAACCACGGTGGCTCCCGCTCGAAGCAACATTAAGGATATATGATATCCAATTTTTAAACGCGAACCCGTCATAACAGCTACCTGTCCTGTTAAATCTGTAGTTTGAAATCGCTTGGCATAGTTAAAATCCCCACACTCAGTGCACATTGTGTCGTAAAAGTGATGCAATCTTGTGTAAAGGGTTTTACAAACGTAGCAGTTACGTGGTGTTTCAAGTTCCAGTTCTTTCTTTGAAGACAAATCAACGCCCTGCAATAGTTTTGGAGCTACAAACACTACATTTTCACGAGCACTTCTAATTCCTGTCTCTTTTCGTGTTGTTCTGTCTTTATTAGCCTGCTTTCGCTTTTCAGCTTTCTTTGCATCTTTCTTTCTTCGGGAAAATTCCTCACGATTAGGTCGTGAAAATTGACCAGAAGCTTTTATTAATGCGGTTCGTTGCTCTTTCGGAATCTCGAATATTTGGTCGGTATTATTGTTCAAATAATCAAGAATGGCGATACATTTCGCTATTTCCTCCGAATTGATTTCATTCTTCAATTCAGCATCTAGCATATCCTGCTTTGATTTAACTACTTCTTCCCGCTCGGAAGTTTCCATTTCAGAAACCCGCTGTGACATAAATTAATTTTTGGCAAATATAGTCACAGTTTGAACGTACAAAGACATTTTTTTTCAAATAGTAAAATATGTTTAGCTATTGGTTAACTAATTCTTTTTGAACGTTGACCGGAACTGATTTATAGGACGAAAACGAGGATTTAAAAGTCGCTCTTCCTTGCGTCAATGAACGTAGGTCTGTTGAAAAACCATGTAGTTCGGCTTCAGGTGTCAAACATTTTAAAACTTGATAGTTATTATTGCTTTCCACACCTTGAATCATCGAACGGCGCGCCTGCAAATCGGTCATTACATTGCCCACCATTTCGTCAGGCACTTTTACGATAAGCTCCAAAACAGGTTCTAAAAGTTTGGGGTTTGCGTTTAAAAATGCTTCTTTGAATGCATGAGCTCCTGCAATTTTAAAGGAAATATCATTGGAGTCTACAGAGTGCATTTTTCCATCATAAACCATCACCCGCACATCACGGATATAGGAACGCACCAAAGGCCCCTCTTCCATTACCTCCAAAACACCTTTCATTATTGATGGCAAATACCGTTGGTCTATCACTCCGCCCACGATACAGTTATAGAAAACTAGTTTTCCTCCCCAAGAAAGATCCACCTCCTCTTTTCCCCGAATGTTGAAACCTTGAGGCTCCTCCATATTTTCATGCCACGGTTCAATCTTTAGATGAACCTCTGCAAACTGACCAGAACCACCTGATTGTTTTTTATGTCTATAGTTTGAAGTAGATGACCGTTGAATGGTTTCACGGAAAGCGATTTTGGGTTTTTCAAACCTTGCTTCCACACCGTAAATATTGTTCAAAGTCCAATCAATAGTAGCAAGATGTAGTTCGCCTTGGCAGGAAAGAATGAGTTGTTTGGCTTCTTTTGAAAAGGAGATTTCTACTGTTGGGTCTTGGCTGTGTATTTTTTTTAAAGAATCACTGAGCTTTTCTTCATCCTTTGTATTCACCGCAAACACTGCCTTTTTTATTCGCGGCTGAGGAAATTTAATAGGTTTTATGGTAATAATATTCTTTGGCGAAGCTAATGTGTCATTTGTTTCTGTGTATTTAAGTTTTAAAGTGGCGCCAATATCGCCAACCGTCAACTTGTTTACAGGCTGTCGCTCCTTTCCATCCATAATGAAAAGTTGGTTTATCACCTCAGTTTCTCCATTTTTGGAATTTGTTAGTTTATCGTTTAAACACACTTCCCCACTCATTACTTTGAAGAAAGTGATTTGTCCCAAGTTAGGCTGATATACTGTCTTAAAAACAAAAAGTGCAGTTGGACTTTCTTTTGACGAAACTACTTCTTTCCCTTCAACGCTTTGCTCGGGTTTTAAGTCAGCAGCGGCTGGAGCAACATTATCTATAAATCCCATCAACCTACCTGTACCCATATCATTTAAAGCTGAAACGCAAAACACTGGGAAAAGCTCGTGATTCAACATTCCAGCTTTAATACCTACGCGCATTTCGTCTTCATTCAAAGTTCCCTTATCAAAAAAAAGCTCCATCAATGTTTCATCATTTTCTGCAGCTTTTTCTATCAGTTCATTATTCAATTCGTTAGCCAATTCCTTCTGGTCATCAGGAATTTCCAACTTTTCAGGTTTTCCTCCATCTGGGGGGAACTTGTACATTTTCATCTTCAGTACATCAATAATGCACTGTGCGCCATCAACAACTAGAGGGTATTGGATTTTTACCGCATTATTACCCACCAAGTTTTTTATGCTCTTAAAACTTTCATCAAACTTTGCATTAATATGATCTATTTGGTTTATCACAAAAAGTGTTGGTTTGTGATATTTATCGATGTAATTCCAAATAATCTCTGTACCTACTTCTACGCCTTGCTGTGCGTTCAGTACAGTAACAATAGTATCTGCAACGCGAATGGAAGAAATTATTTCACCTATAAAATCGTCCAAACCAGGTGTGTCTATAATGTTAATTTTGTAATTGCGCCATTCAGTGTGTAGCGGCGTTGCGAAGATGGAGTTGCCACGTTCGTGTTCAACATCGTGGTAGTCAGATACTGTGTTTTTGGTTTCAACTGTTCCGCGACGATTTATGAGGCCGGCTTCAAAAAGCATCGTTTCGGCAAGTGTAGTCTTTCCGCTGTTATGTGCGCCTACAAAGACTACATTTTTAATGTGTTTGTCGTCATATATTTTCATCTGTATTTATGTTTTAGTTTATATTTTTTTCAGATGTAATTCGCCAAACATTTTTTTGAAGTTTGGACTTGCTTATTTACTGTGAATCATATATTTAAATATTCCTCTTTTGATTCTTAAATTTACAAAATTAATTCAACAAAACTTTCAGATTTGCCGTTTTCGTTTCAGATTTTAATGTAATAAAATAGAGCCCTGAAGTAAGTTTTGCTCCATTCTCACTAGTGCCATTCCAAGTAATATTCTGCTTTCCTGAAACCGCTTCATCAAGTAGTGTTTTCAATTTTCTGCCTCGAATATCAAATACGTCTATTTTTACATTTTCTGTTCCATCAATACTAAATTCCAAGGATGTTTCTTCAGTAAAAGGATTCGGGTAACATATTAGTTGAAAATTATTCGTAGCAAAATCCTCAACATTTAGAATACCATCGGGCGATATGCGGGTATAGTAAACATCCTGCCCTCCATTCAGCGTATTAGCCCATGCAAGGTGTGCATAGTCGTCATCGCTTACCATATCAAAATAATCTCCTATTTTGCCCTGCTGTGGATAGCCTACTGATGGGTCAAATGGCTCAGAAAAAGGCACATTTTCTGACCACGTTTCGCCTTGATCATCAGAAAAGGAATAATAGAGCACTGAATCAATTCCGTTAGTAGCATCACGTGTGTCCAACCAAATTACGTCAATCCGACCATTGGGAGCAACTGACATTGTTCCAAACCATTGATAGGCCGCAGTTCCAGTATCTGTATTTATTCTAACTGGTGGCTGAAAAGTATTACCTCCATCGGTACTTTTTGCGAACATAACATCGCCAGGGTCATTATTCGAAAAACGGGACACTGAAGCAGCTACATATACATTTCCCCTGCCAGGTCCACTGGAAACATCTACATCTACCCACGCCTGCCCCATTAGTCCTGCTGGATTGACTGCTACAAATACGTCTAAGTCTCCATCCAAATCCACTTGTGAAACATTATCCCACGTAACATTGCTGGATGGATCTTTAGCCGAAGTGGATTTTACAAGAATAATTCCAGAGGATGAAGTTCCGCTTATATATAGTGTGCCTTCAGCATCTACAGCCAAAGTCCCCCAAACAGGATCACTATCAATAAAAATACAATCTTCAAAGGTATTGCTCCCATCCGTAGAACGAGTGAAAGCGCCCGTGCAAGTACTGAAAAAAGAATTCCAAGAGGAATAATTATTTCCTTCACCAATCCCGTCAGTTCGGTCCACACGCATCCACTGTTTGTCTCCCCCTTTTGCGGGCACTGGAGCACCCCAATTTTGGCTGCCATCGGTTATTTTAAATACGGAACAGAAAAAATCAGGATCGTTGGTCAATGAGTTATAATAAAAATTCCCGTCTGCATCAAAATCCAAAACAGGATCAGAACGGAAAATACCTGGTTCAAGTACTTCTTGGAATATCCAAGTCAATCCGCCATCCAATGAATAGCCATTTCCAGCTTGTCGGAAGTTACTGGTTACGGTATCAAATTGCCGCCAACCTATAACAATCCGGTTTGGATTTGTGGGATCAATGGCGATGGAAGTTTCATTGCCGGCATCCCCAATAATATTATTGCCGTTTTCATCCACATTTACTTGTCTTGTGAAATAATTTGGTGCAGTTACATTATAGGCAGGGCTTCGTTGCATTGTGGCACGGGAAACAGGAATGTATGGGTCATCCTGAACTTCATGGTGGCTTTCACGAAAATCCTTCTTTGATATATTTTGTGAAAAAACTACAGGACTACACATTAAAAAAACCAAAAATTGGATGAAGAAAATATATTTAAAAGGCTGTAAAGAAAACTTCATTTTTGAAAATTTAGGAATTGAATTTAAATTTACAATATTTTGATTAGAAATTATATAACGCCAACATTTATAATTTCCTGCCGCTTTTAAAATAGAAAATTGTGAATTTTTTGTAAAATTTAGTGTTTTAGTATTAAATAAATATTAAAGTAAATCCAGAATTATTTGAGCAATAATTAAAGCCGTATCTTCACATAAACTAAAAAAAACAACATGAACAATAAAGGAAAAGGAATATTAGCCCTACTAGGAATTGCAGGTGGCGCATTTGCATTTTGGAAATACAAAAACATGTCAGCTGAAGAAAAACAAAAACTTAAGGATAAAGCAAACGAAACCGGCAGAAAAATAAAAGAGAAAGCTGGAGAAGTTGAAGATACTATCTCTGACAAATACGAACAGCTTAAAAATGCTGCTAAAAGAGAGACAAGCGATCTAAAAAAAGAAGCGAACGATTTAACCAAATAGTTATTAGTTTGGTTAAATAAAAAAATCCCGCAAATGCGGGATTTTTTTATTTATAAACTCGAGGTTTAGATTTTGGTAACCTTCACGGCATTCATTCCGCGTTGCCCTTTTTCAAGTTCAAAGGAAACGTTGTCGTTTTCTGTGATTTCATCAATGATTCCACTAACGTGGGTAAAATATTTTTCACTGTTCTCATTATCAACAATAAAGCCGAAACCTTTCGAGGAATCATAAAACGAAACCTTTCCTTTTCTAACTGGATCAAAGGCTTCACGATCGCCTTCTTCCTGCTTAGGAATTCCTAATACAATATCTTCAGCGTCAACTTCTACTTTCATAGAGGGATCTGGCGGAGTGTCAACCAGATTTCCATTATAATCTACATAAACGAAATCAATACCCGGTGTTTTTTCAGATTTTCGGGCTTCTTTTTTCTTTTGCTTTTCTTCTCGCTTTTTAAGTTTAGCTTTCTCTTTTTCTTTCTTACTATATGTCTGCTGCGACTTTGCCATTTGTTTTTTTGAATAAAAAAAGCCATCCACGGTAGGCGGATGACTTTTGAATTAGTTATATGTTACTTGTTTTTTTATTGGTGTACCTAGCTGGATTTTAATTATTGTTCATCCGGGATCGACAAAGGTACAGTAAATTAAATAGTTAAAATCATAAAAATGGTTAAAGTAAAGGACTATTTACTATTTAAATCATTTTTCACACTTACGTAAGCTTTTAAATTCTTTAAGTTTTATAATTGCGGTTACTATAGCAGTTTTGGCATAGTTTATATTGGTTCTATGTTCGTAACTTATTGGCAAATTAATTCAAATGCAAAAACGAAATTATTTCCATTAAAAAAAGCCTCCCGAGAGAGGCCTTCAAGCAGAACTATAATTGGGGAGTTATTTAGTCCTGCTTTATAAATTTCAGCGCTGCTGAATTCATGCAATATCTTAAACCTGTTGGTTCTGGCCCATCTTTAAAAACGTGACCCAAATGTAGTCCTGTTGATTTTTCAACGATTTCATCTCGGGTCATTCCAAGACTGTTGTCTTTTACCCAAACCACTGCATCGTCATTAATTGGTTTTGTGAATGAAGGCCACCCCGTGCCTGATTCAAATTTATCTTCACTGCTAAACAAGGGTTCGCCAGTTGCGGCACTTACATAAATACCTTTTTCATGGTTATCATAATATGCATTGTTGAAAGGTGCTTCAGTTCCTTTTTTAACCATTATTTCGTATTGGTTTGGTGTAAGTTCTTTTTTCCATTCGGTGTCAGGCTTTGCTTTTGGAAATTGCTTATCCATTGCAGTTTCATTTGACGCATCCATTGATTCTTCTTTACTGTTCATTGCTTTATCGGCATCTTTTTTTTCGTTATTTTGGCAAGAAATCGGTACAAGACTTACCAATAAACCGAAAGAAAGTATAATCGTTTTTAATAAATAGCTCTTCATCTCTGTTATTTTTTAATGTTGGTTATATAATATATACGGATACTAAGTCGATATGTTTTGTATATGCTTTCTTAATAGATTCATAAAGTTGCCCACATATTTTAGTTGTAACGAGGCTAATCATTTTTATGCCTATTTTTTCTATTCTAAAAATTTTGCATTTCACATAAATATTTTTTGAATTCCCTTTGAAATTTATATCTTCGAGAACCCTAAAAACATTCTTCAATGCTTAAAAAATTACTCTTTATACTTATTGTTTTAACAAGCTGTACTCCCCTATTTTCACAAGAAAGACCAATAGAAATTGTTGAAGAAACAAAGGCAAATCGATTATTTCTCTATGCTTTGAATAAAAACGAACAGGATTTAGACGTTATGATAACCGTGGAAGGAACCAACTTCCGCCAAAGCAAGAGTAAACCGCGAATGATACGAGTTCCGGCAGCTTCGAAGGTATTGCTAACAAATTTGTTTGTTGAGAGAGGAAAAAGAGCAAATTACACCTATAAATTGGAAGTAAACGATAGCCTTTCCCGACGAGCGCTACCCAGAGAGTATGAAGCTATCAAAATAGAGCCCAAAAAGAAAGTGATTGTATATATTCCCGAAAACTGCGCTACTTGTGACAGCCTTGTTTCAAGCCTTGAAAAAAGCCCATATTTATATACTTCCTATCGCTTTTCTGAAAAACCTGAATTGAAAAGTCAGCTTGCTCCAGCATTTACAAATTCTACGGTAAAAATAGATTCGGTAACCACTCCTATCATTAGCTTGAGTGGAGTACTTCACGTGAAAATTGAAGATTACGACCAATTGCTGGAAGAGTTAAATAAATAAATCTTTATTCAAAAAACCATTCCTTAAAACTTCCTTTTTTAATTTCTTATCATACATCAATGTGGGGGTTCATTACCAACCATAACTTTGTGCCATAAATAATTAATAACTAAAAATTAGAGCTATGGACAAAAACACAAAAACAATTTGGAGTATTGATGGTACGCATTCAGAAATCAATTTTAAAGTAAAACATATGATGATTTCTACCGTAACGGGTAGTTTTGATAAATTTGATGGAAAAGTAGAAACTTCTAATGGTGACTTCAAAAATGCAAATTTTACATTTTCAGCAGAAATTGATTCAGTAAACACAAATAATAAAGACCGAGACAATCATTTAAAGAGTGATGACTTCTTTGGAGCTGAAAAGAATCCGAAACTGACCTTTATATCAAAATCTTTTGATGGCAACAAAATGATAGGTGATATAACCATAAAAGGTATTACCAAAGAAATAACATTGGACACCGAATACAACGGAACTGCTGTTGACCCCTACGGACAAACAAAAGCTGGTTTTGAATTTGAGGGTCAAATAAACCGAAAAGATTTCGACCTTACTTGGAACGCAGTTACAGAAGCGGGAAACGTTGTGGTAAGCGATAAAGTGAAGTTGATTGCTTCGCTTCAGTTTATAAAACAATAATTTTCAAAATTTTACTACCCCTCTTTTAAGAATCGAGAGCTTCGTTTATTACAAATGAAGTTCTCGATTTGTTTTAAAACGAATTATTAAATATAGCACATTTCATATTGGATATTACTTAACATACATCAATGCAATACAGTTATTTACCATGTAATTTTACAGTATAAAATAATTAACAATGAAAACACGACAAATAGAACGCGTATTGACACCGCCCGCACCACATATGGTCGGCGATGGGTTTAGAGTACATCAATATATTCCTTCTGGAATCCAGGAAGGTTTTGAAAGAATGGATCCATTTATTATGATGGATTACAACAGCAAGTTTTACTTTCCTCCCACAGATCAGCCTCGCGGCGTGGGCGTGCATCCGCATAGAGGTTTTGAAACTGTTACCATTGCTTATAAAGGTAGCGTTGCCCACCATGATAGCGCCGGCAACAGTGGCGTAATCGGTGAAGGTGATGTGCAATGGATGACGGCTGCTTCGGGAATTCTTCACAAAGAATATCACGAAGAAGAATTCAGTAAAGCTGGCGGTTACTTTCAAATGGTGCAATTGTGGGTGAATCTTCCTGCAAAAGACAAAATGAGCGCCCCTAAATACCAAGGTATTACAAATGCAGAAATGAAAAAAGTAGAACTGCCCGATAATGCCGGAATTGTGGAGGTAATCGCTGGAGAATACAACGGTGAAAAAGGACCTGCTTTTACTTTTACATCAGTACATATGTTAAACGCTAAATTGAATAAAGGCGGAAAAGCAACGTTCAGTTTCCCTGAAAACTACAATACCGCAATTTTAGTGGTTGAAGGAAACATAAAAGTGAACAATTCTGAAGAAATTAAAACCGATAGCTTAGGCTTGTTTAAAAATGATGGTGAACAATTCACTATTGAAGCAAGTGATGACGCAGTAGTCTTAATACTTAGCGGTGAGCCTATAAACGAAACCATTGCCGCCCATGGCCCTTTTGTGATGAACACCCGAAGCGAAATTATTCAGGCAATAAGTGATTTCAATATGGGTAAATTTGGATATTTAGAATAATAAAAAGTAATTATCTTAGAGGATGTTTTTGTCCGGTCGAGCGCAGTGGAGACCTAGCAAACCATCCTTTTTAAATTTAAAGCTATGTCAAATCTCAAAACAATAATCCCAGAACGCGCCGCCAACATTGGCAACTTCATGGTTGGTCGCTTGTTGCCTTTCCGCGAAAAACGAATGGTTGGTCCATTTGCATTTATAGATCATATGGGTCCCGTAACTATGGATGAAACACAAAATCTTGACGTTCCGCCACATCCCCACATTGGACTTTCTACACTAACCTATCTTTTTGAAGGAAGTATTATGCATCGTGACAGCTTAGGATCAGAAGTTGAAATTACACCAGGAGCCGTAAATTGGATGACTGCGGGGAAAGGAGTAGTACATTCTGAAAGAACGCCAGAAAACCTTCGGAATACAAAAAAATCACTCCACGGCTTGCAGATTTGGGTGGCGCTTCCAAAGCATATGGAAAGTATGGAACCCGTTTTTCACCACACAAAAAAAAACGAAATCCCACACTTTGAAAAAGATGGTGTTTCAATAAAAGTTATTGCTGGGGAGGTTTTTGGAAAAAAATCACCTGTTCCGGTACACAGCAATCTTTATTTTTTGGAATTAAAAAGTGGTAAGAAAAGAACAATAAAACTTGGTGATTATCTTTTTGGCGAAAGTGGTTTGTATATTTTAGAAGGAAATGTGTATAGCGAAGGAAATAAATACGAACCCAAGCAAATTCTAGTTGCAAACGACAGCAAACTATGTGAATTTGAAATGGCAGATAATACAACTATTTATATTTTTGGAGGTGATCCTTTTCCCGAAGACCGACACATTCACTGGAATTTTGTGGCTTCAGAAAAAGCAACTATTGAAAAAGCACGGGAAGATTGGAAAGCACAACGTTTCTCAAAAATACCCGGAGAAACAGATTTTGTAACACTCCCCGACTAACTAGGCTTAAAGTTTTTATGAGCCAATTCCTTACGAACACGGCTAAGACTTTCTGGTGTAATTCCTAAATAGGAAGCGATCATCCATTGTGGGACGCGGAGCAATAAATCTGGGTACATTTCAATAAAACTCAAATAGCGCTTTTCGGCAGTAGCACCTAGCAATAAGTTGATCCTTTTTTGCATTTGTCGAATGTGATTATGCAATAATTTATCATTGTAACGACCAAAAATTGAACTTACTTCGGCTGCGTGGCACATAAAATCTTCACCAATAAAAACCACATCTGTATCTTCAATGGCTTCAATATAACTTTCAGAAGCATCATTAAAATACACACTACTCCTATCCACAATAAACCAGTTTTCAGGAGCAAACTGTATTACGTGCTCTTTTCCATCCTCATCCAGCATATAGGATCGCAACAGGCCTTTTTCAACAAAAAATGAATGCTTACACACATCTCCTTTTTTTAAAAGTATATCCCCCTTTTTAAATTCTTTCTTTTGAAGATTGGAATATAATTTTTCAGCTATATCTTCAGAAATTCCAGCGATATGTTTTAAGTATAGGTTAAACCCAAAAATTATATGATCTTCTTTATTCTTTATCATTTATTAAATATTCAGAAATTTAAAATTACCATTTATCTTTTATTTTCAAGAATAATTTTTTTATACAATTCTCAATTAATAGAATAAAAAATATAGATTAAATATTTTAACGTTTTTTCTGAAAATATTATTTTTTATCGGTAAAAAACATATTTATATCGATAAAGTGTAAATTTTAACAATAATCATTAGATATTCACCAAGTTAGTAGGTAAATTTACGTTACAAAGTCTGTAAGCAATGACCTACAAAACAGTTTTTTTTTATATAGGTTTATTTTGGTTGTGCACTTTATATAAAGTTCATTCACAAGTTGGTATAAACACAACTTCTCCGCGTAAGGCGCTAGAGGTTGCTGGAAGTATGAAAATCTCTGATTCTATTGAAATTAATCAAATCAATACGCTCAAAGATTTAGATACCTCTACATTTCTAATTCAAGATAATCTAGATTTTATAAAAACATTGGATGTAAGCAATCCTACAGGCGCAGCTTTGGGGTATATTCAAGTATACGTAATTGAAAATCCAAATCTGGATTGGGTACTTGATTTTGATACAAATGTGAATGCATCAGAATATGTATTAAATACTATTTCAGCCCATTTTAATCGGGAGCTAATTATGAATACAAATGAAGGGCGCAATTCCAGCATTCCCTATACTTCTGCTTTTATAAAAAATGGAACTTGGCATATTATTGCGGATTATCCTTCTGCGAACAATAAAAATTCAACCGAAATTGGCACTTGGACAATAACCACCCTCATTTACTCAAAAGATCTTTCCAAACAATTTGGAACAGTAAACATACCAATGAATAATGGTTCTAACGGAAGTGCAAGTACTCCCATAATAGATTGAATGATATGAATAAAATTACATTTCTACTGCTTTTTATTATAAACATCGGCTTTGCCCAAGTAGGAGTTGGCACGCTAAACCCTCAAGCCGATTTAGATATTAATGGCTCCCTGCTAGTACAGCAAGAGTTTATGACTGGGCCTTTACCCACGGTAAAAATCACTGACGAAAACTTTAAATTATTAACACGACTTACAAATTCGTCTCCCGCTGGAGAAATTACAGTACTGAATGTAGATTCACTTACCGTCGCTCCCATTAATGTGGTTAATTATAAATTCGAAAATATAAATTTAGACAATCTTACCGATGTAGATTTACAATATGATTCCAATAAATATATTGTGGGTGTAGCAAATTTTAGATATGTTGGTGATGCTATAAGGAAAACACCTACGTCTTCCACCACCTCTATAGGTGCTTTTGTTATAAGAACTTTTATACTAAATGGAACATGGCATTTAGAGATCCGAAATAGATTTCTAGATCTTACCAACACCACCGAAGGAATAAAGTATTACATAACGTTTATTGTATATGATAAATCCTATTTCAGAAATATGCCTGTAATAACAACAAACCTTAATGGATCAAATACAGGTGTAGCTTCCTCAATACCTAATTTATAACTAAAGCTGATGCTTAAATTTAACTACTTTCATTTATTTTTTTTAATGTTTAATAGTGCATTTTTAGTAGCGCAAGTGGGAATCAACAACCCAAACCCTACTGCTACATTAGATGTAACAGGAAGCGTATTGGTGGGAAAGAAGTTGTTTTTGGAAAATCCTGGAGATTACCCCCAAATTAGAGGGGCTAAATTATTGATTAAAAAAACGGATGAACAAATAGTTAAATATGATATTGACCAAAGTAAATATGGCCCCATAAACTACGTTCAGTTCGTTTTTAGAAACACCAATGCAATTGGACTTCAAAATTATGATTCCAAAATTTCAGCAAATGATTATCTAGTCACAGTACAAGGATTTTATTTTTTGGTGACAGGAACAAACGATACCAATATTACAATACATAGTAATTTGGCCGAAAGTAATATTGAGGGGTATCAAATCTATGCATATATAGATAATACTACCCAAACGTGGCATATAAAAGGTTTTATAAATGACAGCACATTTAGAAATAGTGCAGATGTTGACACAGCAATTGATCTTTATATAAATTTGATTATTTTCAGAAATGGATTTATTGCTAAATCCTTGGAAGATGTAAGTGTAAATATGAATAATCAAGAAACCAAAACGGTTCCCGCTCCCTCAGGTTTTTAAATTTTATATTAAAATCATTTCTTCTTTTACTTGAACTACTCTAAATAATTCGTTTTAATTATTTTTTTGATAGAGTTAGGAAATTCTCAAAACCATTTTATTGTGGCACTTTTATTGTTTTCTGAAAAGAGAACACTAAAACCATTTTTAATTATGAGAAATTCCAATATGCCCTCCGTAAACGCTGGCAGTATGGCCGACATCGCTTTTTTGCTTTTAATTTTCTTTTTGGCAACCTCGATGATTCGCAACGATAAAGGTATTGTAAGAGATCTTCCGCAACCTTGCCCTCCCGGCGCTGAATGCAATATTCCACTAAAAAAGAATAATATTTTTAGCATAAGCGTCAATGAAAAGGGCGAAATCATGGCTAATGAAGTGACTACGAATATTGAAGAATTAAAAAATCTATTAAAAGATTTCATTGATAACAATGGTGACCTATCCTGCAAATACTGCAAAGGCGAAAAGCTTTCGGAGTCTTCCGATAATCCAAAAAAAGCATCAATTTCTTTGACAATCCATCGCGAAGCGCCATACCAAAATTTCATTTCCGTTCAGGATGAAATTGCAAAGGCTTATTTTGAACTTCGGGAAAAATATGTTTCCGAAGTTTTAAAAACCAATGCAAAAGAAATGACTGGAGATGATTTGAAAAAAATGCAGGAAGCATATCCTTTCAGAATTATTGAATCAGCTTTATGATTTTTTTATAATATGCTTGTTCTTTTAAAATAAACTATTTAAGTATTACTTTTAAGAAAATTAATACTTTCAATTAGTAACATGAACTGGATATTCGAAAATTTCAAGCCAGCACTCGATGGGTTGACACCACAAGTAAGACAAAAAGCTTTAGAAATTGCACACCTGTTAATGGAGAAAGGGGGGCTTTCAGAAGAAAAAGCCATTCAGCAAGCAATTGTACAGGCTGAGGAATGGTTTTATGATTCTGAGGGATAATTTATAAAAGTGAAACTTTCAACCAATCCATACATCGCTTGGAACTTTCAAAAAGTTGAATTTTAATAAGTAAAAAAATATTCTACATTTTTTTTATTTCCCTAATTGAAAATATAACTTCCCTCATTCGTCTTTTTATTTGATGTAGCTTCTTTAGAGTTTTACTGTAAATTCTAAAACCACCAACCATGAAAAAATTATTTTCACTCCCGCTGTTTTTGCTTAGTATCATTTCTCTTGCACAACAAAACCCGAAAATTACGCTTAAAGATTCAAGCCAATTAAAACTGAGCAGTTTAAAAATTGACGTCACCATCACAGGTAATTTTGCCCAGACAACCTATGATATGAAATTCTACAACGAAGTTGACCAAACCTTAGAAGGCGAATTGGCTTTTCCATTGGGTGAAGGGCAAGCCGTATCTCGTTTTGCAATGGAGTTGAACGGAAAACTTCGTGAAGCCGTGGTAGTAGAAAAAGAATTGGCTAGAGTTGCATATGAGAGCACTATCCGACAAAATATCGACCCTGCATTGCTTGAAAAAGTACAGGGGGATAATTACAAAGCCAGAGTTTATCCAATCCTTCCCAATGCTTACAAACGAATTGTTGTTACCTACGAGCAAGAACTTTTTTCTTCGGGAAACCTTCATACCTATGAACTGCCTTTGGGAATCTCTAAAAAACTTGACTCATTTTCTGTAAACATAGCAATATCTGGAGGCACTGACGTTCCTAATATTAAGAATAATAATTATTCCGGTTTCTATTTTAAACAAGAAGGAGGTGGCTATAAAGCCCGACTGAACAAACAAGATTTTGCGCCAGCAAGCCCGATCGTGGTTCAAGTGCCGAGTGATACCTCAAAAGAAGCCGCTCTTAGCTACAACAACTATTTCTATCTTCATAAAACACTTCAACCCAATTCCCGCTTAAAAGAAAAACCTAAAAAAATAACCATCCTTTATGATGCTTCCTATTCTATGAAAAACAGAAATGCGGAAGCGGAAATTGATTTGCTTCGCGAATACTTCAGTTACCTTCAAAATGTGGAAGTTCAATTTGTTTCCTTTAGCAATGCAGTGATTGAGAACAAACAAATAGACATTCATGACTGCGATTTCAAAGAACTTGAGAAAAACATTAAAAACACAAAATATGATGGCGGAACTTCCTTCAGTATTCTTAATGAATTGAAACTTCGGTCAGACGAGATTCTGTTATTTACAGATGGGCTCTCCAACTTGGGCGAACTTCATTTGTCAAAAAAACAACCCATTTATACTATAAATAGTTTGGTTTCAGCAAACCACGAAAACCTAAACAGCATTGCTACCGTTTCTGGTGGCAATTATATAAATCTGTTGCGCCTCCCCTATTCCGAAGCAATTAAAATTTTAAAAACAGAAACCTATCAATTTTTAGGGATTGCTGAAAATAATTTCCTTTCAGAAGTGTTTCCATATAAAAACAGTAACGTAACCAGTGATTTTGCAATAGCAGGAATTTTTTCAAAAAACACTGAAATTGAATTGCTTTTTGGCTATAATGGCAAAGTGACAGATAGAATAAAAACTTCGATAAATAAATCAAATCCTTTAAAATTAGTTGAACGGCTTTGGGCAAAACAGAAGTTGAATAACCTTAACGAAAACAAAACAGAAAACAAAGATGAAATTATAGCTTTAGCAATTCAGCATCATTTAATTACAGATTTTACGTCAATGATAGTTTTGGACAGAATTGAAGATTATGTTCGCTACAAAATAGAGCCCCCTAAGGAATTGATGGCAGAATACAAAGAGCGGCTTGCCCAAATTGCCGAAAATAAAGATGACATAAACGAAGGTTTACAGGAAAGAAAAGAAGAAATCGCTGAATATTATGAAGAAATTTTGGAATGGTATAATACTACGTTCCCTGAGAAGGAAATAAAAAATACCAAAAAGTTAGCAGCGCAGAACAATCAAACTACTAATAATACGCAAAACAATTCAACTGCTGTCAATCCATCAAATAGCACTCAAACAGAGGCTTCTGATAACGACCAAATTATTCCTATAAACCCACAAATAAGAACCATTGCTTTAGATTCAACCAAAAGGACAGTTTCAGGAATTATTACAGACGATACTGGTCTTCCCTTACCTGGCGCAAACGCTATTGTTAGAGGGACAAACCGTGGTACACAATCTGACTTTGACGGCAATTTCAGTATTAATGCTGAAGAAGATGATATTTTGGACTTTTCCTACGTAGGGTTTGAAAGCCAAACAATATACGTGTCAGACAAAAATAAAATAAACATTGTTTTGAATCCCGGGTCTTCTTTGGATGAGGTTGTGGTTACGGGTTATGGTGTAAGCCGAGAAAGAACTGTTATGACTTCTTCAGTAACTTCAATCGTATCAGAGTCCTTATCGGGCCAAGCGGCGGGTATTTCGGCTAAAAAAGATCCTTCCGAAAATCCAACTATAATGATTCGGGGAGCTGCCGCCGTTACAGACTCCCAACCCTTATATATTGTTGATGGCGTTCCTTTGTCAACTTATACCATAGAAAATTTAAATCCAGAAGATATTGAATACATTCAGGTTTTTAGTGGAGAAAATGCTGCCAAACTTTACGGTTCTCGCGCCGTCAATGGATTGATAATTGTGACCACCAAAGAAGGTTTAAAAACAAATCAAGCCGCCATTGAAGAAGTAGCTAAACAAATTGAAGAAAAAATTGAGTTGAAAGCATGGAACCCCGAAACTCCATATTTAACAATACTTAAACAAGAGCCAAATACTGAAGCAGCGTATCAAAAGTACCTTCAAATAAGGGATCAATACTCCAATAGCCCGTCCTTTTTTCTGGATGTTTCAGATTTCTTTTATAACAAAGGAAGCCAAGAACTTGCTTACCGTATTGTCACAAATTTAATAGAAGTAGAATTGGATAACCATGAATTGCTGAAAGCATTGGCTTATAAACTTGAATATTTTAAGCAATATGAACTGGCAGTATATGTCTATAGAAAAGTACTTGAGTTAAGACCCGAAGAACCACAATCATACAGAGACCTTGCTTTAGCATACGAGCAAAATGGACAGATTAGAGAAAGCTTTGATCTTTTGTATAGAATCCATAAAGGCGAATTGCTTGAGAAAGACCCATCTGAAAGATATTACGGTATAGAGTTTATTGCATCCGTGGAACTTACAAGGCTTGTGAATAAATACGGCAGAAAACTAAAACTCTCAAAAGATGAGAAAAAGAAATTTCCGAAAATACCTTTAGACGTTCGGATTGTTATAGATTGGAATCATAATGATACAGATATAGATCTTTGGGTAATAGATCCAAATGGCGAAAAAGCATTTTATCAAAACGATGAAACAAAAATTGGCGGCCAAATATCTGAAGACATGACAGATGGTTACGGCCCAGAAACCTATATGCTGAAAAAAGCCATCAAAGGAAACTATAGCATTCTGATAGATTATTACGCAGACAATGTGCAAAAGATTTCTGGCCCTACTATTCTAAAAGTAACCCTCTTCACCAATTACGGAAGAAAAAATGAAAAGAAGGAAGTAACTCTGGTTAGACTGGATAAAGACGAAGACGATATAGAAGTAGCCACTTTGAAGTTTTCAAGTTATTAATTTTAAATCTTAATAAAAAAGGAATACTTTCTAGCAAGATGCAGTTATTCCCGCTCGTGTTCTTCCAAATCCTTTCGCAAATCAAGATTTCGCAGTTTTGGAAAATATGCTCCTGTGCCCAGCACAGTAAGCAATGTCATCCCACCACCAAAAACAACAGCGGTTACAGTTCCCATTAATTTTGCGGTAAGCCCACTTTCAAAAGCTCCCAATTCATTGGAAGACCCAACAAACATAGAATTAACGGAAGCCACACGCCCACGCATAGCGTCTGGGGTTCGAAGTTGTAAGATTGTAGAGCGGATAACCATAGAAATTCCATCTGTAGCACCGCTTAAGAAAAGTGCTATTACAGAAACCCAAAACCAAGTGGAAACTCCAAACACAATGATGCATATACCAAAACCAAAGATGGCGGCAAGCAGTTTTTTACCCGCATTTTTATTAAGCGGAAAATGTGCTGAAGTAAACATAATTAACAAAGCACCAACTGCAGGAGCTGCACGAAGTATTCCAAAACCTTCTGGGCCTACTTTAAGAATGTCCTGTGCATAAATAGGAAGTAACGCTACAGCTCCTCCAAACAGCACAGCAAACATATCTAAAGTAAGTGCTCCCAAGATTACCCTAGTGTTCATCACAAACTTGATACCTTCTTTTAAACTTTTCATTACAGGCTCTCCAATATTTGGGTTCATAATAGGCTTCTTTGGAATCTGTAACAATAGCAACAAAGCCATTATCGAAAACGCAAAAACAAAACACATAGACCAATGTACCCCAATCCAATGAATAAAGAATCCACCCACCGCTGGACCTACAACTGATCCCATTTGCCACATAGAACTGCTCCAAGTGGCTGCATTTGGATATACTTTTTTAGGAACCAATAATGAGAACAACGAAAAAATAGTTGGTCCCAGAAATGCACGGACTATTCCTCCAAGGAAAACCAAGAAATAAACTGTATACAATACCGTGTTTGTGGAAAGATCGCCAACTACACGTGGCCAGGTAAGCAGAAACAGACCAAGGCTCACTGCGGAAAAACCAAAAATACATTTAAACAAAAGTCCACGCTTCTCACGTTGGTCAACAATATGTCCCGCAAAGAGTGCCATTGAAACTGCAGGGATAACTTCCATTAAACCAATTATTCCTAAGGAAAGCGGGTTTTTAGTGATGCTATAAACTTCCCATTCAATCACCACAAACTGCATGCTCCAGGCAAACACCATTGCAAAACGGACCAATAGAAAAATATTAAACTCCCGAAATCTTAATGCAGCGTAGGGATCGTTTTTCTTCATTGAAAAGAAATTGGGATTTTAAAATGAAAAGATTTAACTTTCAAAGCAAGCTGCTTTGGATTACCAAAAGTACTACAGCAAACTGAATATGGCAATGGCATAAAGATAAAACCTTACAAAACGAAGTAAGCCAAACAACAAATAGTTCCTAAACTTATAATGAATTGTTCCTGCAGCCATACTCGTTATAGAATACGGAATGGGTAATAATGCTCCAACTACAATAAGGAAACCACCCCACTTGCGTATTTGCTTAAGGTGTTTCTTCATCTTTCCCTCCATATAAGCATAGACTCTTGGTATGGTAAAAATCCATTTTCCGATAAAGTAGGAAATAATTCCGCCTATATATGATAAAGTAGCTAAGAGAGACAAGTAAAGTATAGGTTCTGGCATCTTATCGCTCCAAGCAATAAATATTTCTGGCGGAACAAGACCCAGCAATGACTCCGAAGCTAGAAAGACCAACAAAATATTTATCGGTGCATAGGTTTTAGTAATATAAGTGAAGAGGTTACTGAAATCCACAACATAAAGGTCCAACACAATAATAGCGACAATAACTAAAACTATAGGAATAATAGCCTTCTTTAGACTTTGTCCCACAAAGGAATAGAACCCAGTATACTTATAATACAAATGGGCGCGCTTTAATTTATTGGTTTCAGATTTTCGTACTGTATTCATGTATGCTTTGAAAAAATATAAAATGCAACTAATTATTTTCTGGGTGCAAATATATATTGAAAGCTTCTACCCTACAACCAATTGGCAATCCATTAATGGTTAATGCTGTGTTAAACAAATTCACTTTCATAAAAAATTTAATTTATAATCTAAGAAATGTTAATTTTAAGTTAAATCATTACTTTGTATTACATAGTACTGTAACAAATCTATAACTCTTGCGTCTTTTAAGTATAACCCAATAAATCAAATTACAATGAGAACTTTAGACAGCAACCTTTTAACAGAAAAAATGAAAACTTCAAGAGCGTATTCCTGGAATATGAAAAGAAGATTTCGCTAAAAATTAAACAGAAACAATTAAAATTTAAAATTATGAGAACTTTAGACAGTAACGAAAAACAACACAGACCAATAAATTCCAAAGCTTATAATTGGAATATGAAAAGACGTTTTAAATAGCACCATTATTGAAAAACAAAAACAATTAACTATGAAAACTTTACGAAACATTCAAAAAAGAATTAAATGCGGGTCGCAAAAGCAGCACACATTAAGCTACTTAAACGGAAACCATCATCTTTTTGAAGATCCCACAATTAGAAAAACATGCAGATACGTGTATTAAAATATAAGACCCCGAAAAATGAATAAAGCTGGATTGAGGAAATTTAATTCAGCTTTTTTATTTCTTAGGATTGGGATTATATTTACGAACAGGTTTGGGTTTGGGTTTGTCCTGAACTTTAACCACCTTTTTTTCAGGCATTGGTCCACGTAAATGAATCACCAAACCATTTAAGAAATTACGAAGAAACTGGTCGCCACATTCCATGTATTTTTCATGATTTTCATTTCTAAAAATTGCACCCAGCTCACTTTTGGTTACAGCAAAATCAACTAGTGAACATATCTTAACAATATCCTCATCGCGCAGTTTGTGGGCCACGCGTAGTTTTTTCATTATATCATTATTGGTTAAAGCCATAATTAGTTTTTAAAATGAAATGTTCCAAGTGCGAAGGTATCAATTTATGTCATAATCCTTAAATACCTGTTATTTTTTATTTAATGTGTGTTAAATAGGGCTTGCTTTTTCTTCATTTCAAATATCTTTAAAATAAAAACATGAAAACTTCAGAAAAAAACCCTTCAAACAAAAAAAATAATAATGAAGAGCTTCCTTACAATCCAAATGTAACAGAACACGATAAGGATATGCTTTCCCAAAAAAACGTTCACGGTGATGGAGGTGACGATCAGCAACTTCGGAACCGTAAACAAAAAGTAGATTTTGAAGGAAAGGATTTAGACGTTCCTGGTCGTAAACAATCAAAAAAATCCAATGGAAATGGTCTTCGTGACGAAGAAAACAAACTTTTCAGTCAAGGTGGTGAAGACAATGAAAGTTTAGAACAGGACAAGCCGCTGTAAAGATTATTGAATTTTTAAATCATTTACCGGTTGGCACCATATAAACCGGAATTTTTGTATGCTCTAAAACACTTGAAGCAACTGTGCCCAAGAATATTTTTTCTAGCGTTCCGTGACTGTGGGTTCCCATAACAATTAAATCTGCTTTCCATTCTTCGGCGTATTCCAAAATCATTTTTGCGGTGTCGCCTTCTGCCAAATGTGTTGTAATATTATTTCCTTTTAAATGGGCCTTGGTTTTTTCAAGATAATCTTGCGCCACTTTCACAAATTCTTCCTGAATTCTATAATCAACAGGAAACGCATATCCTTCGTAACCCATAAAAGGTTCATATTGCATTCCGTAGTATTGCACTTCAGATAGCACGTGAAACAAACAAATTTCAGCCTTCATCAGTTTTGAAAGTTCATAACCCATATTCACAACTTTTTCTGAATTGGGATTGTAGTCAAGGGTAATCAATACTTTTTTCATTGGTACTTATTTTTAAGTTCAGAATTAATTGTAAGCCTCTTATAGAAATTTTCCTTTCGAAATTGTAGGGTAAATTTCTTCGTAACATTTTATTTCAGTTTCCACTTGCTTAAAGATATAACTTCTATTCAAATCTGAAAGGGTTTTACAGCCAGCAGCTGCAAAAAGTTCCAAAAATTCCTTTACCGTTTGACCTTGATAATTTTTAACACGTTTCCACTTGTCTTCCACCACCAAACCCCGCATCAGGCTTGGATTGTTTGTTGTTACACCTGTTGGGCATTTGTTGGTGTCGCAACGCAAAGCTTGAACACATCCAAGAGCGAGCATCATTCCGCGGGCAGAATTACAAATATCAGCGCCAATACATAGCGCTTTAAAAATGTCAAAAGCTGTAAATATTTTCGTGGCAGTAACTACTTTTATGTCTTTTTTTAAGCCATAACCATTCAAAGTATCAACTACAAAAACAAGGGCTTTTTCCCATGGCATCCCTACATAATTTGAAAAATCTATCGGTGCCGCACCCGTTCCGCCTTCGGAACCATCAACAGTTATAAAATCTGGTTTTATTCCAGTTTCAACCATTTTTTCGCAAATGTCAATAAACTCCTTTTTACTACCAACACAAAATTTAAAACCTATGGGTTTTCCATCGCTCAGGTCGCGCATTTGCTTAACAAACCGAAGCAATCCTTCCGCATCGTTGAACGCACTGTGGCCAGGAGGCGAGAGCACCACCGTATGTGGTTTTATTCCCCTGATTTTTGCAATTTCCTCATTATTTTTTACCGCTGGCAAAACACCACCATGCCCTGGTTTTGCTCCTTGCGAAATCTTGATTTCTATCATTTTTACATTCGGAAGTGCCGCCTTTTCCTTAAATTTTTCAGGGGAAAAGTTTCCGTCCTCCGTTCTACAACCGAAATAGCCTGTACCCACTTCATAAACCAAATCGCCACCTTTTAAATGATATTCGGCAATTCCACCTTCACCAGTATCGTGAAAAAAGTTACCAGCCTTTGCTCCAAAATTTAGTGCCATCACAGCATTTTTGCTCAATGCACCGTAACTCATTGCTGAAATATTAAAAATACTTGCACTATATAGTTGTTTGCAATCGGGTCCGCCAACAAGAACGCGCGGTGGTTCTTCGAGCAGTTTTGATGGATAAATACTGTGTTTCATCCACTTATAGTTTTCCACTTCAACGTTCAATTCCGTTCCAAAGGGATGGGTTTCATTTTGAAGTTTTGCACGCTCGTAAATATAAGTTCTGTGATTTCTGTCAATTGGTTTTCCGTCTGTAGCGTCTTCCACAAAATATTGATGGATTTCTGGTCCAATCATTTCTAAAAGAAAACGCATATGGCCCAAAACAGGAAAATTTCTAAGAATGGTATGTTTCTTTTGAAACAAATCATACATACCAATCCCGAAAATCAAAGCCGCCAAAACAGAAAAACCATAAACTGGCCATATTACGGTGCAAGTAATAATTGCAATTATTCCTAAGACTATAAATGTGAATTGGATTGCTTCTCTCATTTTAAAAAGTATTTCAAATTATTTTGAATTGTGAAAGAATGCCTTTATTTCATCCATCAAATTATTTTTTTGGTTCTTGTCGCCTTTAACTGATAGCAGAATTTCCTTCACTTTCGATTTTCCGAAACCCCACGCCTCTTCCAACGTGATATTCGGCGGCAGTGAAAGTTCCCCTGGATTAGTAACAGCATCAATAATAAAAGGTTTGGGCGAAGCGATTGCCATCTCAACAGCCTTTTCAATATCTGCAGCATGTTCCACACGTATTCCATCACCGCCACAGAGTTTGGCATATTCAGCAAAATTTGGGTTTTGAAGTCCAAGAGCTTCATCTGCCATTGCGTAGCCGGCTTCTTCCATTTCAATTTTCACAAAACCGAGCTGGCTATTGTTGAAAACCAAAACCTTTACGGGCCAATTATACCGAACTGCAGTAATAAAATCATTCATACACATCCCGAAAGCCCCGTCGCCAACAATTGCCCAAACCTGTCTTCCTGGATTAACCGATTGAATTCCCATTGCGGCGGGAAAACCTACAGCCATGGAACCGTGATTAAAAGAGCCCAAAAGTCTTCGCTTTCCGTGAAGCGTTAAATGGTGTGCTACCCAAATGGCACTTTCGCCAACGTCAACGGTAAAACAGGCATCATCTGAAGCTTTTCGATTTATGACATTCATAAAAAGCTGCGGATGTAAAGGCTCTTCGTTATTTTTTAAACTACTGCTTTCCTCCTTTTGGTTTTTCCATTTTTTGAAGTTTTCAACCAAATTATCCAAAAACTCAGAATTTTTCTTCGGAAAAATTTTTGAATCTAATTTTTGAAGCGTCGCCAAACAATCCCCTTGCACTCCAATATCAACTTTAACGCGATTACCAATATTCTCGATACGTTTATCTATTTGAATAACTTTTGAGTCATCAGGCAAGAAATTACTATATGGAAAGTCTGTTCCTAACATCAATAATAAATCCGCCTTCATCACAGCGTGATATCCAGATGGATTTCCGATGAGTCCTGTAAGCCCGACCACATTTTTATCATCGTTATGAATTACATCTGACGAACGAAGTGTGTGCACTATTGGTGCTTTTATTTTCTCTGAAAGCGCCAAGACTTCTTCCCTACTATTTCGACAGCCTGCACCGGCAAGTATTGTAATTTTTTTAGCGTCATTTATAGCACTGGCAATTTTGTTAACATCTTCATCAGAAGGAACTAAAACAGCGTTGCTTCGAAATACTGGGTGCTCATAATGGGCACCTTTAGCTTCTTCAATAGCAATATCTACAGGTATTTCAACACGAACAACTGCACGTTGCTCCAAAGCGATTTGAATTGCTTTTAAAACTACACGGGGCGCTTCTTCAGCCGATCGGATTACGGCTTGATACGCACAAACATCATCAAATATCTTGGTGAGTCCCACTTCCTGAAAATAATTGGTTCCCATATTTACACGCGCCACTTGTCCGCTAATGGCAAGAACCGGGACGCGTTCTTTTTTCGCATTGTATAAACCATTTATTAGGTGAAGTGTTCCTGGTCCAACGGTTCCTGCGCAGACCGCAAGATTATCCGTCATTTGGGCTTCGGCACATGCTGCAAACGCTCCATTTTCTTCATGACGTACTGCGTTCCATTTTATTCCTTTATCACCACGAAGGGCATCTGTGAATGTGTTTAAGGCATCGCCTGTTACGCCCCATATTTGAGTTACACCAACATTTTTAAGGATTTGAAGGATTTGTTCGGAAACATTCATAAAACTGTAATTTTCATAAAATTACAGACCCTCCGAAGAAATTTAAAGAAATATGAAGAATTATTTCAGTTTAATTAAGGGAAATTTAACTGAGTAGAAAAATTATTATTCTAAAAATAACTTCCAAAAAATAAAATATAAGCACGCTAATCATTGTCTTCAAGTTTAAAAAAATCATTGACTGGCTTATTGAAAAGCTTGGACAACTTAAGGGATAAAAGAGTTGAAGGAACATAACGATTTGTCTCAATTGAATTAATTGTTTGTCTGGAGACTCCTATTTCTTGAGCAAGTTCATCCTGTGTTAGATTGAGAATTGCACGTTCTACTTTTATTGTATTTTTCATGCATTTCTTCTTTTTAAGAACCAGAAAGCTGTTAAATAAACTATAAGCAAAAACCAAAGAATCTGAAAATCACCAAGATCTTCAAACCTTGCTTTCTGTGGCTTTAGAATCACAAAAACCAAATAATTGATTAAAGGTTGCACCAACACATAAACTACTCCAATAATAAAAGAAAACGAAAAAGCCTTACCGCGAAGGTTTTCCATAAGTTCATCTTCAATTTTTTCTTTTGAAATAACTACAATCAATAAACCAAGTAGCGTTATTTTTTTTAAGATAGATATAATTACCGAAAAATCACCATCTAAAAATTTAGTCAATATAATTAAGGCAAATGAAAGGGAAAGAAGCGCCCACCCTATTTTTTTCCAATAGTTTGGCAATTTAAAATTTACAAGCCACTGCAATCTTAGCTCTTCAGCATCACAAATTTTACTCTTTTTCATAATTAAAAATTTAAAACAATAAATGTAAGTTAACTTAACAATAAGACAAATATACTGTTTATTTTGTAAAACAAGCTTTACATTTTAAAATAATTATTTTAAATCATTATTTGAAGTTAAAAATTTGTTGAGAATTACTGTTTAACTAAAATCGCAGTTGCTTTGTTTCCAGTGAGAAGATTCCATTCATAAGAAGCCAAAAGATTACCGATTTCGTCATAAATATTAAGCTGGGCTGTGTTTGGTCCGGAAGAGCCCTGGTTTAGTGCTTCAAAATCTATTTTATTGAAACCTGCTTGCAATGGCAGATCAAACCCTCTAAAACTACCTTCCAATCTCGCTTGTGGAATCGCAATGTCTCCATTCACATATATTCGTATCATATCACCGTCAACAAATTCGTGGTCGCGGTACATAAATGTTACAGTTTTGGTAGTGGTTTTAAAATCGCCCAAATATTGATCTTTTCCATATTCTGGCTTTTCTTCTTTATCTTTTGTGAAGTATTTTGGGGCTTTGTTTGTGCCAGTATATTCCAGCAAACCATCACCGTTTTGCATGTCTATCTGTTTTTCTTTTTTTTTCCCCAAATCTGAATTATTTGGAGTATTTGGATTATTTGTATTTGAAAGCGATGGGGCTTTGACTGGAGGGATTTCAAACCCTGTGGGGCTGTTTATATTGGATTCCGAAGAATCAAAACGAACGGATTTATTAGATAAATCTATTTGTGAAAACACACTACCACAAATTATATAAAACCCAAAAAGAAGAAAACTCTTTTTCATAAAATGAAATTTTGAAATCAAAGCAACAACAATTGCACCAAAAATAATATCAAAAGAATATAAGTTGCTGTTAAATAATTAAAAAAGTTATTTCTTCGTTTTATTTCTTTTTCCACGCCAAATAAAGAAAAACAAAACAGCGCACAATGGCAAAACAATGTAAATAATAATATCTGCTGGATTGGCTAAATCAATGGGCTTTTCACTAGGTTTTGGAACCTCCGTGGGTTTTTGCGCGTTTATGGAAATACTGCAAAGCAACAAAATTATTGAAATTCTCCAATTCTTCATTTTTTTCAGTTAAAGTAAATAAAAATTATGTGAATATCAAATTTTAACAAATAGTGTTAACTATTTGGAAATTACCATATAAAATGGTACTATGCCGTGTTAAAAAAACTTAAGAAGAATATATGAGACAACTTAAAATCACGAAGCAAGTAACCAACCGCGAAACTAAATCATTAAACAGTTATTTACAGGACGTTAGCAAAATAGATTTGATAACGGCAGAAGAAGAAGTGGAGTTGGCCCAACGTATTCGTGAAGGAGATCAAGCTGCTTTAAATAAATTAAGCAGGGCAAATCTACGATTTGTGATTTCCGTGGCAAAACAATATCAAAATCAGGGGCTGAGCCTTCCCGATCTTATTAACGAAGGAAATGTAGGTTTGGTAAAAGCAGCCAAAAGGTTTGATGAAACCCGCGGTTTTAAATTTATTTCCTATGCCGTTTGGTGGATACGCCAGGCTATTTTGCAAGCTATAGCGGAGCAATCTCGGGTAGTTAGACTTCCATTGAACAAAATTGGCGATATAAACAAAATAAAAAAAGCATCAATCCATCTTGAGCAAAAATTTCAGCGCATCCCAACTGCAGCCGAAATTGCCAATGAACTTGACTTCAGTGAGTCGAAAGTGAAAAGTTCACTTAAAAACTCAACACGAAGTCTATCCATGGACGCACCTTTTCAAGAAGGGGAAAACGATAACAATCTTTATGATGTTTTGAGTTCTGGTGAAAGTCCTAACCCTGACAAAAATTTGTTACACGAATCACTTAGAATTGAAATAAACCGTGCGCTTGATACATTGGCACCGCGTGAAGCAGATGTGGTAAAATTGAATTTTGGACTTTGCGGACAACCACCAATGACGCTTCAGGAAATCGGCGATACTTTTGATTTGAGTCGTGAACGTGTTCGCCAAATTCGTGAAAAAGCAATTCGCAGACTTCGCCAAACTTCAAAAAGCCATATATTAAAAAAATATCTGGGATAGGCAAAAAGTGTTAAAAATATTGACACTGTCAATATTTTATGAAATTCTTAGTAACGGGTTTTATTTCTGAGGTTATCTTTATAAGATCAACCAACAATCCACATGACCACAGAAATAATACTCGTTTTTTCTATTCTGTTCGTTACCATTATTCTTTTCGCTTTTGAAGTCTTTTCTGTAGATAAAATAGCGATGTTGATTATTGCCTCACTGGCTTTAACGGGATTGGTGAAACCTGAGGAAGCGATTTCAGGGTTTTCGAATACAGCAACAATCACAGTACTTTCTTTAATGATTATTGCCCTAGCGCTTGAAGATAACGGTGTAATAGCTTCACTGGCACGCTTTCTGAAAAACCTTCACATTTTACCCCTCTTCCTCTTGTTGCCTATCTTTATGTTTATTACGGGCAGTATTTCAGCTTTTATAAATACTACTGCAGTCGTAATTGTTTTTATTAAAATCATTTCAGAGTTATCCAAACGCTTCAACCTGCCGCAATCCAAACTTCTTTTACCAATCTCCTTTGCAGGTATTTTGGGAGGAAGTTGCACCCTGATGGGAACATCTACCAACCTTATCGTGAATTCGGTTGCAAGAGATTTGGGAGCTGAAAGATTTAGTTTTTTTGAGTTTTCTTCCTTTGGAGTAATCTTTTTGATTGTCGGAATAATAGTTATTACTATTGCTTCAAGATGGCTTCCAAATGATTCCAAAGAAAATTTGCGAGAAGCCTATCATTTGGAAAACTATGTAACTACAGTAACCATTGACAAAGATTCTAAGTTAATTGATAAAAACATTGAAGATACCTTTCTATTCAACAACCCCGAAATTTCCATTTTAAAACTTACAAGAAACAAAGAGATAACCAATGCCCCTGGGCGTTATATAACTCTAAAAAAAAATGATAAGCTGCTGCTTATGTGTGATTTAGAAAATCTCACCAAACTAAACGAAGCGGAAGGGCTGAACGTTCACAAACCACGGGGAAATGATAAAAAAAAGAAAGAAGGGGAACATGAAGAAAGTGAAGAAACAAAAAAACAAGATGATTTGTGGTTTGTGGAATTGTTAATTCTGCCTGGTTCAGTTCTAATAGGAAAAACATTAAAACAACTCAGGAGGCAAACCTTTAAAAATGCATTGCCAATCGCTATCAAAAAGCGCAAAAACATAAGAAACACTAAGGAACGCTTGGTTCGGAAAAACATTGAGCAAATAACATTGAAGCCTGGTGATAGATTACTTGTGGAAATTCCAAAAGACGAAATAAACCAACTTTACGACCTGGAAAACATCGCGATTCTTATGGAGCACAAAACTAAACCTTCGGTGAATAAAACAAAAAGAACGTTATCGTTTATAATACTCTTGTTGGTAATTGGCTTGGCGGCAAGCGGAATTTTAAGTATTTTAATAAGCACAATAACGGGTGTTTGTCTATTGCTAATTACGCGTTGCTTGGATCTGAACGATGTTTATCACCGCATCAATTGGCAGGTAATATTTTTACTGGCTGGAATGATTCCGCTAGGCGTCGCAATGAATAATACAGGAGCAGATAAATGGATTTCTGACCATTTGCTCAGCATTTTGAGTGGACAATCAAATGTTGTTATAATTGGGCTTATCTATTTAATAACAATGCTTATGAGCAGTATGGTGAGCAACAACGCAACGGCTATTATAATGACGCCTATCGCCATTGCAGTTGCTGTAGGTTTAAACTTGCCATTCAAACCTTTTATACTTTCGGTTTTGTTTGGGGCCAACTTTAGTTTTTTCACGCCAGTGGGCTATCAAACAAATACTTTAATTTATGGAATGGGCTTTTATAAGTTCAAACATTTTTTTATAATTGGAGGCATTCTATCAATTATTCTTTGGGTTTTGGGTACTTTTATGCTATCCACTCTTTTATAAATAAAAAAATAATATGTCAGTAAAATTTTCAGTAAACGATTCAATTTCAAATTTATGGGACAAACTAGACGGATGGCTTGATGCCATCATTCTAAAGCTTCCCAACTTCGCAGTCGCTGTGCTGGTAATGGTAATTTTCTATTTCATTGCCAAAGGATTAAAGAAGTTCTCATATAAAATACTTTTTAGAAAGATAGCAGATGAATCTGTCAAACAGATGCTTTCCAAAATAGTGAGTGCTGTTATAATCCTTATTGGCTTCTTTGTGGCATTGGGCGTTATGCAACTTGACAAAGTGCTTACCTCAGTGCTCGCTGGTGCTGGAGTAGTTGGTTTGGCCATTGGTTTGGCATTACAGGGAACCCTTAGCAACACTTTTTCGGGCCTTATGCTTTCCTTCTTACCCAAAGTACGTATTGGCGATTTTATTGATGCTCAGGGAAAAACTGGCTATGTTGATGAAATAAACCTTAGAAATGTTACCATCCGACAAACGGACAATGAATATGTAGTAATACCCAATTCGGTCTTTATAGAAAATCCTTTTACCAACTATTCGTTGTCACACCGCTCTCGTGTGGATGTTAGTTGCGGGGTAGGTTATGAAAGTGATCTTCAAAAAGTTGAGGATTTAGTGACTAAAATTATTTCTGAAAATTTTGAACAACAAAAAAACGAGGAAGTTGAATTCTTTTTTACAGAGTTTGGCGATAGTTCCATCAACTTTGTGACTCGCTTTTGGGTTGAAAGTACCAAACCAAAACCCAAACTAGAAGCACAGCATAAAGCAATAAAACTGATCAAGAAAAACTTTAACGAAGCTGGCATCAACATTCCTTTCCCTATCCGCACGTTGGATTTCGGTAAAAACATGTTGCAGATGGCTCCAAACAAAGAGAAATAAATTATCTTTTAACAATTCTGTGTCTTTAAAAGAGGTTTCTTAAAAAAAAATCAGAATCTTACTTGCTGTTTGGTGGCTCCAAAAAAATTGACGGCGGTAAATGCATTTACTAGGCACTATTATCGTTTTCATCATTTTGCATTTAGTTTTGAGTTATTTATTTGAATGGTTCAACTAAACTGCTTTTAACAAAACAATAGCATCCATTAACTAATTTTTTGGTGCGTTCTGCTGTTATACATACTTAACAAACCCTAAAACTTAGTATTATGAAAAAAGCTATTGCATTAACATTGCTGGCCGGAGCACTGATTGCTACTTCCTGCGTTTCAAAAAAGAAGTATGTAGAACTGGAAAATCAATACAATGATACCCGCTCTACACTATCTAAAACGCAACTTGAAAAAGAAGAAATTGAAGCCAAGTACGCCAAGATTGAAGAGCGCGTTGCTAGCTACAATTCAAAAATTCAGTCGTTAACTGACAGTAATAACAGTCGCCTACAAGCGATTGAAGGCATTGTGGTTTCCGAAAACGACAAAGAGAAAATGAGGAAAGCCCTCGTCAATGTAGATCCCCAAGAATTGGCACAGGCAAAAACCCTTAAAGATTCTATGAATCTTATTGTTTCCCACAATCTTAAAAAGAACCTAGACAACACTTTAGTTGGCGAAGGTGAAGAAGATGACATTAATATTGATATTGATGAAACTGTGGTAATGATTACTATTTCTGATAAATTATTATTCAGCTCAGGAAGTGCTCGCGTAAACCCTAAGGCAAACAACCTTTTGGAACGTCTTGCCAATGTAATCAACAGTGAACCTGCACTGGAAGTAATGGTGGAAGGCCATACGGATAGCCAAACCGTAAAGACAGGTGCTTACATCAAAGACAACTGGGAGTTGAGTGTGGACCGTTCAACCGCTGTTATTCGTAAATTGCAAGATGCCTACGGTGTAGACCCAGCAAAGTTGATTGCTGCTGGGAGAAGTAGTTTTCACCCACTAACAGAAAATGACACCAAGGAAGGTCGTGCCACTAATAGAAGAACGCGCATAGTAATATTGCCAAACCTTGATAAATTCTTGGCCATGCTTTCTGCCAATTAAAAATAGAAAGTAAACAAATATAGTAAAGGCGGTTCAATTTAAAATGAACCGCCTTTTTTATATCCTAACTAAAAAGTGTAATTTATTTTGAAGGAGGCATTGTAGGCCGCACTTCAATCTTGCTTGGCAAGGTGCGTGGGTTCATCTTCAGTAAATCAACAACAAGTTTCCCAATGTCTTCTTTCTGAATTTTCCAAGCGTCTTTTTCAGCGGGTTCATTACCAGCAAAATGTGTTGAAACCGAACCAGGCATAATGGTACTCACTTTTATTCCGTGATCGCGAAGGTCCAGCATTGCGGCTTGTGTAAAACCTGTTAGTCCAAACTTACTAGCATTATAAGCGCTTCCACCCTTAAAGAAATTGGTTCCCGCCAAACTGGAGATGCTTATAAAATAGCCCTTGTTTTTCTTTAATTGGTCTACGCTAGCTTTTAGAGAATAGAAAGGTCCCGAAAGATTTGTGTCAATGGTTTCCTTCCATTCTTCAACACTAATATCTTCCACAGAGCCAAAATGTCCCAAACCAGCATTTGCGATGACAATATCAACAGTTCCAAATTTATTAATAGTTTCAGCAACCGCTTTTTGTTGACTTTCATAACTGCGGACGTCTGCTTCCAAGCCTATAGCCTGTGCCCTATCATTGCCCTTGGAATTTAGCTTTTTGGCAGCTTCTGCTGCTGTTTCTTTTGTTCTTCCAGTTATAGCAACGTTAATACCTTCATTCATTAAAGCTTCGGCAATTCCATAACCTATTCCTTTTGTACCGCCTGTAACCAGTGCGGATTTTCTTCCTAAATCATTCATAGTTTTTCGTTTTATTCAAAGTTACAAATAGTGATTCCGAATGTTATTAAATTCTACTTAAATTTGAAAAATGAAGCTGCTATCAATTCTATTTTTCATATGTATATTCCTCAGCTTTTCTTCCGAAGAGAAATTTCAGGAACCCCTAGTAAATCTTGAAAAACTTTCAACAGAATTCAGTTATGAAATCCGGTACGCAACGCCAAACAATTTTATTGGTGAAACGCTTTATGATTGCCCAAAATGCCTGCTTAGACCCGAAGTAGCTGGAGCACTTTTACAAGCCAACCAATATTTTTGTGAAAAAGGGTATCGTATAAAAATATATGATTGTTACCGCCCACTGGATGTACAAAGAAAAATGTGGGCAAAAGTACCAAGACCAACTTATGTTGGAAATCCTTCTGGAAATGGTTCCATTCATAATAAAGGTGCAGCAGTAGATATTACGCTGGAAACTTTAGAGGGTTGTTATGTTGAAATGGGCAGTGATTATGATTACTTTGGAAGGGAAGCCCATATTGATAATTATAATTTTTCAAAAGAAATACTCAACAACCGAAAGCTTCTTTTTGAAGGTATGCGAAAATTCGGCTTCAATACCATTCGCACTGAATGGTGGCATTTCAGCTTTCAAAAAAACTGGAGCTACAAAACCCTTAATGTTCCCCTGCCCTGTGATTGATTTAATATTTAATTAATACATTTTCCTATTACTTCATCGTAACTTTATAAAAAACAAAATTATTATGAAAAATAAAACAGTAATCGTAACCGGAGCAGGTTCTGGACTTGGAAGGGCAATTTCGCACAAATTCGCACTAAATGATGCCAATGTAGTAGTAAATGATATCGACGAAGATGCTGGAAAAAAGGTAGTAAAAGAAATAACCGATAAAAAAGGTTCAGCTTTCTTTATTAAGGCTGACACCTCAAAACCAAAAGAATGTGAACAATTGGTAAAGCAAACCATCGAAAAATTCGGCAATTTACACTACGCCATAAATAATGCCGGTATTGGCGGGGAAATGGAAAAGACAGCTGATTATTCTTTAGATAGCTGGGAAAAGGTTATAGGTGTTAATTTGAGTGGTGTTTTTTTTGGCACACGTTATCAAGTTCCTGAAATCATTAAAGCTGGCGGTGGAGCTATTGTTAATATGGCTTCTATTTTAGGAAGTGTCGGTACGCCAAATTCCGTTGCATATGTTGCGGCAAAGCACGGAGTTGTGGGCCTCACAAAAACAGCAGCTTTGGAATATGCCAAAGATAATGTTAGAATAAATTCCGTTGGGCCTGGGTATATCAAAACACCACTACTCGACCAAATTGATGAAGAACAGAAAAAGCAATTAGTACAACTGCATCCTATCGGTCGTTTGGGAGAACCTGACGAGGTGGCAAATCTTGTTTATTGGTTGTGCAGTGATGAGGCTAGTTTCGTTACAGGTTCCTATTATACTGTTGACGGTGGTTATACTGCACAGTAACAGAATATTTTATTTTAACTGCTTCTTTATGGTTTTTAATAAACCGCAAGGAAGCAGTTTCATTTTTTATTTTCTTTAGGAAATTCTGGGCTATTTCTGAATTTAATAGGAATGGCATCTTCAGTTCCATAAATTTTAAGTTCTTTAATATCTGCAGGAAGATTGAACCCTTTCTTGAATAGTTCCTCCTTAACTTGTCTAATAACCATTCCCCGAAGCACTCTAGAAGCACGGCGATAATCAACAGTATCTACCCAAAAATAAACCTTTAGGTTTACTGTGCTAGCGGCGAGTTCATCTTCTATTACAAAATTTTCGTGGTCCACGTCGCGTATTACTTCTTTGTTTACATCTAAAATATCTTGGATTGCTTTTTTCGCAGCTTGTATATCGTCTTCATATCCAATCCCCACAGTGAAATCTACTCTGTAAAAGCCATCTGCCGTATAATTTTCAACTGGTTTTGTAAGCACATCACTGTTCGGGATATAAATATCACGACCATCAAAGGTTTTTATGTGTGAGTACCGAAAATTAAGTTCTTTTACCTTTCCGAAAATATTGTCAACCTTAATAGTATCGTTAATATTAAAGGGTCTGTTGAAGGCGAGAATAATTCCCGCTAAAAAATTCTTCCCAATATCTTGAAAAGCAAAACCCAAAATAATGGCACCGCCGCCAACAGCTGTTAAAAGTCCTGAGGCAATTCCATCCAATCCAGCAATTCTTAACGCAAGCATAATTGCAATTATAATGAGTATAATTTTTACAGCTTGGGCCAAAAAACGAGACATTAGAGGGTCTTCAGATTTTTTTTGAAATTGCTTTTTGTAAAAATTAGTCAATAACTGCGCGAGTAAAACACCCAAAATTATCACCAATATTGCCAACGCAACACGTGGAATTACCTTTAGAAACTCTTCATAATAACTTTCCAGAGAAATTTTGATTGTTTCCGTGGGAGATTGTAATAGTACAAGCATTTTTTTCTTTTAAAGATAATCATTCTTCATAAAAGAATTCTTCGTTTAAATTAATCTTAAAGTTTAGTAGGTCAAAATGCATGGTGTATCTTTGCAAAAAAACTGAAAACAGTGGAACTTTTAATAAAATCATATAGATTGATCAGCACGTTAGAGGCTATATCTTTTCTTGTGCTTTTAGGAATTGCAATGCCTTTGAAATATATTTGGCATATGCCGCAAATGGTTCAAGTTGTGGGAATGGCACATGGTGTTTTGTTTGTGCTTTACGTTGGCGGCGCTATCTATATGTTCAAAAAATTGAAATGGTCCATTTCAGATTTGTTCATAGTCATTATGTGCTCCTTGTTACCTTTTGGTCCTTTTTATGTAGAACGTAAATATCTATAATGAATACAGAAACACTACAGAAGTATAGTTGTATCCTTCAAGAATACCTTGTTGGCGAAGGAATGACCTTGCAATGGGCTATTTTTATTAATGTTGTTGTAAACTGTATTATCGTTTTTGTTGGTGTTTTTATTCTTGACATTGTTTTTAGAAAATTCATCATAGAATCTTTTAAGGCATTTAGCAATAAAACTAAAACCACTTTTGACGATTATCTTGTAAAAAGTAATTTTCCGAAATACGTTGCCCATATCCTGCCCTTGATCATTTTGTGGCACTTGATTCCAATAATTTTCATTGAATCGCCATTAATGACAAATCTTTTGTTGGTTGCGGCAAAGATTTTTTCAGTCATACTTTCTGTATATATTTTCAGAAGTATTCTTCGCAGTACACGCAATTTTCTTGAAGAAAATGAGAATTACCGCGATAAGCCAATGGAAAGCTATGTGCAGGTGATGATGATATTTGCTTGGGGTGTGGGGATTTTTTGGATTATCCAACTTCTTACGGGTTTTTCGGTCGTCAGTCTTACCACTCTGGGGGCGGCTTCGGCAGTAATTCTATTAATTTTTAAAGATACTATCCTCGGTTTTGTGGCAAGTATTCAAGTTTCAGTGAATGATATTGTGCGGATTGGCGATTGGATTACTTTCAGCAAATTTGGAGCAGATGGTTACGTTACTGAAATTAACTTGGCAACAGTTCGAGTACAGAATTTTGACAATACTTTTACAACCATTCCCACTTATAGTTTGATTGCCGATTCCTTTCAAAACTGGCGCGGAATGCAAGAAAGTGACGGAAGAAGAATAAAGCGTGCCATATTTATAAAACAATCTTCCATCCATTTTCTTTCTGAACAAGACATTGATAGATTAAAGAAAATTCAGTTGATTAAACCTTATTTGGAACACCGTGAAAAGGAAGTTTCAAAATACAACCGCCAAACCGAAGCTGATAAAGAATTGTTAATTAATGGCAGAAACCAAACAAATCTTGGAGTTTTCCGTCATTATGCGGATGCTTTTTTGAGCGAAAACTCTGCCATAAACAAAGATCTTTTTATGATGGTTCGCCATTTGGCACCAACAGATAAAGGTATTCCTATTGAAATTTTCTGCTACAGCCACGATAAAAAGTGGGAAAACTACGAACATATTCAAGCAGATATATTTGACCATTTGCTGGCCGCAATCCCCTATTTTGATTTGGAAATCTTTGAGCTGCCTACAGGAAAAGACATTAAAGCTTTGGCTTAATGTTATTTTGCCAATCGGTCTTTTACATATTCTATTTCCGCCTTTCCGTGTGGATAAGGATTACCGGCTTCATCCAAGCTTACCATCGTAATTTTATCTATACTGATGATTACTTCGCGCGTCATTTTGTTTCGCACCTCGCAGGCAAGTGTTAAAGAAGTTCTACCAAAGTTTATAACCTCCAAACCTATTTCAATTATATCGCCTTTTTTTGCAGAACTTCTAAAGTTTATTTCACTCATAAATTTAGTAACCGTACGTGGGTTTTCAAGCTGAATTATTGCATATAGTGCAGCTTCCTCGTCAATCCATTCCAACAATCTGCCACCGAAAAGAGTTTCGTTGGGGTTTAAATCTTCAGGCTTTATCCATTTTCTAGTGTGAAAGTTCATCTAAAATAAAGTATTTGAGTTATCCATTTGCGGAATATGAAGGTCCGTTCCAAACCGTTCATTCGCTTTTTTAATAAAATTTGCCGAAAGCAAGGGTGATGCTTTTTCAAGATTTTGATGAACGAAAAAGTAAATATTCTGCAAACCTTCATCAATCCAGGTTTCCAATCGGTCTATCCAATCATCAAGCCGCATGTAATCGCTTTCGTGGTTTGCACCGTTATATCGAATAAAGGCAGTGGGTGTTGTTAGACGCATATGAAGTAAATCGCGCCTGCCAGCAGAATCAACAATGGCATTTGTTATATTATATTTCTCAAGAATTTTATAGAGTTCTTCCGCAACTTCCGCGTCATTGAACCAATCGGTGTGGCGAAATTCAATCGCAGGCTTTATGTCTTTTGGCAGCATTTTGAAAAACGGTTCCAATCTGTCAATATTTTTTGGTCCGAAATTGTTTGGCAACTGTACAAAAGGCATTTCCAACTTTTCTTTCAAATTTGATGAATTTAAAATATATTCATTCAAAGTATCCGCACAATCCTGAAGCCTTTTCCAATGTGAAATTCCTTGAAAAAACTTCGGAAAAAACCTGAAATCTTCGGGTGTCTTTTCATACCAACCCGCAAAAACATCTGCTGGAAAAATTCTATAAAATGTTGCGTTAAGTTCGATACTATTAAACTGGGTTGAATAGTAAGCCAATTCATCTTTTGTGCCTCTTGGATAAAACCCTTTTAAATCGGCTTTGTTCCATTTTGCGCAGCCCACATATAGGTTGGGAGTGCTGGATTTTTTAAATTTTGAAAGAACTTTTTTGGTTCCGGGATGGTCCGGCGGTAGCGTAAAGTCTATATTTTCAGGATTGTCAACCTTTCCGAATTTCATGGTTCTTTATTAGCCAAGCAAAGGTAAATCTAAAAATTTCTCTACTGCGTTCGAACGGACAAAAAGATGTTTCTTTTCTATTTATTGATATAAACAGTTTTTCTGTTCACAAACTCGTGAATTCCATATTCGCTGAGCTCGCGCCCGTATCCGCTTTGCTTAATTCCCCCAAAAGGAAGCCTTGGGTCACTTTTCACTAATTCATTTATAAATACGGCGCCTTCATCAAATTGGAAAGCAAGCTTTTCCGCTTCTTCAATATTTTTTGTGAAAATGGAAACACCCAACCCAAATTTTGAACTGTTTGAAAGCGCAACAGCCTCTTCAATTGTTTTAAAAGTTGTTACAGAAAGTGCAGGCCCAAAAGTTTCTTCTTTAAAAGCAGCCATTTTTTCAGTAACATTCGTCAGTACCGTTGGCTCAAAATAAGCGCCTTGTCGCTTTCCTCCTATTGCTATTTTTGCTCCAGCTTTCACAGAAGAGTTTATTTGTTTTTCTAGATCCTTCGCAAGATCTTCGCGAGCTAAAGTTCCAACATAGGTTTCCTCGTCCATTGGATCGCCGCTTTTTAATTCACGAACTTTTACAAGCATTTTTTCAACAAATTCTTCCGAAATGGATTCATCAATAATCAACCGTTTTCCTGCAATGCAACTTTGACCTGTATTCTGAAAACGTGCCTGCACGCAGGTTTCAATGGTTTTTTCCATATCACAATCGTTCATAACAACTAAAGCGTTATTTCCACCTAATTCCAAAACTGTTTTTTTAATATTTTTTCCTGCGATGGAAGCTACGGAAGAGCCCGCTGGTCCACTACCTGTTAACGTTACCGCCTTTACTTTTTCGTTTTCAATAACTTCTTCCACAGCATCGCTACCAATCAATAAAGTGGTAAAACAATTTTCGGGAAAACCGGCACGTTTAAAAACTTTTTCAATATTTAATGCACTTCCAAAAACGTTGGAGGCGTGTTTCAAAATCCCAATATTTCCAGCCATCAGTGCGGGTGCAGCAAAACGGAATACCTGCCAAAAAGGATAATTCCAAGGCATAATTGCGAGCACAACCCCTAAAGGTTCATAACTCACATAGCTTTTATGCGCATCGGTTTTTATCACTTCATTTTGAAGTTGTTTTTTAGCATTTTCAGCATAATATTCACACACCCAAGCACATTTTTCAACTTCTGCAACGGATTGTGAAATTGGTTTGCCCATTTCAAGCGTCATCGTTTCGGCGTATTCTTTTTTATTTTTCTTCAATTCTGAAGCTGCAGCAAGCATCAACTTTTTCCGCTCAGCAAATGAGGTCTCTCGCCAGCTGTAAAAGCGTTTATCGGCTTTATCTATAATTTCTGAAACTTCTTTCTTTGTATGATTTTTATAGCTTTTTAATTCCTCCTCAGTATAAGGATTTATTGAAGTTGTTGTTGTCATCGTTTTTCTTTTAAAAGTATTGAAAACATTGAGAACAGCGTAGACGATTAAGATGGTTTTAACGTGAAGATTGTTGAAAATAATCCCAATAAACAGTCGTTAACTTTTAAGTATTGTAATACATTTGCGAAAATCTTTTTAATAATGAAAAATACAGCACTTTCTCATATACACGAACAATTGGGTGCCAAAATGGTACCATTTGCAGGTTATAATATGCCCGTTTCATACGAAGGCGTAAACGCAGAACACGAAACCGTCCGCAAAGCTGTTGGCGTTTTTGACGTTTCGCATATGGGCGAATTTTTGATTACTGGGCCAAAAGCATTGGATTTAATTCAAAAAGTATGCAGCAACGATGTTTCAAAAATTGTTGACGGACAAGCACAGTACAACTGTCTTCCCAATGAAATAGGTGGAATTGTTGACGATTTGATTGTTTACCGTTTTGAAGCCGAAAAGTGGTTGCTAGTAGTAAATGCTTCAAATATTGACAAAGATTGGGATTGGATTTCAAAACACAACTCCGAGGGTGCCGAAATGCGAAATCTTTCCGAAGATTATTCATTGCTCGCCATTCAAGGTCCAAAAGCTATAGAGGCAATGCAATCAATAACTTCTGAAGATTTAAGCGCCATAAAATTCTATCATTTTAAAGTTGCTGATTTCGGAGGAATTGAACACGTAATCATAAGCGCAACTGGCTATACTGGAAGCGGTGGCTTCGAGATTTATTGTAAAAACAGTGAAGTAGAGCAAGTTTGGAACAAAGTGATGGAGGCCGGAAAAGAGTTCGGCATTAAACCGATTGGACTGGCTGCACGCGATACGCTACGACTGGAAATGGGCTTCTGTCTTTATGGAAATGATATAAATGACACTACTTCCCCTTTGGAAGCTGGACTGGGCTGGATTACAAAGTTCACTAAGGATTTTGTCAATTCAGACAACCTGAAAAAGCAAAAAGAAGAAGGCGTAAAAAGGAAACTTATCGGTTTTGAAATCAACGAACGTGGAATACCTAGACATGATTACGAAATTGCAGATAAAGACGGCAACAATATTGGTGTTGTAACCAGCGGAACAATGGCACCTTCATTAAACAAAGGAATCGGGATGGGTTATGTTACCAATGAGAACAGTACTCCAGGTACTGAAATTTTCATTCAAATAAGAAACAAACCTGTTGCGGCAACGGTTGTGAAAACCCCATTTTACAAAGGTTAATGTTAGATTACCAAGCTATATTAGAAGAAATTCACGAGTCACTTAAAAACGTTGAAAATACGGGGAAAGTTGCAGCTTACATACCAGAATTGGCGAATGTTCCCAAAGGTAAATTCGGAATACATCTACATCTAATTACTGGTGAAAATTACTCGGTTGGTGATGCTTCTGAAAAATTATCCATCCAAAGTATTTCAAAAGTACTGTCGCTTGCCAAAGCATTTCAGCTAGTGGGAAATGATTTGTTGGAGCGTGTTGATGTGGAACCCTCGGGACACCCTTTCAACCATCTTTCGCTTTTGGAACTTGAAGATGGAATTCCAAGAAACCCCCTGATTAATTCTGGAGCCATTGTAGTTGCTGATATTTTGCTTTCACATCTTAAAAATCCGAAAGAAGATTTTTTGAATTTTGTGAGGGAATTAGCGCACGACGAAACCATTTCATATAGCGAAAAAGTAGCCGAATCAGAAAGATTGACCGGTTTCAACAATTACGCTGCTGCAAATCTTTTAAAGGCCTATGGAAACCTTCATAATGATGTGGAAGATGTTTTAGACTTCTATTTCCATCAATGTTCAATAATGATGGATTGCAGGCAACTTACCAACGCTTTTTTCGTTTTCGCTAACAAAGGAACGTGTTTAAAGAATGTTCAGCACTTAACTGCCAGTCAAGTAAAACGAATCAACGCAATTATGCTTACCTGTGGTTTTTACGATGAAGCCGGTGAGTTTGCATTTGAAGTGGGCTTGCCCGGAAAAAGTGGCGTGGGCGGAGGAATTGTAGCTTTATTGCCACATTGTTTTACCATTGCAACATGGGCGCCAGCACTGAACCCAAAAGGAAATTCGTATTTGGGAATGCAGGCATTGGAACAATTTACTACCAAAACAAAATTGTCCATATTTTAAGAATTTAGGGAAAGGATTTACGGATGAAGAAAGTAGAAAAGCAACGGATTTTAATTTTGGGTGGTAGTGGCTTTATTGGCAACGCCATCTACAAAGAGCTTCTCTCCTATTTTGAGGTTCATTGTACCTACTGTCAACAGTACGGCGCTTTTTCAGAGAATCAAGTTTTCCATAATTTTTGTGTGGAAGAAGATTCGATGTTTTTGCTGCTAAATAAAATTCAACCTACAATTATAATTTCGGTAATTAAAGGAGATCATAAGGGGCTAGTTGAAGCGCATAAACAGATTGTGAATTATGCACTGATAAATGCAGATGCAGATTGTTCCATTCTGTACATTTCTTCTTCGGAAGTATTTGATGGGAAATTTAGACATCCCTCGTATGAAAATGATATAACATTATCGCAAACAGCTTCGGGGAAATTTAAAATTTCAGTTGAAAAATTATTGTTGGAAACCATTCCCCTGCAAACAGCAATTTTGAGGCTACCTATGGTACTTGGCATCAACTCACCCGAAGTTCTACATTTAAGACAGTGCATTCGTCACCAAGCTACTTTTGAGGTCTTTCCAAATTTGGTGATTACTACCACGACCATTAACAAAGTATGCCAGCAAATTCATTATATAATAAACCAATCGCTTCGTGGAATTTTTCACTTGGCGAGCAATGATATGGTACACCACGAAGATCTTTTTCGGGAAATTACTTCAAAAATGGGTGATAAAATGCCTATCTTTAAAAGTGTTTTTAGTAGTAATGAAGATCGGTATCACGCTATTCTTCCAAAAGAAAATAAGTTACCAATCTCAAAACAAATTACTGTCGCACAGATTATTGAAGAATCTAGCCTAAATGAAGAGATTATATCAATTAAATAAAATATTATATACAGATGAAAGCTTTATCAGAAAAACAGATCAACGAAAAATTAAAGGAATTTGAAGGTTGGGATTATCACGAAGGCGCATTGCACACCATTTTTGAATTTGAGGATTTCAAGGAAGCATTTTCCGCAATGACCCGAATTGCTTTTGAAGCCGAAAAGATGCAACACCATCCAGAGTGGAGCAACGTTTACAATTCATTGGAAATTTATCTTTCCACCCACGATGCTGACGGTGTTACCGAGAAGGATTTTGAGTTTGCAAAGAATATTGATGATCTTATTGGCTAAAAATTATGAATATGAAATTACAAGTACCAAATTCCTATTATTGGAATTTGGTACTTGTAATTTCTATTTTTTTATATTTGAAACTTCTATTTCAATAATTAGGAAATAAATAATACTAATAGATAATAATTTATGGGAAGAGCTTTTGAATTCAGAAAAGCAAGAAAAATGAAGCGTTGGTCTGCTATGTCCAAAGCATTTACACGTATTGGTAAGGACATTGTAATGGCCGTTAAAGAAGGCGGTCCCGATCCGGATGCCAATTCAAGACTTCGGGCGGTAATACAAAACGCAAAGGCTGTTAATATGCCTAAAGACAACGTGGAGCGTGCCATAAAACGAGCCAGTGACAAAAGTTTGGGCGATTACAAAGAAGTTCTTTTTGAAGGCTACGCGCCACACGGCATCGCTATTTTGATTGAAACTGCTACAGATAATAACACCCGTACCGTTGCAAATATCCGCAGCTATTTCAACAAATGTGATGGTAGTATGGGTACTTCTGGTTCCGTTTCATTTATGTTTGACCATACGTGTAACTTCAGAATAAATCCGGAAGGTTTGGATATCGAAGAACTGGAACTGGAATTGATAGACCACGGCGTTGAGGAAATTTTTGAGGATGAAGATGGAATAATGATCTACGCCCCTTTCGAAAGTTTCGGTGCAATTCAATCTTATTTGGAAGAAAACAAAATTGAAATTCTTTCTTCAGGTTTTGAACAGATTCCGCAAGTCACCAAAAAATTAACCGCAGAGGAAGCTGCCGATGTCGAAAAACTTTTGGAAAAGATTGAAGAAGATGATGACGTTCAAAACGTATATCACACTATGGAGGAATCTTCAGAAGAATAAATTTTATTTCAAATCAATAAAAAATATTACCTGTCTATATAAAACAAGGATGAAGCCCCAGGAAACTCTGAGCTTAAGGTTGGCACTAAATTACCTCCAGCGCCAATTTCATTAAAAAATAATACTTTCCCACCATCATTTTCGCGTTCAGCAATAAAGACTGTCTGGCTTGGACTATCATATTCTACAGAAACAGGATTTCCAAGTTCCGTTAATGCACCTGAAACTCTCACTTGATTTCCAGAAAAAGTTAGTGTTTCACCATTTGGTGTTGCATCAAACTTTGTTACAAAACCATTAATAAAATTGAAACCACCATCACTTTCGTTTGTTGCATCTCCAATGTCAGTAATAACTACAAATCCTCCATCTTCAGTTATTCCGTGGGTACGGGTAATTCCTTCTATAGTAATTTGTTTATCTGGCGCTGCAGTAACATCTGTTGTGTATGTTGAAATGAAATTTTTCAATACAGCTACATCCGCAGTTTTATCAACAACGGTATAAAGATCGTTTCCGATTAGCTGAATTCCCCATACAGCATAATTTACGGTTACAATATTACGAAGGGTATATCCATTAGCATCACGCTTAAAAACAAAGAACCTTCCCTCTTCAGTATTCGGGTCTCCATCAACATCCGCATTGTCTGAAACAATGTATATATCATCTTTAACTGCTATATCACGTGGACTTTCCAAAACGGAATCACTTGAAAGAAACAGGTTTAATGTATTGCCGCTTTCAGTATTTTCAACATTAGAATAGGTGTTTATTGTAGATTGTGTCCTAGAAACCACAGCGAGTTCGTCAGCATCATCGTCATAATATACACCCTCATTATCGTCAGATCCTGTCAATATTGAACCTAGCGCAATGCCATTTGATGTGAAATCATAAACAGCAATAGCCTTGTTTGTATTACTTGTAGCATAAACAGTAGCTAGAACAGGGATTGGTATTGGGTCTCCACTTCCAATGCCATTATCTTCATTACTGCAAGAAAGGAATAAGAATGTTATAGCGAAAATGGGAATTAAAAATTTTATATTTTTCATAATCAGTTTTAAATTTTAAGCATAATTAGCAATAAGATTTTAGATATTTAAAAAAAAGTGAATGCTTAACTAATTTTTAACAACAACACTTGATTTTAAAATAGTTAAGCAATGAAATAGAGTTCGTTTAACAACTTTTAAATTAAGAATATTCTTTCTTTTTTCCAACGATACCTTTATAAAAAGAACGCAGTTTAATTGTGTCTTCATCTATATTTCCGGTTGGGTAAAAAGCCTTATTTATTATTATTGTTTTTATTAGATAATCAAAAGCGACGCAGATAATAGGAACATTAGCTGCCATTGCAATATAATAATAACCCGTTTTCCATATCAATACTTTTTTTCGGGTTCCTTCGGGAGACATCGCCAAACGAAATTCATCTTTCTCCTTAAAAATTTCAGCAATTGCTTCTACCTTGTTTTGGCCAGGTGTTCGGTCAAGCATCTCGCCTCCTGTCCAGCGGAAATACCAACCAAAAGGCTGTCGAAATAATTCTTTTTTAGCAATATAATTAATTTGGGTTTTTGTCAATCTACGCGTAAATAACCCCAGATAGAAGTCATGCCAACTAGTGTGTGGAACGACGATTATCACAGCTTTTTTAACAGTTGGATCGAAAGCACCCTCTATGCGCCAGCCCATTATTTTTTCAAAAACAAATTTTGTGATTCCCATGAACGGATTTTATTCTGAAACTACATTTTCAGATACAATTGTTTTAGTTTTTCGCGTGTAATTATGGCTTCCCAATCATTGCCAAGAGCATTTTCCCAAAGTGGAATCATTGCCATTGCAACAGTAATCATTGTATCCATTTGTTCCTCAGAAAGGTTTTTGCAGATTCCCTGAGGAATTTCAACACCATACTTTTCTACCATTTTATTAAAAAGTGCCACATCCTTTGGATAAAATTCTTTCAAATATTGAAAAACAATACAGTTTCCTACTCCGTGTTTTGTGCCTAATACGTAGCCAAGCCCATAGCTCATTGCATGTGCAACACCTACTTGCGAGTAAGCAATGCTCATTCCGCCATGCCATGAAGCCATCATTAATTTGGCGCGGGATTCTTCCTCAGAAAGTGAATCGCCCAAAAATATTTCCATACAAAGATCATATGCCTTCTCGCCATAACTCTGGCTGAATGCATTCAAAAATGTACCATTCAAAGATTCCACACAATGAATAAAACAGTCCATTCCCGTATAAAACCATTGATTTTTTGAAACGCCTTTGGTGAGTTCTGGGTCAAGTATTACTTGATCAAATGGGGTGAAGTCACTATTAATACCCAATTTACGCACTGGTCCTGTTAAAACGGTTGTTCGGGAAACTTCGGCGCCGGTACCAGAAATTGTTGGTATACCTACGTGATAAACGGCCTTTTTATTCACCAAATCCCAACCTTGGTAATCAGCTGCGCTTCCTTTGTTTGTAAGCATTATGGAAACTGCTTTAGCCAAATCCATCACGGTGCCGCCACCAATGCCTATAATTCCCGAAGGAGTATGTATGAATTCAGCTTTAATATCCTTCACTAAATTATCCACTTGAGAAGTTTTTGGCTCTTCTTCGGCAGAAACAAAAATTAATTTATCATTGAAGCGAAGATTTATCCTGTCCAAAAATTCAGTATTTGCTTTAAAAACGTTATCCACCAAAAATATAAATGGAGCTTTCTCTTGCTTTTGGATAGAAAGAATATATGAAAGTTGGTCAAAACATCCTTCCCCAAAAACCACTTTTGGAACCATTGGGAAATTACGAAATTTGTTGTTCACACTTTCGGACTTCTTTTCTTTTAGAATTTTATTAGCCTTTACAAGATCTTCTGGAGTATCAATTTCAACACCCGTTGTGTTTGAAACAGCCATTTTTATATTTTTCCCATATTCCAAATAGCGTATGCATTCTATTTTTTCCACAGCTTCCAATGAACGCATTGGCAAGCGATAAAAATCCATAATAGCTTGCTTTCTGAAAGCGTAGATGCCCTTGTGCTTATAATATTGAATGCCCACATTCTTATCCCTAGGATACGGAATCGGCGAACGGGAAAAATAAAGCGCAAAATTATTTTTATCTACAATTACTTTTACGCAATTGGGATCGCTAATCTCTTTCCAGTCGTGAATTTCGGTCATCAAAGATGCCAAATCTATTTTGTCTGCATCGGGTTCATTAAATACTGCAAGAACTTTTTCCAGCCCCTCCCTACTTGTGAAAGGCTCGTCTCCCTGCACGTTCACCACAATATCCACGTCCATACTTTCAACAGCTTCGGCAATGCGATCACTGCCGCAGTCGTGTTCTTTTTGACTCATAATAGCCTTTCCGCCGTTCATTTCAATTTCCTGAAAAATAACGTTGCTATCCGTAACTACATATACCTCATCAAAAAGATCTGTCGCTTTTGCAGCTTCGTAAGTTCGAACTATCACGGGTTTTCCACCCAAATCCTGCATTAATTTTCCTGGAAATCTAGATGCGCCGTATCGCGCTGGAATCATTGCTATTATTTTCAAGACAAAGTTTTTAAAATGAATTCAAAAATAAGAAGATTAAGTTCTTGGCAATCGTTTTTTTCGAAGCTTTTTATAAAACCTGAAAATTACGAAAAACAGGAATAATACCAATATAAATGCTATAATCGGTACAAAAATAGAAGCGATTGCCATAACTATGGAAGTGCCCGTTTCTACAGTACTCAAAACAGGATTTGCAATTCCTCCTGTTGTAGCACTGGAGGTAAGCCGGGCAGCGGAAGTATTTCCTTTAATTGCCGCGGCTGTTCCACCGCCAGCGATAATTGCTAAGGCCCAAGTTGTCATGGGGCTCAAATCTGTAATCGTGGCGACCATAACTGCAGTACCGGCCAAAGTTGCCAAGGGTAAAGCTATTGTGTCCAGCAAATTGTCCAACCAAGGAATATAATACCCGAAAATTTCTATTAAAGTGGCGACTCCCATTGTGATAACTACGGTAAGACTTCCAACCCATTGCCAACTTTCATTAAGTGGAATAATATCGTAATACCCCGCCAAACTTAAAATCAGCAGAGGTAAAAACACACGGAAGCCAACGGCTGCCGCTAGGCCAATGCCCAGAAAAATGCTGATTATTATATCGAACGTTTCCATAATTTGTCGATGAGTTTATGAAATTTCATAAAAATGAATACTGAAAACTGCAACAGTCCACTGCTTACTGGACACTCAAAATACTAATCTACAAAAAATTCGTCTTTAAAACCTATTAGATACAATTTTTCGCGGGCCCGAGTTATGGCTGTGTAAAGCCAGCGCAGATATTCTTTATCTATTCCATTGGGAAGATAAGGCTGCTCAACAAAAACGGTGTTCCATTGCCCGCCCTGCGATTTATGGCACGTGATGGCATAGCTGAATTTAACTTGAAGCGCGTTAAAATATTTGTTGTTTTTTACAGCCAAAAACTTCTTGTATTTTGATTTTTCGTTCACGTAATCCTTCATCACTTCCTGATAAAGTTTGTTTGATTCATCATATGTGAGAGAAGGGCTTTCGGAAGTAAGCGTATCTAAAAGAAGCACCGTTTCCAAAGGTTTCATATTTGGATAATCTACCATTCGCATTTTTACTTCAGCAAATCGAAAACCATATAATTCTTTAAAAGCGAATATTTCCAAAACCTCTACAATATCGCCATTGGCAATAAAACCGGCTTCACTGGCATTGTCCACCCAAAAATAATTATTCTTTACGACCATTAAATAATCGCCTGCCGAAAGTTCCGAATCCTGAAAAAGTATGCGTTCGCGTATGCTTTGGTTGTAAAGGTTTGCTCTTTTGTTCGAGCGCACAATTATAACTGTGTCTTCATTTCCCAAAGCCGAATAACTATCATTAATGGCATCCATGATTTCCTGTCCGTCTGTTGGGCGAATAATGTCTGGAAAATCAGTTCCTGAAAATTTAAACGCTTCATAAAGCTCATCGTCCAAACGCTCACGGATTCTTGTGGCGTTCTCCAAAATACCGCTGTCTTTTTGTTGGCGGACCACTTCGTCCAGCTCAAGCATTATTACTTCACGGTTATATTGGTTTTCCAAAACCCTTGAATCTAGCGCAGGACTTATGGAAAGATGTACAGGCGGCAACTGTGCCGAATCTCCTATCAACAGTAGCTTACAATTGTTTCCACTGTAAACATATTGCATCAAGTCATCCAATAATGATCCGTTTTCAAAAAGTTTTGAATCTTGATTGATATCTGGGATCATCGAGGCTTCATCTACTATAAAAATAGTGTCACGGTGCTTGTTTTCTTGTAAATTAAAGGAAACAGATCCTTTTTCACTTTTGGGAAAATATATTTTTTTATGAATTGTAAAAGCCTGCTTATTGGAATAATTACTGATAACCTTAGCCGCCCTTCCCGTTGGGGCCAGAAGTACCGAGCGCTTTTTTACTTTTGTTAAGTTTTTCACTAAAGAACCTACGATGGTTGTTTTTCCAGTTCCAGCGTACCCTTTCAGCAAAAAGGTTTCATTTTTGTTCGTGCTCAGCACAAATTTTGCCAACAATTGAAGTGCAATATCCTGCTTTGTAGTGGTAGTATGAGGGAAATCATTTTTTAAAAAACTGTAAAATTCTGATACATTCATCATTTGCTCCTGTCAATGAGGGTTTAAAGATAGGTATGATTTTTTCGCAATATACTTTTACGAACAAAAAAAAATTGTAGATTTGCGATAGACCTTTTAGTAAATCAACACTTAAATAATATCAATAATGAAATTAGTAATTCAGATTGTTCTTTGGATTGTCATCATCTTTTTGGGCTGGAAACTGTACAACTCCGTTATGGGCCCGGTAGAATTTAATAAAGTTAAAGAAGCTCGATACGCCAAAGTAATTGAGAATTTAAAAGATATTCAAGCTGCAGAGCTGGCACACAAAGAAATTACAGGAAACTTTACCGGAGACTGGGATAGTTTGGTTAGCTTTATTGATACCGCCAAGTTTGCCATTACGCAAAGACGCGACACAAGTTATGCTGATGTTGCCAAAAACAAAGCTTTTGGAATTAACGAAGGTTATTTTATTGAAGAATCTTTAATTGACACCTTGGGTTTCACTCCTGTTAAAGACTCACTTTTTGGAAAAACAGATAGATACAAAACCATGATGAACGTGCCCATAAAAGATGTAAACGCCAAGTTTGATCTTAAAGCTGGAAAAATTGTGAAAAATGACGCTACATATTCTGTATTTGAAGCAAAAATTTCAAAAGATGTTGTATTGGGTGACCTTAACAAAGATCTTTTAGCTCAAGAAAAGCAAGTTCAATCAGTAGATGGCGTTAATGGACCAGACATTAAAGTAGGTTCTTTGGAAGATGTAAACACTTCCGGAAACTGGCCAAAAATTTATGATGCTTCAAAAAACAAGTAACATACAAAACACATTACAACATAGACTGTCCGTTCAAGTTTCTTTGAGCGGGCTTTCTTTTTTGGTGACAAATCCTGAAAATAAAGAGACAGAATTTTTCCTGGAAAAAGCACTTGACCATAGTACTACACCAGAGGAGTTATTGATGGATATTGAATCTTTAATGTTCAAAAACGATATTCTGAACGCAAACTTTTCAGAAGTATCCATTATCTATTCAACACCGGTCTATAGCTTGGTTCCCATTTCACTTTTTGATGAAACAAAGGCCAGCGAATATTTGAAATTCAATTCAAAAATATTGGCAAATGATTATATGGCACACGATGTTTTGGAAAACCTAGACATTGTTGTGGTTTACGTACCATTTATGAACATCAATAATTTTTTCTTTGAAAAATATGGCTCTTTCAATTATTACCATTCAACAACGGTATTGCTGAAAACCATTCTTGAAGAGGAAAAATATTCGCTTCCGAAAATGTACTTACACTTTCAGAAGCATAGTTTCGACTGTATTGTTTTGAAAAACGGAGAACTTCAACTTTGCAATAGCTATACTTTCAAAACTCCTGAAGATTTCATCTATTACACCCTTTTCTGTATGGAACAGTTAAACCTGAATCCCGAAAACCTCCCTGTAATATTTTGTGGTGAAATTGAAAGAGAAGATGATAACTACAAAATTGCTTACACCTATATTCGAAATATTGAGTTTGCAAAAATAAGTACTTCCAAAGTAAAGATCGATTCAGAAGATAATCGCCATCGTCACTTCATTTTACAAAACACACTCTAAATGCGTATAATTTCTGGCATCTATAAAGGAAGAAGATTAACCGCTCCAAAAAACTTGCCCGTTAGGCCAACGACCGATTTTGCGAAAGAAGCACTTTTCAATATTCTGCGCGTTCGTTATTATTTTGAAGAAATTACCGTGTTGGACCTTTTCAGCGGCACTGGAAATATCAGCTTTGAATTTGCCTCGCGCGGTGTTCCTAATATTACTTCAGTTGATGCACATTACGGTTGTGTTCAGTATATCAATAAAATTTCAGAAGAATTCTCCTTTCCTATTACTACAATAAAATCTGATGTAAAAAAGTATTTAGAGCAAAGTCCCGATAAATATGATGTTATTTTTGCAGATCCACCTTATGACTTTACCACGGAAGTTTTAAAAGATTTGACAGAAGAAATTTTCAATAATTCTTCGTTGAATACCGAAGGATTGCTTATTATTGAGCATTCAAAACAAAATGACCTTTCCACATTTCCCCATTTTGTTGAAGCCCGTAAATATGGAAGTTCCGTATTTAGTTTTTTTGCTTAGTTTGCCCTTATGATCCAATATCCCCTAAAACTCATTGAACTCGAGTTTGTAAAAATTGAGTTTTATGAGCACTACATGATCTCAACCTTTATTGAAGGAATGATATTAAACAATGAAGATGTATACGAAATTCAACAACTTGCTGCAGGATTTTACCAAAACAAGCCATTCGGTTATATTTCAAATAGGGTAAATGATTATTCCAGAAATCTTTCACCAAACTCTTATAACATTCAATTGCCAACTATGTTTGCATTTGCAATAGTTTATAAAACGGAAACTTCTCTCAGTGTTGCGAATTTTGAAAAATTCTTTATAAAAGCGCCTTTTAAAACTTTCCAATCTTTGTCTAAAGCAAAAGAATGGATGCGCGAATTAGCGGGAGAAATTTAATAAAAAAGCAGGCCTATAAGCCGGGTTCTGTATCCATCAAAAAGACGAATCCTTATCATTTATCTAGGCGTTCCGTTACCGAAACGCTCCATCTGCCTACCCTCCTGCATCGAGCGGGTACTCTCAAGCACAGGTTTACGTGGCATTTCACCGCATAGAGTTTACCTGATTTCACTACAGCATTACCTGTACATCCTTTCTGTTGCACTTGTCCTCCCCTCCTTCGCCAAGGCTATGGAGAGTGACGGCCGTTAGCCGCTATGCTTCCCTATGGTGTCCGGACTTTCCTCTCCCGAATTAACTTCGGCAGCGATAAGGCGGCCTGCTATGCAAAAGTACTCCAATGTTAATAAATATGGGAAAATACAAACATCTATTTTTTAAAAACCCGATGTACATCTTTATATTTGTTTCCTCACTATGGAACACTTCATTGTATCAGCCCGAAAGTACCGCCCCGCCGTTTTTAAAGACGTTGTTGGGCAACAGGCTATTACCAATACTCTGGAAAATGCCATAGAAAACAACCATCTTGCACAAGCTCTGCTTTTCACCGGTCCCCGCGGCGTTGGGAAAACAACTTGCGCGCGTATTCTTGCCAAGAAAATAAACCAAGACGGTACCGAAAAGGAAGGTGAGGATTTTGCATTCAATATTTTTGAATTGGATGCGGCCTCAAACAATTCCGTGGATGATATTCGAAACTTGATTGATCAAGTTCGAATTCCACCACAGGTTGGAAAATACAAAGTATATATTATTGACGAGGTACACATGCTGTCTCCAGCAGCTTTCAACGCTTTTCTAAAAACTTTGGAAGAGCCGCCCAAACACGCCATTTTCATCTTGGCAACTACGGAAAAACATAAAATAATCCCAACCATACTTTCACGCTGCCAAATTTTTGATTTCAGAAGAATTGGCGTTCGTGATATAAAAAATCATTTGGCGGAAGTTGCGAAAGCCGAAAACATTGAAGCCGAAGACGACGCCCTACACATCATCGCCCAAAAAGCAGACGGCGCTTTGCGCGATGCCCTTTCTATTTTTGACAGAGTAGTTAGTTTTGCCGGAAAAAACCTTACCCGCGAAGCCGTTACCGAAAACCTAAACGTGTTAGATTATACGTGGTATTTTCAGATTACCGATTTGCTTTTGGAAAATAACATTCCGCAGGTTTTGGTTACTTATAACGATATTCTTTCAAAAGGCTTTGATGGCCATCATTTTGTAATGGGTCTTGCCTCCCACTTCCGGGATTTGTTGGTTTGTAAAAACCAAGTAACTATTGATCTTTTGGAAGTCGGTGAACAAGTAAAGACGATGTACTTTGAACAATCGCAAAAAACAGGCACTCAGTTTTTAATTGACGGTATTGACATTGCAAACACTTGCGATCTAAAATATAAAAACAGCCAAAACCAACGGCTACTCGTTGAGCTTTGCCTAATGCAGCTTGCTTCCTTGACTTTTCAGGGCGAAAAAAAAAAGCTTGATCCCGACGCAGGTCGGGACCTCATAATTAAAAGCTCCAATCGTTTCGTAATACCTCCCTCCTATTTTAAGAGTGAAAAATTTACTAAAGAAAAGATAACTTCAGCAGGAAGTGTTGTGCCCAAACCTCCTAAAAAAATTGAAGTTGATCCTGAAGTGTTGGTAGAAACCGAAGCAAGTAAAAGAAGCTTAGGAGAACCTTCCGAAGAAATTTCAAAAGTGGAAAATTCTTCAGAAAAAATTTCTTCCGCCCGAGTGCCGCTCGAAACTTCAGCGGAGGCGCAAGAAAAAATAAATGAAAAAACAGACGGTGGCGAACCTCAAAAAGTAATTGAACGCCCTCAAATATTAGCTGAGAGAAACGCCAAAAAAGTCTCCGCGCTTTCGCTGAAAAGTATTCAAAAAAAGCAAGAAATAAAGCAGGAAATGGTTGCTAACCAACCCGATGCTGAAAATCTTCCTGTAAATAATTTTTCTGAAGAAGCAATGCAAGCAGCTTGGACGGAATATACTGCCAATGTTGAAAGTGATGGGAAATTCAATTTACTTTCACATTTAACGATGGGTGTTCCAAAACTTGAAGGCTCCACTATTCATCTTGAATTTCCAAACCAAACCATAAAGACCGAAGTGGACCGTGCTAAGTACGAACTCCTCGGTTTCCTGCGTGAAAAACTTCAGAATTACGACATAGATCTAGACATAACCGTAAACGAAACTGCTGAAAAACGTTATGCTTACACAACTCGGGAGAAATTTGAAAAAATGAAGGAAATGAATCCATTGATCGAAAAGCTGCGGAAAGAGTTTGACCTTGATATTTAATATAAAAATCCAATAAATCAAAAATCGTTAATCGTTAATCAATATGCTTGGTTTAAAACTTCCCACAGACCCACGTTGGGTAAACATCGTTGAAAAAAACATAGAAGACATTCTTACCGATCACGCTTGGTGTGAGCAAAAAGCCGCTTCTACAGCGGTTTCGTTGATTGTAAGCTTTCCAGAATATACTGACTTGATTCAAGAAATGATCGCTTTGGTAAAGGAGGAAATCAGTCATTTTAAAATGGTGCATGACAAAATCATAGAAAACGGTTGGGTTTTAGGCCGGGACCGAAAAGATGATTACGTAATGCAGATTATTCAATTTTTTCCAAAAGGCGGAAGTAGAACCACACAACTTGTGCATAGATTGCTTTACGCAGCCTTGATTGAAGCCCGTAGTTGCGAGCGTTTCCGATTGTTAAGTGAAGAACTGGAAGACAAAGAATTGGCAGAATTCTACCGAAAATTAATGGTAAGCGAAGCAAACCATTACACCATGTTCCTCGGTTTTGCACGCCAATATGGCGATAGAAAAGAAGTGGATCAAAAATGGAACGAGCTGCTTGCTTTTGAAGCTGAAGTGATGAAAGATCTAGGGAAACATCAATCTATTCACGGATAGTTTGTTTATTGATTGTATATAAACTTTAAATATAACCCATGAGCACCATTACCCTTATCATTATCATTCTAATTGTGCTTCACCTCGTTGCAGGTTTTGGCTGGTTAATCTACAAACTGTCACCACGAAAAGAAGATGAAAACCAAAATGGTAATTCAGAGGAAGAATAACTATTGTCTATATTAATAGCATTTCGGCATTAAAACCTTAAAAAAAATTACTTTATATTTAAAAGTAAGAAACAAAAAAAGGGTTATTCATATAATGGGAATAAATACTATAATGATGTTTATCCGCTTGTTGCAAATAATTTTGAAAAAACACGCCAATGAACTTTATAGCTGAAAACCAAAAATATAAAGTTTATTCTCTTGACGAAAGTGTTTATCTGAAAGAGAAAAATACATTTGAAAATCAAAATGATTATTCAAAAAATGACAAATTTATTGCCTATCATTATGGAAATCCAAATAATGGAATAATTACTGATTATTATGTAATAATTTCAGGTTACGGAATAAGCGTTTACGATTTAAAAAACGGAACTGAAAAACATTTTTTTGATGGTGAGAATAATTGGTGGACAAATGGTGTTCATCAAGATGAGAAAGATGATTACAAATCAGAATTCCGATTTGTAAGCTGGAACTCTGAAGATAAATTAAGAGTTTTCAAAATGAATATTCTGACTGAAAAGTTAACTGAATTAGAATAAAACACTATTGGCAACAATGGCTATAGTTCAATGCGGCGGAATTTCCGAGAGGAAATTCCTGCGTGTTTGCTAACTTTGGTTTTCGCTATCATATATATATATGAGAATTTAGTATGCTAAATGATGGAGACAAGGAAGAAATGAAGTTAATCAATCAATACCTCAGTTTACGCGAAACCTATGGAGCTTCACCAATGACGCGCCAAAAACATAGCCATCGTGACTAAACGCTATCTGGATGCAGGCAAGATATCTGACGCAAAAGGGAATTTCAAATTTAACCGGGAGTTAAGGTAATATTTTAGAGTACCAAATATTTGAAATATCATTAGTAAAGAATAAAAATCTGAAAAAATAGCGAACTAAGAATTAACCTCCATCTCCGCCGCAATCTTTTCATTGTAAAGACTTTTTATAATCCCGTCGCTAAGTCCAATTTTTGGAACAAACACATTCTTCGCCTTGCTCCATTTCATTGCAGAAAGATATATACGCGTTGCAGGAACCACAACGTCTGCACGATCTGGGTTCATATCCAGCTCTGTAATACGTTCCTCAAAACTAAGAGATTTTATGAGTTCATAATAGGAAGAAAGGTAAAAATAGCTCAACGGTTTCCCAATCTTCTTTCCACTTTTTTTGTAAATGCTATTGATGTTTCCCCCACTTCCAATCATCGAAATTTTATGATAATCCTTGGTTTCCTTCTTTATCCACCGCTCCACGTCTTCCCACATACTGTCTTCCACACGGTTTTCTATAAGTCGCACCGTTCCCAACTTAAAACTCTGTGAAGCTACGATATGCCCATTCGCAAAAACGGTAAACTCTGTACTTCCTCCGCCTACATCTACATAAAGAAAAGCTTTATCGTTCTGAATCAAATTCTTCAAGTCTGTGGAAGCAATAATCGCAGCTTCGTCGTTGCCATCTATAATATTTATATGTAGTCCGCTCTTCATTTCAATCATCTCAGCTATTTCACGACCATTGGAAGCCTCACGCATCGCTGAAGTTGCACAGGCTCGAAAACGGTTGATGTTATGGGTTTTCATCAAGAGCTTGAAAGCCATCATGGCATCCACCATTCTGATTGCGTTGCTTTCCGAAATTTTTCCCTCTAAAAAAACGTCGGCTCCCAAACGAATGGGTACGCGTACCAATGAAGTTTTCTTAAAAAGTGTATCCTTTCCTTCCTGCTCAACTACAGTGGCCACCAGCAAACGGATGGCATTACTGCCAATATCTACTGCACCGTATTTTTCAATATTTAACAAATCAGTTTACTTCAAGTTTATTTAAATAATAATCATACATCATAAATTGAGAGCGCACAGGTGGCTTACTGTTTTTAAGATAAGCATTGTCGTTTTTAATACTAATTACACGTGCCTTCACATTATCTCTCCATCCAATTTCAAAGTTTTCAAGAATTTCCTGTTTAATGTCCGCATCGTAAATAGGACAAGTAATCTCGACCCTATTATCAAGATTTCTTCCCATAAAATCTGCTGAAGAAATATACACTTTTGTATCGCCAGCATTCTCAAAAATAAAAAGTCGCGGATGTTCCAAATATTTCCCAACAATACTAATGGCCTCAATATTTTCGCTCATTCCCTTTACTCCCGGAATCAAACAGCAAATACCACGGACAATCATTTTTATCTTCACTCCTGCCCGGCTCGCTTCATACAATTTATCGATCATCTTAAAATCTGAAAGGCTGTTTAATTTTAGTTTGATGCCACTGGGGAGTCCTGCCTTTTTGTTCTTTATTTCGTTGTCAATCAAGTTATAGATGGCGTTTCGGGTATAGTGTGGTGAAACTATTAAATGACGATATTTTTTCACTTGATAATTCACTTCAAAAAAATCAAACACCTTGTTTATCTCTTTACATATTCTTTGATCTGCAGTGAAGAGCGTATAATCCGTATAAAGCCGCGCCGTAGATTCATTGAAATTTCCGGTACTAATAATGCCATATCGAACCAATTTGTCATTTTCTAGTCTTTCAACAACGCAAGCCTTGCAGTGTACCTTTAAGCCTTTCACACCAAAAATAAGGCGCACATCCTCGCTTTGTAATAATTCGGCATATTCAATATTTGCCTCTTCGTCAAAACGGGCCTGTAGTTCAATCTGTACGGTAACATCTTTTCCGTTCTTCTTTGCGTTTATAAGTGAGCTGGCAATGTGTGATACTTCCGCCAAACGATAGATGGTGATTTTGATGGATTTCACCTTTGGATCAAGCGCAGCTTCACGTAAAAATTTCACCACATACATAAATGTTTGGTAGGGCGCATGCAACAAATAATCCTTGGCTACGATTTTATCGAATAAACTCCCTTGAAGAATCAAACCTGGTATAGGTAAGGGTTCCTTGGGTTCATACTGAAGATCAGGTCTTCCCAAGCGCGGAAAATCCATATAGTCTCGACGATTGTGATAACGTCCGCCAGGAATAATGCTATCGGTCTTATCAATGCCCATTTTGTGGAGCAAAAAGTGAAGCGTTCTTTTGTCAATACTTTTGTCATAAACGAAACGAACGGGATCGCCCGTGCTTCGGTTCTTCACACTTTTTGAAATTTTATCAATAAAACTACGGCTCAAATCACTATCAATATCCAGCTCGGCGTCGCGTGTAATTTTTATCATATGTGCCGAAACGGTATCGTATTTAAAAATGCTAAAAATATTATGCAAACAGTGCCGAATAAGATCGTCAAGAATAATTACATATTGTTTTTCGCCCTGCTGGGGCAACACAACAAAACGGTTAATGGTTCTGGGAATCTCTATAAGAGCATAGTTGTGTTTCGCTTCAAAGGTTTCATCCTCTTTGCTCATAACCATTGTTACTGCAAGATAAGCAGCACTGTCCCGAAGACTAGGGAATTCTTCCAATTCGCCAATCATGATGGTCATCATTGCAGGACTTACATGACGCACAAAATATTCCGAAATAAATTTGCTTTGCTCAGGCGTAACCTCAGTTTCATTAATTATAAAAATATTCTCCTTTTGAAGTTCCTTTTGAATATTACTAAGGATTTTTAAACTGTGTGCCTGTTGATCTATAACTGTTTGAGTAATTTCTTCCAAAAGGTCTTTGGCAGAAATTCCTCCCAAAAAGTTTCGCCCCATCTTTCCCGCTTCCACAATTCTCTTTATGGTAGCATATCGCACTTTGAAGAATTCATCAAGATTGTTGGAAAAAATACCCAAAAACCGAAGTCGCTCGATTAGAGGAATTTTTTTATCATTCGCCTCTTGCAATACACGGGCATTAAACTGCAACCAGCTTAATTCTCTATTGTTGTACTTATTGCGAACGTGTGGATGTGGTGCTATTTTTTCGGTCATTACTTAAGATCTCGAGGGAAAATTGTTTTAACGGTTTTACCCGTGGTTATATCACTCCATTTTTTTTCATCGAATTGCAACATCACAAAGCCGCAAGTGGGAACGTTTTCAATATATCGATTTCCTAGCATATTTGCAACGGAAGTAAAAGCATGGTTGTGCCCAACAATCATAACTGAATCCAGATTATTGTCTAGCGTTTTTATGATCCGCATAACGTTTTGCCCGCTAAAATCATAAAGTTCGTGGTTTGTTTCAAAGTTTGCATCCGAAATATTCAACGCTTTTATAAAGAATTGCGCTGTTGAAAATGCACGCGTTGCATCACTACTTATAATTTTTTGTGGCGGATCAATTTCTGCTTTCACTTTTTTTGAAACCAACCTTCCATCTCGCTCCCCTCTATTTTTTAAGGGCCGCTTATGGTCGTCCACATCGTGTTTCCACGATGATTTTGCGTGTCTGACTAAGTATAATGTTTTCATTTTTTCTGATTTGTGATTCTAAAAATTATTATGGCGCTAACCTTTCAATAATCCAATCGTTATCTTTCAAAGTATAACGTATTCTGTCGTGCAATCGGTTAGGTCTGCCTTGCCAAAATTCTATTGAAATTGGTTTTACCAAAAAACCACCCCAATCATCAGGTTTTGGAACTTCTTGATTTTCATATTTTTTTTCAAGAGCAACCAAATCTTTTTCAAGAACTTCTCTTGATTCCACAACGCTGCTTTGATGCGAAACAGCGGCGCCCAGTTGGCTCCCCTTTGGTCGTGAATGAAAATAATTGATGGAGTCTGCCTCTGAAGTTTTTTCAGCGGTTCCCTTAATGATTATTTGCCGTTCCATATTTGGCCAAAAGAAAGAAAGCGAAACTTTATTATTTTTGGATATGGACTTGCCTTTTTCACTCTTGTAATTGGTATAAAAATAAAAGCCGTTTTCGTCATATTTTTTAAGAAGAACTACCCTACCCTTAGGAAATCCGTCAATACCGATGGTGGTAATGGTCATTGCATTCACTTCATCTATACCACCGTTATCCTTTACCTCAAAAAACCAAGTGCGAAATTGCTGCATCGGGTTTTCATCTACGGAAACTTCGGAAAGCTCCCCTTTTTCGTAAGATTTTCGGTAATCGTGAAGCTTTTCAGCCATAGTTCAAGTTTTAACGCAAGTTAAGGGTTTTAAATAATCTTTAAAACAGTGTCTTATTAAATCTCTATTAAAATTTAAAAAGAAAAATGCTTGCCGTCCTCTGCTAATTCAACATTCTCAAAAACATCCTGCGCTTCTTTCCTGAAAAGTTCCAAATTGCCGTAACGTCCAGAATAATGGCCAAGAATTAAAGTTCCTACTTTTGCTTTTCTGGCAATCACCCCTGCTTCTTTTGCTGTACTGTGCTTGGTTTTGTCACAAAGATGATGGTGTTCCTCCAAAAAGGTAGATTCGTGATATAAAACCGTTGCTCCTTCAATCTGTGGAACCATCTCAGGGTTATAAGCAGTATCACTGCAAAAAGCATAAGATTTAGTTGGTGGTGGATCAAAAGTTATTTCGCTATTTGGAATTAGTTTTCCTGCTTTGTTCTCAACATCAAAACCCTGTTTTATTTTGTTGTAGTAACTCAAATCAATATTGAGTTTTCGTGCAGCTTCCACGTTTAGCTTGCGATCATAGGGTTTTTCTTTGAAAAGAAATCCATTTGTATAAACCCTGTGATTCAGCGGAATTGTTTCCACTGTAAGCTTCTCGTCTTCAAAAATTAGTTGAGGTGCAGTTTCTTCCAACTCGTGAAAATACAACGGATAATTGGTATACGTTTTCCCAAGCTTTAAAAGTAGTAAAATTGCTTCCTTGATACCTTTCGGACCATGAACGTGCAAATCGGTCTCCCTTCCCAAAAGCAAAAAAGTGGAAATAAGACCAGGTAAACCAAAAAAGTGGTCGCCATGTAGATGTGAAATAAAGATATGCTTAATTCTTGAAAACTTGATTTTATATTTTCGCAACTGAACTTGTGTGCCTTCACCACAATCAATCAAAAATAAATGCCCCTTCATTTCCAAAACCTGCGCTGTTGGATGTGCTGAGGTTGTTGGTGTTGCGGAATGGCATCCTAGGATTGTTATTTTCATTTACGATTTAAGATTTTCGATTTGGAAATTGAAATCTGTCTCTGCTATTTACTCAAGATAATGGAAAAACCTACAAACTGCAATCGTAAATCTAAAATCCCAAGTCTCTTTCAATTTCCTCCATTTCAACAATATCTCCAGCTTCTTGAAGCGTTGGCACGACTATCATTTCATAAGGAACTTCATCAATATCGATGGCGTCGTTTACGATTACAAAAGATTGTTTTGTTTTACGGTGAAGGTTGGAAGTCTTTAGGAATTTTAATAAATCTGGCAATTCCAAAGAATCATATTTCAATAGATTCAATACCACATTTTGACCTTTGTACTTTGAAGGAATTTGACTCTCCATAAACGAGGCAAAGTCAATAATATCGTCCTTTTCATCTTCAAGGACCACGAAATTTGGGTGATTCTCAATCTTCATTATGTTTAATTTTTGAAGCCAATAAATAGATTACCGCCATACGTATGGCAACACCGTTTTGTACCTGTTCCAAAATAATGGATTGTTTGCTGTCCGCAACATCGCTTGTAATTTCAACGCCTCTATTTATTGGACCAGGGTGCATTACCACAATTTCTTTGTTGAGTGAATCAAGTAGCTGTTTGTTTAGTCCAAATTGCTGTGTATACTCTCTTGTTGTGGGGAAATAACTAATGTCCATCCGTTCGTTTTGTACACGTAGCATATTCGCTACATCACACCATTCTAAAGCTTTACGAAGATTGGTTTCAATCGATACATTTAATTTTTCTATATATTTAGGAATAAGTGTTTTAGGTCCGCAAACCTTAACCGTTGCTCCAAGTTTTTGAAGTGTAAAAATATTGGACAAAGCTACTCGTGAATGAAGAATATCTCCAACAATTACCACTTTTTTCCCCGCAACATCGCCAAGCTTTTCACGAATGGAATAACTATCCAGCAATGCTTGCGTTGGATGCTCATGAGCACCGTCTCCTGCATTAATTATACTTGCGTCAACATGTTTTGAGAGAAACACTCCAGCACCTGGATTTGGATGACGCATAACAACCATATCCACTTTCATTGAAAGAATATTGTTTACGGTATCAATTAGCGTTTCACCTTTGGTTACTGAAGAACTGGTTGATGAAAAATTGATAACATCTGCAGACAGTCGTTTTTCAGCAAGTTCAAAAGAAAGCTTGGTTCTTGTGCTGTTTTCAAAAAAAAGATTGGCAATTGTTATATCACGAAGCGAAGGAACTTTTTTGATGGGCCGATTGATAACTTCCTTGAAATGATCTGCCGTTTCGAAGATGAGTTGGATATCGGCTTCGGTGATGTATTTAATTCCCAATAAGTGGTTTACACTTAGTTCGCTCATAGTTTTTTTAATTCTTTACTAAATATACAGCGTCTTCTCCATCATTTTCTTTCCAACAAACTTTTACTTTCTCACCATTGATAGCGTCTACTTGCCTTCCGCGATAATCTGGCTGAATGGGCAAATGACGACTAAAACGACGATCTATTAATGTAAGCAATTCTATTTCCAAAGGCCTTCCGAAGGATTGCACCGCTGTTAATGCTGAACGAATACTTCTTCCAGTAAAAAGAACATCGTCTATAAAAACAACGTTTTTATCTTCAACAATAAAATCGATCTTGGTTTTGTTAGCTTCCAAGGGTTTTTCACTTCTTCTGAAGTCATCACGATAAAAGGTAATGTCCAAATAACCAAGCTTGATGTTCTTGATTTTGTATTCGGTTTCAAGCAACGTTTTAAGCCTTTCAGCTAAAAAGACGCCTCGCGGTTGGATTCCGATAAGAACGGTTTTGGAAAAATCGTCGTGTTTTTCAATCAATTGACAAGCCAAACGGTTAAGCGCAATGTTTATTTCGGTTGCGTTCAGTAACACTTTTTGGCTCATAGGAAGTTCTGAATTGTATTCAGAAAGCAAAAATACATTTTTTTTGGCTTTTAAAAGTGATGTATTTAAAATTGATTTAAATCTACAATACAAAAAAAGCCTTCCGTTTCCGAAAGGCTTTTTATTATTTATAAATGAAACGATTATTTTTTACCGTCCATTTTGTCTTTAAGTTCCTGAAGCTTTGAGTTGGCATCACCTAAAGTAGTTTTTGACTCCTCTGCAGAATTAGCCTGCTTTTTAACAGCTTCTTTTACAATTTTAGCTTCCTCTTCTTTGTGAATAGCCATATGAGAAGTAACCACTTTCTTGAATTCTTTGTTGAACTCAATAATTTGGAATTCTGCTTCATCACCTTTCTTCAACATAGAACCATCCTCTTTTTCAAGGTGACGGCTTGGTACGAAAGCAACGATATCATCATTGAACTTTATTGTAGCACCTTTGTCAACTACTTCATCAATAGCGGCAGTGTGCTTGGTTCCAACAGCAAATTCAGCTTCGTATTTATCCCAAGGGTTTTCTTCTGTTTGTTTGTGACCTAAACTCAATTTACGGCCTTCAACATCCAATTCCAATACAACCACTTCTAGCTCATCACCAATGTTGGTGAATTCACTTGGGTGCTTGATTTTCTTGGTCCAAGAAAGATCGCTAATGTATATAAGACCATCGATACCTTCTTCAAGTTCAACAAAAACACCAAAATTGGTGAAGTTGCGAACAATACCTTTATGGCGTGAACCAACTGGGTATTTTTTAGTGATATCAGTCCATGGGTCTGGAGTCATTTGTTTGATACCAAGGCTCATTTTGCGTTCTTCCTTATCCATTGTAAGGATTACCGCTTCAACCTCATCACCAACATTTACGAAATCTTGTGCGCTACGTAAATGAGTAGACCAAGACATTTCGCTAACGTGGATAAGACCTTCAACACCTTCAGCAACTTCAATAAACGCACCGTAGTCTGCAATAACAACTACTTTACCTTTTACTTTATCACCTACTTTCAACTCTTCTCCAAGAGCTTCCCATGGGTGAGGATTCAATTGCTTAAGACCTAATTGGATACGTGTTTTATCTTCATCGAAATCAAGGATAACAACGTTCAATTTCTGATCAAGTTCAACAATCTCATTTGGATGGTTGATACGTGACCAAGAAAGGTCAGTAATGTGAACAAGTCCATCAACGCCACCAAGATCAACAAATACTCCGTATGAAGTGATGTTTTTAACAACACCTTCAAGTACTTGTCCTTTTTCAAGCTGCCCGATGATTTCTTTTTTCTGTTCTTCAATATCCGCTTCAATAAGCGCTTTGTGAGAAACAACAACGTTTTTAAATTCGTGGTTGATCTTAACAACTTTGAACTCCATTGTTTTACCAACGTAAATATCGTAATCACGGATTGGTTTAACATCAATTTGAGAACCTGGCAAGAAAGCCTCGATACCGAAAACATCTACGATCATACCACCTTTTGTGCGGCATTTTACGTAACCGTTTACGATTGTAGCTTCATCATGGGCAGCATTTACGCGATCCCAAGCCTTAATGGTTCTAGCTTTACGGTGGCTAAGAATAAGTTGACCGGTACTGTCCTCACGAACATCGATCAATACTTCTACTTTGTCACCAACTTTTAAATCTGGATTGTAACGGAACTCGTTCAATGAAACAACACCTTCACTCTTCGCGTTGATGTCAATGATTGCATCACGGTCTGTAATGAAAACCACTTTTCCTTCAACAACTTCGTCATCAAGTGTATCTACGAAATTCGCAGCTACCAATTTTTCGAATTCTTCCAGCTTACCATCATCGATTGGGTCAATACCTTCTTCGTAGTTGTGCCAGTTGAAATCTTCTAGAAATTTTTCAGGATTGCTCTCTTTCAAAGAAACCTCAGCTTTCGGCTTTTTGTTTTCTTCTACTTTCGCTTCTTCAGTGTTGGTGTCTTCAGTTGTCATTTCTGCAACTGCAGTTTCCTCTTGTTTTTTTGCAGCTTTTTCTTCAGCTACTTCTTTGTTTGCTTTATCAGCCATTTGTTTGTAGAATTGATTTCTGCAGCCCCGAAGTTTCGGAAAAACCTTTTAAAATCAATGTTTTGTATTCTGCACTGTTACAAGAATTTTATGCGACTATCCCACAGAAGGGTTTGTTTTTGTTTTGTTTCAATTCCTCTTATTCTTGACTCGTCGCTAAAAGGGGTGCAAAAATAATGTTTTTCTTTTGAAAATCAAAAGGTTTCGAAATGGAATCTAAAGTTTTTTAAACTTTTTTCTAAAGAAATTATTCAAAACCAAATTTATTTAGAAATATTAAAACAAAAGACCTTGTCCGCCCTCCTCAGTTTTTGAGTCGTTTTCATTGTGAGAATCATTTGTATCTGAATCATTTTCACCTTCGGGTTCTTCTTCATTAGAGACTATATCCTCTTCATCAACAACATCCATTTCTTCTGGCTCAACTGTTGGTGGTGGTTCGTAAGGCAAAGGTTCTAAGGCGTTTATTTCCAAAACCTTTTCTTTGGTGAGCTGATTGCCCATTGCGGTAATTCCTTTTACAGCGATAAATTCCTCTAAATTCAGCTCCATATTTTCATCACGCTCCTGCCCTCTTTTTTTCGCGAAAACCACTTCTGTCATTGGGCGGTAATCTGTAAAAATCTTTTCGAGGTATGAATTGGGGTGATCAGTGATAATAGTCTCTTCTTTGTCCGGATGATCAATCAAAAAGCGCTTCACATAAAAAAGTTCCTTTTCCCCTTCCCAATAAATGGCACTTAATGGTTTTTTAGGATCCCATTTTTCAAGAATAATCATATCGTCTTCAAAACGCAACTGAAGATCGGGAACTACCGTTTTCACAATGCCTTTTTGATTCACGATGAGCAATCTATCCTCTTTTCTGAATTCTCCTAAAAGCTCTCCCCGTTCGTCCACATTCAAGCGTTGCACCGAATCGTCAAACCATATTTTTCGGGGTTTAAGCGTGGAAAGTCCTTTTTCTTTGAGTTCAATTTTCTTAATGGAATACTTTGTAACGATGTTTCCTTTGGAATTTCTTCCTTTCACCAATTGGTCAGCAAAATCTAAATCGAACTTCAGTTTTTTGATACTGCCGTTTTGGCGCAAATAAATAGTCACCACTTCCGCTTCACCATTGGGGTTTGCCGTAAAATAGAGCGCTTTGGAGCCTTTAGTCCCATTGGTCATATCATACTCCCTGTCTCGCGTAGTAGAGGTTACCGCAAAACGCTTCACGTAATTTGCCCCTCGTGCGCCATCGCGATAAATCATATTATAAATAGTGCGTTTGTCCTTTTTCTTGAAAACAGCAACGTGAATAATACCTTTGCCTACAAAGGTTTTTTGGTCCACTTTAGTGACCATCATTTTTCCATCCTCAGTAAAAACAATAATGTCGTCAATATCACTACAATCTGTAACGTATTCGTCGCGTTTTAAACTTGTACCCACAAAACCTTCTGCGCGGTTTACGTATAATTTTGTATTTCGAATTACAACCTTCGTTGCTTCTATATCATCAAAGGTTCTGATTTCGGTTTTACGTTCTTTTCCAGCTCCGTAATCCTTCTTCAACCTTTTGAAATAATCAATCGCATATTCAATCAAATTCGCTAAGTGATGTTTTATCTTGGCTATGCTATCTTCCAATGCATCAATCTTTTGCTGCGCTTTATCAATATCAAATTTCGAAATTCTTTTAATTCGAATTTCTGTCAATCGTACAATATCTTCTTCGGTAACCGCACGCTTTAAATGCTTAATGTGTGGCTGTAAACCTTTATCGATTGCGGCAATAACTCCTTCCCAAGTTTCCTCTTCTTCTATGTCGCGATAGATTCTGTTTTCAATGAAAATACGTTCCAAGGAAGCAAAATGCCATTGCTCCTCCAGTTCACCCAATTGAATCTCGAGTTCACTTTTCAACAATTCTACTGTACGGTCTGTACTTACGCGAAGCATTTCAGAAACACCTACGAACAATGGTCTGTTGTCTTCAATAACACAGCCTAAAGGCGAAATTGAAGTTTCACAAGCAGTGAATGCATAAAGCGCATCAATAGTTTTATCGGGTGAAATTCCGCTGGGCAAATGGATTTGGATTTCTACTTCAGCGGCAGTGTTGTCCTCTATTTTTTTGATTTTTATTTTTCCCTTTTCATTCGCTTTCAGAATGGTGTCAATCAGCGACGAAGTATTGGTTCCAAACGGGATTTCGGTAATTATAAGTGTGTTTTTATCCAGTTGGTTGATTCGCGCCCGACTGCGGATTTTACCTCCACGCAAACCATCGTTATAATTGGCTACATCCATAATTCCACCTGTGGGGAAATCTGGATAAATTTGGAATTTTTTCCCCTGCAAATGCTTGATGGAAGCATCAATGAGTTCAAGAAAGTTATGGGGAAGAATTTTGGTGGAAAGACCAACCGCGATCCCTTCTCCACCTTGATTCAACAATAGCGGAAATTTAACAGGAAGATTGATCGGCTCTTTTCTTCGTCCATCATAAGAAGCCTGCCACCTAGTTACTTTTGGATGGTAAACCACATCTAAGGCGAATTTTGAAAGTCGCGCCTCAATATATCGCGAGGCTGCAGCGCTATCACCCGTGAGTATGTTTCCCCAGTTTCCTTGGGTGTCTATCAACAAATCCTTTTGTCCAATCTGCACCATGGCATCCGCAATACTAGCATCTCCGTGCGGATGATATTGCATAGTATGCCCAACAATATTCGCAACTTTGTTATAACGCCCATCGTCCAAATCTTTCATGGACTGCATAATGCGACGTTGCACGGGCTTAAAACCGTCCTCAATAGCGGGTACGGCACGTTCCAGGATTACATAGCTGGCATAATCCAAAAACCAGTCGCGGTACATACCGGTTACCTTTTTAATGGATTCGCCAGAAGTATCGTCGTTTACGCCCAAATAGTCTGGGCCTGTACTTTCTTGTTCTTCGTTATTGTCGAGTTCGTCACTCATATTTTTGGTTCCAAGTTTCTGGTTTCAAGTTCCAAGTTTGGAATTCTTTTAAAATTTAGTTTTCTACGAGTATAGCTGTGGTTCTTTGTGTAACTCTATGGAATAATTATTACACAGATTTACGCAGAGGGTTCGCAGGGATTCACAAATGACTTATTTTTGAATTACAAATGCATAATTAACATCGCGCTGGATTTCCTCACCGTTTAAATTAAATTTCACAACACTTTTAAGTCCATTAAAACAATCTGTGTTATAAGTTTTTAATTTCAAGTTTAAAATATCTGTTTCCTGTTCGTTAAGCTTCAGGTTATAATCTTTTTCAAATTCCATTTCATAATAGTAAAGATCTATATAGGTTTTTCCATCAAAATCATAAAATCTCAGCGGAATATTTTGATTGCCTCTGTCAAGTCTAATTTCAGAAGGTTTATAAATATTTTCTTCTCCAATTAATGAATTTCCTTCGCTATCTAAAATCAAAATTTGTACTGTAGTTGGCGGCGGGTCTGTTGCAGCACAATCGTCATTGGTGTCACAAGACAGCATAAAAAATAAACTGAGAATTATTAAAAATGTATTTTTCATAACATTATAGTTTTAAACTTAAAAAAAAAGTTAACTGCCAACTGCAGCTGCCTACTGAAAACTCTTACTCCTCAACCCTATCAAGTTCCACCTTCAAATTATCAATAATAAATTCCTGTCTATCGGGCGTGTTTTTTCCCATATAGAACGAAAGTAATTCTTCAATACTCATAGATTTATCAAGCATCACAGGGTCCAAACGGATGTCATTCCCAATAAAATGCACAAACTCATCTGGTGAAATTTCACCCAAACCTTTAAATCGGGTAATTTCGGGTTTTGGATTTAATTTTTCTATTGCATTAACTCTTTCTTCTTCGGAATAGCAATAAATGGTTTCCTTCTTATTTCTAACACGGAACAATGGTGTTTGCAGGATATAAAGATGTCCTTCTTTTATCAATTCAGGGAAAAACTGAAGGAAAAATGTAATCAGCAACAACCGAATGTGCATTCCATCAACATCGGCATCCGTGGCTATTACGATGTTGTTATACCGCAAATCCTCCATCGAATCTTCAATATTCAGGGCAGCCTGTAACAGATTGAATTCCTCGTTTTCGTAAACAATTTTTTTGGTCATTCCGTAAGTATTCAGGGGCTTTCCACGGAGTGAAAAAACTGCTTGCGTATTTACATCACGACTTTTGGTGATACTTCCACTCGCAGAATCTCCCTCGGTTATGAAAAGAGTTGACTCAAGATTTCTTTCATTTTTTATATCTGCCAAATGTACACGACAATCCCGCAATTTTTTATTGTGAAGATTTGCTTTTTTAGCGCGATCCTTCGCGAGTTTTCTAATACCACTTAGTTCTTTCCGTTCTCTTTCAGCTTGGACTATTTTACGCTGAATTCCATCTGCAGCCTCAGGATTTTTATGAAGGTAATTATCGAGCTGTGTTTTAACGAAGTCATTTATAAACGTTCGCACTGTTGGAAGTCCGCCGCCCATATCAGTAGAGCCTAATTTGGTTTTGGTTTGGCTTTCAAAAACAGGTTCGGTAACTTTTATGCTAATTGCCGAAACGATGGACTTTCGCACATCGCTGGCATCGTAGTTTTTATTGTAAAATTCGCGAACGGTTTTTACCAAAGCTTCGCGAAAAGCGGCCAAATGAGTTCCGCCCTGGGTGGTGTTCTGCCCGTTCACAAAACTGTGATATTCCTCGCTGTACTGCGTTTTGCTATGTGTCATGGCAATCTCGATATCTTCACCCTTTAAATGAATTATCGGGTATGCGCTGTCTTCTTCAGAAATGGTTTCCATCAAAAGATCTTTCAATCCATTTTCAGAATAGAATTTTTCGCCGTTGAAATCTATCGTCAATCCCGGATTGAGATAGACATAGTTTTTCAGCATTTTTTCTACATACTCATTTCGGTATTTGAAGTTTTTGAAAATGCTTTCGTCGGGAATGAAAATTACTTTTGTTCCTTTTCGCTTTGTAGATTCTTCAACGGCAAGGTCATTTGTGAGTTCGCCCAAAGAAAACTCAGCAGATTTCAACTGATTGTCGCGAATCGATTCTACTTTAAAAAACGAAGAAAGTGCATTTACAGCTTTCGTTCCAACGCCATTCAAACCAACAGATTTCTTAAACGCACGACTGTCATACTTTCCTCCCGTGTTCATTTTTGAAACTACATCAATTACTTTTCCCAACGGAATTCCGCGGCCGTAATCGCGTACTTTCACTTCTTTGTCTTTTATTCGAACTTCAATGGTCTTTCCGGCACCCATTACGAATTCATCAATACAGTTGTCTATTACCTCTTTCAGAAGAATATAGATACCGTCATCAGGCGAAGAACCGTCCCCAAGTTTCCCTATATACATTCCAGGACGCATGCGGATATGTTCCTTCCAGTCGAGCGAGCGAATGTTGTCTTCGGTATATTGTGTTTCGGCCATAAAGATTTGGTGTAGGGTTGCTAATATAAATATACGTGAGCACTTGTGAAACCAATACTTGGGAAAGTAATTAACAATAAAATGATGGTGATTGTTAGTAAAATTCGCAAGTAGCTTAAAGTATAAAAAAATGAATTACTAAACTTTTGTGAAGAATGAGCATTATCATTGATTTCTTATAATTCTTTTCATAATTTCATAGCATAAATCAAAAAACCTAAATGGAATTTATAGATTACTACAAAGTTCTCGGGATTGAAAAAAGCGCTACGGCGGCAGATATAAAGAAAGCCTACCGAAAACTTGCGCGAAAATCACATCCAGATTTAAACCCTAACGATAAAAAAGCACAAGAAAAATTTCAGCAGCTAAACGAGGCAAATGAAGTATTGAGCGATCCCGAAAAACGTAAAAAATATGACCAATACGGTAAAGATTGGCAGCACGCCGATGCTTTTGAAAAAGCCAAGCAGGAACAGGGTTCGCAAGGTTTTGGTGGACAGAGAACCTATTCTGGCGGCGGTCAAGGTTTTGACGAAAGTCAGTTTTCAGACTTTTTTGAATCTATGTTTGGCGGTGGCGGATATAGTAGAGGTGGCGGAGGACGAAGACAGACTTCGCAGTTTAAGGGTCAGGATTTGAATGCTACGCTTCGATTAAATTTGACTGATGTTCTGAAAAGTCAAAAGCAGACTATCAGCATTGGTGAGAAAAAGATTCGATTGACCATTCCAGCTGGCGTTGAAGATGGGCAGACCCTGAAAATTAAGGGTTATGGTGGCGAAGGCATGAATGGAGGTCCAAAAGGCGATTTGCTAATTACTTTTGAAATCTTCAATAATACCCGTTTTAAAAGACTGGAAAGTGACCTGTATTCTACAGAGGAAATTTCACTTTATACCGCACTTTTGGGTGGAGAAATAACTGTTGAAACCTTAACCGGTAAAGTGAAACTGAAAGTGAAGCCCGAAACTCAAAGCGAAACCAAAGTAAAATTGAAAGGCAAAGGTTTGCCCAAATATAAAAAGGAAGACCAGCATGGCGATCTCTACATTACTTATAAAATTGAACTGCCCAAAAACCTTTCAGAAAAAGAAAAAGAACTGTTTAATGAACTTTCAAAACTGAGATAATGGCACGAGAAAAATATATTTTGGTACGTCATTACTGCCAACATACACAGATTGATGATTCCTTTGTAGAAAGGCTCCAAGAGTACGGACTTATTACTTTTGAAGAAAAGAAGAAGGATCTATTTATGGACGAAAAGGATATTTCCGAAATTGAACGCATGTTTCGACTTCACAATGACTTAGGAATCAATTTTGAGGGGTTGGACGCCATCAAACAAATACTGAAACGTATTAAAAAAATGGAAAAGGAAATGGACTTACTTCAAAAAAGATTGCGATTGTATGAATAATCATATCAAAAAGGAATGATAAATTCTGTTTAATGAAATGTTAAATGAAATTTTCTGAGTTTCACAATCGTATATCTTTAACCATCTATGAAAATAACGACCTTACTATCCGCTTTATTGGTTTCTTTAAATCTATTCGCGCAGCAAACTAACTCCAAATCAACTACTGCAATCAACCAAAACGAAACAATAGTTCTCCATAAAGGGCTGACTAATTTTGATGATAGCTTCTCCTATCATCAAACACAAGAAGACAATATTCCAGGAATTAATTTTCACTCCAATTACAAGACCATTTTTGAAACACAAAAAAGTGATTCTCCCTATGAATGGAAGTGGGTTCGTGATGGAATCTGGACGGGGGCTGCGCTTGGAGCGAGCGCTTACGGACTAATATTGATAAAAAATAAAGAAGATTTACCTTCAGAAGAAGAAATAAATTTCACCGACCCACAATTGCTACAAGATAAAATTGACAATCTTCCTTTTTTAGACAAATGGTTGGCTGGTAAACATTCAGAAAGCGCAAATAGCATAAGTGATATTCCCTTTGCCCTTTCCTTTGCCGTTCCTTTTGCATTTCTTTTTGATGATGAAATAAATGATCATACGGGACAATATATTGGTCTGTATATTGAAAGTTTGGCTACAACCGCAGCTTTATTCACAATAACTGCTGGTTTGGTAGACAGAAGCCGTCCGTATGTTTATGACAATAGTGGCGATACTCCAAATGATAGACGATTTAAAAATAATGGCCAACGCTCCTTTTATTCCGGTCACGTTGCAGCTACGGCAACAGCAACATTTTTTGCTGCAAAAGCTTTTAGTGATTTTAACCCAGATGCAAATGGAAAAATATTTATTTGGGGTGGAGCTGCCGTTCTTCCTGCAGCTGTTGGTGTATTCAGAATGGAAGCGGGCCAACACTTTTTATCAGATGTACTAGTAGGTTATGTATTAGGAGCGGGAACTGGAATTTTAGTACCCGAACTGCATAAAAAGAAAAACGAAAGTATTGATATTTATCCAAGCTCTGGAACCAGTTTTAACGGAGATAGTTATAACGGAATGGCCTTTAGATATACGTTCTAAAAAGAAGATTATTTATACGTTGAAGCGGAAATGCATCACATCACCATCTTTTACAATGTACTCCTTGCCTTCTACTCCCATTTTTCCTGCTTCCTTTACTTTAGCCTCGCTTCCATAAGTTACATAATCATCATATTTAATAACTTCGGCACGGATGAAACCTTTTTCAAAATCTGTATGAATTACTCCAGCTGCCTGTGGTGCTGTTGCGCCAACAGGAACTGTCCAGGCTCTCACTTCCTTCACTCCTGCTGTAAAATAGGTTTGAAGGTTTAATAATTTATACGCACTTCGAATCAATTTGGCAGAGCCCGCTTCATCTAACCCTAAATCTTCAAGGAACATTTGGCGTTCTTCAAAAGTTTCCAATTCTGTAATATCTGCTTCCGTACCAACCGCTAAAACCAATACTTCTGCATTTTCACCAGCAACGGCCGCTTTTACTTTTTCCACGTAAGCATTTCCTGTAACGGCAGATTCTTCATCCACATTACACACATACATTACAGGTTTGTCCGTAATAAATTGTGCATTCACAATAAATTCTTCTCGTTCACTTTCCGTCAAATCTATCGCTCGAACAGAAACTCCAGCTTCTAAACCCGTTTTTACTTTTAATAATGCTGTTTCTTCTTTTTGGGCCTCCTTATTACCAGTACGAGCTGCGCGTTTTACTTTTTCAAGCTTTTTATCGACCGTCTCCAAATCCTTCAATTGAAGCTCAATGTCAATGGTTTCCTTATCACGAATAGGGTTTACACTGCCGTCCACGTGAACAATATTATCGTTATCAAAACAGCGAAGCACATGAAGAATGGCGTCGGTTTCGCGGATATTGCTCAAAAACTGATTACCCAAACCCTCGCCTTTGCTAGCCCCTTTTACAAGACCGGCAATGTCTACAATTTCAACAGTTGCAGGCAACACGCGTTCCGGTTTTACCAATTCCTCTAATTTCAATAAACGTTGGTCAGGAACGTTTACAACGCCCACATTGGGTTCAATAGTACAAAAAGGAAAATTGGCACTTTGTGCCTTCGCATTTGATAAACAATTGAAAAGAGTAGATTTTCCTACGTTTGGCAATCCTACGATACCTGCTTTCATTAATTATATTTTTAAGGGTAAACTTGAGCTGAAAATAGCTTTGGTTTACGAAGGTGCAAATATACATCTTCAAAGCAGACTTTTCATAATTGATTTGAATGCATTTCATAAAAAGTTTGTGTTTTATTTCACTAAAATTTTGCAAGAACTTAACTTAAGTAACCCTATGTTTACGCTATAAACCTAAATACCGATAATTATGAAACGTATTATAATGACCATTGCCGTTATCGCTCTTACGATGCTGACGGCCCAAGCACAGGAGAACAAAGATGTCCAGGAAACTTCAACTGTAAAAAAAGTAACCCAAAAGGATGTCAATGTGAAAACAAAAGTGATAAAAGAGACGGATACAGACACAGAGGTGGTTGAAGTAGAAGGAACTTCCATGCAAGACCAAGATTCTAAAGTAATAACAAATAATACCAAAGATTCTAAAGTGGTTACGGATGATGTTTCCGTTGATGTTGCCAACCAACAACAAATGATGGCAATTAAGCAAAAACAGGAAGCGGAACTGGCACGAAAAATCGCGGAACAAAATGAAGCTGCAGCAATGCAAGCAGAAATGGAGCGTAAAGCCAAAATGATGCAACAACAACAGGAACTTGAGGCAAGACGTGCTGCACTAATGAAAAGACCAGAAGGAATGGCAAAGCTTAAGAAAGACTAAAATATTTTTTAATTTTTTTACGAAGCCGTCTCGATATAATCGGGACGGCTTTTTTATAATATTGAGTCGAGCGTTGTTTTGTAAACTTCATAAGTTAATAGATCATGATGTGTTCCACCAGGGATTGTTATAAAAGTAAGTTTATTTTGTGTATCAATTTTTGAGAGTTTTTCACTGTTTTTATAGTCTACTACAAAATCATCGGTACCATGAAAAATTAAAATGGGGCATGGCACTTCACTTAAATACTGATAAGTTGGGAAATGGAATTTCAAAAACCAACTTACAGGATAGATTGGGAAACGTTTACTTGCCTCTTCGTCCAAACTATAAAACGGGGCTTCGAGAATTAATTGTTTAGGATGGTTTTTTGCAGCAACATAGGTTGCAAAAGTAGTTCCCAAAGACCTGCCATACACTACTATCTCGTCTTCTTTATAACTTTTCAGCAAATAGTCATAAAATAATTGAGCATCACCGTACAAAGCATTTTGGCTAAGTTTTCCAGTACTTTTTCCGTAGGTTCTATAATCCATCACCAAAACATCGTATTGCAATTCCACAAGTTTTTGAACTACAATGCCCCATCGGGAAAGTTCACCCGCATTTCCATGAAAATAGAGCACGACGCCTTTGGGGCTTTCAACCTTAAAGTGAAGTGCGTTCAGTTTTGCTCCATCTCCGGTTCTTAAAAAGATCTCATCAAATTTTCCAGGAAATGAATAAGAATAATCCTGTGGAAGAGGATCTGACATAAAAATCATTTTTTCCTGCAGAAAATAAAGTCCGATAAAAATCAAAACATAAAGAGAAGCTATTGCAATTAAAAAATTCTTTAATCTTCGATTCATTACTTAGAACTATGTTTTACACCAATACTGGTAGTGGAAAGGTCAATTTTGTTTTCTTTGTATGTGATGATTTCTGTCAATATTTTATGGTAGGATTCAAAATTGTTCAAATTTTTATGACCACCTTCAATAATTGGATGAAGCCTGGTAAGCTTCGGATTTACCTGTGAAAGCTTGACGCTACTGCTGAAAGGTATCAGTTTGTCTTTTGTTCCATGAACTATGTGAATGGGGCACTTCACATATTTCAACCATTTATAGGTTGGCATCGGGTATTTCAGAATAATGGAAAGTGGCATAAAAGGCATATAACGGCCAGTAACTTTTGTTAAACTATAATATGGAGCGTCAAGAATTAACATTTTCGGATTATTCATTGAAGCTAGTTTTGTTGCAAACCCTGAACCCAAAGAACGTCCGTAAATAATAATGTATTTTTCATTCACCTTTTCACGTATCTTATTGTAAATAAATTGTAGATCGTGCTTCATGGCTTTTTGTGAACGCTTGCCTGTACTTTTTCCAAAACCGCGGTAATCAACCATAATTACATCATAATTGTTACGGGTGAAATCTACAGCGAAATTACCCCAGCCTTTTATGCTTTTTGAATTTCCCTTTAAATACAACACCACTCCCCTAGGTTTTTCAATACCAAAATGAAGTCCATTAATAATGGCTCCATCCCGAGTTTCCAGATTGTACTCGGAAACTTGCTGGTTTTCATAATAAAAATTGAAATCCTTTGAGAGTTTTTCAGGCTTAAACAAGAAATAATCCTGTAAATAATAAAGTAGTATGCTTATTACTATATAAACACCAAGTATTATCCATAAAACATGCAACCACAATGGCATAAAGTTCATTTGTTATAAAAGTACAAAAATAAGCTATAGCTAAACTTTCTTAAACACCATATATATTGACGTATTTTTAATTAAATAGGTTTTAGTTTACGTTTTTTTACTATTTATTAACAAAGAAAAAGGTTTATCGCCAAAGATTGGCAAAATATTATAATCGAAAATTTGTCATATAATATGTTGATAATTAAATTATTGAAACAAAATAGTTATTAACTAAAAACAAATATTATGAAAAAGATACTTATAGTTTTTGCACTTGCAGCGTTTACCACTGGGTTCGCACAAATTAACAAAAACACGAACACAAAAGAAACCACACTTGTCAAGAAAACTTACATTGATGACGGAAAAGGTATAGATGTTGAGACCCAAAAAGCAACCATCTCCCAACAACGTAAGTTAGCTTTAAAAAATTCGGATGTGAGCAAAACCAACTACAGTGTAACAATGACCCCACTTAAAGTAAATACAGACTACGGTTATACCTACAATAACAACAAATATACCTTTAGAGCGGATGAAGATGGTTATAGCCTTATACAGGTTCAGGATGCTAACAAAAATCCTGAATATGCTAAATTAAAACCATTAGGTCAAAGAGGATATTACCTTTTTTCAAAAGATGGTGAAAACTCTGTCGGTTACTTTAACCAATATGGAAATTTTGTAGTTGAAAGCTTGGATTCAAGAAATGACACTGTAACTACCACCATTTTTACTTTGGATGAAAAAAGTAGAAATATGATAAAAGAAGAAAAAATGTAAAATACATTTTAACTTATAATATAAAAAACACCACTAAGTGGTGTTTTTTTTTGAATGTCAATAAGTAATTTGGGAAATGATTACCAAAGATTTATAACATTTTAACACGTGTAAATTTTAACTTTGAAAGAATTATAAAATTATAACCAATTATGAAAAAAGTATTGATAATTTTAGCATTAGCAGCATTTACTACTGGTATTGCGCAGGAAAATAAAAATGAAAAACAGGAAACCGTGTTAACCAAAACCGCAGTGAAAAGCGAAAAAGGAACGGATGTTTCCACAAAAGCGGTAACCAAGACGGAGAAACAAGTGATTACGCTGGCTGACCGCGATGCCAACCAAACAAATCAAACAATGGTAATGGAGCCTATGAAAGTAAGTAGCGATGTAAATTATGGTTACGAAGGCAACCGTTTTAAGTTTATTAGCCAAAAAGACGAAGTTGGATATAGGCTAATGACGGTTAAAGACAACGCTACACAAGAGGAATACGCCATTATCAAGCCAACTTCGCAAGAAGGTTATTATATTTTAGCAAAAGATGGAACTTCTTCTTTTGGATATTTTAATGCCCAAGGTAACTTTGTTGTAGAACATTATGACGCAGAAAAAGATGCAATCTTTTCCAATATCTATAAACTAGAGATTAATAAAGATACTATGAAAAAGCAATAAGTATATGCTTTAAAATATAGTCTTTACAAGAAACCCGCCCCTCAAAATAAATTTTGAGGGGCGGGTTTTTAATTTTTTTTAAAAAAATTAATCTTTGTGCATAAATGCTTGCTTGCCCAATAACTCTTCTTCCGTTTCCACATGGTCCTCATCTGGAACACAGCAATCCACTGGGCAAACAGCCGCACATTGCGGTTCATCATGAAAACCTTTGCATTCGGTGCATTTATCGGGCACAATAAAATAAATTTCATCGCTAACAGGTTCCTGTGCTTCGTTTGCATCAACCGCTTTTCCGTTTGGCAGTACAACTTTTCCATCTAAATCTGTTCCATCGGCATAGCGCCAATCATCAGCTCCTTCATAGATTGCGGTGTTTGGGCACTCAGGCTCACAGGCACCACAGTTTATACATTCGTCCGTTATAATAATTGCCATGGGATATACTTTTTCTAACTTTGCGCAAATTTAATGCCTAACAATCGCAACTCCAAACTAAGTATGCAATTAAATCAAAGAATTAACGCTTTTGTCAGTTTAGGAAAATTTCTTGGAGAAATTGATCCAGAAGCTTCAGGAGAAACTGAAAATAAATTTGAATCTGTTTTGAGAAAAGCAGAAGCAGAAAACGGATGGTTCACACAAGAAAATATAAAATTTGCATTAAACAGTTGGAGCGAAGCCCTTTCGGAAGCGAATCTTCAGCAATGGGTTTCAAATTATAAAGTTGAAGAAACCGAACCGAAAACAGTTGCAATCATAATGGCGGGAAACATCCCCCTAGTTGGGTTTCACGACTTTCTTTCTGTTTTGATTACGGGTAACAAAGTCTTGGCAAAACTTTCCTCAAATGATAAAACCCTTCTTCCTTTTCTTGCTGAATATTTAATTTCAGTGGAGCCGGAATTTAAAAACTACATTGAATTTACTGAAGGAAAACTGGAGAATTTTGATGCAGTTATCGCAACAGGAAGCAATAATACTTCGCGATATTTTGAATATTACTTCGAGAAATATCCGAACATTATCCGAAAAAACAGAAACTCGGTTGCCGTTTTAAATGGAAAAGAAACCGAAGAAGATTTGAAAATGCTCGCTGATGACATTTTCCGCTATTTCGGTCTTGGTTGCCGCAATATTTCAAAATTGTACATTCCTGAAAATTATGATTTCGAACCATTTTTTAAAGCTATGTTCAGTTGGAAAGAAATTATTCACAACCACAAATACATCAATAATTACGATTATAACAAAGCGGTTTATTTAATGGATAGCTTTCCGCTATTGGACAATGAATTTATGTTACTGAAAGAAGACGCAGGCTTCTCCTCTCCTATTTCTGTGGTCTTTTATGAAAAATATTCATCATTAGATAATTTAAAAAAAGAACTAGAAACACAGTCAGAAAATATTCAATGCATAGTTTCAACCGCAGGTTTACCAAATGAAATCCCTTTTGGAAAAGCTCAAACTCCAGCTTTTTGGGATTATGCTGATGGCATAGATACGGTTGATTTCCTGTTGAAACTTCAATGATAAAATATTCATAATTCCCATATTTTTAGTGGCATAATTCACATCTTTGCACTATAAATTTTCATCAAAATGAAAAAACACAATTTTAGTGCAGGACCCTGCATTTTGCCGCAAACTGTATTACAAAAATCTGCTGAAGCAGTTTTAAATTTCAACAATTCAAACCTTTCACTAATTGAAGTCTCCCATAGGGGTAAAGATTTTGTGGAAGTAATGGACAACGCCCGTAATCTTGCCTTAGAGCATTTGGGGCTTCAGAACAAAGGATACCAAGCCTTGTTTCTGCAGGGTGGTGCAAGCCTTGAATTTTTAATGGTTGCCTATAATCTTTTGGAAAAGAAAGCAGCCTATTTAAACACAGGAACTTGGAGCGACAAAGCCATTAAGGAAGCCAAGTTGTTTGGTAAGGTTGTTGAAGTAGCCACTTCAAAAAGTGAAAACTTCAACTTTATTCCTAAAAATTATACGGTCCCAAAAGATGCAGATTACTTTCACTGCACCAGTAATAACACCATTTTTGGCACCCAAATCCAAAGTTTTCCCGAAACAGAAGTACCGCTGGTTTGCGATATGAGCAGCGATATATTTTCAAGACAGCTCGATTTTTCAAAATTCAGTTTGATATATGCTGGGGCGCAAAAAAATATGGGTCCAGCAGGAACAACATTGGTTGTTATAAAAGAAGATGTTTTGGGTAAAGTTTCACGTGTTATTCCTTCTATGCTGAATTATAAAGTTCATATTGATAAGGAAAGTATGTTCAATACACCAGCAGTTTTTCCAGTGTATGTTTCTATGTTGACCCTTCAATGGCTGAAAGATTTGGGAGGCATTGCAGTAATTGAAAAAATCAACAATCAAAAAGCAGAGCTTATATATAACGAAATAGACCGAAATCCTTTGTTTGAAGGCTTTGTAGCCAAAAAAGAAGACCGTTCAAAAATGAATGCCACTTTCAATTTAAGAAATGATGAGTTAAAGGCAACCTTTGACGATCACCTAAAACAAGCTGGAATAACCGGTTTAAACGGGCACAGAAGTGTCGGTGGCTACCGTGCTTCTATGTACAATGCACTACCACTTGAAAGTGTGCAAGTATTGGTAGATGTTATGGAAGCATTAGAAAAAGGCGCATAAAGAAATAATTAATAACCCAGTAAAATTTTTAAATGAAAGTACTAGCGAACGACGGAATTTCAAAAAGTGGAATCACTGCTTTGGAAAAAGCAGGATTTGAAGTATTAACAGTGCAAGTAGCGCAGGAACAACTTCAAAATTATATCAACGAACATAAAATTGAAGTCCTTTTGGTGCGCAGCGCCACTAAGGTCAGAAAAGATATCATTGACAATTGCCCTTCGCTGAAAATCATAGGTCGTGGTGGCGTTGGAATGGACAACATTGATGTGGAATACGCTCGCGAAAAAGGAATTGAAGTTATAAATACGCCCGCAGCTTCCTCTGCTTCTGTTGCAGAATTGGTTTTTGCACACTTATTTGGAGGCGTTCGTTTTCTGCACGATTCCAACAGAAATATGCCCTTAGATGGCGACACTAAGTTTAAGGATTTAAAGAAAAATTATGGAGGAGGCCGCGAACTCCGAGGAAAGACTTTGGGTATTGTTGGTTTCGGAAGGATAGGTCGCGAAGTTGCAAAAATAGCTTTGGGTTGTGGCATGAAAGTGATTGCAAGTGATAATTACGTAGGAGAAGCAGATATTACACTTGATTTTTACGATGGACAAAAAGTTACTTTAAAAATAAAGACTGAACCGGTAGATCAATTAATCAAACACAGTGATTTTATAAGTTTGCATGTACCTTCCCAATCTGGATATTTAATAGACAAAGAAGAGATATCGAAAATGAAAGACGGTGTGGGAGTCGTCAATGCTGCTCGTGGTGGAATTCTTAACGAAAAAGCACTATTAGAGGCTATTGAGGACGGTAAAGTTTCCTTTGCCGCGCTTGATGTCTTTGAAAACGAACCTACTCCTTCTATAAAAGTTCTTATGAACGAAAAAATTTCACTAACGCCACACATTGGCGCCGCAACAGAGGAAGCACAGGACAGAATTGGTACAGAGCTCGCAAAACAGATCATATCAATTTTGCACAAATAATCAAATTGTTTTCTGTTTTTAATGTATACACTATTCACTAATTTAGAATCTTAATTTTAATCAAGAAAACAAATATCAGGAATTGTATATCTATTAAACAGCGACCTGGGAAAATAAATTATTGGTGGCATCAGCCAAGAAACGAAACAACCAGCAGACAAAACTGCTTCGGTTGTAGCAATGGCAATGCCAATTCTTTTAGGTGCTATGAAACGTAATGCAAGTAGTGATGATGGGGCTACTAACTTGATGAATGCTTTAAACAATAAACACGACTGTAGTATTTTAGATAATTTAAGCGGTCTTTTGGGTGGTGAGGTAAACGAAGATGTAAAACAAGACGGTCTTGGAATTTTAGGACACGTTCTAGGAGGGTCACAAAATAATGCCGTACAGGCTCTTTCAAAAAAATCTGGCTTGGACACTAATAGCGTTATGCAAATTTTACAAGTTGCAGCGCCTATTTTGTTGGGTTATTTCGGAAAACAAGAGCAAAGCGTAAATTCAGAATCTGGTATTGGAGATTAGCGGGGAGGCTTTATGGACAGTGATGGCAAGCAACCGCAGCAACAATCACTTGTTGAATCTATCTTGGACGTAAATAATGACGAAAGCGTTATTGACGATATTGCAGGGATGGTTCTGGGTGGTAGCAACCAGAAAAAAGTGGTCTTGGAGGCCTATTGGGTGGTCTCTTTGGAAAATAATACTATTATACAATTTAAAAAACTACATTCCTTAATCAGTTAGGGATTGTAGTTTTTTAAATGAAAGTTAAATATCCTCAGCTTAACCCTACATTGCTTAACTTTGTGAAAATAATTTCTATGAAAAACTTTTTAATCATATTAGCTCTTTCGATTTTCATTTACAGTTGTGGAACTGGCAATAGCACAATGAATGGTTCTTCTTCGGAAACAATTAAAAATGATACCGTCCGCATTGCAAATGATAGCCTAGAATACGAAATACTTATAATTGAACCTGGTTTTGAACCTTGGCTCATTTCACAACCACCGCGCGGATTTTATGGCCAATCACTCTTAGAATCTAAAAACCGCTTGTTTGTTTCAGAATATAACAACCGTGTGCTGCAACCTGCTCGATATTCCAGAAATTTATACACCGAACAAATAAATTATGATCCTGCAGTTGATTATGGGTATGAAGTAAATTATTTACTCTACAACTATTTTGTCTATTTTCAGGATAAGTACAATCAAAAATTTATTGGCGGAAGAAATTGAAAAAACTAAAAAAACGCTGGAACATACAATCCAACGGCCAACTTTTTATAGTATTTTTGGTTTTTGCCATTACAGGAAGTTCGGCCGCAAAACTTGCAGCTCCACTAACTGAGTTTTTCGAAATAAAAAAAGTAATGGGTTGGTATATTTACTGGCCTTTCCGAATTTTAATAATTTTCCCTATTTATCAATTATTGTTAGTTTTTTACGGCTGGGTGTATGGAGAGTTTAGGTTTTTTTGGAAATTTGAAAAAAAAATGCTCCGAGGTATGGGCTTGCGGTTTATAAAAAAATGAACCTTTTTAAAAAGGAAATAATAAGAGTTTTTTCTGTAACGATTTTTTCGTTCTCTTTACTATTTCCTACTGCCGTTAAATTCACGCATACGTTTGAAGGCCACCAACACAAGGCCTGTACTGAATTTTCTACACATATCCACGAAAAACAATTGGATTGTTCCATTTGTGATTTTCACTTCTCAATTTTTAATTTTACTCCTCAGGAACTTCCTGAGTTTTCAGTACTGAATGGTTTTCAAAAAACGGAAACTGTTTATTTATTGCCAGAATTCCATCTAAACCCCACACACTATTTTTTAAGAGGGCCTCCTCTATTTCTTGATTTTCTAACATAATCTTTTAAAAAAAATTAATTTTTAAAATCAAGAAAGCATGAAAAATATTCTATGCTTGCTTATAGTATTTTTGTTATATACTGCTGCGAGCGCACAAAATTCCTTAATCGGAAAAATAACTTCGAAAGAAAAAAATGAACCTGTCTCGGCAACTATCTACATTCCACAGTTAGAAAAAGGTACTGTTGCGGATTTTGACGGAAATTATATATTAAATAATATTCCCGATGGAAATTACAATGTGATTTTTTCATCTTTAGGATATGCCACCATTTCGGAAAAAATTAATTTTTCGAACAATCAAACTGTTACAGAAGACATTCAATTGGAAGAAAGCGCAGTAGAGATGGAAGAAGTAATTATTTCCACTCCTTTCCACAAACTACAGAGTGACAACGTGATGAAAGTGGAACGTGTTTCTACAGAAGATCTCAATTCCTCTGGTGCCGTCACTCTGGCGGATGGAATTAAAAACATTGCAGGTGTAGACCTGATTACCACCGGAACTGGCATTGGCAAGCCCGTTATCCGTGGTTTAAGCTCTAATAGGGTTTTGACTTACACACAGGGCGTGCGGTTGGAAAACCAACAATTTGGCGATGAACACGGCTTAGGAATTAATGAAGCTGGTATTGAAAGTGTAGAAGTGATAAAAGGTCCTGCTTCCCTACTCTATGGAAGTGATGCCTTGGGTGGGGTACTATATTTGAATCCAGAAAAATTCGCAATTTCTGGCGAAACTCATGGCGATTTGAATAGCACCTATTTTTCAAATACTTTGGGAACTTCAACAAATTTGGGAATAAAAACCTCCGGTGAAAAATTGAAATTTTTGGCGCGTGGTGCCTATTCGTCTTTTAGTGATTATAAATCTGGAGCAGATTACCGTGTGACAAATTCCAGGTTCAATGAAAAGGATTTGAAGACGGGAGTGCAATATTTGGGAACGAAATTCAAGTCAACGATTCGTTATAATTACAACCGTTCCAACATTGGCATTGCCGAAGAAGTAGGCAAACAAAGGCTTTCAAAGAATTTGGAAGTTCCGTTTCAGGAAGTTGATAACCACATATTAAGTTTCGACAATACCTTGTTTTTCAATAATTCAAGTTTGGATGTGAAAGCCGGTTATTTATTTAACGATCGCCGTGAGTTTGAAGATGATCCAGCCATAGCTGCCCTTCGCTTAAAATTGAACACGTTTAATTACGATGTAAAATATAACCTACCTCAACTTGGAAAATTTGAAACCATAATAGGTCTACAGGGAATGTTTCAAAACAACAAAAATGAAGGTGAAGAAATCTTGATTCCAAACGCAAACACAACAGACGTTGGACTTTTGGCAACTTCTCACTACCATTTGGAAAAAGTGGATTTGCAAGCTGGAATCCGCTTTGATTCACGAAAAATTGAAAGTGAAGCAGCTCGTAATCCTTTGGATAATGATTTTATTCCAGCGTTGAGCAAAACCTTTACAAGTTTTACCGCAGCTTTAGGCGCAAAAATGGATTTATTTGAAAATTTTTCCGCTCGTGTGAATTTGGCAAGCGGTTTTAGAGCGCCCAATTTGGCTGAGCTTACTTCCAATGGCATTCACGAAGGCACAAATAGATATGAAAAAGGAAATGCAGAATTAACGAACGAGCAAAATTTTCAAGCAGATCTTTCTTTTGAATATCGAAATGAACACGTTGAACTTTTCGCTAACGGATTTTACAATGCCGTGAATAATTATATTTTTCTTTCGCCCACCAATGAGACCATTGACGATACCCAAGTTTATGATTACCTCCAAAACGATGCTGCTTTATACGGTGGCGAATTTGGGTTTCACCTTCACCCCCATCCTTTGGATTGGTTACATTTGGAAAGCAGTTTTGAAACGGTTACTGGAAAATTGAGCAACGAAAATTATTTACCATTGATCCCTGCAAACTCGCTTCGGAACACTTTTCGCGTAGAATTGAACGATGGTAAAACCAGAAAAAAGAGTTTTGCTTTTATAACACTTGAAAACACGCTCGATCAAAAAAATGTGAGCAATTTTGAAACAAGGACTGGTGGATATTCGCTTTTAAGCGCAGGTGTTGAAAGTAGTTTTCAACTTCAAAAAGCTTTACTGAAACTTGGGGTGAATGGAACTAACCTTACCAATAAAGAATATATTTCACACCTTTCGCGTTTCAAACCCGACGGAATTTTAAACATTGGGCGAAGCATAAATGTAAACTTAAAAATAGAGATCTAACAAAATAGCCCCAACCGGGGCTTTTTTTATTCGTTTACTCGAACTTCAATAGTTCGAAGTGTGGGCTGTTTTTTCCAGACAAATGTGTAAAGCCACATAAGTGTGAACGTTGGGATAATATCTGTGAAAGGCAAAATTTCTTCAAGAAATACAAAAACGGAAGCAATTTTTCCTTCTGTTCCTTTATACATATCATTCATCTTTTTTGCCGCAAATGGCGCCCAGAGCATATCTAAAAATGGACCCACGACAGGTATTGCCATTGAAGCCATACCAACTACATCATAAATAATTCCTTGGCGTAGTAATTTATATTTTTCGTTTTTCATTGTTTGTTCTTTTGTTTCAACTACAATTAAAAAGAATCAAAAAACATTCCAAAAAATTTAGGACAAATCATTGCTTATCAATTTCAGAAACTCGTTCCTGGTTTCAGTTGCTTCAAACTGGCCACGAAAACCCGAAGTTGTAGTAACGCTGTTCTGTTTTTGAACACCGCGCATCATCATACACATATGTGAAGCTTCAATAACCACGGCCACTCCCTTGGGTTTCAATGTATTGTTTATACATTCCAAAATATCGTGGGTTAAACGTTCCTGTACTTGTAATCGCCGCGCAAAAACATCAACAACACGAGGGATTTTACTCAATCCCACAATATAGCCATCTGGAATGTATGCAATGTGGGCCTTTCCAAAGAAAGGAAGAATATGATGTTCACATAAAGAATAAAGCTCAATATCCTTTATAATTACCATATCGTGATAGGCTTCCGCAAACATGGCACTTCTCAGGATTTCTGAAGGATCTTGACTATTTCCCGAAGTTAAGAATTGCATCGCTTTGGCTGCTCTTTCAGGCGTCTTGAGTATTCCTTCGCGAGAAATATCTTCACCAATTGTATTTAAAATTTTGCTGTAATTTTCAATTAAATTATCGGTTACAGGTTGGTCATATTCTTCAAAGTATCTATATGATGACATTTTTTCTGTTTAAGAATTTAAAGCCAAATGTAAACACATAAGTTTGAATAAAAACAATATAACCAATTGGATTGCATTATAGCACTATAAATAGTACTTTCACGCTTTAAAATTTTGCTATGATTGAGGCACAAAACATTCACAAATATTACGACAATCTCCACGTTTTGAAGGGTGTGGATCTTCATATAAAAAAAAGTGAAATTGTTTCAATTGTAGGTGCTTCGGGTGCAGGAAAAACTACTTTGCTTCAAATATTGGGTACACTAGACACTTTAAACGACAGCAAAAGCAAATTGCTGGTAAATGGAGTAAATATTGGTTCCCTTTCAGGGAAAAAAATGGCAAAATTCAGAAATGAAAATTTGGGTTTTATTTTTCAGTTCCACCAATTGCTGCCAGAGTTTACAGCTCTGGAAAATGTTTGTATTCCAGCTTTTATTAAAAATACACCAAAAAACGAAGCTATAAAAAAAGCAAAAGAACTACTCGCCTTTTTGGGTCTCTCGAACCGAGAAGACCATAAACCCAACGAACTTTCGGGCGGCGAGCAACAACGAGTGGCTGTGGCTAGGGCTTTAATAAACAATCCAGCAATAATTCTTGCCGATGAACCCAGCGGTAATTTGGATACGGAAAGTGCCGAAAATTTGCACAATCTATTCTTTAAATTACGTGATGAATTTGGGCAGACCTTCGTAATCGTTACCCACAATGAAGAGCTTGCAAATATGGCCGACCGAAAGCTTGTAATGCAGGATGGTAAAATTGTAAAATAATTCATGAAGAAAAGCGAACTAAAAGATTTCCTTGACGAAAAAGTTAAAACCTACAACCACCCAAAATTTATTGAATCGGATCCTATCCAAATCCCACATTTATTTACCCTAAAAGAAGACATTGAAATTGCGGGGTTTCTAGTGGCTACAATTGCTTGGGGAAACCGAAAAAGCATCATAAATAACGGGCATCGTTTGGTGGAAATCATGGGTAATTCGCCCTATGATTTTGTAATGAATTTTTCTGAAAAGAATTCTGAAGCACTTTCTACGTTTGTACACCGAACTTTTAATAACGAAGACCTTTTCTATTTTCTAAAAGCACTTCAAAATATTTATAAAAACCACGAGGGTTTAGAAAACGTTTTTGCAAAGTATGGCGAAAAAGATTCCATGCAGTCTGCAATCCATCATTTCAAAAAAATATTTTTTGAACTTCCGCATCTTCCTAGAACTCAAAAACACATTAGTGATCCATTAAAAAATTCAGCTGCAAAAAGAATAAACATGTTTCTGCGCTGGATGGTTCGAAATGACAATGCAGGTGTAGATTTTGGCATTTGGAAAAGCATCTCCCCTTCCCAACTTTCGTGTCCGTTAGATGTTCACAGTGGAAACGTAGCAAGAAAACTTAATCTGCTTAAAAGAAAACAAAACGATGGCAAAGCTTTGGCTGAGTTGGATAGTTCACTTCGGAAGTTAGATGCAAAAGATCCAGTAAAATATGATTTTGCCCTCTTCGGATTGGGCGTTTTTGAACGTTTTTGATAAAAAAACTAACCCAATTCACATTATTTTTTTTGCTTTAAAAATTCCTTATTAAATTTTGTACATTTACGTTTAATCCTTAAATCCCTAACTCTTTCGGATTTAAGATAAATTAGAGATAAAGATTTGATAGCACCTAAATTCCCAGTTGATGAACAGCAACGTTTGGCCGCAGTTAGGTCATACCATATGTTGGACACATTGCCGGAAAAGGATTTCGATAATATTACAGAACTAACAGCAAGTATTTGTGATGTGCCCATGTCTTTAGTTACTTTAATGGATGCTGACCGAAATTTTTTAAAATCACACTTTGGCGTACCTTTCAACGAATCGCCTCGCAATATATCTTTTTGTGGACATGCAATTTTGGATGAAACTAATATTTTTATTGTTGAAGATGCCCGAAAAGATATACGGTTTAAGGACAACCCGCTTGTAAAGGATATGAACGCCATTTTTTATGCAGGTGTGCGTTTGATAAATTCTGAAGGCTACCCATTGGGAACACTTTGTGTTTTTGATGTAAAACCTAGGACTCTCACAAAATCACAGAAAAAAGCACTTATTGCCATGGCATATCAAGTTGTGAACCTTTTTGAGGCGCGAAAACGCAATAGAACCTTAATGACAGTTCAGCAGGAATTGGAGGAAAAGAATGAAGAACTTAAAAATTTTGCAGGTATCGTTTCGCACGATATAAAAATGCCACTTGCAAATATGATTATAACCTCTGATATGTTGCGCAGTAAATATGGTTCACTTTTGGACGACCAAGGAAAGGATTATTTAGATTACATAAAACAATCTTCTTTTACTTTAAGTGAATATATTACTGGGCTTTTGGAACATTATGAAAGTGACAAAACAGCATCCCTGACTAATGAGGTTTTTGATAGCCACGACCTTTTGGAAGAAATGATTGAGCTACTGAACATCAGCATTGATTGTGAGATAAACCTTCCGGAAAAAAATATTGAAATGAATGCCAACAGAGCAGCTTTGGAGCAAATTATTATCAATCTCGTAGGCAACAGCTTAAAATATAACGACAAGAAAAGGATAAAAATAGACATTGAATGCACGGAAGAAAATGGGTTTTATCATTTTTCTATTGTCGACAATGGCATGGGTATCCCCAAAAATAAACTAAACCATATTTTTGATCTATTTGTCACCACTGGTAAGTTGGACAGAAATGGAAGAAAAGGCAACGGCATTGGACTATCAACCGTGAAAAAACTTATTACCAAACTGGACGGAGAAATAGAAGTTTTTTCAAAATTGGGAAAGGGAACAACCTTTAAGTTTAAAATCAAAAAAAATTAACCTCTTTTTTATTGTAATATCCTGTTAATACATTTTTCGGGCACGTTATATCGAACTATATTTACTGGAAAATAGTCATTGAAATATTTTTATGATTTATCCGAAATTCCCCGAAAATGAAAAAGAACGGATTGCTGAATTAAAAAAATACAATATACTCGATACACTTTCCGAAAATGATTTTGATAACATTACAAGGCTAGTCGCAACAATTTGTGAAGTACCAATTTCATTAATCACACTTCTAGATACAGACCGAATTTTTTTTAAATCTCACTTTGGCCTTGATTTTAATCAATCACCGCGAAATATTTCTTTTTGCGGACATGCCATTTTACATGATGAAGAAATATTCATTGTTGAAGATGCTAGAAAAGATGAACGTTTTAAAGACAATCCATTGATAACAGAAAGCAAAGCAATCTTTTATGCTGGTGTGCCACTTACAAATTCAAATGGTTTCAAATTGGGAACGTTATGTGTATTCGACCATAAGCCTAGGCAACTGAACGAAGTTCAAATTATCAGTTTAAAAGCTTTGGCGAAACAAGTTGTAAATCTTTTTGAACTTCAGAAAAAAAACAATCTTTTAATTGAATTTCAAAAAGAACTACAAAGCAGAAATGAAAGACTTGTGACTTTTGCGCACGTAGTTTCACATGATTTAAAATCGCCTTTGGCCAATATTACTTCGCTAACGCGAATGCTTCGAGAAGAGAACTTGGAAAAACTCTCCGAAGATTCAGAAATGTATCTGCATTATATTGAAGAATCTTCCTTTACGCTGAAAAATTACATAAATGGTATTCTAAAATTTTACAAATCTGATGAACTGTTGGAAACCCAAAAGCAGGATATTGAGCTAAAACAGTTATTTGAAGAAATAAAAGAAATTTTAATAACAGACGATACTGTTTTTGAGTATCCAACAGAAGGGGTTTTGCAAAATGTAAATAAGGCTGCGCTTACCCAGATTTTTCTCAATTTGATTGATAATAGTTTGAAGTATAATTTAAATGAACAAAGAATGGTCTCCATAAATTATATGGAAGAAGCAGATTACCATAAATTTTCAATCAAAGACAACGGAATGGGCATAGACCTTGGGGTGCAGGAAGAAATATTCAACCTTTTTAAAACCACCGGGATAAAAGACCGCGACGGTAAAGAAGGAACGGGTATAGGTTTAGCAACAGTAAAAAGCTTGGTTTCAAAGCTTGGAGGAAATATTTCTTTGGTATCTGAACCCGAAAAAGGAAGTACCTTTACGTTTACAGTTGAGAAATAGCTTTAATTACATTCCATTTTTTATCTTTGGACAATATTTATAGGAATGCAGTTCAAAAACCCAGAAATTCTTTACGCCCTTTTCCTACTGCTCATCCCTATATTTATTCATCTCTTTCAACTTCGGCGTTTCCAAAAAGTAGATTTTACAAATGTCGCTTTTCTTAAAAAAGTGACTATCCAAACCCGGAAGAGCTCACAACTAAAAAAATGGCTCACTTTGTTGATGCGTTTGTTAGCCCTGGCTTGTATAATCTTTGCTTTTGCGCAACCTTTTACTGCTTCAAAAACAGCTTTGAATACCAAAAAGGAAACTGTTGTCTATATTGACAATTCATTCAGTATGCAGGCCAAAGGCGCCACAGGTCCAATCTTGGAACGTGCTTTGAAGGATTTGTTTGATAAAACCGGCGGTACTGAAAAATTAAGTTGGTTCACAAACAATTCCGAACGTAAAAATACTTCACCACAAGTTTTTAAAAATGAAGTGCTTTCCATAAAATATTCACAGAGCCAACTTTCACCGAGTCAGGTTTTGTTGAAGGCCAACCAACTTTTTTCCAATGAAAAAGACGTGTTGAAACGACTGGTCTATATTTCCGATTTTCAGCTGAAAGAAGCTTTCCCTTCAATTCCAGAAAATTTAATCGTGGATGCTGTGCAGCTAAAACCTGTAAAAGCTTCAAACATCGCTATTGACAGCATTTTCGTTGCTTCTAAAAACGCTTCCACTACTCAATTGAAAGTGAAGGTTTCAACCCTTCAACAAACCCAAGGCGGAAACGAAATATCTGAAACGCCGATTTCCCTTTTCAACAAAGAAAAATTAATTGCCAAAACCGCAATTGATTTTTCAGGTAATGCCAATGGAACGGTAACTTTTGACATTGACAATTCGGGAGAATTTATTGGAAAATTGGAACTAAACGATCCCAATCTTCCATTTGACAACACATTGTTTTTCAGCATAAACAAACCTGGAAAAATAAAGATCTTGGCAATAAACGAAACCAATGGCAACTTTCTACAACGACTTTTCGAAAAAGAGGAATTTCAGTTTACGCAACAAACGTTTAAAACACTGAACTACAACGAAATTCCAGATCAAAATTTCATAGTTTTAAATGAATTGAAAGAAATTCCGGCTTCATTGGCAACAGCTTTAAAATCATTTAGTGATGACGGCGGAAGTGTATTATTAATTCCAGCATCTGAAATAGAGTTAAACAGCTACAATAACTTCCTTTTATCTATGACTTTGGGAACGTTTTCGGAAGAAAAAATTCAGGAAAAAAAGATTACAAATATTGTTTTTTCGCATCCGTTGTTTAAAGATGTTTTTGAAAAAGAAGTGGCAAATTTTCAATACCCGAAAGTAAATTCTTTCTACAATATTTCAACAAATGCAACGCCTACAATAGGTTTTGAAGACAACCAGCCGTTTTTACTTCAAAAAAGTAAAACTTATTTATTCACAGCAGCAATCAATAAAGAAAATTCCAATTTTCAGAATTCGCCTTTGGTGGTTCCCACAATATACAATATGGCTTTGCAGAGTTTGCCGTTGCCACACTTGTATTACAGTATTGGGGAGCAAAATTCCATTGCAGTTCCAGTGAAATTGGGGCCAGACGAAATCCTTACGATTAAAGACAGTACCTCTCAGTTCATTCCACTTCAACAAACAAAGGCCAACTTTGTATTGATGAACACAACTGATGAACCTACTAAAGCTGGCAACTATCAAATCGTGAAAGAAAACGAAATTTTGGAAAATATAAGTTACAATTATTCACGCAGCGAAAGCGAGCTACAATACCTAAATCCTGAGGATTGGGAAGGCGTTGATGTTTACAGTTCTTTGGAAGATCTTTTTGATTCTATTTCCGAAGCAAACTCCATCAACAGTTTTTGGAAATGGTTTGCTATTTTTGCATTGCTCTTTTTACTTTTTGAAATGCTTATCTTAAAATTCTACAAATGAAGATATTACTGAAATCTGCCACCATTGTTGATGTTTCCAGCAAGCATCATTTAAAAAAACGGGACGTTTTGATAGAAAATGGTAAAATTTCAAAGATTGCTGCAACGATTCCTTCTTCAGACAAAATAAAGGAAGTTTCGCTTAAAAACCTTCATATCTCCCAAGGTTGGTTTGATAGCAGCGTTTCTTTTGGCGAACCAGGTTATGAAGAACGCGAAAATATTGAAAATGGTTTGAAAACGGCAGCCCTCAGCGGATTTACAAGTGTTGCGGTAAACGCCAATAGTTTTCCGGTAACGGATAGTAAAGGCCATATAAAATTTTTGAAATCGAAAGCCGAAGGAAATGCGGTGAACCTCTACCCTATTGGTGCGCTCACTCTTGGTAGTAAAGGAATAGACTTGGCAGAATTATATGATATGCAAAATGAAGGCGCCGTTTCTTTTTACGATTACAAAAACCCAATTGCGAATGCAAATCTTCTTAAAATAGCACTGCAATACACTCAAAACTTTGATGGACTAGTACAATCTTTTCCTTTTGAAAAATCGGTCGCGCGAAACGGAATGGTGAATGAAGAAGTCAATAGCACCCGCTTGGGATTGAAAGGAATTCCAGCGCTTTCAGAAGAACTTCAAATAATACGTGATTTATATATTTTGGAATACACTGGCGGAAAACTTCACATCCCGACCATTTCCACCAAAAAATCTGTTGAACTAATTAAGGATGCAAAGAAAAAAGGGCTAAATGTAACTTGCAGTGTTGCAATTTTCAATCTTTTTTTGACAGATGATGTTTTGGAAGATTTTGATACAAAATACAAATTACTTCCACCATTACGTACCAAAGAAGACAACAAGGCTTTGCTAAAAGGCTTAAAAGATGGTACCATAGATGGTGTTACCAGCGACCACAACCCGATTGATGTTGAGCATAAAAAAACCGAGTTTGACCACGCCTTCTTCGGAAGCATCGGTTTGGAAGGATGTTTCGGAGTACTAAATATGCTTTTAGGTGTTGAGGAATCAGTTAAAGCCCTGACAGGTTTAAAAGGAGCTTTCAAAATTGCTTCGGAAAAAATTGAGGAAGGAAGTTCTGCTGAACTTACACTTTTCAATCCTGATGAAAACTGGAAGTATTCTGAAAAAGATATTATTTCAACTTCAAAAAATGCAGCTCTTCTTGGAACAAAGCTAAAAGGAAAACCATACGGAATTCTGGCAAATAACCAATTAGTATTGAGAAATTAATGAAGAATTCACCTACAGGAAAATCTACCGCACTAATAGCCTACGCACCTTTTGTGGGCTTTTTGATTGCTTATTTTATCAATAGAGATGAAAGGCACGAATTTGCAACTTGGCATATTAAAAACATGTTCGGATTGTTTATTTTGTTTATTGTATCTCTTATAGTGCAATCGCAAATTAACATCAAGATTGGAGACCTAATATGGCTATTTTGTTTTGTGATTTGGTTTTATTGTTGGGTGATGGCTTTTTTCAACAAAAAAAAGGGTTTCCCTTTTTTAAGTGAAAAATTTCAACAATGGTTTACATTTTTAAATTAAAGTATTGGCTATCTTTAGCTTATATAAATCACTAACCTAATCTAAAAAAAATGGAAACAACTACAGACAACGGTAAAACCGTAGCCATCATTGCATATATTACCCTTATCGGTTGGATAATTGCACTTATTATGAACAACGGAAACAAGACAGCTCTAGGTTCCTTTCACGTTCGCCAATCGTTAGGGATAATTTGTGTGGGCGTTATTTTAAGTATAGTTATAAGTTTTATTGGCGTTTCAATCCTAACTTGGATTGTTCAACTCGCCATATTAGTGTTTTGGCTTTTGGGATTGATAAGCGCCGTTCAAGGCGAAATGAAACCCGTTCCCGTTTTAGGCGAGCAATTTCAAGACTGGTTTAAAGCCATTTAAAAATTTAAAAAAAATTTAATAAGACCTTTTATACTGAAAAAGCTTGAGTTTAAAAGGTCTTGTTTATTTTTGCAGCTTATGGAAAAGCAAACTTTACTTTTAGAACACAATTATAGACCCGCAAAAAATCCTTCGGAAAATCCGCCTGCAATTATTATGCTTCACGGTTTTGGGAGTGATGAAAACGATTTGTTTTCCTTCGCTAGCGAATTACCCGAAAAATACGCTATCATTTCCTTAAAAGCACCAATCAGATTGGAACCTTACGGAAATGCTTGGTATAATATCTATTTTGACAATTCCCAAGGAAAATTTAGTGACGACGAACAAGCTATTGCTTCGCGGGAATTAGTTTCGAAATGTATTGATGAAATTGTTGAGAAGTACAAAGTAGATGACAATAATATTACACTTCTTGGTTTTAGTCAAGGCACTATTTTAAGTTTTGCCGTTGCATTAAGCTATCCTAAAAAAGTAAAAAATGTGATTGGTTTGAGCGGTTATATAAACGAAGAAATTTTAAAGGGTGGCTATTCTGAAAACGATCTCGGCAAGCTCAATATATATACTTCACATGGAAGTGTAGATCAAGTAATTCCCGTGGAATGGGCTCGAAAAACCAAGCCTTTTCTTAAAAAACTGAATATTGATTGTACTTATTCAGAATTTCCCGTTGGTCACGGCGTAGCTCCACAAAATTTTTACGAATTAAAGAATTGGTTGGAAGAAAATGCTTAATAATTTTATTGAGGATACAGAAAGGAGGCGATAGTGTTTAAAACAAGCTCCTTTTTTTCATTGAAAGAATATTCCAAAATCATTTCGCCCCAATACTTTCCGTCAGTAAAATCAGCCAGTATCCATTTGTGATTCAGAAATTTCAATTTATTGATTTTCATATCACCATTCATGCCATCAAAAGGCACTAAAGGGTTGTTGCCTTTTTCAAAATTGTATTCGTAAATGGCGTCGTAAACTGTAGCTTCAACAATAGCTGCTTCAAAACCCAAATTTTCCAAATAAGTCATTGCGTTCTCATTTCCCTGCAGCGTAAAATAATCAAGATTCCTTATTTTGTTATTTAGCATTTCAATAGAATCGTTCTGTTTTTCAACTTTTGCTTCAAGATTTTCTATTTTGTTTTCTTGTGATTCAAAAATACTTTTCTCGTTCATGTATTGATAAATGATGAAAAGTAAGGCGAAAAAAAACAGGTACATAAAAAGTTTATTCCTCATAATCAAATTGTTATAGTGAGTGTATCATATGCCAAATGCACATTCGGTGGAAGTTTTTTCTCCACTTCCTCATGAAAGCCCATTACATGGCTAATGTGGGTGAAAAATGTCTTTTCAGGCTTTACTTTTTCAACAAAATCAAGCGCTTCGGAAAGATTGAAATGTGAGTAATGCGCCTCTTCGCGAAGTGCATTAACTACCAAAACTTTGGTGCCTTTTATTTTTTCAATTTCTTCATCAGAAATGGTTTTCACATCTGTTAAATATGTAAAACCCTCTATCCGAAACCCTAAAACCGGAAGCTTATCGTGAAAAGCTTCAATGACAATTACTTTCTTCCCGCCTATTACAAAAGGTGTGTTTTTATCAATTTCAATTTCTTCAACACTAGGTGCCCCAGGATACTTGTTTACAGTTTCAAAAATATAAGCAAACCGTTCGTGCAAAGATTTAAAAACGCGTTTGTGGGTATAAAAAGGCATGTTGCCCTGCATATAATTAAAAGGTCGAATATCGTCTAATCCAGCTGTATGGTCGCTATGTTCGTGAGTCAATAGAATCGCATCAACTCTTGAAACATTTTCGCGCAATATTTGCTGTCTGAAATCCGGGCCACAATCTATTACAAAAGTAAAAACATCCCAGCGCATTAAAACCGACACCCTCAAACGTTTATCTTTGGAGTCGTTACTTTTACAAACTGGGTGATTGCTACCTATTACAGGTATTCCCTGTGAAGTTCCAGTGCCAAGAAATGTAACGGTAAATGTTGAATCCATTTTCACAAAAATACTGGTATTTTTTTTGTTTACCTATTGTATTTGCTACCTTTGTTATTAAGAAAAATAAAAAGTTACTATGCCGGAAACCATATTAGGTGACAAGGAATTTGAAAACATTCCTTCCATAAAAAGTAAGGCTTTACGAATTAATCTGAACGAAAATATTTATGGCACCTTTGCCGAAATTGGAGCCGGACAGGAAACCGTGCGTAATTTTTTCAGAGCTGGAGGAGCCTCTGGAACTATAGCAAAGACTATGTCTGCCTATGATAAGGATTTTAGCGATGCTATTTATGGAATTGAAGAAGACGGTAGGTATGTTACTGAAGCACGTCTCATTAAAATGCTTTCACACGAAATCGGTTTAATTGAGAAGCGTATTATTCGCCAAAAGCATCCAAATAAACTCTTTTTTGCATACGCAAATACTGTTGCAACCATAGATTTTGCAAAGCAATATAAAGGTCACGGATGGGTTGGCATTCGTTATCAAGTGGACCCAAAGGAATCTTATAACGAAATAGCCCTTCACGTTCGCTTTCACGAAAATGATGCGCAATTGCAGCAAATTACCTTGGGAATACTAGGCGTAAATCTAATTTATGGCGCTTATTACAAGTATGATCAGCCTAAAAAATTACTTCGTTATTTGTACGACCACATTGATAAAGACAAGATTGAAATAGATACCATCAACTTTTCTGGTCCCCGTTTTAAAGATGTTGACAACCGTTTAATGAGTCTTCAGCTTATCAAAAATGGAATGACCGATGCTGTTATGTTTGGTTCCGATGGACATAATATTCTTCCCGCGAGAATACTTTATAAGAAAAACATACTTGCACTTCGCGGAAGTTTTAGGCCTGTAACAAAGGTTAATATTGACATGTTTGAACGTTCTTATGAAATGTTTCTCGCAGAAAACAGGGTAGAAAAAGAGCGTACCGAAGTTATTTTTGAAATCACTCTTTCTAATCTTAGAGCTGAAGGAGAGATTGATGAAGAGGATTTTATGGACCGTGCAAAACTCCTTTGTTCACTAGGGCATACAGTGATGATCTCCAATTTTCAAGAGTATTACAAACTGGTTGAATATTTCTCCCGCTATACTAAAATGCGGATGGGTCTTGCAATGGGCGTAAACAACTTGGTGGATGTTTTTGATGAAAAATACTATCGCCATTTAAGTGGCGGCATTTTGGAAGCTTTCGGAAAACTTTTCTTTAAAGACCTAAAAGTATATCTCTACCCAATGAAAGATCCAGAAACCGGAGAATATACCAACAGTGAAAATCTTAAAGTTCATCCACGTATGAAGGAATTGTACAAATTCTTCAAATACAATGGAAAAGTGGTGGATATTACAGACTATAACCCTAAAATTCTCGACATTTTTTCACGCGAAGTTCTTTCAAAAATAGAAAACGGCGATGAAGGCTGGGAAGAAATGTTACCAGCAGGAGTTTCTGAGATTATAAAGAAGAAACACCTTTTCAATTATAAAGGAAAAGCTGAAAAAGTTGACAACTAATCTAATATTTGTGCTGCGTGATCCTTGGTTTTAACCTTATCTATTACACTTTCAACAATACCGTTTTCATTTATTAGAAAGGTTGTTCGGTGTATTCCATCAAATTCTCTCCCCATAAACTTTTTTGGTCCCCAAACACCAAAGGCATTGATTACTTCTTTTTTTTCATCAGCTAAAAGTGGAAAAGGAAAACTGTATTTCTCTCTGAAGTTTTTTTGACGCTTTTCACTATCAGCACTTACTCCCAACAATTCATAACTCTTTTTTTGAAGCTCTTTATAATTATCGCGAAGATTGCATGCCTCTGCAGTACAACCGGGAGTACTTGCTTTAGGATAGAAAAAAACAATCCATTTTTTCCCCTTGTAATCTGTTGAGGAGATAACATTTCCGTCTTGGTCATTCACTTTGAAATCTGGAGCTTTATCTCCTGCTTGTAATGTTTTCATTATCTTTATTTTTCCATAAAAATACTTAAAAATGACTAAGCAAGAAAAGGTAACGTTCGTTATTGATACGTTAAATAAATTATATCCTCAAGTTCCCATTCCCTTAGAACACAAAGACCCATATACATTATTGATTGCTGTTCTACTATCTGCCCAAAGTACGGATGTTCGGGTAAATAAGGTTACACCGCTTCTATTCGAAATAGCAGACAATCCTTATGATATGGTAAAACTTACAGTGGAAGAAATTAGAGAAATTATAAAACCAGTGGGGCTTTCGCCGATGAAATCAAAAGGAATCCACGGTCTGTCCGAAATTTTGATTGAAAAATATAACGGTCAAGTTCCAGCTGATTTTGAAGCCTTAGAGTCGTTTCCAGCCGTCGGCCACAAAACAGCAAGTGTCGTGATGAGCCAAGCTTTCAACATTCCTGCATTTCCAGTTGATACACATATACATAGATTGATGTACCGATGGGGATTTACTAATGGAAAAAATGTGGTTCAGACTGAAAAGGATGCCAAACGTTTGTTCCCAAAAGATTTGTGGAACACACTGCATCTCCAAATTATATGGTATGGAAGGCAATATTCTCCCGCCCGAGGCTGGAACTTGGAAAAGGATATTATTACCAAAACCGTTGGCAGAAAAACCGTCATTAATGACTATTTGAAAAGCAAAAGTCGATGAGTTGAATTTTAGAAAAAAAACCCCGAAAAGCTAATTCCAGGGTTTCTCCAAAGTTTAGTTTAGAAGTGCTTCAAACTTCATTTTATGGTAATCTATAACACTTAAAGCCATCGAATAATCCAGAAGAAATTTTATGGTCTCTTCTTTTGGAACAAGTTTTTTATTCACGTCGTCCAACCGTGATGTTTTTGAGTAAAATTTTTGCATAAAGCGTTTTTTTGAGGTTTATTTTCAAATAACGCAGCAAAAATTAGTTTATTGTGTCAATTAGTTAATATAATGTTGTGTTTATCAATTACTTTGCGCAAATTGATCAAAGCATAGCGCATTCGTCCCAATGCAGTATTAATACTAACGCCAGTTTGCTCACTTATTTCTTTAAATCTCATGTCTTTATAGATACGCATCATCAGTACCTCTTTTTGGTCATCAGGTAGTTCTTCGATCAACCTTCTGACGTCATTTTCAACCTGACCTTTAATAATCTGCTTTTCAATATTTAGCGCATTATCGCTTAAAACTGAAAAAATATTGAAATCATTGTTGTTTTCAAACTTCGGCATGCGGTTATTCTTTCTAAAGTGGTCTATTACCAAGTTATGTGCAATACGCATAACCCATGGAAGAAACTTACCTTCTTCATTGTAGGCACCTCTTTTTAAGGTTTTAATAACCTTAATGAAAGTGTCTTGGAAAACGTCTTCCGCGACGTCCCTATCAAAAACTTTCGAATAAATAAAACTGTAGATTCTTTGCTTGTGTCGAGTTATTAACTCACTAATTGCAGATTCATTTCCGTTCATATAAGCGCTTACTAGAAACGCATCAGAGTTTGTGCTTTGCTTCATATCAATACTTTTTTTTAAAAAATAAACAACTATGGATTTGGTTGCTTAGTTAAAATGTTTATTTGTTAAAAGTAATGATCAGCTATAGGCAATATCTTTTTTATATGACGTTATGAGCCGTAAATATAACAACAAACAAATAACAAATGCAAAAAAAAGGTTAAATTTTTCATTAAAAAATAATAATAAGTTCGAAGGTGCATTGCTGAATTCGATATAGTATCTTTGCAAAAAGCTATAAAAAAAGGAAAAAAGAAATTGAATACGGAAACAATAGATATAAAAAAAAACATCCTAATTCAGGGTGCCAAACTTCACAATCTTAAAGATATTTCGGTAGCCATACCACGCAATAAATTGGTAGTTATAACCGGACTTTCCGGTAGCGGAAAATCCAGTTTGGCATTTGACACACTTTATGCAGAAGGCCAGCGCCGTTACGTGGAGAGCCTTTCCAGCTATGCCCGCCAGTTTTTGGGAAGGCTGGACAAGCCAAAGGTAGACTCTATAAAAGGAATTTCACCAGCAATTGCAATCGAGCAAAAAGTAAACGCAACAAATCCACGTTCCACGGTTGGAACATCTACTGAAATTTATGATTATTTAAAACTTCTCTTCACACGAATAGGCAAAACAATTTCACCCATTTCTGGAAAAGAGGTAAAAAAAGACACAACTACAGATGTTATAAATTTCATAAAAAAATTTCCCGAAGGCGAAAAATTGCTCCTCCTCGCTCCTATCCATTTGGAGGAAGGTCGAACTATGGAAAACAAAATACAGGCCTTAACACAGCAAGGTTATTCCAGAATTAAAGTTAAAGAGGAAGTTTTACGAATTGATGAATTAAATGGAAAATCTTTTCCGAAGAAAGTAGATTTGGTTGTTGACCGAATCATTACAAAAGACGACGAAGATTTTTACAATCGTCTTGCCGATGCTGTTGAAATAGCCTTTTTTGAAGGAAAAGGTGAATTATATATTGAAGAACTTACTTCAAAAAAAATAACAGAATTCAACAACCGCTTTGAAGCGGATGGAATGGTCTTTATGGAGCCTAACGTCCATCTTTTCAGTTTTAACAATCCTTATGGTGCATGTCCAACTTGTGAAGGCTATGGTGATGTTATCGGTATTGATGAAGATTTGGTAATCCCCAACACGGCTCTTTCCATTTATGAAAATGCAATATTTCCTTGGCGTGGCGAAAGTATGAGTTGGTATAGGGATCAGTTGGTAAACAACGCCTATAAATTTGATTTCCCTATTCATAAGCCTTGGTTTCAGCTTACCGAAGAACAAAAACAATTGGTTTGGGACGGCAATAAATATTTTGAAGGCTTAAATTCTTTCTTTTCATATTTGGAATCGAAAAGTTATAAAATCCAAAATCGGGTTATGCTTTCACGCTATCGTGGAAAAACGAAATGTACAACTTGTAAAGGAAAACGTTTACGCCCTGAAGCCGGATATGTAAAAATAAAAGGTACCGCAATCCAGGAATTAGTAGAATTACCTTTAGACAAAGCAGCCGAATTCTTCAAAAATCTGAAACTTTCAGAATTTGATGAAAAAGTTGCAAAACGACTTTTGTTGGAAATAAACAATCGTTTAAGGTTTTTACAGGATGTTGGTCTGGGTTATCTAACACTGAATCGAAAATCAAATACACTTTCAGGTGGAGAATCACAGCGAATCAACCTGGCAACGTCTTTAGGAAGCAGTCTCGTTGGCTCCATGTATATTTTAGACGAGCCCAGCATCGGCCTTCATCCAAAAGACACAGAAAGACTTATTGTTGTTTTAAAATCCCTTCGCGATTTAGGAAATACCGTCATAGTCGTAGAACATGATGAAGATATAATGAAAGCTGCTGATGAAATTATAGACATCGGCCCAGAAGCTGGGACTTTTGGTGGCGAAGTAGTAGCGCAAGGAACGTATGCAGAAATTTTACAGTCAGATTCGTTGACCGCAAAATATTTAAATGGAGAAATGGAGATTGAAGTTCCTAAAAAACGCCGAACTTCAAAAAACAAAGTTACTATTACAGGTGCGAGACAGAACAACTTAAAAAATATAGATGTCACATTTCCTCTAAATATTTTCACAGCCGTTACTGGCGTTTCCGGTAGTGGAAAAAGCACCTTGGTTAAGAAAATTCTATACCCCGCCCTATCGCGCGAAATTGGAGGTTATGGCGAAAAGCCTGGGCAATTTTCAGAAATAAAAGGCGATTTCGCCACAATAAAGAGCATCGAGTTTATCGATCAAAACCCCATTGGCCGCTCTAGCCGAAGCAACCCTGTAACATATATTAAAGCATATGACGATATTCGGAATTTGTATGCTTCACAAAAACTTTCGGACATCCGCGGTTATAAAGCGAAGCATTTTTCTTTTAACGTAGATGGTGGACGTTGCGAAACCTGCAAGGGAGAAGGTGAAGTAACTATCGAAATGCAGTTTATGGCCGATGTTCATTTATTGTGCGACACCTGCAACGGTAAGCGTTTCAAAAAAGAAGTTTTGGAAGTAACCTTTCAAAATAAAAACATAGACGATATCCTAACAATGACTGTGGATGATGCCGTTGCATTTTTTGAAGAACACAAACAGAATAAAATTGTGGCAAAACTACAACCCTTACAGGATGTTGGGCTGGGCTATGTCCAGTTAGGGCAAAGCTCCTCTACCCTTTCAGGTGGAGAAGCACAGCGAATAAAGCTTGCTTCGTTTTTAGTAAAAGGAACATCAAAGGAAAAAACTGTTTTCATATTTGATGAACCTACCACTGGACTACATTTTCATGACATCAAAAAATTATTGGCTTCCTTTTATGCTTTGCTTGAAAGAGGACATACTGTGATTGTTGTAGAGCATAATCTAGATTTGATCAAATGTGCAGACTATATTATAGACCTTGGTCCTGAAGGAGGTGAAAACGGTGGAAAAGTTTTGGCTGAAGGAACTCCCGAAGAAGTTGTGAAAAGTAAAGAATCTTTTACTGCTAAATATTTAAAGGAAAAACTTTAAGAGTTTATAAGTTTTTTTGGCACGCTAATTGAAAAGGTATTAATGTAAAATAAGACTTTAAGTTTTTTTGGTTGGTTAGTTTTTAAAATCCGTTGAAAGTATTAAAATACTTCAGCGGATTTTTTATTTATATGGGTTCAAAAAATCTTTTCACTTTCATTTTACCCCATAAACACTAATGAAAATAGACTATTTAAAAACTTGGCACGGTCGTTGTTTATTTATAAGCGTACTCAGCTGACCAAAAAATTCGAAGCAAGTACGAACCCTTTAAATTTTGAAACTTATGAAAAACATAGCATTTATTTTCAGCATCCTTTTGATGGGATTTTCAGCAAATGCAACTTCCAATGAAAGTGAAAACAATAACAGGAGAGGTTATGATGGCAACGCCTACATCTTCGTTGAAGGCGATGTGGAATTCTCTGTTTTTCCTGATGGCCAATTCGACTTTGTTTATGTTGGACCACAAACAGGTTCACAAGTTGTGATCAATACTCCAAATGTGAATGTAAGTTTCAACTCTGGCTATGATTACGAAGCTTATGTTCAGTACGACGATTATGGCGCAGTGATTCAAGTGGAAAGTGTTCCCATTTATTATGATGAATATGGCCGTATTGCCCAAGCGGGAAATGTCGACATTCAATATAACAACAGAAGAGTTGTTCGCGTTGGTGGTCTTCACGTAATTTATAATAATTACGGTTATTTTTCACATTGCACAGGCGTAATAAATGTATTCAATCCATATTATATATATCGCCCTTGGCACGCTTATTATGCGAGGCCTATTTACAACCATTGCGTAGTCTATGATATGCCATACAGAAGATATTACAGTCCTGTTAGATACAGCTATCACGATCACGTGGTACATTACAAAAAAAGAAATCACGTAGCTTATCACAATGGCCGTAGGGATTTCTATCGCCCGGGTAGTCGTGTTTATGATAAAAAAGGAAGAGCACTCGTAAATAAAGATTATAACCCGAACAGAGTTAATACAATGGTTGCCTCCAACAACGGTCGTAACAATAGTTCAACCCGAAACAATAATACGCGAAGTAATACTGTAACAAGAAGTAGCAGCACCAATAGTAAAGGAGCTACAAGAGTTGACCGAAACACACGCAACACAGGAAATACTTCAAAAAACGTTTCCCGCAACAACACCGTTACTTCACGTAGCGGCAATACAACAATAGGAAATGGCGATAACACAAAAAGAAACGTAGAAAAACGCAATTCTCAAAGTAGCGTGAAAAATAAGCGAAGTGAAAGTACAACGCGCTCAAATGATTCAAGAAATGTCTCTCCTGGTAGAACAGTTCAGAAACAACAAACCCGAAGTGCTTCTTCGAACAACAAAAATAGCTCGGCAAAAAGAAGCACAACACAGGCTCCAAAAAGAGAAACTGCGAGCCGTAGTAAAGTAAATAAGTCCAGTGCTCCTTCACGAAACAGCTCCAAAGCCAACACTTCAAGGGGCAGTTCTTCAAGAGGTAGTTCTTCAAGAGAAGCTAGCCCAAGAGGACGCGGATAAAGAAAGTTTTTTGGTTGGTTAAGCCTCCGTGATTCGCCTTTGGTGGAGATCGGGGGTTTACTTTTTAATTCAGAATTAAGGTAGCCATTTGTTTCGTCAGTTCCCGTCTGCTATATTTTTTAATCCCTTCGGAAGCAATGCTTAAATCCCCTTTTTTGAATTCTTCGTACAAATTAAGAATTTCAACTTTCAGCTCATCATCATCCCAATAGCTGAAAAATTTTCCAGATTCAGTTTTCGTAATAATTCCTTCAATATCACTTTCTTTTGGCCCTAATGCAATTATTGGACGCTTGGCTGCCAGATATTCAAAGAGTTTCCCCGGTATTATGGCTCTGGTTTCAGCACTGTTTATTTCTACTAAAAGTAATACCTGACTTTGATGCTGTAGTTTTAAAGCTTCGGAATGTGAGACGTATCCCAAAAATTTACAATTTGAAATCAGTTGGAAGTTTTCAAGACTTTGTTTCACTTCTTCGCTTACAGCTCCGGCAAACTTAAGTTGCAATTCATTTTTGAAAGCATGGTTTTCTTTACATATCTCAGCAAGCATTTTCCATAAAACCTCTGGGTTTCTTTCACTTAAAAGTGAACCAATATGTGAGATAGAAAAAGAGGAATCCATTATAAAACTAACTTCTTCCGAAGTATCATAACCATTTGTAATAACTTCAATGGGAGTTTCGGTAATCATTTCAAACTCCTTCTTTGTGGTCGGGCTGGTTACTGTGATTATGTCTGCTGATTTTAAAACCAACGCTTCCATAGCTTTGTGTTTCCTTTCCGAAGTTTTGTTCAATCGAAGTGATTTGTGATAATGGATCGTAGTCCACGGATCGCGAAAATCTGCAATCCATTTCAATTTCAATCCTTTTTGAAGTTGCATCCCTATTAAGTGAAGACTATGCGGCGGACCAGTAGTTATTAAAACATCCACTGGGTTTTTAGCAATATATTCTGAAAGAAATGCAACTGAAGGTTTCACCCAGCCCACGCGCGCATCAGGAATAAAAAAGTTTCCACGAACGTAAAGCATCAGCTTTTCCATTGCGGAAATTTCTTTTTTTGAAATGATACCGCTGCTTATCTGCTTCGTTTTCTTTTTTGAAAAAAGCTTTGCAAATCGATACGGTTCGCTAATAGGTTGTTTTATAATTTCAATATCGAAAGGAATTTCTGTCGAAAAATTCTCATCAACTAAAGGGTAACTTGGATTTTCAGGTGTATAAACAATCGGTTCTACGCCAAATTCCCGAAAATACTTTACAAATTTCAACCATCGCTGTACGCCGGGACCGCCCGCGGGAGGCCAATAGTATGTGATGATTAGGGCTCGTTTCATTTATTCTTTCACTTCTTTTTTCCGAAAGGCAAAATATAAGCCGCTCAATAATATTAAAAGAAAAACAATGCTGCTAGCCAAAGAAATGGTGCTTCCTGTTTGAATTACTTTAGGTTCAAATTTGAATTCTATTTTATTGTTCCCTGGAGGTATTACCATTGCCCGTAACACATAATCTGCCCTAAAATATTCAGCAGGTTTTCCGTTGATGTAAGCATTCCAGCCTTTTGGATAATATACTTCTGAAAATATAACCAGTTGATCAGTATCAGTCGAAGCCTCATAGACTAAATGATTCGGTTGGTAACTGAAAAGTTCAATAGTCGCAGTGCTATCCCTTTCAATTTTTTGACTTGGTATTTTTGAAAGGAAATCCTTATTTATAATCGCCGTTTTTTTGGTATCCAAACTGTCAAGAAGCTGAATTTCCTGGTTCGCATTTTCTGCCGGAAGTACGTTTTCAACAAACCACGCATCGCCATTCGCATAAGGATTGCGCTGTGCTACTGGTCCGCCATTTTTGGTTTGGGTAATGATGTAACGAACATTCATCATATTTAGAATCCCAATATTTCCTTTGCTTATATAAAATTCAAACAAATCCTGCATTCTGCCAGGCTTCGCAGCATGATAACCTCCCAAAGCGTTGTGATAATAACTTGCGCGCCCACTGTTAAATGCATTCGTGGAAGCATCATAAACGCGGTAATGACCTTCATCCTTCAGAATCTGTTCATCCGCACCATTTTTTTGAAAAGGTTCATCGACTAATTTAGCTTGTACAAAATCATCCTCGTTAACATATCTTCTATCAACACCTACTAAATCAATTAATACTAAGACACACAGCGCGGCAACTGCAAATCCTTTTTTCAGTTTTCCTTTCATAAAAAACCATAAAACAGCAGCAGTCAAAAGCACAAATATCAAAGAACGGATTGCATCAGAAGTGAAAAGTGACATTCTATCTTCGCGAATCGCTTCCAAAAACGGAAGCCCCATTTCATCCCTAAAATAGCTATCGTACGGACTTGCAAAATCGAATAATGTTGACTTAAAAAGAATAAACAGCAATGTAATTCCGCCCACAATTCCCGTGGACCAAAGCAATGCTTTTTTCTTTTCTTCTTCTCTTTCAAAATGGCTAAAAAACTTATGCAGACCAACGATAGCGAGTATTGGAAGAATCAATTCAATAATTACTTGTATTGAAGAAACGGCACGGAATTTATTGTACATCGGTACATAATCAATAAAAAACTCTGTGAGACCGCTGAAATTTTTTCCCCAAGACAAAAAAAGCATCAAAACAAAAGCGGAAACCGTCCACCATTTCATCCTTCCTCTTAATAAAAATAGGGCCAAAACGGCTAGAAAAATCATAATTGCACCAATATATGCCGGAGCACCCACGAAACTTTGATCTCCCCAATACATCGGGATTTGGTTTAAAATATAGTTTGCTTCTTGAGAAGGTCTGCCCGTCCGCATCATGCTTTCCACGGTTTTTGAATCCTTTGGAAATGCTTCGGTAGAACTTCCGCCCATAAAACGGGGAATGAAAAGGTTGAAACTTTCTAGCCTTCCATAACTGTATTCGGTTATATAATCAAAATCGAGCCCTGTTTTATTATCTTTTGGTGTGTTATCAGCATTGATGGTCAGTTCAGTTTTACCACGAGTTGAAGTATCTGCGTATTCTTTGGTTGCTAAAATATTTGTGGCATTCAAACCAACGGCGATCAAAACACCAATTGCCATAACTCCAACAGCTTTAAAATAATGCGGAAGTATTTTTTTCTGGAAAGCATCAATTAAATAAACAATACCTATAATCACAACCAAAAGCATCAAATAATACGTCATTTGGAAGTGATTCGCTACCAGTTCTAAGGCCATTGAGACTGTCAATAATAAAAACCCCCAGAGATATTTTCCGCGAAACGTGAGAAATATTCCGCTTAAAACAAACGGCATATAAGCTATTGCATGGGCTTTTGAGTTATGGCCAACGCCTAAAATAATTATTAAATACGTAGAAAAACCGAATGCTAAAGCACCGAGAAAAGCCAATCTATAATCAACTTTCAGTACTAAAAACAGAATATACATTCCAATAAAATAAAGGAACAGATAATCCGCTGGCCTTGGCAAAAAACGAATGGCAAGATCGAGTTGTTTTATGTAATTGTTTGGGTATTTTGCGCCCAACTGATAGGTTGGCATTCCGCCGAAAGCTCCGTCAGTCCAATAGGTTTCTTCACCTGTTTCATTTCGGAAATCGTTTTGCTGCTTTGCCATTCCAGTATATTGCACAATATCGCTTTGGAATATTTTCTTGCCTTGTAAAACAGGGTTGAAGTAGGCCAAGGAGGCAATGATAAATAAAACGAAAACAACTAAATGTGGAAGAAACTTTTTATAGTTGGACTGCATAATTTGGATTGTGAATATGAAGTGGGGAAATTAGGTATTTTTTTTGGAAACAAGAACCACTACTTATGGGAAACACGAGTAACGTCGGTTGGAGACACGATTGAAGGGAAACAGGAAACAAGAAAAAAGAATTTCTGGAACAAAGACAAACAACATTTTGATTTAAAAAGTCGAGGGTCAAAACGTCTTGGTTCAACCCATACTGTTTCCAAACGTCCATTTAATCAACTTCTTCATACTCAACATATTCTCCAACTTTTTTACTGGATTGGGAGTTTTGGGATGGATTTTTATCAATTGTTATACTTCCCTCCTTTTCGCGTTGCGTGTTCATATTTGGATTGTTTCCGAAAAACTGATCAAACTGTTGCCCAGCTTTTTTTGAAATATAGCGCATTAAATAAGGAGTTGCAAGCCTAATTAAAAACTTCAGCCCAAAATATACCAGAAGAACGATCAATATCGTTTTTAGGAATGTCATCATAACGGTCAAATTATTTTCAAAAATAAGGATTGGTGCATAAAAAGACGAATGTTCACTATTAAATTAATGGTAAAATCTTATATCTTTGAACTAAACCCAACATTCTATGAACCTCAAACTTCCCTTTCTATTTCTGCTCTGTTTTATAACCTTTTCAAATGTTTCGGCACAATATACCGAAATGATAAACACCAATCGTCCAGGTGGGTCCCAAGGAGCGTTTTCGGTTGGCACCAATGTGCTTCAGGTTGAAACTGGATTTAGTTATGGAAAAGAAAAACACGATCTTCTAAAAACCGAAACTAATGGCTTAGCCATAGACTATTCCATTCGATATGGTTTTTGGAAGGAAAGGTTAGAAGTAAGTCTTATGGGGGAGTATCAATCCAATAAGATTACAGATAATCGTTCTGCAGTTTCAAGGGAATATAGTCTTTCAAACTTTAAAAGCAACACGCTTGGAGCCAAATATTTAATTTATGATCCCTACAGAAAACGAGATCTTGAGGGCCCAAACCTTTATAGTTGGAAAGCCAATAATAAAACTCAATGGGCAGATTTAATTCCTGCAATTTCAGTCTACGCGGGCGCCAACTTTGATTTTGCCGATAATCCCTTCACACCTGAAGCCGAGGCCAAAATAAGCCCGAAATTGGTTCTTTCAACTCAAAACAACTTCATTGGCGGATGGGTTTTTGTGACCAATATTATTGTTGACCGTGTTACTACTGACTTCCCAACCTATGGCTATATCCTAACATTGACACACGCTACCAATCGTTATTTTTCAGTTTTTCTTGAAAATCAAGGCTTGAAAAGTGATTTCTATTCAGACCAATTACTTCGTGGTGGAGCTGCTGCACTGCTAAATGAAAATTTACAAGTGGATCTTTCGCTAACATACAGTTTTAAAGATACGCCTTCAAAATTCTATGGCCGTGCAGGTGTGGCCTATCGCTTTGATATGCACAACAAAGACGAATATTTGGAAGATAAAGTAAATAAAGAGTTAGACGAAAAAGAAAAGAAGGACAAAAAACAGGAGCGTCAAGAAGAATTGACTCCAGAAGATAACGGCGAACAATAGTATTATATGATTACTGTAAAACAAACCATCTCAAAAAGTGATCTTAAAAAATTTATCACTTTTCCCTTTAAGCTATACAAAGACAGCAAATACTGGGTTCCATCACTTATTAAAGACGAAATGGAAACCTTGGATATTAAAGAAAATCCTGTTTTCAAAAATGCCGATGCTTGGTATTATTTGGCTTATAAAAATGGCGAAATCGTTGGCCGAATTGCGGTTATTTTGAATCATCTGGAAATAAACGAACAAGGAAAGAAAAAAATCCGTTTCGGTTGGCTGGATATGGTTGACGATATTGAGGTAACTAAAGCACTACTTGAAAAGGCCTACGAAAAAGGTCGCGAACACAATTTAGAATATGCTGAAGGCCCCGTGGGTTTCAGCAATATGGAAAAAGCCGGAATCCTCACCATGGGCTTTGATGAAATGAACACGATGATTACGTGGTATCATTATCCCTATTATGCGCAACATTTAGAAAAACTAGGCTATGAAAAGCAAGCAACTTGGGTTGAATACAGACTAAAAATCCCAGAAGCAATTTTTGAAAAGGTTGCTAAATTTTCAAAAATTATACGGGAACGCTACAAACTTTCAGTAATTCGTTTTAAGGACAAAAAAGAAATTCTTCCTTATGTGGATGATATGTTCGGTTTGTTGAATAAGACATATAATACCCTTCAGACTTTTGTACCCATCCAGCAATATCAAATTGATTATTATAAAAAGAAATATTTCAGTTTTATCCATCCAGACTACATTTGCTGTATAAAAGATGAAACAGGAAAACTGATTGCTTTTTCCATCGTTATGCCTTCCTTTTCAAAAGCGTTGAAAAAGGCGAATGGAAAACTATTTCCAATTGGCTGGAATTATATACTCCAAGCACAAAAAAAGAACGATACTGCTGCTTTTTATTTAATAGGAATTGACCCCGAATACCAAGGAAAAGGTGTTACGGCTATTATTTTTGAAGAGATGCAATATCTTTTCAATTCAAAAGGAATTCACACTGTTGAAACCAATCCAGAATTAAAAGAAAATACCGCTGTTCAATTGCTTTGGAAGGATTACAATCCTGTGCAACATAAGGAGCGGAGTACTTTTAGAAAGGATATTTAAAAGAAAATCCACCTAAAAAAGGTGGATTTTTCAATATATAAATAATTAAGTTTTTAAACCTTCTCTCCCATCGCCTCAGCAACAGCTGCAGAAAGACGTTTGTATGTTCCATTCTCCAACCGCTCACGAATTGCTGAAAATGCTTCCAAAGTTTCTTCAATGTCTTGCAACGTGTGTGTAGCCGTAGGTATCATCCGCAGGAGGATCAATCCTTTTGGGATTACTGGATATACAACGATAGAACAAAAAATTCCGTGATTTTCGCGAAGGTCTTTTACCAAGGCCATCGCTTCTGGAATGCTTCCTTTTAAATAAACGGGTGTTACGCAGCTTTGGGTAGTTCCTATATCAAAACCTCTCTTTTTAAGTCCGTCTTGCAGTGCGTTTACGTTTTCCCAAAGTTTTTCTTTCAGCTCAGGCATTGTGCGAAGCATATCCAAACGTTTTAAGGCTCCTTCTACCAAAACCATCTGTAATGATTTCGCAAACATTTGCGAACGCAGGTTGTATTTTAGGTAATTCATTATTTCTTCATCACCTGCAATAAATGCTCCGGTACTCGCCATAGATTTTGCAAAAGTGGCAAAATAAACGTCAATTCCGTCTTGTACGCCTTGCTCCTCGCCTGCTCCGGCACCAGTTTTACCAAGCGTTCCAAAACCGTGTGCATCATCCACAAAAAAGCGGAAGTTGTATTTTTTCTTAAGTTCAATAATTTCTTTTAATTTTCCCTGCTCTCCGCGCATTCCGAAAACACCTTCAGAAATAAGAAGTATTCCACCTCCTGTTTTTTCGGCAACTTTTGTGGCACGCTGAAGGTTTTTTTCGATACTTTCCATATCGTTGTGCCTGTAGGTGAAGCGTTGCCCTAAGTGAAGGCGAACACCATCAATAATACAAGCGTGGGCATCAACGTCATAAACAATCACATCGTCCTTTGAAACTAGGGCGTCAATTGTGGAAACCATTCCTTGGTAACCAAAATTCAGAAGGTAAGCTGCTTCTTTATTTACAAATGCTGCAAGTTCTCTTTGAAGCTGCTCGTGCAGATCTGTATGGCCACTCATCATTCGTGCACCCATTGGATAGGCAGATCCCCATTTTGCACCTGCTTCCGCATCTACTTTTCTAACTTCGGGATGATTTGCAAGGCCTAAATAATCATTGATACTCCAAGTGATTACTTCTTTGCCTTTAAATTTCATTCTGTTGGAAATGGGTCCTTCCAGTTTTGGAAACACAAAATAGCCTTCCGCTTGTTCGGCCCATTTTCCCAACGGACCTTTATCTTTATAGATTTTATCGAATAAATCTTTCATTAAATCTTTTGTTAAAAATGTGGGACAAAATTAATTAAATTATAATTAGATTTTTGATTTTGGACATGAGATTTTAGATATCTAATTTTACTAAGAAAAAAATCCCGAAGACTCATAGCTTTCGGGATTTACAGTTTCATTAATCAGTATTTCACTTTATATACTCGATCTTTTGAATTTCAGCAGTTTCAGAGTCGAAGAAACCTTGCTGGCTCATCCATTCATCATTGTATATTTTACTCATATAGCGTGAACCGTGGTCAGGAAAGATGACAACAATATTGCTGTTTTCATCAAATTCGCCTTCTTCTTCAAGTTGTTTTATACCTTGCATTGCGGCGCCACTAGTGTAACCTACAAATAATCCTTCCGTTTTTGCAAGCTCGCGTGCTGTGTGTGCACTGCTTTCGTCGGTTACTTTTTCAAATTTGTCTATAATATTAAAATCTGTAGCAGTTGGAATCAAATTTTTACCCAAACCTTCAATGCGATAAGGATAAATTTCATTTGCATCAAACTCTTTGGTTTGATGGTATTTCTGAAGAACCGAGCCATAAGCGTCAATTCCTATAACTTTTATAGTTGGATTTTGCTCTTTTAAGAAACGTGCAGTTCCAGAAATAGTTCCTCCTGTTCCACTGCAAGCAACTAAATGCGTTATTTTCCCAGATGTTTGTTCCCAAATTTCGGGACCGGTGGATTGGTAATGCGCATCAATATTCAATTCATTAAAATATTGATTGATATAAACCGAACCTTTAATTTCGCTATGAATTTTTTTTGCTACTTCGTAATAAGACCGTGGATCATCAGCGCTAACGTGGGCTGGGCAGACATAAACTTTGGCACCCATCGTTTTAAGCATATCAATTTTATCTGCCGAAGATTTTGAACTTACCGCCAAAATACACTCATAACCCTTAATGATGCTCACCATTGCAATACTGAAACCGGTGTTTCCACTAGTGGTTTCAATAATAGTGTCGCCAGGTTTTAGAATACCTTTTCTTTCGGCTTCTTCAATAATATAAAGTGCAATACGGTCTTTGGTAGAATGTCCTGGGTTGAATGCTTCAACCTTTGCGAAATAATTACCCTTCATCTTTTGGGTAATCTTGCTAAGCTTTATTAACGGCGTGTTGCCTATAAGTTCCAACACGTTATTATGGGCTTTAATTTCTTCTTTCATAAAGAGGTGGTTCGTTATAAAAAATACTCAGCTTGAAACTGAATTTTTCAACCCGACAAAGGTAAGGAAATATTTTTATTACTCATTAATTCCTTCCAAATCCAATAAAAAGGCATAATCCATAGCTACTTCCTTTAATGCTTCAAAACGCCCGGAAGCGCCGCCGTGGCCTGCATCCATATTAGTTTGTAAAAGAACAGTATTTTTGTCGGTTTTTAAATCTCTGAGCTTGGCAACCCACTTTGCGGGTTCCCAATATTGTACTTGACTGTCGTGTAAGCCTGTTGTAACAAGCATATTCGGGTATTCTTTTGCCGCTACGTTATCATACGGTGAATAACTTTTCATATAATTATAATAATCTACTTCATTTGGGTTTCCCCATTCGTCATATTCACCTGTGGTTAAGGGAATTGAATCATCAAGCATTGTGGTAACAACATCAACAAAGGGAACCGAAGCAATAACTCCATGGTATAGTTCAGGCGCCATATTCACAATGGCTCCCATTAAAAGTCCGCCAGCAGAACCTCCCGAAGCGTAAAGATGTTCTTTGGAAGTATAACCTTCTTCAATCAAATATTTTGAAGCATCAATAAAATCGGTAAACGTATTCTTCTTTTTAAGCAGTTTACCATCCTCATACCATTGTCGGCCCATATATTCCCCACCGCGAACGTGTGCAATTGCGAATATAAACCCACGATCCAAAAGACTTAAGCGTACCGATGAAAAATAAGGATCAATTGTGGCCCCGTATGATCCGTAACCATAAAGTAGCAACGGATTTTTCCCGTCTTTTTTTATTCCCTTCCTGTAAATTACCGACATCGGAATTTTTGTTCCATCTGCGGCTGTCGCCCACAAACGTTCGGTTTCGTAATTATCTTTATCAAATTTTCCACCCAAAACTTCTGTTTCTTTCAAAAGCGTTTTTTCTTTGGTTTCCATATTGAAATCAATCACGGAAGCTGGTGTATTCAAAGAGTTATAGCCGTAACGCAGTGTTTTTGTATCAAATTCAGGATTCTGTGTGGTGAACGCTGTATACGTCTCATTATCGAAAGGAAGATAATAATCTGTATCTCCCTTCCATTTTTTTATACGGATTTTTGTAAGACCGTTATTCCGCTCACTGATTACCAAATAATCTTTAAAAATATCAATGTCTTCAAGCAGAACGTCGTTGCGATGCGGAATCATATCAACCCAATTTTCTTTGGAGGTTTTATCTTCCGATGTTTTCATCAGTTTAAAATTGAGCGCTTTGTCTTTGTTAGTCAAGACATACCAATTGTTTCCATAATGCGAAATGCTATATTCCAACCCTCTTTTACGGGGTTGAAATATTTTGAACTCACCCGTTGGTTTATCAGCATCCAAAACTCTGTATTCTGAAGTAAGTGTGCTATATGAACCAATTACTATGTATTTTTTCGACTTAGTTTTGTAAACATAGGTGCCAAAAGTATCGTCTTCTTCTGTAAAAATAAGTTCATCCGTAATTGGATCTGTACCTAAAGTGTGGCGGTAAATTCTATCTGCGCGAAGGGTTTTGTCGTCCTTTCTGGTGTAAAAGAGTGTTTTGTTGTCACTCCCCCAAGTTGCGCTACCAGTTGTTAGTGGAATTCTTTCAGGGTAGATTTCACCAGTTTTCAGGTTTTTTACGAAGATGTCATATTTTCTTCGGCTTAGCGTATCTACTCCAAAAGAAATCAAATTGTTGTCTTCGGAAACGTTAAGGCCAGTAAGGTTATAATAGGAATAGTCCTTTGCCATTTCATTCACATCAAAAAGAATTTCTTCTTTTGCATCCAACGAACCTTTTTTTCGGGTGTAGATGGGGTAATCTTTCCCAGTTTGGTAACGTGTTATGTAGTAATAACCGTTTAATTTATAAGGAACAGATTCATCATCTTCTTTAATTCGCGCCTTCATTTCTTCAAAAAGAGCTGACTTGAACTTTTTGGTGTGTGCTGTCATTGCTTCGTAATAGGTGTTTTCGTTCTTCAAATAATTGATTACCTTTTCATCTTCGGGATTGTTGAGCCAGTAATAATTATCAATGCGAACATCGCCATTGGCTTTTAATTCCTTTGCAATTTTTTCGGCTTTAGGGGGAGTAATTTTCATAATAGCTTCTGTAGTTTCCTGCGCGTTTATTGAAGCGGCAAAAGTAAGACTTGCAATTGAAACAAAGACTAAATTTTTCATAATTGAAGGTAGTTGAATAGTCATACAAAATAGTAAATTTGCATTTAACTAAAATAGAAAAATATGTTTGGAGATTTAATGGGAATGATGGGCAAACTGAAAGAGACCCAACAGAAAGTAGATGCCACCAAAAAACGCTTGGACACTGTACTTATTGACGAAACCAGTAGCGATGGACTATTAAAAATCACGCTTACTGCGAATAGAAAAATTAAAACCATTGAGATTGCTGACAGTCTTTTGGAAGACAAAGAGCAACTGGAAGATTATTTAATTCTCACATTAAACAAAGCCATCAAAAAAGCTACAAACGTAAACGAAACCGAAATTGCTGCAGTTGCAAAAGAAGGAATGCCAAATATTCCTGGGATGGATATGTTTAAATAATTGAATTTAAGCACTCAGTTATTTTAAAAAGCCATTGTTTTTTACGATATTTAATGTTCAAATTTTCATTAAACCTTAAACATCTAAATTATGTTTGAACTCAAAAAAAGCGGTGATAAATTTCACTTTGTGTTGAAAGCAGCCAACGGACAAGTAATCCTTTCCAGCCAAATGTATGCATCCAAGGCTTCAGCCATGAACGGTATTGAATCTGTAAAAACCAACTGTGGTAAAGATTCGATGTACGAAAAAAAGATAGCGGCAAATGGAAAATTTCATTTCAATGTGAAAGCAACAAACGGTCAAATAATTGGAAGCAGCCAAATGTATGCTTCTGAAAGTGGCGTTGCTACAGGTATTGAATCTGTTAAGAAAAACGCTCCAGGAGCTAGCGTGAAAGAAGTTGAATAAAACTTACCTGACCACATACCTAAACCACAAGCTCAATTATATATTTAAAAAAATATTATTGAGCTAGGTTTTTTGTTAAGTAAAATAAACTGAATTGCGTTTTTAGAGAAATTTAAGTTTTTGGGAATGTTTATTTTTAAAAGGAATGTTCCGAAACAAGCTTGTCCCTAATTATTTTTAATTGCTCACTTAAGCCAATTTTATAAGTGTGTGGATTTTGAAACCTTTTATATTCTTCGGGAAGCATAGCCAATCTTTTTTTTGAGTATTCTGCTATTTCAGAAACTTCACGTTTAACAATTACGGTTTTTCCATTTTCCATTACTTTTTTCAATAGCGCCTCTTTCTGAAATCTTTCCAGTTTCAAGTTTTTTGTAGCATCAAAAGGGTGAAACATTTTTGAGATTTCTTCTTCGGAAGCTAGCCCGATAGCGTCAGCACCATAAAACATTCCGTTTTCATCTATCATTCTGTAAACCTGCTTTTTGGAAGGGAGGGAAACTTTAATGATATTTTCTGAAAGCTTTATTCGTGGTTCGCCATTGTATTCCGAAAGTTTATAGACACCATCAAGCGCAGCGTCGGGCTTTCCGGTAACCAAATTGGTACCCACCCCAAAAATATCGATGGGAGCATGCTGTTCATTCAAACTTTTTATAACGTATTCATCTAATTGGTTTGAGGCTACTATTTTTACGTATTTCAGCCCCGCATTGTCCAAAAGTTTACGTGTTTCTTTTGCCAAATACGCCAAATCGCCACTGTCCAAACGCACACCATACAGACGGTCTCCCCTACTTTCCATTTCCTTGGCAACCGTTATTGCATTGGGCACGCCACTCTTTAAAGTGTTGTAAGTATCTACTAAAAGAACACACTTTTTTGTTCGTATTCGCGCAAAATCCTGGAATGCTTGTAATTCATTTGCATAACTCTGTATAAATGAATGAGCCATAGTGCCCGATGCAGGAATATTAAAGTCCTCAGCAGCCTTTACGTTGCTCGTACTATCAAAACCGCCAATGGCTGCTGCTCGGGAAGCAAAATAACCGCCAGTTGCGTGTGCGCGTCTTAAACCCATATCCAGCAACAATTTGCTTCCCGCGCTATGGCGAATTCGGCTAGCTTTTGTAGCGATAAGCGTCTGGAAGTTGAGTATATTAAGTAATACAGTTTCTACAATCTGAACCTCCATAATATTTCCTTCCACTTGCAGAATTGGTCTATTTGGAAAAACAATATCTCCTTCAGCAGAAGAAAAAATTGTGCCCCGAAAACGGAAACCTCGTAGATATTCTAAAAAATCTGCTTCAAAACCGTGGATTTTCAGATATTCGATATCTTCATTGGTAAATCGTAGGTTTTCTAGAATTTCAAGTATATTTCCCAAACCAGCAAAAACAGTATAACCGCCACCAAATGGGTTATTTCTAAAATAATAATCGAAAACTGCCTCACTTTTAGGTTTTGTCTTAAAATAAACCTGGGCCATCGTCAATTGATACAAATCGGTATATGACGCTGAAATATGAAGCATAGAAAGAATTATTTAGAGTAATTTTTTAGAACCTTCAGAAATGTTTCGTGCATTTCATCCGTATAATCGACATGGGTAACAACGCGAAGCTTTCCCTGACCCATACTGCTTATTTTTATATTTTTCTGAAGCAAATCACTCATAAACTTTTCTTCGGAAATTTCTTCCGAGAGGTAGAATATAACAATGTTTGTTTCTGTAGGCTCAACCTTTTTCAAATAGGATTGATTTGAAAGCACTTCAGAAATTTCAGAAGCCTTTTTATGATCTTCCGCTAAACGTTCCAAGTGATTGTCCAAAGCGTAAATACCCGCAGCAGCCATAAAGCCTATCTGCCGCATGCCGCCACCCAAAACTTTGCGAACACGCATGGCTTTTTTCATAATTTCACTTTTCCCCAGCAGCACACTGCCCATAGGCGTGCCCAAACCTTTACTCAAACAAACGGAAATAGTATCAAACACTTTTCCATAATCTTTAGGATCTTCCTTTTTTGCAACAAGTGCATTCCAGATTCGAGCACCGTCTAAGTGCAATCCTAAATTGTGATCGTTACAAACTTTGCGAATTTTTTCAATTTCAGAAAAATCATAACATGCTCCCCCGCCTTTATTAGTCGTGTTTTCAAGGCAAACCAAACTGGTTAATGGACTGTGGTAAAAATCTGGAGGATTTATACTCTCTGCCACTTGCGCAGCTTTAATCATTCCGCGATTGCCCTCAATCAGTTTACAAGAAACCCCGCTATTAAAGGAAACACCGCCACCTTCATAATTATAAACGTGTGCCCATTCATCAGCTATCAGCTGTTCTCCGGGCTGGGTATGCATTTTTATTGCGGCTTGGTTTGCCATACTTCCCGTTGGGAAAAACAGCGCGGCATCCATCCCAAACATATCAGCTAATTTTTGTTCCAGTTTATTTGCCGTGGGATCTTCTTTATAAACATCATCACCCACTTCAGCATTCATAATGGCTTGCATCATTCCCTGCGTAGGCTTGGTCACTGTATCACTTCTTAAATCTATAGTCATCTTTGTTTTTTACTTTTCTCTTAATAAATTTCCGGAGTCCTCCATATCTTTGAACATCTCCGAAATCAAAATATCTAGTTTTATTAATTCCAGTGAATTATTGTGCTCGGCGTTAACGTTTTTATATTTTGAATCGCTGGTTAAATCAAACTCCCGAAAGCTCTTTTCAAAAGGCTTTCCGTCAAAAACAAACTTATATTCTTTATGGCAAGATTTAACGGACATGTTTCCAAAGGCATTCTCGTCAATTTTCTCACCTTCATAGGGCTTCACCTCACCTTGCTTTAGTGCCTGTTTGTTTTTAAAAATTTTCTCTATTGTCTTTTTTCTACTTATGCTTATGGGAATAAAGCTTCCACAATTATCAAATTTTTGGAGTTTCATAATATTTTCATCTTCTTTCCAAAAAAGATATACAGAATAATACGTCGATTTTGATGTGCAAAGTTTTCCGTCAGGTAAATTAAACATCTGAATGTTTCCCTCACAGTAATCTTTTCTGAAAAAATATTCAGGGTTTTGTTGCAATTCAAGTTCTGCCATTTTTTGTGAAACCTGATTATCAACAAAGGCTTCATCGTTTTGGGCGAAACCAATAGCTGCTATTATTAAAGTAAAAAAGAGCAATATTTTTTTCATATAAAATAATTTAAATAAAGGTTTAGTAGTTGAGACAAACTCGCTTCTAATAAAATATAAAATTAGCCGAAAAATTTGTTCTGCTCACGAAGTTAATTCTATTTTTGCTGAAACTTTTTACAAAATATGACTACAACAGACCAAATCAAAGACCTTAAGTCGCGGCTGGATGCCTTAAGGCGCTATCTTTGACATTGCTGGTAAAAGCATAGAGATTTCAAACGACGAAGAAAAGACCTTTGACCCTAATTTTTGGAACAACCCGCGCGAAGCTGAAGCTTTTATGAAGGTGTTGCGCACCAAAAAGAAATGGGTAACAGATTACGAAACCGCTTTAAACCTTACCGATGAAGCCGAAATTCTGCTCGATTTTTACAAAGAAGGCGAAGGCAAGGCTGAAAATGTAGATGCGGCTTATGAAAAAGCGGAGAATGCCATAGAAGCACTGGAATTCCGCAATATGCTAGGCGAGGAAGGCGATGATATGAGTGCCGTGTTACAGATTACTGCTGGCGCTGGCGGAACAGAAAGTTGCGATTGGGCACAAATGCTTATGCGAATGTACCTAATGTGGGCACAAAAAAATGATTACAAAGTAAAGGAACTCAACTTTCAGGCAGGCGATGTGGCAGGGGTAAAAACAGTTACATTGGAAATTGAAGGCGAATACGCTTTCGGTTGGCTAAAAAGCGAAAACGGTGTTCACCGCTTGGTGCGTATTTCTCCGTTTGATAGTAATGCAAAAAGACACACAAGTTTTGCGAGCGTTTATGTGTATCCTTTAGTTGATGACACTATCGAAATTGACATAAATCCAGCTGATATTTCGTGGGAATTTGCCCGAAGTAGTGGCGCCGGAGGACAAAACGTAAACAAGGTTGAAACGAAAGCCATTCTTACCCACCACCCTTCCGGAATCGTAATCCACAACAGTGAAACCCGAAGTCAGTTGGACAATCGCGAAAAGGCAATGCAAATGCTTAAATCGCAGTTGTATGAGATTGAACTGAGAAAACAATTGGCACAACGTGCCGAAATTGAAGACAGCAAGCTTGCCATTGAATGGGGTTCTCAGATACGCAACTACGTTCTGCATCCCTATAAACTAGTAAAAGACGTTCGTACCGGACACGAAACAGGAAATACTGATGCAATGTTGGATGGTGAGATTGATGCCTTTTTAAAAGCGTATTTAATGATGGCTGGGCAGAAGGAGAAAAAGGATGAACTTTAGTGTTCAATAATCAAACACAGGCAGCCGAAATTTCGCAAAAAAACAAAGGGAACAAGATTTAAAAAATCTTTATTCCCTTTGTAAATCATATTTCTTCAGTTGGCATTATCCTCCGAAGTTCAACGGGTATATTCTCAGCTGTTATGAAAACTTAAGCACCCCGATATGATAGTTTGATAAATGTACATAATTAAACTTTATGAGTGGGTTCATTTTTTAAAACTTTAACATTGAAGTTTAACCTCGCTTTCTGCCCACAAAGTCTGCAGTCCAAAACACAAGAAGCAATACTACAAAAATACCGCTAATATATTTTGCAGGCTCAAGCCCCCCATCACCAATACCTATAAAACCTATAACCCCAAAGACTATAGCGAGTATAATATAGGTTGCTTTCCAGTGAAGCATGATGGTCGAGGTTTAAGGTTGTTTAAAAAAGTGTATTAAAGTTAAAACAATTCAGGGATATTTTTTAACAAAAAGCCAACTAATTTTAACACAAAATTCTAATTTTCTGCAACGACAAAATAATTTTTGGCAGAAACATATGTCCCTTCTTCGGAATATCCTTCAAATGAAATTTCAAAACTACCCCATACATCGGATGTGTAGAATGTAACAACACATCCGTTTTCTGCAAGATTTAAATCAGCTTGCCACAGCAATTGTACCCTATAATCAGGAATTCTTGCATTTTCAGACTTTTGAGAATAGTCTGGGCGGAAATACTTTTTGTCCTTAACTGCAGGCGGAAGACTTAATTCTTCTATATATCCTTCACTTTTTGTGGGTATAAAGTCACCTTTTTTTGTTTCAGCAGATATTACGCCACTGAATAATTTTGGGCCAAATCGATAGGGTTTGTTAATAACACGGATGCTTTTAATCTCTCTGGCATTATAGTTAATCAAATCTTCATTATTTAAAATTTGCATCCCGTCCATAAGCACCAATGGCGGTATATCGTTAAAGTTTGCAGTTCCATTTGGATCGTATTCATTATTGACAACAAATCTACTATCGCTACCAACCCCTCTAACTGCAGCAAGCGTCACAACTTCTACAAACGTCTCCTTTACAGTGGGAAAACGAGTATAATCATCCAATAAAAAGACAGTGCCTAAATTGTTATAAAATGGCACATTGGTTTCATTATTAAGAATACTATCTTTTTTTGTATCGTAATATGCATTTTCAATTTGCATTTGCACACTACGCTCCTGCAACCAATCTTTCATCGTTGGATCAAGTTTTAAAAATGAAGTATCGCTTTTGCCCAAATCGAAGTCTTTTTTATCTAAAACTAAATTGAAATTTGTGGCGTTAGTTTTGGTTTCATTTAACTTAATAATACTTTTTTCTGTATTATAGCCTTCAGAAACTGAAAAGAAAAATCTACCATTGCTGTTTGTTTTTGCTATTTTGAAAACATAATTTTTTCCAGGAATTGTAAGCGAAACTTCCTTGTTTGCAATAGGTCGATTATCTGTTTTGGAAAGCACTACACCAGAAATAATTTCTCCGCGAATCTCGGGTATATAAAAAGTTTCTGAAAGTTTATTTTTTGAGGTTTTTCTGGATTTATCCAAAATTTCAATTGGATTTATTTTCCGGACTGAAAGCACATAATTTCCAGTATTGTTGCCATCTATATTTTCAATGCTTACAGTAACCTTTTCGCGATGGTCATAAGAAGGTTTATCTGTATTAATTGAAATTTTATTTAATGGGGAGCTTTGCGTTTCCTGTGAATTGGGTCCTATTTCTTTTTTCAATAATATGGTATCGGCGTGCGTTCCGGTTGTTTTTTCTGTTTTCACAAAAGAATTTATAATATAAATACTTTTTTCAACAAAGGCATCTTGAATGTTGTTTCTCGAAAAATTAGTGTAGCCAATAAGTCTATAAACCCCTGTTTTCAATGAAGAAGGAATAAAAAAATCGCCATGGGCTGTTCCATTTTTTACTTTCAGTTTATGTGTAAAAACCACAGAATCATTTTCATTGCGCATAGAAACATAGAGCACTTTACTTAAATTGCTTTTTCTGTTTGCAGCATTAAGGCTATACGCTTTGTACTGCAGCAGCTCGCCCGCTAAAAGCATATTTGAGTTAATTGAAAGCTGCACAGTTTCTTTCGGAAAAACTTTTGTGTCAACAGCAACTTCCGTGCTTGGAATTTGCGCAACAGCAAAAAATCCGAAAAGTATGAATACTATAAATATTGATTTTTTTATCATAATTAATCTTCCCAAAAATCGGGTCTTACATTTGATGAAAAAGAAGTGCAAACACTGCATTCTGGTTGTACAATTAAATAAAGTGTGAGTTGACTTAAATTTAAAACTTGATAGTCAAAATAAGTTAATTGGGTATAAATTACTTCCCGTTCGTCCGCATCATTATCTAAAATTGTGTTGTCATTATAATCCAATAGTAGTGGTTCGCATTCTATAAAATACGGAGGTTTTTCTAAACCAAAATCTTGATAATTAAAATAAATTCGTTTTGAAGTCATAGAAGATGCTTCAAAAAAGCCCAAAACTTTTTCATCTGGATTTACCTCCGAAACCATATTACCTGCAACATAACCCGGCTGTCCTTGAGATAAGAGACTTTCAACGCTGCCAAGTTCTTTCACTATTTTATAGAAAGTATAAGCTTCTACACTTTGCACATACTGTTTTACTAAAATGCTGTAACGAGTTTGTAATTTAGGGTCAAGTTTTGACAAATATCTCACAGGAAAACGAAACACCCTATTTTCATTTAACTCAGTTGTTGTAGTTTGCGAAATGCCTGTTGAAATTTCAGTGGAATAACAGATTTCTTCTGGCTCTCTGGGAGTAAGTACAACTTCATAAGTGCCATTGCTAGGATTGTAATTTATAATCTCCGAATCAAAGGGAGAAGGGTACGGTGCGGTGATTTTATATGTTTCCTCATATTCATATCTAAAATATTTGGCATTTCCCGTTTCATCCTCTGTATCTACCAGAACCTGCACCCCATCTTTGTCGTCGTTTAAATCCTCAATACGCTCTGCATACACCTGGTCCATTTCTAAAGCTGACGGTAATATAACCGCAGATGATTTATAGCTCTTGCCATCTTGCGTTTGGATGTCTAGTGTATATGCAACATTTGGCTGGGCACTAAAAGCTTGATTTGAAATATAAAAGCCTGTTTCATTATCTTGCGAAAAACTATAAGTTTCCCCACTATTACCCGAAACAGTTACCGTGGCATTATTCTCAATTAAAATTTGAGGATTATCAAGGGTTGAAGTTCTGCTCAGCTTTACCACTTGAGGTTTCATTTCGTTTGTAATAGTGCTTTCCACCACTAACACTTTTTCATAGTTGATTGTTTCTATTTCATATGGTTCGGTGCAACCCATCTGAAAAAGTAATATTGAAAAAAGTGTTATATAAAAAAACTTTGTCTTCATAATTCCTAAAACTTAAAGTTATACGTTATAGTTGGCACAGGTACAGAAAATATTGAAGTTTTATACGCTTTTATCTGACCTTCTTCGGTTACAAAAAATACCGAGTATGGATTGTTTCTGCCCAATACGTTGTATACCGAAATATTGATAAAACTGTGCGCCAGTTTTTTCAGCTTGTGGTTGCCCTCAATGTTTACCCCCAAGTCAAGTCTGTAATAATCAGGAATTCGAAATTGATTTCGGTCACTGTAAAGCACTTGTTCTTCGCCTGCAAACACAAATCGCCCAATTGGATATGTAATTGGCCTACCCGTTTGATATGTAAAATTTCCCGAAAAGCTAAAACGTTTGGTCAATTTATAATTCGCAACTACTGAAAAATCGTGTGGCTTATCATAGTTTGCGGGGAAAAATTCCCCGTTGTTAACCCGTTCTTGTATAATTTGACTATCCAGTTTCACTTGTGAACGCGAATAACTATATCCAAAATAGCCATTGAAACTGCCAGCATTCTTTTTTACAAGAAATTCTACTCCATACGCTTTTCCTTCACCTTGTAATAGTTCGGTTTCAAGATCATCGTTTAAAATCAATTGGGCACCAATTTTATAATCGAGCAGGTCGTTCATTGTTTTGTAATAGCCTTCAATACTGAACTCAACATCTTTCCCCGAAAGATTTTTAAAGAATCCCAAGGAATATTGATTGGCGCGCTGTGGCTCAATATTCAAATCTGAAAGTTTCCAAATATCAGTTGGAGACTGGGTTGTATTCGTAGAAAGAAGGTGCAAATATTGAATGGTACGGTTGAAGCCTGCCTTCACCGAAAAATCATTTCCCAATAAATAGCGGGCAGAAATTCTGTATTCTGGGCCACCGTAAGTTTCAATTACTTCGTTTTTACCATAATTTCTTACTTCAACTATAGAGCTTTCGCTTTTGGGAACACCTCCTGCATACACATTTTGGGTAGCTTCACCCAGTGCAGCATAAAATGAATAACGCAATCCTACATCCAGCAAAAACTTATCGCTAACTTCAAACAAATCTGCAAGATAAATGGCAGATTCCAGCCCTTTTTCACGGTCAACAGTTTTTGGATCAACATCTGAAACGCTACCAATAGGAACAATTGAACCGGGATCTATTGAATAAAGTTTGCTGCTGAGTCCGTAACTTAATTTGTGTTTTTCACTCAACTTATAATTGAAATTCAGTTTTGCTTGATATTCGTTGAGTTCGTACCCAAAATCAAAATCTTCGTTCGCGTCAGCTTCATAATTGATTCCATATTTATACTGACTGTTTACCAAAATAAGCTCTGCCCTGCTCTTTTCGCTAAAATTATGGCCGTATTTCAAAGAAATTAATCGGTTGTTGTAATCAAAAATAGAATCGGAAGTTATACTGAAACGATCTTTGCTATAATAAAAAGTACCTTGAATAGTATTGTTATCATCAATATTGTGTTTGTATTTTACAATTCCATCGTAAAAAGAAGCTTGGCTGTTTTTAAGTTCATCTTCATTGAGACTCCTTAAAATCCAATCGGAATAAGTAGCACGGAAGCCAGTAATTAAAGAAGCTTTTTCCTTTACAACCGGAACTTCCACAGCAAGATTGGCTGTTATTGGACCCACGGAACCTTCCCCTGCAAACTTTTCCATATTGCCAGATTTTGTTTCAATATCAAAAACAGAAGATAATCTCCCTCCATATTCGGCGGGAATACTTGCTTTGTAAATTTCCAAACTTCCCGTGGTAAAAGGGTTTACCGCAGAAAAGAAACCTAAGAAGTGAGATGGATTATAAAGCACTGCATCGTCTAACAAAATAAGGTTTTGATCTGAACGCCCCCCGCGAACGTTGAAACCGCTGGAACCTTCACCCGTTGTTTTAATTCCGGGCATAGTAGTGGCAACTTTTAAAATGTCGCGTTCTCCTAAAACCAAGGGAATTATTTTGATAGATTCTATATCAATGTTGGTTACGCCAACTACTGCATCACGCACATTTGCATCTTTATTTGACTTTACCACTACTTCTTCAAGTGATTCTGTATTTTCCTGTAATGCAATGTTCAGTGTGCCATCACCATACATAATAACATCTTGCCTTATTTTCTCATAGCCTAAAAGATTAGTTTCCAACTTATTCAACCCATATGGTAATCGAATACTGAAACGTCCCTCAGAATCTGTTACCGCATATTTAGTTCGGTCTGTGGTAGAAATGGAAAGACTTTGAAGAGGTTCTCCTGTTTTGGTATTTTTAAAAACTCCCGAAAGTGTATAGGTTTTATTTGCTGAATTAGGCAGCTGTTTGCCAATGGTCACCAATTTTCTATTTTGAACCGTTTGGGCCGAAGCATATTCTTCCTGAAAAATTGGGGTATTATTGTTTTCCTTTATAACCTTTTCGTCGGGCTTTGCCTCATTAAAATAATCTGATGGCAATTCGCTGTAAACATAAGTATTGTTAAGCAGTATAACGTTTCCGTCTTTTAGAACGTAATTTATATTTGTGTTCGCAAACAAACCATCCAAAACGCTTCGGAGCGATTCATTTTCAAAATTTTTAGTTACAAAATGCCCTTTTAGCCAGGCTTCATCAAAATAAAAAGTTTTGCCCGAAAGCATTTCCACTTTTAAAATAGCGTCTTCCAAAGGTGTGTTCTCAAAAGATATGCTAATCTTTTGAGAATTCTGACCAATAATAAAACCAGTAGTGGTGAAGAATAAAATAAAGGCTAAAAAAATATTTTTCATTGAAATGTTTTCGGCAGATTATTGTTGGGTATTTTGGACAGAACCGTCCAGATACTGAATCAGTTTTATCATAAAACTATCTGGGTTTGATTTGGAAAGAGCTTTATAGCTTTTGGAAAATTCACGAATTTGGCCTTCTTTTTCCGGAAGAATTTCCCAAACATCCTTTGCCTTTCCCACTATATTATAGTGTCCATCCGTTTTCAAAACGTAAAAGTTATCTTCCGAGAATTGATATTGAACGCCATTCTTCAATGGTTTATCTTTTTTCTTTTTTGTGCGCTTTATGTAAAGAGCAATATCTTTTCCTAAAAATCCAATTTCAAAAAAACCATTACCTGATAGTCCTAAATTGGTATTTTCCAATCTAATGAAATTGCGATTATAAATAGAAAATGAATTTATTAATTCTGGAATCAATTTCACGTTGAAAATACTCAAATTATCATTTGAATGCGTGAGCAGATTGTCCTCTAACAAATCATATTTTAAAAAAACATTTGAATAATATTGGTCATTATATTTAACAGAACCTTTTGTGTAATCAAAGCCATTGAAATACCTATAACTTCCATCCGTATTTAAAAAGATATCTGTAAACTCAGTTCCGTTGAAAAGACCTGTGTTGTCCAAACCAACAATCTTGTCGTAAGTTTCGTAAATAATATTTTGGGAATTGTTTTGGGAAAAAGCTCCAAAACCAATAAAAGCAAGGAGCGAAAAAGTAAGTTTTATTTTTTTTGAGGACATATTCTTTTTTTGCGATTTTAAAAGTACATAAAAATAGTTCTCTTTTAAAAACTGACTTTGTTAAATCACTTTGCAGGTAACCCTTTTGTGTTTTCCGAGGGAAATTCTTTATTAACTAAAAAATCAAATGTATTTTTACTTCAAACAAAAGTTATGAAAGCCACCACTTTAAAGGAAATCAAAACCGAGCTCAACCACCGTTCTACTCAGGAATTACTAGAGCTTTGCCTTCGGCTTTCAAAATTTAAAAAGGAAAACAAAGAATTGCTTACTTATTTACTTTTTGAATCTGCAGATGAAGAAAGTTTCATCCAAAGCATAAAAACCAAAGTGGATGCAGATTTTGAAACTATAAACACCAAAACTTATTTCTATATAAAAAAGAGCGTTCGAAAAATTTTACGCGAACTGAAAAAATTCATCCGCTATTCGCAGAACAAAGAAACTGAAGTGGATCTTTTGCTTTATTTTTGCGAAAAATTAAAGGATTTTAAACCCTCCATAACACGAAATACCACCCTTACCAATTTATATAACAGACAGCTTGATTACATCTCAAAAAAAGTGGAGACACTGCATGAAGATTTACAGTATGATTATAAATTGGAATTGGATGAATTGAAACAAAATATATGACAACACTATACCACAACCCACGCTGCAGCAAATCGCGCGAAGCACTTAAGCTATTGGAAGAAGAAGGCGAAACCATCCAAATAGTTAAATACCTTGAAAAACCGCCTTCACATCAAGAGTTAAAGCAAGTAATTGAACTTTTAGGAATAAAGCCACTAGCGCTTGTTCGAACCCAAGAAACAGTTTGGAAAGAAAACCACAAAGGTAAAGATCTCACCGATGAACAGATCATTGACGCAATGATTGAAAACCCTAAGCTCATTGAACGTCCCATTGCTATTAATGGAACCCACGCAGTAATTGGCAGACCGCCCAGCACAGTACTAGATATTTTATAGTTTAGCTATTTTTATTTAACAGAAAATTGGCAAATCATCATTAAACCACGGATATTTTTGTAAGTCAAATTTGCTAAAGAATTCTATGAAGTTTTTATTATCTGTACTGCTCCTATGTGGGACAACAACATTATTTGCGCAACAACCTGAAAAAAAACAAGTTACCGTTAAAGGAACCATCCTTGAAGAAGGCACAAATTATCCGCTGGAATACGCCACTGTTTCTTTTATCAATCCTCAGGGAAAAACCGTTACTGGAGGAATAACAGACACCGGAGGCAAGTACAATATCGATGTTCCCGAAGGGAAATATACAGTACAGTTTGAGTTTATTTCATACAAAACAAAACAGCTTACCAACCAAAACCTAACAAAAAACACAACTCTTCCCAATGTTTCCTTGGCGTTAGATGCAGCTAGTTTGGACGAGGTAGTGATTCGTTCAGAAACAACCGAAGTACAGGTTAGGCTCGATAAAAAAATATATAATATAGGTAAAGACCTCACTGCTGGTGGAGCTACAGTTAGCGACGCTTTAAATAATGTTCCATCGGTGACAGTTGATGTTGATGGTGCAATTGCACTTCGCGGAAATGAAAATGTTAAGATCCTTATTAACGGAAAACCTTCAGCTATTGCTGGCTTCGGTTCTACAGATGCCCTACGCCAACTTCCTGCAGAAGCTATTGAGCGAGTAGAAGTCATTACTTCCCCCTCTGCCCGTTATGATGCTGAAGGAACCGCCGGAATCTTGAATATCATTCTTAAAAAAGAAAAAACGCTTGGTCTGAACGGTTCGCTTAGCACAAGCATTGGCGTTCCACTTAACAGCAACGCTTCTGGGAATATAAATCTTCGAACGGATAAATTCAATATTTTCAATACCACTGGAGTGTATTACCGAAATAGTCCCGGAAATGCTTATTTCAACAATAAATATTTTACGCGTACCATTTTAGATGATAACGGAAATCCAATTTCGATTGATCCACAATTTGATCAAGTGATTGAAGATAGAAGATACGACCGTATGGGCAAAGGTTTTAATACAAATTTGGGTATTGAATATTTTTTATCTGAAAAATCCTCAATTACTGCAAGCGGTTTTTACCGCAAAAGCGATGGCGATGATGAAACTACAAACAATACCGCAAATTATAACAATAATATACTTGAAGAGCAGAGTAGAAGACTTGAGAACCAAATTGAAGACAGATCAAACTATCAGTTTTCATTGAATTATGTAAACAACTTCAACGATAAAGGCCACAAATTAACCGCAGACCTTCAGTATGACCGAGGCAAGGACACCGAACGTTCACTAATTACGGAACAAAGAACGCTGCCCAATTTTGAAATTCTTCCTGCTGAAGATATTATAAATAAAGAAAATGAAAAAGAGTATTTGGCACAGGTAGATTATGTGTTGCCTATTGGCGAAAACGCACAATTTGAAGCAGGTTACCGTGGTGATTTTGAAGAAACCATTACAGATTATACTTTGCTTGAAGAAGCAGGCACCTCTGGAAATTTCATTCGAAATGATAGCCTTTCCAATGTTTTTACTTATGATGAAAATGTGAATGCCTTCTATACACAATACGGAAATAAATTTGGAAAGTTTTCTTTTCTGCTTGGTCTTCGCCTTGAAAACACGCAATTAAAAGGGAAAGTAGCCGCTGAAAATGTTTCAGAGAATACTCCTTTCGATTTAAATTTCGATAAAAATTACACTGGCTTGTTCCCAACCGTAAACCTTACTTTCGAAATAAAAGATAATGAAAACATAACCCTTGGGTATAACAGACGTATCAACAGACCAAGAAACTGGTATATAAACCCTTTCCCATCGCGTTCAAGTGAGGCAAATATTTTTCAGGGAAATCCAGACTTGGACCCAGCCTACGCAAGCGCTTTCGATTTGGGCTACCTAAAACGTTGGAAAAAACTCACATTGACTGCTTCCGTTTATTATCAAAATGAAACCGACGCTTTTGAAAGAGTACAGGAGGAAACTGGTGACGTAACCAGCAATGGAATCCCAATCATCCGTACTTTGCCTATAAACCTTTCCACAAATGAACGCTACGGTTTTGAAACGGGCCTCCTTTACAATCCAACAAAATGGTTGTCTTTGAACGGAAGTTTTAATTATTTCCTTTTCAAAACTGAAGGCTTTTATAACAATGTGGATTATGGCGCAGAAAACACTAGCTATTTTGGAAGATTCAGCAGTAAATTCAAACTTCCCGCAAAGATTGAATGGCAAACAAATGCCTTTTACAGAGGACCTTCAAATAATTCGCAAACAGAATCAGAGGGAATCCTTTCAGTTGATATGGCAATAAGTAAAGACATAATTGATGATAAGGCAACACTTGCTTTGAGCGTTAGTGATCTTTTCAACACCCGAAAAAGAAACAGTCTTACAACCACAAGCACCTTTACAAGCGAAAGTGAGTTTCAGTGGAGACAGCGTCAAGTATTGCTCACTTTCACCTACCGCTTCAACCAAAAGAAACAGCGCCAACGCCCAGATCGCATGGGTGGTGGTGACGAAGGAGGTTTTGAAGGATAAACTTTTAACTCATTCAACAAAAAAAGGGAACCAATTTGGTTCCCTTTTTAAATATCTTTTAGTTTGAAATTACGATTTCAATTCATTCTTTTTCTTTTCCTCACGACTCATTTTCCATTTTTCGTAAAGCGAACCGCCAATCCAATAAGGAAGAATACTCACCAAGAAAATCATTAACCAAAACCCTAAAGTAAGAATCATTAAAAATGCAAGAAATCCTAAATATTGCTCAAAAGTAAACATGATGTGGCGTTTTTAAATTGATGGTTCAAAGATAAAAGGTTTTTTTGAGAAACGACAACAAAACTTTTCGATTTATTCACAACAAATAAACACTCGTGCGGGTTGAACAACTTTTGGCTTTTCGCTACCTTTGCATTAGAACTCCAAAGCTTTAAGGAGTTTAATTAATTCAAAAAAACATTTCACAATGCAATATAGAATAGAAAAAGACACCATGGGTGAGGTAAAAGTACCTGCCGATAAACTTTGGGGCGCACAAACGGAGCGTTCTTTTGAAAATTTTAAAATAGGTCCAAAAGCCTCCATGCCTTTGGAAATAATTTATGGTTTTGCATATTTAAAAAAAGCAGCAGCCTATACAAACTGTGAGCTCGGTGTACTTTCCGAAGAAAAAAGAGATTTGATTTCGAAGGTTTGCGATGAAATTTTGGACGGAAAACACGACAATCAATTTCCATTGGTAATTTGGCAAACTGGAAGCGGCACCCAAAGCAATATGAACGTGAATGAAGTGATTGCAAACCGCGCCCATCAAGTTGCTGGAAAAACTATTGGCGAGGGTGATAAAACACTTCAACCAAATGATGATGTAAACAAATCGCAATCCTCCAACGATACATTCCCAACGGGAATGCACATCGCCGCTTATAAAAAATTGATTGAAACCACGCTTCCAGGCGTTGAACAACTTCAAAAAACACTTTCAAAAAAAGCTGAGGAATTTAAAAATGTAGTGAAAATTGGCCGCACCCATTTTATGGACGCCACCCCTCTAACCCTTGGGCAAGAATTTAGCGGTTATGCTGCGCAGCTTGAGCACGGAATTAAAGCTTTGAAAAATACACTTCCGCATTTGGCGGAGCTTGCTTTGGGCGGAACCGCCGTGGGAACTGGTTTGAATACTCCAAAAGGCTATGACGTAAAAGTTGCTGAATACATTGCAAAGTTTACCGAATTGCCATTTGTAACCGCAAAAAATAAGTTCGAGGCCCTTGCAGCTCATGATGCTTTAGTTGAAAGTCACGGTGCTTTGAAACAATTAGCCGTTTCTTTGAATAAAATAGCAAATGATGTCCGCATGCTTTCCAGCGGCCCACGAAGTGGAATTGGTGAAATCAACATTCCCGCAAACGAGCCTGGTTCATCAATTATGCCTGGAAAAGTGAACCCAACGCAGTGTGAAGCACTAACCATGGTTTGCGCACAAGTTATCGGAAACGATATGGCGATTGCCGTTGGCGGAATGCAGGGACAGTTTGAACTAAACGTTTTTAAACCTGTTATGGCTGCCAATTTCCTTCAATCCGCACAATTAATTGGTGATGCTTGTGTTTCTTTTGACGTGCATTGCGCACAGGGAATTGAGCCGAATTATGAAGTAATCAAAAAGCAACTGAACAACAGTTTAATGCTCGTAACGGCTTTAAATCCAAAAATTGGCTATTATAAAGCTGCAGAAATTGCAAATACTGCACACAAAAACGGAACTACACTAAAAGAAGAAGCGGTAAATCTTGGTTATTTAACTGCAGAAGAATTTGATAAATGGGTAAAACCAGAAGATATGGTTTAATCGATTTTAGAATTTTTTTGACCACTAATTAACAAACAAATCTATTTGTTAATTAGTGGTTTTTAATTTTATGCTTTTGATTTCTTTTTCTTCCCATAATACTTCTTATACCTAAAATACGCCACTGTACTAAGAATAACAGCAAAGATGGCTATATACCGAACAAAAGTTGGGGTAGCGGGTGCATCACCACTAGCGTAAGAATGAAGACCACTTAAGTAAAAGTTAACTCCAAAGTAGGTCATCATAATGGAAGCATACGCGAAAAGTGCAAAAACATTAAAAATCCAACGACCGCGCAATCCGGGAACCAATCTGGCGTGGATTACAAAAGCGTAAACCATAATGCTGATAAGCGCCCAAGTTTCTTTGGGATCCCAACCCCAATAACGGCCCCAGCTGTCATTTGCCCATTGTCCGCCCAAGAAGTTTCCAATAGTAAGCATTACTAATCCTACAGTCAGCGCCATTTCTGTTACGACAGTTAATTCGCTAATATTGATTTCCATGTTTTTGTAATTCCCTTTAGTAGTGAAAATCATCAAAAACAAAGAAGTTGCGGCGAGAATCATTCCCAGTGTGAAGGGGCCATAACTCGCCACAATCACAGCAACGTGTATCATCAACCAATAGCTATCCAAAACAGGCTGAAGATTTGCAATAGAAGGATCGAGCCAGTTTTCGTGTGCTACCCATAGAATAATTGCGCCTACAAAAGCCGTAGAAGCAACTGTTAAATCGCTTCTTCTACCAAAGGCCAAACCAAAGAAAACTGTTGCCCAAGCAACATAAATAACAGATTCATAGGCATCACTCCACGGTGCATGACCACTAACGTACCAACGCAGCGCAAGGCCTAAAGTCATGAGTGCGAAGAAAACCCACATGATGATTTTCGATGCTTTTATAAGTGTTCGTAATATTTTTCGGTCTTTGAAAAGTTGTGCAATAATGAATACGAACATCAAAATGCCAAAGAGTGCAAAATATTTATACAACCTATTGAATATATCCGCTTGGTTGTAAATGGTTTCGGCACGCAGCTTATTTTCAGATGGCATTACTTCTGCTCCATACTTTTTTTGAAAATTTGTGATGCTTTCCAAAAGTTCATCGGCCTGCTTATAATCACCACTTTCTCGAGCTTTTTTCAAACTGTCAAAATAAAGCGGAAGAATATTTTTAGCATACAAGGAATCCATTCCCTTTAAACCTGCCTCTCCAAGCTCAGGATACGAAACCCATTTATTGCCCTCATCATCGGGAATTGGGAATATTTTCAGAATACTTCCGCTTAAAGCGGCATTTAGCAATGAAAAGTTTTCGTGGGCTTTTATAAAATCTTTTTGAAACTGGTTTGGATTTGTAGTCCGCGTGGCTGCTTCCAAATACGGTTCTAGTTTATAGTTTCCCTTCTCATCAAAAAGATCCAGCAATGCAATATCTTTTTGTCCATCTGGTATACCAGCTACGTGCCGGATACTGTCATTACCCCTTTTTAAAGCAATCAAAGGTACTTCAACCCAAAGTCTTGGAAATTCAGTCATCGAAATAAAAACCTGATTGGCATCCAAACCTTCGTAATTGTCACTGCGACTTATTTTTCGCAAAAGTTCGCTCGCAAAAGTGTTGATAGGCTTCATACGCCCATTGTCCTGAATTATCAAATGACCAAACTTTGCTGCATGATCTTTGCTGACAGCGTTTGCTTTTATTACTGAATCTATCTGTTTTTTTGGAACTGTGGTATGGGCGGGTTCCTTGGCTACTTGAGCTATTCCCGAAAGAGAAAACAACAATACTAAGATTGTTATCATACTTTTTTTCTTTCGCTTAATGCGATTCAAAATTTCCTCCAGTTTTCCAAAACGACTGTGTTTGCTGAAAAGAATAGCCATTAAACCAAAATATAACAGAAAATATCCCAAATAAGTGATCCAAGTTCCCCAGCGATCATGGTTTACGGAAAGAATGGTTCCGCCTTCATCCGGGTCAAAACTTGCTTGAAAAAAGCGATAGCCTTTATGGTCCAAAACATGATTCATAAAAATATCTGCATCAAAATGTTCTTTATCAGCATCAATAACGGTCACTTTACTTTTGAAAGAGGAATATCCTTTTTCGGTACCTGGATATTTAGTGGCTATAAAATCATTAAGGGTTAAGCTAAAAGGAATATCAATTTTTTCTGAACCGTAACTCAAATAAACTTTCAATCCTGCAATTTCAACTTCTTCGGGATCTGGCGCAGTTCCTTTTCCCCCGAGAAGCTCCACGGTCTTGGTTTCATCTTTTGAAGAAACTTCTAAAATAAGGGCATCTTGATTTGAAGGCTCTCCCGCTCCCGCTTTCACAACTCCAAACTTTCCTTTGGTTATTGGATCAGGGACTACAAATGAAATACCCGCCATTCTGTAAAGAGAACGCAAATTAAAAGGCTGCACACTATCTGCAACTACTACACCCTGCATTTGGTCTGCCATTCGCATAAAATCGCCTTCAAAAGGACTGGAAACGGTATAGTTTCCGTCCTCTGAATAAGTAATGTTTATAGCTCCCTCTGTGGGGTTGTTTATTGCGAAAAGAATATTGTGGATATTTGAGACCTCGCCCACTTTTACCCAATGATCATGACGTTCGCCATCACCTGCTTCAACTATTTTTAAATATTCTTCACCATCTTCACTTGGGGTTAAGCCTTCCTTTGCACCTTTTATAAAATTCTTGTATTTTATGGTAACGGGCTGCTGGTTGTAATCCGTTTCAATGGTAAAATCATTGTCCAGCTTTTCTGAAAGATTTAAATTCTTTGGCTTTAAAAGTCTTCTTTGTGCCACGCCATCAATCATATAATCACCGTCAATAAAACCGTTTAAATAGGTTTTGTCTGAAAGAATGGAACTTTCAGTTTGCCCTTCACGTATGTGCATAATACCTTCATAGCCGATATAGCGTGTTACAAAAGCACCAATAATTATAAAGATAAAAGCTAAATGAAGTATCAGCGAAGCCCACATTTTGCGCTTGTGAAGGTTGTATCGGAAAATATTTCCAGCAAAATTTATAACAAACAGCGCCATTATTGCTTCAAACCACCAAGCGTTATAAATAAGCTCCCTTGAATAGGCTGTTGGAGGCTTTTGGGCTGATGCATCCATAAAGGTTCCTGCGGCCATTGCGACAGCAAAAACAATAAATAAAACAGCAGTTAAACGGGTGGAGAAAAGAATGGAGGCAATCTTTTTTTGCATTACAGGGAATTTTGGCGCAAAAATAACAAATAGCTCCCATTTAATCTACGGAAATCTGTTAACTATTATTTCTTTTGCGTTCCTTATTTTCGGGCATTATGAATATTTAAGTGTATAAAGGTTCCCATATTTCTTGCCCGGTTTATTGCAATTTGCGCCGTTTCGCCTTCAAAAAGTTCGTTGATAGTTTCCAGCCAAAGATTGATCCAAGTTCCGAAGTGAAGTTCATTGATAGTGTTGCCACATTTTTTATCTACTTCAACATGAGTATGTAATGGATTTCCAAAGTATTTGCGCTCAAAGAAAAGGTTTGTTTCCCAAAAATCAGTAAGTAACTTAAGATGGGTTTCCCAATCGGTAATTATTCCATTGAAAATAGGCCCGAGAAGTTCGTCTTTTCTTACTTTTGTATAGAAAGTGTTGACAAGTAAAGAAATATCTTCACGGGATTCTATATTCTTTTTGGACATATTTTTATATCAAAGTTATTAAAATCAACAACAGGTTTGCCACCAAACTTACAGCAAGCAGCCAAAATGCAATTTTTTTATTTGAACCTGCAAGCAAAGCGGCATTGTAACCCATACATAGGGAAACGCAAATGGTCAATTCAATTCCAGAAATAATTCCCGTGCCTTGCGCCAGAACTGTCATTGCTGCAATGGAACCGATGCAACTGTTCAAAATAATTGTCAGCGGAATGTACATATAATAGTCGTTTTCAAACTCTTTTTGTAGTGATTTTATTGATAGTGACTTCATAATATAATAGTGTTTTGTTTTTAATGGTGTAAATTTACCATCCAAAACAGGCCCTATTTTATGAGGCAAATCATAAACTCATGATTCCTGAAAATCTATTATTGGATTACGGCGCGACTATTGAAAAAATTGACGCTAACGAAGTTATCCTTTCAGAAAAAAAACGTGCTGATTTCTATTTCCAGATTAAAACCGGGGAGGTGAAAATGTTCAATCTCAACGAGAACGGAAAAGAATTTGTGCAGGGTATTTTTTATGATGGTGAAAGTTTTGGCGAACCACCTCTCTTTGCCGATTTCAAATATCCAGCTTCAGCTTCATCTGTAAAAGTTACAGAACTTTACAAATTATCAAAATCCAAATTATTCGAATTATTAACCAATAATCCCGAAATAAATTTAAAATTTACCAAGGCACTTGCAAAACGGCTTTATTATAAAGCGACGATTTTAAAGGAAATATCTGTACATCCACCAGAACATAGAATCCTTGCTTTAATAGATTTTTTGAAAAGTAAATACGGCTCTGAAAAACTTTTTCAAGTGGAGCTAACACGGCAACAAATAGCAGATTTGACTGGACTGAGGGTGGAAACAGTAATCCGAGCCATAAAGCAACTGGAACAGGACGGCGAAATAAAACTCATAAAACGCAAAGTGTACCGTTGAAAAAATTAATAAACGCTAACTTCGCACTATGATAAATGTGGTTTTTTTAGGATTCGGAAACGTGAACAGTCATTTGTTCAAAACTCTACATAAATCAAAAGAAGTTACTGTAAAGCAAGTTTTTAATAGAAATTATATTAAGATTATTTCACCATTTGAAAAAATTTCATTCACAGATGATATTTCAAAATTAGAACAAGCGGATGTTTACATTATTGGGATTCCTGATGATGCCATTTCTAGTTTTTCCGAAAGCCTCTCTTTTCAAAATGAATTAGTGGTTCATACCTCTGGCGGTGTATCAATGGATGCACTTTCAAATAAAAATAGACGCGGCATTTTTTATCCGATACAAACTTTTTCAAAAGAGCGTGGGTTGGATTTTAAAAACATTCCAATCTGCATTGAAGCTGAAAATTCAAAAGATTTAGAATTACTTCTAAGAGTGGGAAAAACAATTTCAGAAAACGTTGTTGAAATTTCTTCTGAAAAAAGAGCAAAACTACACCTAGCCGCAGTTTTTGTAAATAATTTCACCAACCATTTATACCAAATTGGCAGCGAAATTTTAAAAGAAGAAGATTTGCCGTTCGATTTACTGAAACCGCTAATTTCAGAAACCGCATCCAAAATTGAAACCCTTTCACCGGAAAAGGCACAAACGGGTCCTGCAAAACGCAACGATATAAAAACCATTGAAAAACATTTACATTTGTTGGGCGACAGTTCGTACCGAAAGTTTTATGAATTGTTTACAGAGGAATTAAAGCAGAAATATGGAAAAAAGTTATAAAGAATACCTAAAGCACATAACCACTTTCATTTTCGATGTGGATGGTGTACTCACGGACAGCACAATACAAGTAAATACACAAGGTGAAATGTTCCGGACAATGAATATAAAGGATGGCTACGGTCTTAAATCTGCAGTTGAACAAGGTTTTCACGTATGTGTTATTTCTGGAGGAACAAACGAAGGTGTTCGTGTACGATTGCAAAATTTAGGAATAAAAGACATTTTTTTAGGCGCTCACCACAAAACAAAAATTTTAGAGGATTACTTAAAAAACAATCATCTGAAAAGAGAAAACATTCTGTATATGGGTGATGATCTCCCTGATTATGAAATTATGCAGGAAGTTGGACTTCCCACCTGCCCTCAAGATGCCGTGCAGGAAATTAAGGCTATATCAAAATACGTTTCCCACAAAAAAGGTGGTAAAGGCTGTGTTCGTGATGTAATTGAACAAGTGTTGAAAGTTCAGGGTAAATGGATGGTAGCCAACAGTGTGAGCGCTAAATATGATTAAGCTCTGAATTCAGTAAAAAGAAAACCTGAAACTTAAAACTTTGAACTACCTAAACCTCATCCGCTACCAAAATCTACTCTTTATTGCCTTGGTGCAGGTTTTTATAAAATACGGCCTGTTCTTCCCAATTACCGTAGAAACTACTTTAAATACTTTTCACTTTACACTACTTGTTATCGCTACACTTTGCATTGCCGCCGCTGGAAATATCATCAACGATATTTATGACGTGGAGATTGACAAAATCAATACGCCTAGCAAAGTACTGATTGGCAAAAAGATATCGGAAAGAACAGCAAATCGATTGTTTATAATTTTAAATGTAATTGGAGTTGCGATAGGTTTTTACCTCTCCAATAGTATTGGAAAATCTGGCTTTGCAGCTCTTTTTATAGTTTTCTCTGCATTGCTCTATCTGTATGCTTCCTACTTAAAGGGCATGGTATTAATTGGTAATCTTTTAATTTCCTTTTTAGTGGCAATGAGTTTAATAATTGTTGCGTTGTTTGATCTTCTTCCTGCAATTACTGAGCAAAACCAAACTGCACAATCAGCGGTTTTCAAAATTGTGCTACATTATTCATTGTTTGCATTTTTAATAAATCTTATTCGCGAAATTGTAAAAGATTTACAAGACATAAACGGGGATAAAAACGGCGGAATGAATACGCTGGCGATTGCACTCGGAAGAAAAAGAACTATAATGATTGTTTTCTTTATGGGCGTATTTATGGTTTTGGGAGTTGTGCTTTACATGTATCAATACCTATATAACCATCAAGTTTTATTACTGTATTTCTTATTTGCAATCGTTGCTCCACTGATGTATTTTTGCATAAAAGCTTGGAGTGCTAAAACATTAAAGGAATATACATTTCTGTCAAATTTTTTGAAAATAATTATGTTTTTGGGAATTTGTTCAATACCACTCTTTTCATTTACAATTTCTTAGAATATGTTACGCGAAAAACTAAAAAACCATAACATCATCCTCGCTTCCGGTTCACCGCGTAGACACGCTTTTTTTAAGGAACTGGATTTGGATTTTACAATTCAAGTGAAAGAAGTTGAGGAAACATATTCTTCAACATTAAAGCATTCGGAAATAACTAATTATCTCTCACAACTTAAAACCTCTGTCTTTTCGGAGTTACAAATAAATGACATTCTTATTACAAGCGACACTATTGTTTGGCTGAACGGAAAAGCACTCGGCAAACCGAAAGATTTTGAAGAAGCAAAAAAAATGCTCCGTGATTTAAGCGGACAAATGCACGAGGTAATCACTTCGGTCTGCTTTACTTCAAAGGAATTTCAAAAAACTGTGAACGATGTTACTAAAGTCTGGTTCAAAACCCTTTCCGAAGAAGAAATAGATTACTATATAAAAAACTACAAACCCTTTGACAAAGCAGGAAGCTACGGTATACAAGAATGGATAGGCTATATTGGCATCAAAAAAATTAAAGGATGTTATTTTAATGTAATGGGCCTTCCCACTCGACTTGTTTATAAAACGTTAAGCGAGATTGCCGACCGTTGAATTTTTGGTATTTTTGGATAAACTCTGTCAGAAATGAACAATTTAAAAATCCTTTACCCCTTCTTATTTTTTTTAATTCTTGTCGGTTGTAATTCTCCGGAAGAAAAAAACAGTTCCGACACCATTTCAGATAAAAAAAAAGAATCCCAAACCGCAGCTCCGAGAACTGTTTCAAAAGAATTTAAAGATTATTGGTTCAACGGAAAAGCTGAGGTTACCTCCTATTTGCTAATGCAAGAACGCTACGGTGAAATCCGCCAAGGCACTGCTGTCAATATTTTTGTAACAGAGGATTTTCTCCCAGATGAGCAAGTTAAGGCGAACAACGCTTCTGAGGAAAATGTTTCAGTTTTAAAGCTGAACCAAATGAAAAATTTCAATACAGGTATTTATCCGTATTCTATAATGAGCAGCACTTTTAGTCCCATTTCAAATACTGGACATCCTATAAAAGTGAGCAATGGTGTGCAGGAGTGGTGCGGACAGGTTTATATGCAGCTCAATAATCGGGATAATTTTGAGATAGAGAGCCATTCCTATTTTGAAGGCGAAGCGGACCAAACTCTTTCTTTACCAAAAACCTGGTTGGAAAACGAGCTATGGAACCTGATCCGTATCAATCCAGAGGAACTACCCACAGGTGATGTAATGATTATTCCTTCCTTTGAATATTTACGCCTTAAGCACAAAGAAATAAAAGAACACAATGCTTTCGCCAGCTTGAAACAGGGCGATTCAATTACTATTTACACTTTGAATTATCCAGATTTGCAGCGACAATTAATGCTCTTCTTCAATAGTACTTTTCCCTATGAGATTGAAAAGTGGGAAGAAGTGAATGCTGCTGACCAAAATGATACATTAAGACTGAAAACCACCGCAACTAAAATGAAACGCATGATAAGCCCTTACTGGAACAAAAATAGAAACGAATTCACGCGTCTTCGGGACTCCCTGGGCCTTTAATATTTATAATTATGAATGATTTGGATTTGCAAAAATATTCGTTACAACTAATAGAATCTGCTGTTTTGATCGTGGGTTTGTTAGTCATAAGACTAATGTTGAAAAGAACAGTTCGTAATTTCGCCAAAAAAATTGAGCGGCTTGAACATCGCACTGGGCTAATTATGAAGCACGTAGATTTTGCAGTGTTCTTTTTAATTGTTTTAGGACTTATATTAATCTGGGGAGTAGATTTTAGAAATCTAGGACTAGTTATGTCTTCAGTATTTGCCGTAATTGGTATCGCTTTTTTTGCACAATGGTCTATACTAAGCAATGTTACCAGTGGCGTAATTATGTTCTTTACATTTCCATACAAAATTGGCGATTACATAAAAATCCATGACAAAGAAATGCCCTGCGAAGGTATTATTGAAGACATTAAAACCTTTCATATTATTCTTCATACCACTAAAAATGAAATCGTGACTTACCCCAATAGTATGATGCTTCAAAAAGGTGTAAGCATCATAAAGGCAGATGATTTTTATGAACAACAGCTGAACGAAGCTGACAAAAATAAGGAAGACCTACCGCACGATTAATTTTTACAAATAAGTATCTTTGAAAGGTTTCGAATAAATCAGCACCAATTTTATGCAAAAAACATTTTTTTACAGACTTCTATTTTTATTATTTACAATAGCTGCTGCCGCACAAACCCCTAAAAAACCTACCACTTCCGAAATTTACCATTCTCTTCAAAAGCTCAACTTTGTTGGTTCTGCGCTTTATATTGCCGCACATCCCGATGACGAGAATACGCGGCTTATTTCCTATTTGGTAAATGATGTTCACGCCAATACCGCCTATCTTTCAATTACTCGCGGCGATGGCGGACAGAATTTAGTTGGCCCCGAACTACGCGAACTTCTAGGTGTTATCCGTACACAGGAACTTTTGGCGGCACGAAGAACGGATGGCGCACAACAATTTTTTACACGCGCCAATGATTTTGGTTACAGTAAAAACCCCAATGAAACCTTTGAATTTTGGAACCGCGAAGATGTTTTGAGCGATGTGGTAAAAACCATCCGTAAATTCAAACCAGATATTATAATTGACCGATTTGACCATCGCAGTCCCGGGAGTACTCACGGCCACCACACAGCTTCCGCAATGTTAAGCGTGGAAGCTTTTGATTTGGCTGGCAATGCTTCAAAATTTCCAAAATCTGCTGAAGAATACGGCGTTTGGAAACCACAACGACTGTTTTTTAATACTTCGTGGTGGTTTTATGGAAGCAAGGAAAAATTTGACAATGCTGACAAATCGAGACTCGTTTCGGTTGAAACAGGAAGCTATTTTCCCGAACTCGGCCTTTCCAATGGCGAAATAGCTTCTTTAAGTCGAAGTATGCACAAATCACAAGGTTTTGGAAGCACGGGCTCGCGTGGAACTGAAACTGAATACCTTGAACTGTTGGAAGGCACAAAACCATCTGAAAACAATCTTTTTGAAGGAATAAATACAAATTGGTCGCGACTTGAGGGTGGAAACACAATCGGCACAATTTTGAATCCACTCGAAGATAATTTCAATTTTAAAAACCCTTCAGAAATGCTGCCTCAATTGTTGAAAGCATATCCCTTGGTTTCAAATTTAAAAGATGAACATTGGCGAAATATAAAACTCGAACAACTGCAACAGCTCATTTTGGACTGTGGCGGGATTTTTATTGAAGCTGCATCCGAAGAAAATTCTGTAAACCCAAACCAAAATTTCAAAGTAAATATTGAAGCTATTAATCGTGGAAAAAGTGATGTTGTTTTAAAATCTGTAAAAAATTCCGAAGGAAAAATACTTTGGAGTGAATCAGAAGCATTGTCTTTTAACGATGATAAAAAGATAGTAATCACTGTTAATTCCGCAAAACAAAACCCGCCCTACTCCTCGCCCTATTGGTTGAATGAAAAAGGGACTTTAGGAATGTATGTGGCGCCAGAAGAATTGATTGGCCTGCCAGAAACGCCTCCGTTGGAGAAATTGGTTTTTGAGCTACAATTTGAAAATACAACCATTCCTTTCACTAAGAATATAATTTATAAATTTAATGATCCCGTTAAAGGCGAGGTGTATCGCCCACTGGAAGTGCTTCCGGAGGTTACAGCTTCAATTCCTGAAAAGGTCTTGATTTTTGCCAGCAATGCCTCCGAAGTTGTTTCAGTAGTTGTTCGTGCTGGAAAAGACAGCATTTCAGGAACTGTGAGCCTACAACATCCCGAAGGTTGGAAAGTTGAACCAACACAGCAATTATTTCAACTTACTAGAAATGGTGAAACACAAACTTTCAATTTCACAGTAACCCCGCCAAACGGGCAAAGCGAAGGCTACTTAAAGCCAATGGTCAATGCAGAAGGTCAAATATTTAATAAAGAATTGGTCTCGATAGATTATGAACACATTCCATATCAAAGTGTTCTTTTGCCTTCGGAGGCGAAAGTTGCGAAGATTGATATTCAGAAAAAAGGACAAAACATAGGCTACATCAACGGCGCTGGTGATGCAATTCCTGAAAGCTTGAAGCAAATTGGATATTCAGTAACAACGATTGAAGCTTCAAACATTTCAGAAAAAAACCTTCAGAATTTTGATGCTATTGTAGTTGGAATCCGTGCATACAACACTGTTCTCGAACTCGCTTTTGCGCAACCAATTCTTAATAAATATGTTGAAAATGGCGGAACGATGATTGTTCAATACAACACCAATCGCAGTTTGGTGACTGAAAAGCTTGCTCCCTATTCCCTAAAGCTTAGTCGCAATCGTGTAACGGATGAATTTTCCGAAGTAAAAATCCTAGCTCCAGAAAATCCGATTTTGAACACCCCAAATAAAATCACCCAAAAGGATTTTGAAGGTTGGGTACAGGAACGCGGACTTTATTTTCCAGATGAATGGGCCAAGGAATTCACGCCAATCCTCGGAATGCACGACAAAGGTGAATCCGAAACAAAAGGTTCGCTATTGGTAGCTAAATATGGAAAAGGATATTATATTTATACAGGATTGAGTTTTTTCCGCGAACTTCCCGCAGGAGTTCCAGGGGCTTATAGATTGTTTGCTAATATGCTTTCAATCGGTAAATAACTTTTAAAAACATGACTGAAGAAAAACAAAAATTCGTCTGGAAATGGAAGTACACGCTCGTGCTTCTTCTCAATGCTGTTTACATCTATCTGTTTTATTTACTAATGCAAAACTTCACTTAAATGCAGCAGATTGATTGGATAGTTTTAATTGGGACGCTTCTATTTATAGTGCTTTATGGCACATGGAAGTCTCGTCAACAAAAGGATGTTGACGATTATTTAAAAGGCGGAAGCAATGCACATTGGTGGACGATTGGCCTAAGCGTTATGGCTACCCAGGCCAGTGCAATTACTTTTCTTTCCACACCGGGACAGGCTTTTCACGACGGGATGGGTTTTGTACAGTTCTACTTTGGACTACCAATTGCAATGGTGGTTATTTGTTTGGTTTTCATTCCTATTTATCATAAGTTGAAAGTTTTCACTGCTTACGAATATCTTGAAACACGTTTCGACAAAAAAACACGTACGCTCACAGCAATTCTCTTTTTAATCCAACGCGGTCTAGCTTGCGGAATTACCATTTTTGCGCCTTCCATTATTCTTTCGGCAGTATTGGGCTGGAACTTGATTTATTTGAATATCATTATCGGCGTACTCGTAATAATTTACACTGTAAGTGGTGGAACGAAAGCTGTGAGTGTTACTCAAAAACAACAAATGGCCGTTATTTTCTTTGGAATGTTGATTGCCTTTTTATTGATTCTGAATTATTTGCCACTTGACATTACCTTTAGCAAAGCACTTGAAATTGCGGGTGCGAATGGAAAAATGGACATTCTTGATTTTTCATTCGATTTTGATAACCGTTACACTTTTTGGAGCGGTATCATTGGTGGTACTTTTCTGGCCCTCTCCTATTTTGGTACAGACCAAAGTCAAGTGCAACGTTATCTCTCTGGAAGGAGTGTAAAACAAAGTCAAATGGGTTTAATAATGAACGGCGTGCTGAAAGTACCGATGCAGTTTTTCATCCTTTTGGTGGGCGTAATGGTTTTTGTTTTTTATCAGTTTAATGCTTCTCCACTACATTTTAATCCCGCGGCAGTGAAGGACGTTAATAGTTCGGTGTATGCTGGGGAATACAAGGCTTTAGAAGTAAAAAAAGATGCAATAGACAAAGAACTTGCCGCAACGCAAATTGATTATGCAAAATCGGAAAACGAGCTTGAAAAACAAAACTATGTTCAAAAAATAAAAGAACTGAATGCTTCCGAAAATAAGTTACGCGAACAATCTGTTACAATAATCAAAAAAGCAAATCCAAATGCGGAAACCAATGATAAGGATTATGTTTTTATCCATTTCATTTTAACCAATCTTCCGAGAGGTTTAATAGGTTTGCTTTTGGCGGTCATTTTAAGTGCGGCAATGTCTTCGACAGCTTCTGAACTGAACGCTTTGGGAAGTACCACAGCAATTGATCTTTACAAACGAAACGTATCTGGAAAACGGGAAAAACATTATGTAGCAGCTTCGCGTGGGTTCACCCTTTTATGGGGAATAATAGCAATAACAGTAGCTTGTTCTGCAAATCTCTTTGATAATCTTATTCAGTTAGTGAACATTATAGGTTCCATTTTCTATGGAAATGTTCTGGGGATTTTCCTTTTGGCTTTCTTTATAAAATATGTACATAGTAAAGCAGTTTTTATTGCAGCGCTTATTACGCAAGTAATCATCATCTATTTTTGGTATATAGACCTTATGCCCTATTTATGGCTGAATCTAGTGGGCTGTGCTTTAGTAATGGGAATTGCTATTTTAATACAAGTCTTATTACCGAAGAATGAAGGCATTGAGATAGCTTAATAGAAAAATCTTAAGTGCAACTTTTTGCCTTTAGTTTTGATAGTATTTGTGTTTTTATTTAAGTTTAAGAATTCTTCCTTAATGGACTAAGACCTTCCACTTTTTTATCAAAATTATTTTTGTAGGAAAAAAGAGCCGTTTTCTTACAATCTAATGAAGTATCTATGGCTTTGGTATGGCTTTGCTATGGAGTATCCGTGACTGGCTTTTTAGGACAAGACAGTTTTTACTATTTTTAAATTTATTTTCTAAAAACCAATCTAGAAATTTTATTATTCCCCGAAGCGAAAGCAATACTGTCATTTACAAACTCAATAGCAAAAAAACCTTCTTTGGAGAGTTCTTTCCAGTTTTTTCCACCATCGCCACTAAAGGAAATTCCAGGGGAGCCAACAGCCACAATCCCCTGACCTTCAGTTCCGGGAATATATTTTACCGAAGAACGGTAGCCAGGTTCTTTGCCATTGGATATCAGTTTCCAAGTTTTCCCTCCATTTGCGGTTACGGCTTTGTTTCCTTCATTAAAAGGTTTGTCTTCCCAGTTTCCACCAAAAATAATTCCGTTGTTTTCATCCCAAAAGTCGATACTAAAAATTCCCGTCATTGCCTTACCTTGAACTATTGGTGTATCAAAGATTTCCCAAGTTTTGCCTTTGTCAGAAGTATGCATTACCCTCGATTTTCTTCCACCCGTTGCAACCCAAGCGTTGTCGCCAAAAATTGCTATGTTTGAATTACTCGCGGCAAAAGCGGCTTCACCTTTTTCAACTTTCGGGAGATTATCGCAGGAAAGTTTTTCCCAAGTGTTTCCACCGTCGCGTGTTATTATTATTGACATGCAATTCTCTATGGGGTCGCCAATGGCAATGCCTTCGTTTTCGTTCCAAAATTTCATGGAATCGTAAAAAACATTATCGCCCTTTTCGGTATAAACTTCTTCAATATTGGTCGCATCCGATCCGTTGAAACCAATTTTATAAAGTACAGCCGGATTTGAAATACTTAAAACAAATACAGCGTCTTTATTAACAGCAATGGATCGAAAATGAAGTAACGATTCTCCATATTTTATAACTGCAAGTTTTGGCGTATCACCATCGATTAGGCCTACTTTTCCTTTGTCAGCGGCAAACCAAACTCTGTTTTCGTCTAGAGGCTGAATGGCGCGAATGCTTAAACTATCAATAAAAACTGGAGTTATTTTAATTGAATTGAATTCAACTTCAGTTTTATTTTCACAGGAAATAAACATAAAAACAGTAAGAAGGATTAGGGCAAAACGCATAGATTTTATTTTTGCCAAAAGTAATCAAAAGTATTTATAGCTATTGTGATACCTTTGCAACCGCAAAACGCAGAAAATGAAACTACACCGAAACTTAGTATTCGCCACAATAGATTCTCTTGACTTAATTTTCAATGAGAATAAACAAGCAGACAAAGTACTGAAAAACACATTGAAACGCGATAAACGCTGGGGTGCTCGCGACCGCGGTTTTATTGCTGAAACCACATATGATATTGTTCGTTGGAAACGACTGTATTCCGAAATTGCCGAAGTGCGCGAACCATTTGACCGTCCAAACCTTTTTAGGTTATTTACAGTTTGGGCAACGCTTAATGGAATTGCTATCCCAGAATGGAAACAGTTTGAAGATACGCCAACCCGCCGAATTAAAGGAAGGTTTGACGAACTTTCAAAAATTAGAAAGTATCGTGAATCCATTCCAGATTGGTTGGATGATTTGGGACATAAGGAATTGGGCAAAAAATGGGATAAGGAAATTGCTGCTTTAAACCAGCAGGCCGATGTAGTTTTACGAGTAAACACCTTAAAAACTACTGTTGAAAATCTTCAAAATGAATTGGCTGATCTAGAGATTGAAACCGAAATCTTAAAAGGGTATCCAGATGCTTTAAAGTTGAAAGAACGTGCAAACGTTTTCACCACAGATGCGTTCAAAAATGGTTTTTTTGAAGTGCAAGATGCTTCTTCACAGAAGGTTGCAGAAATACTCGATGCAAAACCTGGCATGCGGGTGATTGATGCTTGTGCTGGAGCTGGCGGAAAAAGTCTTCATATTGCAACAATGATGGAAAACAAAGGCCAATTGATTGCAATGGATATCTATGAAAACAAGTTAAACGAACTGAAACGAAGAGCCCGAAGAAACGATATTTTCAATATTGAAACCCGAGTTATCGATTCCACGAAAGTGATAAAAAAGTTAATTGACAAAGCTGATAAGGTTTTAATTGACGCTCCCTGCTCTGGCTTGGGTGTTCTGAAAAGAAACCCTGACGCAAAGTGGAAACTGCAACCTGAATTTCTGGATAAGATTCGCGCTACACAAAAAGAATTGCTGGATAGCTATTCCCGAATGGTAAAGCCGGGTGGACAATTGGTTTATGCAACCTGTTCCATCCTTCCTTCAGAAAACGAAATGCAAGTGAAAGCTTTCTTGGCTAGAGAAGAAGGAAAAAACTTTACATTGTTAAGTGAAGAAAAAATAATGCCAAGTAAAAGCGGTTTTGATGGGTTTTATATTTCCTTGCTTCAGAAAAAACAATAATTATCTTATTTTGAAAATAGAAAAGAGCGGGAAAAACCCGCTCTTTTTTATAGCTAAAAACGCTAAAATTATTCAACAATAATTCTTCCTGTTTTGAAGGATTTTGTTTCTTTTCCGCCAACTCTCACAAGGTAAACTCCACTTGCAACTTCGCTCATATCAAGCTTGGCTTTAAAGGAATCACCAATTTTGTCGAGCATTTTTACTTTAAGTTGTTGGCCCAACATATTGTAAACAGCTATGTAAGCTTGCCCATCATAAGCAGTAACTAATGATACTTCAAATTGTTTACTACCTTCGGTGGTAATAATCAATTCCCCATTTCTGATTGAAAAATCATTAACACCAAGCGTTCCAATGTTTGCGGTGTAGTCCTCGGTTTCACCAAAAGATGTTTCTTCACAAGCATCGGCTGGTACAGGGGCATTCCAATTAGTTTTGGCTCTCATTCTATGTGGTCCATTTGCAGCCCCTGCAGGAACAACCAAGTCCATTGTTTGTGTATAAGTTCCGCCCCCTTGCCCTGGTGCAATTACAACATTATTCACAACCACTTCATTTGCTGTAAATGTTGAATCGTCATTATAATCAATCCAAACTTTTACAAATTGATCACCCCAACCAGTAGTAACGGTTAGGTCATTGCTACTATCTGGCGCTAGGTTCGCAATTAAATTCGTAAAATCGCCATAGCCTTCGCAACCCGATGGATTGTTAATATCAGCTACAGCAAAAAGCTGGAAGCCATCTCCAAAGGAACAATCTATGTTCGGTTGGCACAAAATATTTTCAACTACTGTTGCCACAGCATCATTAGCAGCATTTGCATCACTTGCTAATGAAGTTGAAACGGTAACATTATATGTTCCCAATGTTGAAAAATCTGCCGTTTGAACAAAGCTATAGCTTATTTCCTGTTCAGAAGCGATAGGACCCGCAAATATTTCAACTACAGGCGTTCCCCCATCAATAACATACTGTACGTTAAAGTTTGATTGTATAGTGGCCCCAAAGTTTTTAATTGTTGCTGTTATGGTTTCATTTCCCAAACCTGAGCCCGACAAGGGAGCGGTAATTTCAATTGCACCCACATCATTAGCCAAAAGATTTGTAATGTCTTTTATGAATGGATCATTGGAAGGGAATTCATCTCCAGCTAAATTAGTTCTTACTTCAATAGAATAAGTTTGGCCAGAGTTTGACAAATCTACTGTTTGGGCAAAAGTATAGGTGGCGGTTGCGCCTGATGCTACAGTTCCAGTAAAGGTCTCAGAGGCTTCCAAATTCCCATCCACACGCAATTCCAAAGGAATATTTGTTTGAGAGCTGCTTCCAAAATTGCGAATACTTACCTCAACTGTTTCAGCATTTGTCAAAATACCATTCACAGGCTGAATTAGTGCATTTACACCAACATCATTTGCAAAACCACCAGACAATGTAAATGCCGCTATCTGGGTTCTCCAGTTATTATTTGAAGAAAAGTACTCTGCTGTGTGCCAAAAGGTAAAATTATTTGGATCCAAAGTAAGATGTGAATAATCTCCAAATCTATTGGTAAAAGTCTGCACTCCAGAACCTTGGATTATCTCGGTTTCTGCAACAGTCATTTGCCCTAAAGGATCTCCGTCAAATCTTCCCGTATATCTAATTGCCGCCTTAAGCGTTGCACTTGCCACGTTGAATGCCAAACCAATGTTTCCGGCTGCATCCATACCTGCGCTTCCCATAAAACGACTATTTCCATCTGCAGGTGCATATGTTCCCTCTTGAAAAATAGACCAAGGATTGGAAGCGTCATTTCGCAATTCAATCCATCTAACCCCAGAGGTATCGTTATTGTCAATATCTGTATTAAAAGTAATCACCCAACTATTGTGGTCGGCGAAGCTTCTATAGTTTGGAGCATATGAAATTATGCCACCAATCATATCAATTTTTTGGGGTGTCCCAGGCTGTTGCACATCTCCTGTTCCGAAAGGAGCAAATACAGAGTTAAATGGTGCTGTTGGTATTTCCAAAGGTGCAGAAATTGTGGAATTGCTTGTTGTATTCCAATCCAATTCAATTTCCCAAACTTTCAAGTGGTCGAAAGTTACACCGGACCAACCATCATCCTGTAAATATGTAATATACCCAGGAACATCTGCTGGAAATGTAGTGCCCAATAAATTCGCCGGCTCTGGACTTAATACTGTATTATTATTTTGTACCATTCCCGGAAGTGGAAACCCAACAATTTTTGGGTTTGGTCCACCTGCCAGCATTACGTCTCTTTCCACTGCGTAAACTTTATTGGTGGTTCCAATATTGGCGGAAAGATAATACGCATCATGCCAAACGCTGTAGTGGGGATAATCTGGAAAACTTCCGAAAGAATATTGATATACATTATATGCGCCAGTTGGATCTCCAGTTTCTGAAACACCTATAGCCAATGAATTGCTTCCGGAACCAAATTCACTTACAAACCAACGATCTGCTAGTTGATCATATAATACAATTGGGTCTCCAGAATTAGAGCCAATACCCAAAAAAGTACCTAAAGAAACAGGCCCAACCAATAGGTTACCTGTTTTATCAAAAATTTTAACAATAGAATTTACTGCGTGAACATAATGATTTGGTCCAACAGCTCCCGTTGGGTCTGGTGGAACAAATCCAGATTCTGAAGAAGAAGCTCCAATAAAATTCTGCTCCAAAGCTCTGGTTTGGATATTTCCAAAATCCTTTTGCACTGTTTGGTCAAAGCCATTTGGCAATGCATCAGCATTTACTTTTTCGTGATAGCGCGATCCATTCTGCACTATTTTTATCTCTTTTACACTTTGGTTTAAAATTTCTTCTTTAATAGCAAATTCGCGCAACGGAATCGTTTTTCCAATAAATGTTCCAACAATTACCTCATCAGGGGGAAAGGTCTGTTGTTGTGCATAAACACCAATGCTAAGAAGCAATAGTGTTGCAGATAGTAATCCTTTAAATTTCATTGTTTGTTATTTTTAAATTTCGAATACGAAAGATACTCGTTAAAATCTAATTATTAAAAGCTTAAAACCAGAAGTTTAAAACAAATTAAAAAAACAAAGAACTCCCTTTTTATGTGATTAAAATTTCTTCAAAATTGGTTACATTTGCACCTCTGTTCACCGAAGCCTTGGCGATGGTGAACCTTCAAAAATGAACTAATATTCAAAAGGATGATTCACTTTTTCGGGAACGCTGAAAACACTGTTTTTGCAGTTCAAACCCATGGAAATATTTCAGAAAAAAATAGTAAAAAGTTGGAGTGGCTTTTCGGCAGCCAACCTAAAATAGAGAAATCCGTCCTGTCCACAAACGCGACGGATTTTTTTATTGGTCCCCGAGCAGCAATGATTACTCCGTGGAGCACAAATGCGGTGGAAATCACCCAAAACATGGGTATTGACGGAATAATTCGTATTGAGGAATTTCACAATAGCAAAGTTGAAAACAAACCTTTCGACCCAATGCTTTCGCAGAAATTCCAAAAACTGGATCAGGATATTTTTGATATTCACATTCAACCGGAAGCTATTTTGGAAATCGGAAATATTTCTGAATACAACCAAAAAGAAGGTTTAGCACTTAATTCCGAAGAAGTTGAATATCTGGAAAACCTTTCAAAAAAATTGGAAAGAAAACTCACCGACAGTGAAGTTTTCGGTTTTAGTCAAGTAAACAGTGAGCATTGCCGTCACAAAATTTTCAACGGAGTATTTGAAATTGACGGACATGAAATGCCCACTTCCCTATTCAAACTCATTAAAAAAACTTCCGAAATAAACCCTAACGATATAGTTTCGGCTTATAAAGACAATGTAGCGTTCGTAAAAGGTCCAAAAGTGAAACAATGGGCGCCCAAAAGTGGTGACAAACCTGATTGGTATGAAGAAAAAGATTTTGAAAGCGTCATTTCCATAAAAGCTGAAACACACAATTTCCCAACAACCGTTGAGCCTTTCAACGGTGCTGCAACTGGAAGCGGTGGCGAAATACGCGACCGTTTGGCTGGTGGAAAAGGTTCGTTACCATTGGCTGGAACGGCTGTTTATATGACTTCCTACTCAAGGCTTGAAGAAAACCGGCCTTGGGAAAAAAATATGAAAGAGCGCGATTGGTTGTATCAAACGCCGCTTGATATTTTGATTAAAGCCAGCAACGGCGCTTCCGATTTTGGAAATAAATTCGGCCAACCATTGATTGCCGGTTCTGTATTGACTTTTGAACACGAAGAATGCTTCGACAAGCTCAGCATGACAAATGCTCGCAGATTAGGCTTCGATAAAGTTATTATGCTCGCAGGTGGAATTGGCTACGGAAAAGCGAGTCAAGCCATAAAAGGCAAGCCGCAGGAAGGCGATAAAATTGTAGTTCTGGGCGGTGACAATTACAGAATTGGGATGGGTGGTGCCGCAGTTTCTTCCGCAGATACGGGTGAATTCCACAGCGGAATTGAATTGAATGCAATCCAACGAAGCAATCCCGAAATGCAAAAATGTGCCGCAAACGCCATCCGCGCGATGGTGGAAAGCGACGAAAACCCGATAATTTCAATCCACGATCACGGTGCTGGCGGACATTTGAATTGCTTAAGCGAACTGGTTGAAGACACTGGCGGTAGAATTGATTTGGACAAACTTCCCGTGGGCGACCCTACCCTTTCCGCAAAGGAAATTATGGGCAACGAAAGTCAGGAACGAATGGGTTTAATTATAGGCGAAGAAAATTTAGAAAAACTAAAGAAAATCACTGACCGCGAACGTTCCCCAATGTATGAAGTTGGTCACGTTACAGCCGATAAACGTTTTTGTTTTGAAAATAAAAAAGGCGAAAAACCCATGGATTTCGCTTTGGAAGATATGTTTGGCAGCTCGCCAAAAACTATAATGAAAGACAAGACCATAAACAGGAATTACAAAAATCCTGATTACGAGGTTTCGAAAATAAAAGAATACGTTGAAAAGGTACTTCAATTGGAAGCCGTTGCCTGTAAAGACTGGCTTACCAATAAAGTGGACCGTTGCGTTACGGGTCGTGTTGCAAAGCAACAAACCGCTGGACCGTTGCAGCTTCCGTTGAACAATTGTGGCGTGATGGCTTTGGATTATCACGGAAAAGAAGGTGTTGCAACGAGTATCGGTCATTCGCCATTGACGGCTTTGATTGATCCCGCTGCTGGTTCGCGAAATGCGATTACGGAAGCCCTGACCAATATTGTTTGGGCGCCATTGAAAGATGGTTTGAAAAGCGTTTCGCTTTCCGCGAACTGGATGTGGCCAGCGAATAACGAAGGTGAGGATGCGCGTTTGTATGCAGCGGTGAAAGCAGTTTCAGAATTTTCAATTGATTTGGGAATCAACGTTCCCACGGGAAAAGATTCGCTTTCAATGAAGCAGAAATACAAGGATGGCGAGGTAATTTCTCCCGGAACGGTAATTATTTCCGCAGCTGGAAATTGTAATGATATTAAAAAAGTGGTTGAGCCAGTCCTCCAAAAAGGAGGCGGAAGTATTTATTACATTAATATTTCGCAAGATGGGTTTAAGCTAGGTGGTTCTTCTTTTGGGCAAATTTTAAATGCTATTGGGAATGATGGACCAACCGTGAAAAGTGCAGAATATGTAAAGAATGTTTTCAACACTTTGCAACAATTAATTCGTGATGAGAAAATTCTTGCCGGACACGATGTGGCTTCGGGTGGATTAATTACCACTTTACTGGAAATGTGTTTTGCAGATGTGAATTTGGGAGCTAATTTGGATCTTTCAGGTTTAGGTGAAAGTGATATTGTAAAATTGCTATTTGCTGAAAATGCTGGCGTTGTAATTCAAGCTTCCGCCAAAGGACGGACACAGTCGGAAGATGATTCGGTTGAAAAATTGCTTTCCTCAAAAAATATAGACTTCAAAAAAATAGGAACTGTTTCAGAAACAGAAATGCTTGATATTAAAAATAATTCCGAAGAACTTAATTTCAGCATTCCTGAAATGCGTGATGTTTGGTATAAAACTTCGTATTTGTTAGATAGAAACCAAAGCGGGGAAAGACTTGCTAAAGAACGTTTCACCAATTATAAAACCCAGCCATTGAAGTTTGTATTTCCAAAGAATTTTACAGGAAAGTCCTCCCCTGACCCCTCCAAAGGAGGGGGACGCCCAAAAGCTGCCGTTATCCGTGAAAAAGGTAGCAACAGCGAGCGCGAAATGGCATACATGATGCACCTTGCAGGGTTTGATGTAAAAGATGTGCATATGACCGATCTGATTGAAGGACGAGAGAACTTGGAGGATATTAAATTGCTAGTTGCCGTTGGTGGCTTTAGTAATAGTGATGTATTGGGAAGTGCCAAAGGCTGGGCCGGGGCATTTTTGTATAATGAAAAAGCAAATACAGCTTTAAAGAATTTCTTTGCAAAGGAAGACACTCTTTCACTTGGCGTTTGCAATGGTTGTCAACTTTTTGTGGAACTCGGACTATTGAATCCAGAAGATGAAGAAAAGCCCAAAATGCTTCATAACGATACTGGAAAATTTGAATGCACTTTTACATCTGTAAAAATTCAGGAGAACAATTCTGTGATGCTTTCCTCTTTTGCGGGAAGTACTTTGGGAATTTGGTCTGCGCATGGGGAAGGAAAATTCAGTTTTCCGAATAAAGAATCACATTATAATATTGTAGCGAAATATGGGTACGACGCCCTACCCGCAAATCCAAATGGCAGTGATTTCAATACGGCGATGATGACCGATAAAACTGGGAGGCATTTGGTAATGATGCCCCATTTGGAGCGCTCTACCTTTCCATGGAACTGGGGGTATTATCCAACAGACAGGGAAAACGATGAAGTTTCGCCTTGGGTTGAGGCACTTGTAAATGCACGTGAATGGATTGAAAAAAAGTGATATATTCGTTTAAATTTTCGTAGATGGATATAACCTTATGAATTCAGAAATTGGCAAGCTCCATTCCGTATGGATGAATTCACAACAAACTTCAACACAGAGCACATCTCTTCCCAAAATAAATTTTGAGGACATTATTAGTTCCATCATCAGTACTGGGCCTTTTTACTATTACATTGTGGATTTTTATGACATGTCACTTTCACATGTAAGTCCAGACATTATGGATATACACGGGTTGGATCCTGAAACGGTAAGTTTTTATGACATATTGGGTACCATTCACCCAGACGATATGGATTTTGTGGCCAAAGCCGAGCAAAGAAATCTGGAATTCCTTTACGGCACACTGGGAATAGACAAAGTTTTAAACTACAAATCCTGCTTTTCATTTAGAAGCAGAATGAAAAACGGCGACTATGCAATGCTCAACCACCAAGCACTTTTGTTGACCTTGGACGAGCACGGGAAGTTTGGCAAATCGCTCAACATCCACACCCGGATAGATCATCTTACAAAAACGAATACAAACCAAATTTCATTGATTGGCTTAAATGGTTTGCCTTCCTATATGAATATAGATATCTGCGATTCAATAAATCCTTTAGTTGAGTTTTCAAAAAGGGAATTGGATATACTAAAACTTATAGCTGAAGGCAATACCAATAATGAGATTGCTTCACAACTTTTTATCAGTCCGCTTACCGTAAAAAAGCACCGCAACAATATTTTAAACAAATCCAATTGTAAAAATACTTCTCAATTAATTAGGGAAAGTATTCTGAAGGGGTTGATATAAAAAAATACTCCTTTTGGAGTATTGCCCAAGAATAATTAATTGAATTTCTTTGGTTATATATACTCTTAATAGTTACCAATTAGTAGCCTGTCATTCAATACATCCTCTATTTATGAAAGCCTTAAGGAGTAAACTTTTTATATTCTTCGCATTAACATTATTAAGCTTCACATTAGCTGCCCAAAATGAAAACAGCCTTATTGGGCAATGGCAGTTACAAAAAGTAAGTTTCAAAAAAATAACTGCCGGCGCCTCTAATGGGAAAGAGCAATTACTCGCTGTTTTTAAGGCAGCATTATACGAAGATCTCACAGCGGAGCAACGTTTAACCCTTGAAGATTTAGAGTGGATGAACGCGGAAGCCGAACTGCTAAGTGACAAACACTATCAAACTACAATCGAGTTTCAAAAGAGTGGTGCTTTTTACAATACTTCACAAAATCCTGAAAAATCACTTTCTGGGGAATATCTTTTGGATGGAAAAAAGCTGCTTATGGAATGGGAAACGAGCGATAAAAATGAATTGAAGATTGTGAAGATTAAGGGTGATACGCTTGTTTTGAAGGATAGTGAATTGGGGGTTACTTATTATTATTTAAAACCCAATAATTAAAGCCGTCAAAACAATTATAAAGCAAAAAGAAGTGAGTTCCGGAAATAAAATTCTATTAAAAAAAATTAAACTTTGATTGTAATTAAATTATTTTTTATCAATTGTAAATTATCAAATTGTTTTTAATGAGAGAGTTAAGACTTTATAAGTATTATCATTTTCAATTAACAATTCGAGATTGTTAAACTAATCAAAAAAAACTGTTAATTTGCCTGTATCTGAAACTATACACTTATGAGCCCCAAACAACTACTCCTCATTTTCATATTCTTTTCTTTTACTGCTATTAGCCAAACACAGCCCAAATTGGGATTGCTGTTTGATGACGAATTTTACCAAAGCACACCCATGAAAGCTCGAAATGTAGCTTTTCAAGATGTAGTTAGTGCCGAGCCCCGTGCCTCGTTGCGACAATTTTTACCACAGATAAAAAACCAAAAGGGTTATGGTACCTGCGTTGGATGGTCTTCAGCTTATTATGGACATACTGTTTTAAATGCCCGTAGAAAAAATATAACGGATGTTGGCGAAATTACAAAAAATGCCTTTTCCCCTGTCTTCACCTATTTAAATGCCAATGTTGATGACGATTACAATTGTCAGGGCGGGGCTTATATTGGAAAAGCCATGGAAACAATGGTAGAAATCGGCACACCATTTTTTAAAGATTACGATGTATTATGTGATACCGCAATTCCTGATAATTTACTAGAATTGGCCAAAGAGAATAGGATTAAGGACTTCACAAGGCTTTACGGAAGTGAAGAACCCATAGAAGTTAAAATTGAATCTGTAAAACGTTCCTTATTAAATGGCAATCCAGTAATTATTGGTTTCATGGTGCAGAATTCATTTTATGCAGCCAAGAATGTTTTTGAACCAGATGGAGGCGAATTTTCTGGAGGTCATGCCATGTGTGTTATTGGTTATGACGACGATAAATACGGAGGTTCTTTCGAAATTGTGAACAGTTGGGGTGAAGATTGGGGCAACGCGGGCTTAATTTGGGTACGCTACAACCACTTTGCCGAGTTTACTCGTTATGCTTTTGAAATGGTGCCACAGGCAGCCATAGTTAAAAAAGATAAAAAAGAAATCTCAGGAAAATTGGATTTGAAACTATACGATGGTTCTATGATGGAGGTAACCCAGGAAAAAGGTAATTACAATAAATCAGTTTTGGGTTGGCAAGATGTAGTGGTTGATGAGGCCGTTCAGAGCATAGGCGATTACGCTACAAAAGTAGCTTACCCCGCTGGAACCCGTTACCGTATGTATGCCCAAGTTAATAAACCGGCCTATGTGTATGTAATTGGTGCCGATAGTAACGGCCAAAATGGTGTACTCTTTCCGCACAAAGAAGATATTAGCCCATATATAGCTTATGAGAACACTTCAGTACTGGTGCCCGGTGAAAAGTACTGGTTCCGCCTGAACAGCGATGTGGCTTCAGATTTTTCAATAGTTATTTTTTCTGAAAAAAAGATAGACATCAATGAAGTCAAGCAACGCATGGATACCATGGAAGGCGAATTGATGGACAAACTTTATATCATCTTTAAGGATGAACTTATTAATAAGGAAAGCATTAGTCTAAGCAAAGACAAAATGGGCTTTTCTGCCCAATATGAACAGGGCACTATGGCAATGATGGTTTTGGACATTAAACGCAGCTAATTTGCGCTTTTACTATTTATTGACAGTACTATCCATTTATATCATAGCGGGATGTACATGCCAGAAAGATATTGTAGATGTCGAAATGAAAGCTTCAAACACCAAAATTGAAGGATTCTTAATGGAGCCTAGCTTCAACTTGGTTTCTTCTTCATCTGAAATAGCTATTTACTTCATAAAAAATAGTTTGATTGAAGGCACTACAGACGAATATTCAAATAAACTAGTATTTCAAAAAAAACTGGAAGAGGAAACAGCAAGCAATTTTGTGAATGTTGTTTTAAGCGATGCATCCTACGATTGGTCATTATACAAAGACCATCAATCGTCTTTTTCGCCTACTAAACAGATTATCGTTAAGAATACTTCGGGACAACTCAATTTAATGTACGATCCCACAGCACAGCTTTTGGGCTTTATCAATTTGGAAGGCCAGCAGATTTTGCCCGTCACTAAAGCTTTTCATCACATTTTAATTAATCTATAGGTCAATATGAAATGAGCATAACGTTAACTGGATGCAAAATCAAATGATGATATGCGAATTGCATGTGACCGATAAAAAAAATAAATATCTACATATGAAAAAATTATTTCTTTTTTTAAGTGTTTTTTTTGGGGTAAGTCAAATCTTTCAGGCCCAAGAGTTAAAAATGTGTGGGTATCAAGGCTACCAAACCGTTGAAGAAGTTACCTCTGCCTGCAATCTGCAAGGCGCAACCACTTCTATCAACGATACAAGACAAGCTACGGTGGTGGTAGATAATATCTTGGACAAGGTTGGTTTGTTTCGAAATTTCCTGATAGAGGAATGCGACAACATTAACAATGCCCTTGCGGTAACCATGCCTCTGGAAGGGGGCGATATTGATAGATATATTCTGTATGATGAGGCTTTTTTTACAAAAGTATCTGCCTCTACAGGTACCGACTGGGGCTTGACCAGCATATTGGCCCACGAAGTTGGACATCACCTAAACGGACATACACTAAAAGGTGGAGGGAGCAACCATAAGGTAGAATTGCAGGCCGATGAATTTTCGGGATTTGTGTTAGCACGTATGGGTTGTAGTCTGGCCGATGCCCAAAGCGCGGTAAGCAAGTTATTGCCAGATGAAGCTTCCGCTACCCACCCTGCAAAACAGGACCGATTAAACGCCATTGAAATTGGTTGGAATCGTGGCAATGGAAAAACAATTGTAGTTAAGAAAATTGAAGAAGTTGAAAATCCAAATGAAATAACAGCAGAACAAGTAATTGCAAATTATCTGGATGCCATTGGGGGACAGGAAAAGATAATGGAGATAAAAACTCTTTTTAAGAACGAAACCATGACTATGAAAATGAAAGCGAGCGGAATAAAAATGGATTCCAAAACCAATAGAGAGTTACTTTATGCGTCCCCAATCAATCAATATACTAAAATAAAGGTTTCGGGCACCAACCTATATGTTCTGATACTTAACAATAAATTATATCAAAAAGACAAACCAAACTCCCAATGGATTTTAAAACCGGGTACCAATGTTAGCTACAATGAGGGAAAAGGAGTGAGCTATATCCCTGAATTTGGGGTTTTAACGAATAACTTAAGCATGAAATATTTGGGTGTAAAAAATATAGATAAAAAAGATTGTTATGTAATTGATTTTCCAGAACTAGAACTGAAAAGAGATGAATCAGGAATAATGAACTATAAATCAACTAAATATTATGATGTAAGTACCGGTTTGCTGTATTATGAAGAAACCGTCCTTGAATCAACCTCTTCCAAAAGTAATTACGGAAACAGCATTGTCAATTCTAAAACAATTTATTCTGATTACCGTCCTGTTAATGGTGTATTGTTTTCTTTTAAACAAGATATGACAATGTTAATAACTATAGCTGGAGCAGTAACTCCATCAACAACCGTTACCGAATACTCAGAAATAAAAGTAAACCCAACAATCGACCCAGCTCTTTTCAATCCAAACAATTAAAGCCTATGAAATTTAAATTAGTACTTTTCTTTGCGCTGATAGTATTGGATCCCATTTTGGCACAAGAGCTTAAAATTTGCGGGTACCAAGGCTACCAAACCATTGAAGAAGTTACCTCAGCCTGTGATCTACAAGGCGCAACCACTTCTATTAACGATACACAAGAAGCTACCATAGTGGTAGATAATATCCTGGACAAGGTTGGCCTGTTTCGAAATTTCCTGATTGAGGAATGTGAAAACATCAACAATGCGCTAGCGGTGACCATGCCTTTGGAAGGGGGCGATATTGATAGATATATTCTGTATGATGAGGCTTTTTTTACAAAAGTATCTGCCTCTACAGGCACCGATTGGGGTTTGACCAGCATTTTGGCCCACGAAGTTGGACATCACCTTAACGGCCATACTCTAAAGGGCGGAGGCAGCAATCATAAAGTAGAGTTGCAAGCCGATGAATTTTCGGGATTTGTGTTAGCCCGTATGGGGTGTAGTATTGCCGATGCCCAAAGTGCGGTAAGCAAATTATTACCAGATGAGGCTTCAACTACGCACCCTGCCAAAGTAGATCGGTTGGCTGCCATTGAAATTGGTTGGAACCGCGGCAATGGTAAAACGATTGTAGTTAAGAAAATAGAAGAAGTTGAGAATCCGAGTGATATTACGCCAGAACAGGTAATTGCGAATTATCTTGATGCCATTGGGGGCCAAGAAAAAATAATGGAGATAAAGACTTTTTCTCAAAAACTAAATATTACTTCCCGTTCTAATGGCACTAAGGGCAAAACAAAAAGCGAAGAAAATAGACAAATGCTTTTTGCTACACCTTCAAAATTATTGGAAACAATATCAATCGAGTCAGAAAAGCCTATTTCCACATTATCGGTTAACAACAAATTTTACATTCGATCCAAATCAAAGAAACCTTGGTCATTAGTTAAAGGATCGAAAAAGGCCTCACTTGAGGGTAAAGGAGTAAGCTACATTCCGGAATTTGGTGCGCTTACTAATAATATTAATATGAAATTATTAAGGTCAAAAAATATAAATGGAAAGGAATGTTTTGTAATTGAGTTTCCAGAAGTGGAGATATACCGAAATTCTTTAACTGGGGTTATTAGCCAACAGAGTACTAAATTTTATGAAATTAGTACAGGACTTTTATATTATGAGGAATATAATATAAAGACGAAGCCCGATGGTAATGATTCCATTGGACACCAAATACTATTCAGTGCAACTCGCACTTCCAAAAAGTTTTACTCCGACTACAGGCTAGTTGAAGGTGTGTTATTTTCCTTTAGACAAGAAGAATCAATTATTGACATTGCTTCATGGGGCAATTATACCACTGAAGCTGTTACGGAATATCTAGAAATAAAAGTAAACCCAACAATCGACCCTGCCCTTTTCAATCCAAACAAATAGAGCCTATGAAATCTATATTAATAATTTTCTTTTTATTGATTGTAATGCAGCCCACCTTGGCACAGGAGCTTAAAATGTGTGGGTACCAAGGCTACCAGACCGTTGAAGAAGTAACCTCTGCCTGTGATCTGCAAGGCGCAACCACTTCTATTAACGATACAAGAGAAGCTACGGTGGTGGTAGATAATATTTTGGATAAAGTTGGCCTGTTCAGAAATTTCCTGATAGAGGAATGTGACAACATTAACAACGCCCTTGCGGTAACCATGCCCTTGGAAGGGGGCGATATTGATAGATATATTCTGTATGATGAGGCTTTTTTTACAAAAGTATCCGCCTCTACAGGCACCGATTGGGGCTTGACCAGCATTTTGGCCCACGAAGTTGGGCATCACCTTAACGGACATACGCTAAAAGGCGGAGGCAGCAATCATAAAGTAGAGTTGCAAGCCGATGAATTCTCAGGCTTTGTGTTAGCCCGCATGGGTTGTAGTCTTGCCGATGCTCAAAGCGCGGTAAGCAAGTTATTGCCAGATGAAGCCTCCCCTACCCACCCTGCAAAACAGGACCGATTAAACGCCATTGAAATAGGTTGGAACCGTGGCAATGGTAAAACCATTGTGGTTAAGAAAATCGAAGAAGTTAAAGACCCGAGTGAAATTACAGCAGAACAGGTAATAGCTAATTATTTGTATGCTATAGGTGGGCAAGAAAAAATTACTCAAATTAAAACACTGATTAAAACTAATGAACTTGTCACGACAATTCGTAAAGATGGCAATGAAAAAGAAGAGATTTCTAGTCAAGAGTTAATTTATTTAACACCCACCAAGTTTATAACAAAAACCGAAACGTCTTCTGATAAGTATACCTATATCTTGATAGCTGATGGGAAATTGTATCTTAAAAATAAAATAGGTAAACAATGGAAAAAATTTAAGAATACACAATCGGAATCAGCTTCAATAGACATTAGTTACTTTAAAGAATATAGTTATTTGGTTAACAATAATGAATTGATTTACAAAGGAATTGAAAATATAGATGGGATAGATTGCTATAAAATTTCGATTCCTGAACCAGAGATATTCAGTAGTGAGAGTGGGTCATTTAAAATAGATACAAAAATATATTTCGATAGGTATTATCAGGTGGACACGGGTTTACTTTTTATTGAAGAAATGACAACTATTGCAGATATAGATTATAAAAATGAAACTAAGAATCTACAGGACACAAAGATGAATATGGTGCATAGGTCAAAACATGTAAGTTATAAAACTGTAGACGGGATTCAGTTTCCTGAAAAAACAGTAATTGAAATTATGAATTATTCTGATGGAAAATTAACTAATACATCAACTTTAATTTCTAATTTAATTAATATAGAGATTAACCCACCTATCAACAAAGAAAATTTTATAACAAAATAGATAAGAAATATCTTAACATATATGAAAAGAAGCACTAAATTATTGTTGAAAGATTCACTGCTATGCACGCTCTTTGCCTTTCTCATCATATTTGTGCTTTCTTTTTTGGTGATTAATATGTCTTTTTTCGACCCCTTAAAAAAAGTGGTTAAGGATTTCAGCTTTCTGGATGTATATTATGCCGAAAATTTTAACCCAACCCATACGGTAAATCAAGATATTGTATTAATAAACATAGAACACCGGGACCGCTTTGAGCTCGCCCAGCTATTAAGTGAGGTTCTCAAGGCAGACCCAAAAGTAGTTGGGGTGGATATTATTTTCAAAGACAGAAAAGAAGGTTTTATAGATACGCTGTTGGCTAAAGCGCTGCACAATGACAAAGTGATAACTTCATACATTATTGGCAAAGACAGTCTTATTAACAATGATTCACTTTTCTTAAATAAGAAAAATTCGGGTTTCGTTAATTTAAACTTTGAAAACCAAGAATCCGTGGTTCGCGAATTTGTAGGCATTACCCAGTTTCAAAATCAAAAGCATTTATCCTTCGCCTCAAAAATTGCCCATAAAGTGCTCGGCAAGGAGGCTTGGGAAGCCTATAGTTACGATGATAAGTTTCACGGAACCACCCCTATAAAATATACGGGCGATTACACTTCTTTTTTGAACTTTGGCTATGAGGAGTTTATGGAAAGCGAAAACAAGGCAATACTTAAAAACAAAATCGTTTTATTAGGATATTTGGGCAGCCCCACCGGAAATATTTATGATGTGGAAGACAAACTTTTTACTCCCCTTAATAAAATAACCGCAGGAAAAAGTGTGCCCGATATGTTTGGGGTTGTCATCCATGCCAATATTATCAACATGCTCCTTAAAAACGATTTAATGTATCGGGTTTCCAACTTTTGGATAGGAGTGTTGAGCTTTATATGTACCTTTTTTACCATTATGTATTTTCTGTGGTTGGGAAAGCGTAAAAAAATTACAGAAAGCACCGTAAAGAAAATTGTTCTTTTTTCATTTACAATTATCCTTACAGGCTTGGCCTTATGGCTTTTTAAAATGGGTATTATCCTAAAAGTGGTTCCAATTATTGGTATAACTCTATTAGGGAGCAGCTACATTAGCTATTACAAGCATTTAATTGATTATATAAAAACAAAAATGTCATGGGAAAGTTATTTTCGTTAAAAACCGCTATACTGCTTATTCTATTGTTATTTTACACCCTTGGAGGTTCGGCTCAGGACAATTTAATGGTATTTAAAGTTGAAGGTACTCCAGTTTTAAAAATTGACAAAACCACAAAATCGCTTTCCAAGGGCTCCCCCATTATTGCAAATTCAATAGTCACTGTAAAAGCCAATGATAAGTTGTTGTTAATAAATGATGCAGGATATTGTTTCGAGATCAAAGAGATTGGCGACTATTCCTTTTCAGCTATAAAGAAAATCCCTGCCTCAGTGGACAATTCCTCATTCACCAAAAAATATTTGAGCTATGTTTGGAACCAGTTCGCTAAAAACACCTCCAACCCTTCTAAGACGGGCGTTGTATATAGAAACGACAATCTAATTCTTTTGCAACCCTCAGACAGTGTGAAGATTTATTTTCCAGAAATAAAATTTGTATGGAACCTCGATTCCGAAGAAAAATATTTCTTTCTGAAAGAAATGGAAACTGGCCACACGGTAAAATTTGGAGTTATGGGGAAAAACCTTACGCTTTTTGTTGATGACCAATTATTAAAGAAAGGAAAAATTTATCAATGGGCGGTTTCGGAAACCAAATTTCCAGATATGGATGCATTGACATTCTACAATTTTTCGTTGCTTTCCAATGAGGAATTTAAGGCATTGGAACCAGACATAGATTTGTTCAAAAAAGATTTACTTTCAATGGGCTTTACAGCTTCGGAAGTAAAAATAATGCTGTGCAACGATTATAAAATTTGTTATTAATGCTGAAAAAGTAAACTATGAAAAGATTGATTTTTTTACTCATAAATTGCTTTTTAATGCAGTTTAGCTATTCCCAAAACTACCAAACAGTAGAAGAAGTAGACACTATTTGCTCCCAACTGGGTTTTGCCAGTGATGAGGATGCGCAATTGGCAGTAGACCGCATTTTAAAGCAAATTGGTTTGCCCAGCAAGGGATTTACCCTTAAAAGCTGTCCGAACATCAATAATGCGGTTGCCAAAAACATAAAGGGTAGTAACGGGAAGTACCATCGCTACATATTGTACGATAATCAATTTATGAGTAGGATTGAAAACAGCGCAAATACAGATTGGTCTGCAATAAGTATTTTGGCCCATGAAATTGGCCACCATTTAATTGGCCATTCATTAAACAATGAAGGAAGTAACCATACGTACGAGTTGGAAGCCGATTATTGGTCTGGGTGGGCTTTGGCCAAATTAGGTGCTTCTCTAACGGAGGCACAAAGTGCTATACAATCATTGCGATATGAGAAAGCTACTTCCACGCATCCTGCAAAAAAAGATCGTTTATTGGAGATTGAAAAGGGATGGGATGATGGCGGAGGAATAATCAATCAAATGGAATTAGGAATATATTCACAAGCGCAATTAGAATCTAAAGGGTTCCGTTTTTCAGGGGAAAATCGAGAAATGGTTACCATAAATGGCGAGTATGGACCAGTTAAAATAGAGGCGTTTATTGGTAGTGAATCAAATACAGATGACTTTATGTACAAAAAGGAAAAATTAGATTTATCAAATTACAAAGGGGGCTTCATTAAAAATGGATTTTTAAATGGATTAGTTTTGTTAGAGGCCAATGGGACACAAAAAATAGAGAAACAGAATATTCTATTATATTTTGTCAACGGAAAAGTAGCTTATCCTTACATTGATACTTATATTGATGGTTCAAATCCCTCTAATTTCTTAGGAGTACAAGAAGGAAATGTCTCTTATGGTTGTATTTATATAGGTAATTGGAGTAATGAAGATAAAGATATTTGTAAGGAATTGAAGCAAATTTATGGTGATGATATATTCTCAAGCGATTTTATTAATAATTTCGGAAAGGGAAATATAGATACAAAGTTAATAGAAGCTCAATTTAAAGATTTTATAAGAAGTATTAACCAGATACCATTGGATAGTTGGAATAAAAAATAAATTTATGAAAAATCTCTATTTACTGTTATTACTTATTACACAGATATTTAGCGCTCAAAATTACCAATCCATCGAAGAGATAGACACCGCCTGCACCCAATTAGGTTTTATGGGCGATGAAGAAGCTGAAGATGCCGTAGACAAAATACTTTCCCAAATTGGCTTATTTCGAAATTTTACTATCCAGGAATGTCCCGATATAAATAATGCGGTAGCCAAGAATATTGATGTGGGCGATGGTAAAAAAGCACGCTATATTTTATATGACAATGAATTTTTTGAAAAAATTTCAGATAAAGCCTCAAACGATTGGGCGGCCACAAGTATTTTGGCACACGAGATTGGGCACCATTTAAACGGACATTCGCTAAATAACGAAGGCAGTAATCACCAATGGGAGTTAGAGGCGGATGAGTTTTCTGGATTTGTATTGGCAAGAATGGGAAGTTCATTAGAAGATGCACAAAGCGCTATAAAAACCCTAAAAAGGGAAGAAGCAACCCGTACGCATCCGGCTAAAGCAGATCGGCTGAATGCAATAGCAAAAGGTTGGAGTCGTGGCAGCGGGAAAACCATAACTGTTCAGGAAGTAAATCTGGAAGAGATTACAGTCGTTGAAGATGAACCCATAGAGGAAGAAGTAAGTAAAGTAGCCGCCCAGAAGGTTATAGCTAATTATTTGGAGGTTGTTGGAGGGCAAGAGAATATTTTAAAGATAAAATCTCTTTATCAAGAATTAAATTACAATATGTCGTCTGAAGTGAATGGCACGCCATACAATACAACTATGGATATGAAAATATCAATGATTACACCTAATAACTTCATTACTGAAACTGCAGCGAGTGGAACATCATACTATTCATTGAAGATTGATGGTAAAATGTACTCAAAGACAAAGAAAAACGAGGCATGGAAGTTTTTGTCATTCAATGAGGCTGAGGAAAGTCAACCTAGTTTTATTTGGGAATATAGCCTGTTGTTAAATAATCAAGAAGTAGAATATCTAGGAAGAGAGACTGTAAGTGGTGTGGAATGTCATGTAATTCAATTACCAGATTTTAATATTGATATGGATCAGGATCTATTTAGGATGAAATCTAACGCAGAGCGTATAAATTATTATAACGTTGAAACCGGATTATTACAGTTCGGAAAAACTATCACCCACTCATTTATTGATTATAAGGAGAACACCGAATATTTAAAAGATACAGAGACCACAAGCGAATTAATTACAACCTATTCAGACTACCGCGAAGTAGATGGTGTGCTATTTGCTTTTAATCACGAAATGAAAACAACAACAGGCCCAAATGTAACCACAATGACAATGAAATATAAATCAATGCTAGCCAATCCGGAAATTAACCCAAAAGACTATAAAGTAAAAGATTAATTTAGCGTATGAACTACAGAGAAACTATCTACAATATAGAAACTAAAAACGCCAAGCGTTTGGATATTCTTATGTTTATAATCATATTGATTTTTTCAATTATATTTTCACCAACTATTTTTTCCCAAAACTACCAAACCGTAGAAGAAGTAGACAACATTTGCTCCCAACTTGGATTTGCTAGTGATGAAGAAGCACAAATAGCCGTTGATAAGATATTAAATGAAATGGGTATTCCTTCAAAAAGTTTTAAACTAAGAAGTTGCCCCAACATTAATAACGCTATTGCTAAAAACATTAAAGATGCTAATGGTAACTATGAGCGGTATATTTTATACGATATCAATTTTATGAAACGTATAAGCGATAATGCTCAAAACGATTGGTCAGCAATTAGCGTGTTGGCCCATGAGATAGGCCATCATCTGAGTGGTCATTCGCTTAACAATAAAGGAAGTAATCACAAATGGGAATTGGAGGCAGACTATTTTAGTGGAGTTTCTCTCGCAAAAATGGGTGCATCCCTTGAGGAATCGCAAAGTGCCATTCAAACCTTGAGATACGAAAAAGAAACCAGCACACATCCATCAAAAGCAAATAGATTAATCGAAATTGAAAAAGGCTGGATTGCTGGAGGAGGAAATAACAGTTTAAATTCAGAAAATGTAGTTTCTTCTGAAGAGTTTAATTTATTTGGCAATCCTATTTTTGAAAAGGCAAAAGAAAATTATAATAAAGTGAAAGTGCCTATGTCAAGCCCCAGATTTAGTTATACTAAAGAAATTGGAGGAACTTACTTTTCATTAAATTATTCAAGACCTTCAATCAAAGAGAGAACAATTTTTGGCGATGTAATTCCGTATAATGCATTTTGGAGAACAGGAGCAAATGAAAATACTACAATTAGCTTCACACAAGATATTTATATTGACGGTAAGCTATTAAAAAAAGGAACATATGCATTATATACAACACCAAATACTTCAAGTTGGACAGTTTATTTTTATAGTGATTATGATAATTGGGGCACACCGGAAAATTGGGATTCTAAAAAAATAAAACTAAGCATTGAAGTACCAAAAATTACTTTGAGTGACACTCAAGAATCATTTTCGATACTCTTGGAAGCCACAGGAAAAAACACTGGAGAGTTAATATTGATGTGGGAGAATACTAAAATTAAAGTTGCGTTTGAAACAGCAACTTCAGCAAATAATTTAACTACTAATACAAAGGAAATACAACAAGTTGGTTTAACACAAATACAGTTAGAATATAATAATGTAATTACAGATATAGATAAATCGTACACAAAGTTAGTTGAGACAATTACATTTGATGATGATATAAGCTTATGCGATAAGAATATAAAAGCAGGTACTTATAAAATATTAGGCAAGCGAGATAAGGACGGTTCACTTTCAGTACAACTAGAGCAGAAGAATAGAAAAATTGGTTCTAAAGAAGTCACAGGCACATCGATCATAGACATCTGCAGAATACCTGCTTTAAGAACAGACAGAGCAGAATCCACTTATTATGTGAATGTCAATGATCTTACTGATATAGAAGCAACGCTAAATTTCTACATTGATTCAAAAAAATACAAATTTGAGATTAAAGTCCCAACTGATGAAAAAGTTTTTGAAGTTATAAAGGCTATAGAAGAAATAGATGCAGCAACTAGTGGAGATTATACTAATTTCGCTATTTATTACTATGATAAAGATTTAGATATTAACATTGCCAAAAAATATATTGATAAAGCCGATGCAATGAACCCAGATAAGTTTTGGATATTGAATCAAAAATCCATTATTTACTATAAAATTGGCGATAAAAAAGAAGCCATTAATATTGCTAAACGAGCTCTAGAAGGAGCCAAAGCTGCAAACAATAGTGATTATGTATCTATCATTGGAGCTAATTTGGCTGAATGGCAATAAATTATAGCATTCTTAGCAGTGGTTTGGAATTTGTAAAAGGGAGTTGATTTATGATTTACCTCAAAAAAATAATTGTCAATATAAAGCCTAAGAACAGAAGAAGTTTTTACAATACTTCTTTATAAAATACTGCAGGTTTAATATTATAAGGTTCCCCTCTTAGGTTTAACAACTTTATCGAAACGGAAGCTGTTATTTTAAAATAAAAATGATCCTTTCAAAAGAAGAAAAAAAATTCTGGCAGCGTTATTTTCGTATTGAAAAGCTTCAAGACATCCCTAGAGAATGGCCGCTCATTGGAGGCTATGGTTTTGGTGATGAACAATTTGATGAATATTTCTATTATATCAGCTTACGTGTTCCTATAGTGCATGAAATTATTTTAAAAGAATCCTATGTTACCGATGAAGGTGTAAAACATATGGCTAATTTTAAAGAATTGAGGTTGCTTTATTTGAGAAAACATAAAGAAATCACTAAAAAAAGCATTCCATTTTTCAATCAAATGAACTCTTTAGAAAGTTTGAACATCACTTTAACCAAGATTAGGCTGACAGATCTCTACAATCATTTGGATAATCAAAGTCTTAAAGAAGTGTTTTTATCGTCTGAAGAAAATGAAGAAAACCTACTTGAAAAAGCATTCGCTTTAAAAGAGCGCATGCCCAACTGTAATATTTATTTAGATACATGTTTTACAACTGATGATTTTGGCAGGCCTGAAAAACCAATTTTCTAATAGAACTTACTTCTCCAAATTAAATAGCCACAATCAATGTGGAGAAATTTAAAAAGATTCTTTATTTTTATAGGAAGGTAAAAATTTTCATTCCTTTTTTGTTTCAAAGAGAAACTTAAAAAAAATTACTATTTTCACTTCCTTAACAATACTATCATGACAGATCCAAAAAGACTCTTTGACTTCCCATACTATCAGCTTGAAAAATATCCTCAGGAAAAAGCATTCGTAACAAAATATAATGGCGAATGGAAGGCCACTTCCACGCAGGAATATATAGATAAAGCTAACGGCCTTAGCCGTGGCTTAATGCGAATGGGCGTAAAACCCAACGAGAAAATTGCAATAATTTCCATGACAAACCGCACGGAATGGAACATTTGCGACATTGGGATTATGCAGACGGGAGCACAGGATGTTCCTATTTATCCTACTATTTCTGAAGACGAATATGAATATGTATTAAACCATAGTGAGGCCATTTTTTGTTTTGTTTCCTGTAAAGAGGTGTATGAAAAGGTGCAAATGATACGAAACAATGTGCCCTCTCTAAAAGAAGTTTACACTTTTGATGAAATAGAAGGCGCAAAAAATTGGAAAGAAGTTCTTGAAGAAGGAAAGGATGATAGTAATCAGGACGAAGTTGAAAAGCGAAAGCAAGCAATACACGAAGACGATTTAGCAACATTAATATATACCTCCGGAACCACTGGAAAACCTAAAGGTGTGATGCTTTCTCACAAAAATATAGCATCAAATGCAAAATACAGTTCCGAGCGTTTGCCCCTCGAACTTGGAAAATCAAAAGCGCTTAGCTTTCTTCCCGTTTGCCACATTTATGAGCGCATGCTTCAATATATGTATCAATTTTGCGGTGTTGAAATACATTTTGCTGAATCTTTAGACACCATAAGCGAAAATCTCAAAGAAGTTAAACCAGAGGTAATGAGTGCCGTACCACGTTTGCTGGAAAAAGTCTACGATAAAATTTACGCTAAAGGTGCCGAGCTTACAGGTATTAAGAAAAAACTTTTCTTTTGGGCCATAGATTTGGGGCTTAAATACGAGCCTTACGGTGAAAATGGTTGGTGGTATGAAACGCAATTAAAACTTGCCAACAAGTTAATTTTTAACAAATGGCGGGAAGCGCTGGGTGGCAATCTTAAAGCTGTTGCCTCTGGCAGTGCGGCACTTCAGCCTCGTCTAGCTCGGGTTTTCAATGCTGCCCAAATCCCTGTTATGGAAGGTTATGGCCTTACAGAAACCTCTCCCGTGGTTTCCGTGAACGACATGCGCAATCACGGATTTAAAATTGGAACCGTGGGGAAAGCATTGAAAGAAACTGAAATAAAAATCGCGGAAGATGGAGAAATACTGGTAAAGGGGCCACAGGTAATGATGGGCTACTACAAAAACCAGGAACAGACCGACGAAGTCTTGAAAGACGAATACTTCCACACCGGTGATATTGGTGAGATTGACAGCGAAGGTTTCCTAAAAATCACTGACCGCAAAAAAGAAATGTTCAAAACCAGTGGTGGAAAGTATGTGGCTCCACAACTTTTGGAAAATGCCATGAAACAGTCCCGTTTTATTGACCAAATAATGGTAATAGGCGATGGCGAAAAAATGCCGGCAGCACTAATCCAGCCCGACTTTGATTTTATAAAAGAATGGGGGAACAAAAAAGGAAGAAATATTTCTGACGACCCAAAAGAAATGGTGAAAAATCAAGCTGTAATTGATAGAATACAAAAAGATGTTGATTTTTATAACGAACGTTTCGGCCAATGGGAAAAGGTGAAAAAGTTTGAATTGACCCCAGATGTTTGGAGCATTGAAGGCGGGCAATTAACCCCAACAATGAAAATGAAACGTAAGGTTATAAAAGAGCAGTATAAAGATTTATATTATAAAATTTATGGGCATTAAGATTAAATCTGAATCCAAATTTTTATGAAAAGTTCTATTTTAAAGGTATTTTTTGCAGTATTGTTGGTTGGGAATGTGTTCTTTATTAACGGACAATGTCCTCCTGGAAATATTATTTTGGCAACACAAGAAGATGTGGACAATTTTGCTGTTAATTATCCTAATTGTACTAATTTACAAGCAAATTTAATTATACAGCAAACCCCTATTACCAATTTAAATGGTCTATCTCAAATAGAATCAATAGGATTAAATTTAAATATTAAAGATAATATATTACTAACAACTTTAAATGGGCTAAATAATTTAGAAACTGCTAACGATCTTTTAATAGAAAGAAATCATGCACTTCCGAATTTAGATGGTTTAAGTAATTTATCATTATTACACGGACTGTTACTTATCAATAACAATCATTCACTTGTTTCATTAGATGGAATAAATAATTTAGCATTCATAGGCGAAGCAGTTACTATACTGCATAACCCAGAGCTTATATCTCTAAATGGGCTTTCGGGCCTTAATGAAATTGATGGGAGTTTATTTATCCAAAATCAAAATACACTTGCATCATTAGATGGATTGGATAATTTAACAACCATAAGAGGGATTTTATCCGTTGAAATTAATTTTGCTTTAATTAATATTGAAGGAATAAGAAATATTGACCCTACTACAATTCAACGTTTGCAACTTTCAAACAATTATGAACTATCAATTTGTGATGTTCAAAGCATTTGTGAATATTTGGGTCTTTCAAATTATAATGGAGTAATTGAAGCAAACAATACAGGATGTCATAACAGATATGAAGTAGAAGCCGCCTGCGCCCTAGGCTCAGAAGAAAACCAACGAGTAGAACTCAAAATCTATCCAAACCCAACCAACGGTACTTTTGAAATTTCAGGTTTAAAAATAGGAACTATTGAAATCATTGACAGTCAAGGCAGAACCGTTAAACAGATGATTCCAAATGGAAATAGTTTTTCTATTTCAGAATTATCCTCTGGAATTTATTTCGTTAAGATTACTTCTGAAAATATATTTACCACAAAACAATTGGTAAAGATTTAATCTTTCCTAAAAGCATCTTGTTGCATGAGTACTTCCCCGAAGGAAATTTCCTCGGCCGCTAAAACAAGAATGGTTGTAGGTAAATTATGGATTCGCTCTTGCAGGGTTTTGTAATATTCCATAAAGTTTTCATCGGGAGTGGCCATTCCCATAAAAATCAAATCTGCATTTGCGGAAGACTCATGTAAGACTTCATCGAAAGTACGCCCATTTGCCACTATTACCTCAAGGGTAGCGCCTGTGCGCAATTTCCTTATGACCGTCGAAAGATTCTTTTGTGCTTCCTTTGCTCCTTTTTCATTTTGGACCATCATTTTTATATTTATTGTGGCGTCATACCAAGAAAGACTACTGCGTAAAAGATAGGCCAAGACCAGTAAAAATCCTCCATTCCCTTTAAGTCCGCTCCACCAAAGATCTATTTTTTGCCGGTCACCGAATCCATTTTCCTTATTTTCATGAACAATGATAATATTGCGGTTCATTTCAAAAAACTGAGCAATCATATCACAATATTTCTTTCGAACCTCTTCATTTTCACTGTCGCCCAAAATTATAGTATTAGGGACTAAAACTCCGAGTCCATAGGATCTTACAAAATTCACCGCTCCCTTAAATGCATCGCTGGCAGTAATAACTCGGGCAAAACCTCGTGTACTTTCCCTTGCCAAAAAATCCTGGATATTATACTCCATTTTTTTGCGCCTATCACTGCTAATATTCTTGCTAGTAAGTACCGTTGCTATCGTTAAAATCCCACGATTATGGGTTACTGAAGAGGCAAAATCAATTAGGTGCCAACGTTTTGTGGGAGCGCCTGAAAGTACCAAAGGGTTAGGGCGCCAAGTTTTAGTTTCTTTTTTTTGTCCCAAGTTCAACAACCCAGCCCGGATAACTGCCATCCAAAGACCACGGCGTACATCGCCCCAAGCAGTTTTCATTTCACGGCTTTGCAGCCATAAATATATAATAACAATAAAAAGGAAAGCCAAGCCGGTAGCTAATGCATTAATTAGAAACATAACGGAAATACATCCAACAGTTCCCAAAAGCGAAAAAATCCAATGTACTTTAAAAGAAGGTCGAAATGAGGGACTGTCCAATATACCCTCAATTCCTGCTACGGCATTTAGAACTCCATAAGTGGTAAGAAAAAACATGGTGAGAATAGGTGCAATAATATTTAAATTTCCCAAATACACAGCCGCCAATGCAATGAACATAGTAAAAAGCGTACCATACCTTGGGGAGTCATCTTTACCAGATCCATTTCCCAACCAACCTAGCCCGCGGGGTAAAACCCGATCTCGAGCTAAAGCCTGCAATACCCTGGGGGCACCTAGAATACTTCCAACGGCGCTTGATAACGTAGCTCCCCAAACCCCAATAAGGATAGCATCGCCCCAATAAGCCATCTTCCGCATAATCATTGGGTCTTCTATAAGTGTAAGTGCATCTGCGCGGTTTGCAAGCATAATAGGTAAAGCCATATAAATTACATAGCCTACGCCAATAGCAGCAAAGGTTCCACGCGGAATGGATTTGGAAGGGTTTTTAAGGTCGCCAGACATATTTACTCCAGCCATAATACCTGTTACAGCAGGGAAAAATACAGCGAACACAACCCAGAAACTTTCAGAATTTCTTTCTGAAGCACCCCACATTTCTACTGTGGTTTCTTCTATGGGGCTGCCAAAAATTAAGGAAAGCAGTGAGAGCAAAATCCCAAACATAATAAAATACTGTGCCTTAATGGCGACTTTGGCCGATATCATAGCCAGAACAGCAACCCCAACAGTAGTCAATAAGCCAACTATTTTGAAATCTAAAGTAGGGAATACACTTACAAGACTTTCAGCAAAACCAACAGTATAAAGTGCAACGGAAAGAGCTAAAGCAATATATAAAGGAATCCCGATGGCACCTCCAGGCTCAATGCCCAAAGAACGGCTGATCATGTAGTATGCTCCTCCCGTCCTGACCTGCTGATCTGTAGCAATGGCGGCTATGGATAGTGCCGTCAAAAAAGTAATGGAAGTAGCAAGGGTAACAATAATGAGTGTGCCTAAAAGTCCCACATTCCCTACGACCCAACCAAAGCGCAGATACATAATAACGCCGAGAATAGTGAGTATGGAAGGTGTAAAAACACCTCCAAAAGTTCCCAAACCAGTTGAAACCGATGGAATAACCGCACGGCTTTTTAGTCTGCTTTTCTGAAAAGGATTTTTCATAAAAAAATTTATGTTTATCTATTTAGACAAAGCTTCATACTTAATTTACATTTTAAAGTTTTTATAAATATATACTACTTTTTTTAGAAGGTATATTTTTCTACGTTTTATTGGTGCTATAACTCTTGAATAAAGTTCTATTACATATGGGGAGCAGAACTGTTCATCAAAATAGATGGTAAAAACATTTATATTTGTAAAAAAACAACAATAACGCATGAACTGGCTACTTCTCATAATCGCCGGCCTCTTTGAAATAGGCTTCGCCACATGTTTAGGAAAAGTAAAAGAAACTTCAGGCTGGGAATCAAAACTATGGTTTGGCGGATTTCTGCTTTGTCTTTTTGTAAGTATGTTTTTGCTTATCAAAGTGACCAAAACCTTACCTATTGGCACTGCTTACGCAGTTTGGACTGGTATTGGCGCAGTAGGCACTGTTCTGGTAGGCATCTTCTATTTTAATGAACCTGCTACTTTTTGGCGTGTGTTTTTCCTTTCAACGCTTATTTTTTCTATTGTTGGTTTGAAATTTGTTTCAGCTTAAACACATAATTTCCTAACAAATAAATAACAATTATTTACTATGCACGCATAATATATTTTTGTATATTTGAAATTCCACTTTTTCAAATTTTTTTAATGAAGGAAAAAACAATAGATTATATTCTACGATCCACGTGGATGAACGTAACCAAAATGTACAATGAAGAAGCCAGAAAAAAAGGAAGCTCGATGGCCACAGGCTTTGCACTTATAAGTATTGACCCCGAAGAGGGAACACCTTCAACGGCGCTTGGGCCCAAAATGGGAATGGAAGCTACAAGTCTTTCGCGCACCTTGAAAACTATGGAGCAAAAAGGACTAATAGAACGCAAACCGAATCCAGAAGATGGTCGAGGTGTGCTGATTCATTTAACACCTTTCGGGAAGGAAATGCGTGAGTTTTCAAAAGGAGTGGTTTTAGGTTTTGACGAAGCTGTTCAAAGAAATGTTTCCGAAGAAGAATTGCATACCTTTAGAAAAGTGGCAAACGCGATCAACGAATTGATCAATTCAAAGAAAATATACGACTCAGAAAAATAATATATTATGTCAAAAAGAAGAATTAACAAAGTAACGGTAATCGGTTCCGGAATTATGGGAAGCGGCATTGCCTGCCATTTCGCTAACATTGGAGTGGAAGTGCTTTTGCTGGACATTATTCCCCGCGAACTTACGGACGATGAGAAGAAAAAAGGACTTACACTTGAAGATAAAGTAGTCCGAAATAGAATTGTGAATAACGATTTGCAAAAAGCTATTAAAAGCAATCCTGCCCCACTCTACCACAAGGATTTTGCAAAACGTATTTCAACCGGAAACTTGGAAGACGATATTTCCAAAGTGAAAACTGCCGATTGGATAATTGAGGTTGTCGTTGAACGCTTGGATATCAAAAAACAGGTTTTTGAAAATCTTGATAAACACAGAACACCCGGAACGCTAATTACTTCAAATACTTCTGGTATTCCAATAAAGTTTATGAGTGAAGGACGAAGTGAAGATTTTCAGAAGCACTTCTGCGGAACCCACTTTTTTAATCCACCGCGATACTTAAAACTTTTTGAAATTATTCCTGGACCAAAGACTTCCACCGAGGTGCTGGATTTCTTAAATGGTTACGGTGAAAAATTCCTCGGAAAAACTTCTGTGGTTGCAAAAGACACACCCGCATTTATCGGAAACCGAATTGGAATTTTCGGCATACAAAGTCTCTTTCATCAAGTGAAGGAAATGGGCCTGACTGTGGAAGAAGTTGATAAACTTACCGGCCCAGTAATTGGCCGACCAAAATCCGCAACTTTTAGAACTGTTGATGTTGTTGGTCTTGACACTTTGGTTCACGTTGCAAACGGAATCTACGAAAACGTGCCTGAAGACGAAGAACACGAAACATTTAAGCTTCCGGGCTTCATCGACAAAATGATGGAAAACAAATGGCTGGGAAGCAAAAGCGGCCAAGGTTTTTACAAAAAAGTAAAAAATGATGACGGCAGTAGTGAAATCCTGACGCTCGATCTGGATTCTTTGGAATACCGAAAAAGCAAAAAAGCTTCTTTCGATACTTTGGAAAAAACAAAATCGGTTGATAAAGTAACGGAACGTTTCCCAATTCTTATAAAAGGAGATGATAAAGCAGGCGAATTCTACCGAAAAAATTTCGGAGCGATGTTCGCCTATGTTTCCAAAAGAATTCCTGAAATAACAGACGAGCTTTACAAGATTGATGATGCAATGAAAGCCGGTTTTGGTTGGGATAACGGTCCTTTCGAAATTTGGGATGCCATTGGAGTTAAAAAAGGAATTGAACTTATAAAAGATTTAGGAAAAGAACCAGCACCTTGGGTAAATGAAATGCTGGAAAACGGGGTGGAAAATTTTTATGACGTTCGTGAAGGCAATTCCTATTATTACAGTATCCCAGACAAAACACATAAAAAAATCCCTGGACAGGATGCCTTTATTATTTTAGACAACATTAGAAAATCTAAGGAAGTTTGGAGCAATAAAGACGTTGTTGTGGAAGATTTAGGAGATGGCATTTTAAATGTAGAATTCCGAAGCAAAATGAACAGCATCGGTGGTGATGTGCTTGCCGGAGTAAACAAAGCAATCGACTTAGCAGAGGCCAGTTTTGATGGCTTGGTAATTGCCAATAACGGCAAAAATTTCTCAGTAGGTGCGAATGTCGGGATGATCTTTATGATGGCGGTTGAACAGGAATATGAAGAATTGAACGCCGCAGTTAAATATTTTCAGGATACTAGTATGCGTATTCGCTACTCCTCTATTCCAGTTGTGGTTGCACCACACGGAATGACTTTGGGTGGCGGTTGTGAATTTACACTCCACGCAGACAGAGTAGTTGCTTCAGCTGAAAGTTACATTGGTTTGGTAGAGTTCGGCGTTGGTGTAATTCCTGGCGGTGGCGGTTCCAAAGAAATGACGATGCGCGCTAGCGATTCCTTTAAAAAAGATGATGTTGAATTGAATAGGCTTCAAGAATATTTCTTGACCATTGCGATGGCAAAAGTATCCACTTCGGCGTATGAAGCTTACGATACCGGAATACTTCAAAAAGGTAAAGATATTGTAATCGTTAATCAAAATAGACAGATTGCTGCAGCTAAAGAAGTAGCGCGATTTATGGCAGATCAGGGTTATACAAAACCAATTCCGAGAACAGACATTAAAGTACTTGGAAAACAAGCATTAGGAATGTTCCTAGTAGGAACCGATCAAATGAAAGCTGGAAACTACATCAGCGAGCACGACAAAAAAATCGCAAACAAGCTTGCCTACGTTATGGCAGGTGGCGATTTGAGCGAAGCGAACTACGTGAGCGAGCAATATTTACTTGACCTTGAAAGAGAGGCTTTCTTAAGTTTAACTGGAGAACGAAAGACTTTGGAAAGACTTCAACATATGATTCAAAAAGGGAAACCATTACGAAACTAGAGTTTCGCTACTAGCCATAAGCTATAAGCTATAGGCTATTTACTTAACCGCTTAAAGCATACAGCTTAAAGCCTAAAGCCAAATAAAAAAATGAAAACAGCATATATAGTAAAAGCATACAGAACCGCGGTGGGAAAAGCTCCTCGCGGAGTTTTCCGCTTCAAAAGACCTGATGAGTTGGCCGCGGAAACCATTAAATATATAATGAACGAATTGCCGCAACTCGACAAAAAACGGATTGACGATGTAATCGTAGGGAATGCAATGCCCGAAGCTGAACAAGGTCTAAACATGGGCCGATTGATTTCGCTAATGGGATTGGATATTGTTGAAATTCCTGGTATGACGGTAAACCGTTATTGCGCTTCGGGACTTGAAACTATTTCCATTGCTGCAGCTAAAATTCAAAGTGGAATGGCAGATTGTATTATTGCAGGTGGTGCGGAAAGCATGAGCTATATTCCAATGGGAGGTTACAAACCTGTCCCTGATTATAAGTTGGCAAAAGAAGGTCACGAAGATTACTACTGGAATATGGGTTTAACCGCAGAAGCCGTTGCAAAAAAATACAACGTTTCCCGAGAAGACCAAGATGAGTTCGCTTATACGAGTCAAATGCGAGCGTTGAAAGCACAAGACGAAAATCGCTTTCAAGATCAAATAGTTCCTATTGAAGTGGAACATACTTTTGTGAATGATGCCGGAAAAAAAGTGACCGAAAAATATACGGTGAATAAAGATGAAGGGCCAAGAAAAGGAACCAATATAGAAGCGCTATCAAAACTTAGGCCTGTATTTGCAGAGGGTGGAAGCGTTACCGCTGGAAATTCATCACAGATGAGTGATGGGGCTGCTTTCGCTGTAATTATGAGCGAAGAAATGGTAAAAGAACTAAATCTTGAACCAATTGCAAGGATGGTAAGCTATGCCGCAGTTGGTGTAGAACCCAAAATTATGGGTATAGGTCCATTATATGCTATTCCAAAAGCGTTAAAGCAAGCTGGATTAAAACAAGATCAAATAGAGCTTATAGAATTAAATGAAGCTTTTGCTTCACAATCATTAGCTGTTATTCGAGAACTTGGTTTAGACAAAGAAAAGGTAAATGTAAACGGAGGTGCAATTGCAATGGGTCACCCATTGGGTTGTACAGGAACCAAACTTTCGGTTCAACTTTTTGATGAAATGCGCAAACGAGACCTGCAAGGTAAGTACGGAATGGTGACAATGTGCGTAGGAACCGGACAAGGTGCTGCGGGAGTATATGAATTTTTGAAATAACAACAACTTAACAAACTTATATAGCAATGGAAACTGAAACAAAAGATAAAGAAATACTCCGCGGAGGCCAGTTTTTGGTAAAAGAAACCAAAGCAGAAGACGTCTTCACTCCGGAAGATTTTTCCGAAGAGCAGAAAATGATGCGCGATTCCGTAAAGGAATTTGTTGACCGCGAAATTTGGCCAAACAAAGAGCGTTTTGAGCATAAAGACTATGCCCTGACCGAAGAAGTTATGCGCAAAGCTGGCGAAATGGGCCTACTCGGCGTTTCGGTGCCAGAGGAATATGGTGGGCTTGGAATGGGCTTCGTAACCACAATGTTGGTGTGTGATTATATATCAGGAGCAACAGGTTCTGTTGCTACAGCATTTGGTGCACATACAGGAATTGGAACTTTGCCGATCACTCTTTATGGAACCGAGGAACAAAAGAAAAAATACGTTCCAAAACTTGCCACAGGTGAATGGTTTGGAGCTTATGCTTTAACTGAGCCCGGAGCTGGAAGCGATGCCAATAGTGGTAAAACAAAAGCAGTTCTTTCTGAAGATGGAAAAACATATTCCATCAGCGGACAAAAGATGTGGATTTCAAATTCAGGTTTTTGTCACACTATGATTGTTTTCGCGCGTATTGAAGACGATAAATACATCACAGGATTTATTGTTGAAAATGATCCTGAAAATGGAATTTCTATGGGCGAAGAAGAAAAGAAATTAGGTATTCACTCCTCCTCTACCCGTCAGGTTTTCTTTAACGAAACAAAAGTTCCTGTTGAAAATATGTTGGGCGAGCGAGGCGAAGGCTTCAAAATTGCTATGAACGCTTTGAACGTTGGTAGAATTAAGCTTGCAGCAGCTAGTCTTGACGCACAACGCCGTGTGATTGCTAATGCTGTTCAGTATGCAAATGAACGAATTCAGTTTAACGTGCCGATTTCCTCTTTTGGTGCTATAAAACTAAAATTGGCCGAAATGGCAACTAGCTCCTATGTTGGTGAAAGTGCTAGCTATCGTGCCGGAAAAAATATTGAAGACAGAATTGCGCTTCGTATTAAAAATGGTAACAGCCACCACGAAGCTGAACTAAAAGGTGTTGAAGAATATGCTATTGAGTGTTCAATCCTAAAAGTAGCTGTTTCTGAAGACATCCAAAACTGTAGTGACGAAGGAATCCAAATTTACGGTGGTATGGGCTATAGTGCCGACACACCTATGGAATCTGCTTGGCGTGATGCCCGAATTGCCCGTATTTACGAAGGTACCAATGAAATCAACCGAATGTTGGCCGTTGGAATGTTAGTAAAGAAAGCAATGAAAGGTCACGTTGATCTATTGAATCCTGCGCAGGAAGTAGCTTCAGAATTGATGGGTATACCATCATTTGAAACTCCAGATTTTTCCGAATTACTTTCAGAAGAAAAAGCAATGATTGCCAAACTTAAAAAAGTTTTCTTAATGGTTGCTGGAAGTGCTGTTCAAAAATATGGAACAGAACTAGAAGAACATCAGCAGACACTATTGGCAGCCGCAGATATCTTAATTGAAATCTATATGGCAGAAAGTGCCATTTTACGAACTGAAAAAAACGCAAAACGCTCTGGTAAAGATTCACAAAAAGAACAAATTGCAATGTCGCAATTATACCTATATCACGCCGTTGATATAATTACAGTTAAAGCAAAAGAAGCCATTCTTTCTTTCTCTGAAGGTGACGAACAACGTGCAATGTTGATGGGACTTAAGCGTTTTACCAAATACCAAAACATGCCAAACATTGGCGAGTTGAGAAAAACAATAGCCCATAAGCTAATTTCAGAAAATAATTATCCTTTTTAATTAAACCTTAAATTATTTATAAAAACGCTCCAGAAATGGGGCGTTTTTATTTTTATCCATAATTTGGTGCGAAATTTGTTATTCTTTAATTAAAATTGAATTAAATGAAAAAGCTCCTTTTCCTTTTTGTCATCTTCATCACCCAACTCACTTTCTCACAGAACAACACCGAAGTATATGTTTTTGATATTGCCCCTTCTTATGAAGGCATTGAGTTGCTGAATTCGCAGAATATTTCAAACAACGAAGGTTATGACAACCAGCCTTCTTTCATCTCAAACGAAACCCTTGTTTTTGCTGGAAACAATGATGGACAGACAGACATTTCAGAATATAACTTGACTTCAAAACTTCAAAAATGGATCAATAAAAAAACCGAAGGTGGTGAATATTCCCCACAAAAATTTCCTTCAAATAATGATTTAGCGGCAGTTCGGCTGGACAAAGATGGGCTGCAACGCTTCTATCGTTACAATTCAGAAAAGGGCAATTCATCAGAACTAATTGAAAATTTACAAGTAGCCTATTTCGCCTTTTATGATGACAAAAAAATTCTTTCTACAGTTTTAGATGGTGATAATATGGATTTAGTAATGATTGATTTGCCATCAAAAAAAGCAGACACCTTGTTTTATAATGCTGGAAGATCTCTCCAAAAAGTCCCAAATACAAGTTCCATGAGTTATTCTTTAGTAAACGAAGAAGGGAATTTAGACCTTTATCTTTTAGATATGAATTCCTATGAAAGCTTTTTTGTAACCGAATTGCCAATCGGCATTCAGGATTGTGTTTGGATCAACGACACACAAGTTCTTGTTGGCAGCGGCAACAAACTCTATATGTATGACACATTGGGTGAATCTGAATGGAACAGGGTGGCTTCATTGGAAGAATATGGTATTAAAAACTTAACTCGAATGGCAATTAGCCCCAACGGAAAGAAACTAGCTGTAGTGGCAGAGCCTATGTAATTCAGCATTTACAAAATTTAAAAGTTTTTAGACGTTGTACCTTCTTTTGAGTATTTTTAGGGAAACTTTTTTAAAATGAAAATATTTTCCCTTTTAGTAGCCTTATTGATGTTCTCTTTTTGTTATTCCCAAACCGATCAAAAAATCTACGATATTATTAATTCCGTTTCTTCGGAAAGAATTAAATCAGATATAACTACACTTGCCAATTTCGGAACCCGGAATACTTTTAGTGATACCATTAGCAACACCCGTGGAATTGGTGCCGCGCGACGATGGATAAAATCTGAATTTGAAAAAGTTTCAAAAAATTGCAGTAACTGTTTAAATGTTTTTTATCAAAAAGATTTCGTAAAAGCCGAGGCAAATGATCGCATCCCCCAAGATACTTGGATTGTGAATGTAGCGGCTGTTCAAAAAGGCACAAAATACCCAAACCGTTATATCATTATGAGTGGCGATATCGATTCCCGAAACAGTGATGGCAGTGATTTCACCAAAGATGCGCCCGGCGCCAACGATAACGCCAGTGGCATGGCGGGAGCCATTGAAGCAGCTCGTGTGCTTTCAAAATATAAATTTGAAAGCAGCATCGTTTATTTAGGGTTAAGTGGCGAAGAACAAGGTCTTTTCGGCGGAAAAGGTTTTGCTGAATATGCCAAAAAGAACGGTTGGGAAATCATCGGGGTTTTCAATAATGATATGATCGGTAACATAAAAGGAGTTGACGGTGTAATCAGTAATCGCGATTTCAGAATTTTCAGTGAACCAGTGCCCCCAACCGAAACGGAACGCGAACGTGAATTGCGACGCTTTTATGGTGGTGAAGTGGACGGAATTTCACGCCAACTTGCCCGTTACGTTTTTAAAAACACACAGACTTATATGCCAGAAATGAATCCAATGATGGTTTACAGACTGGATCGTTTTGGCCGCGGTGGCCATCACAGGCCATTCAATGATTTAGGTTGGGCAGGAATCCGGATTATGGAATCGCACGAAGATTACAACCACCAACACCAAGATTTAAGAACCGAGAATGGCATTGAGTACGGTGATAAACTGGAGTTTGTAAACTTTGATTATGCCGCAAAACTCACTGCAGTCAATGCGATTAACTTAGCAAGTATAGCATCTGCTCCACCCGAACCAAAAAATGTTGCCATTGGTGGCGTTGTGGAACCCTCTGCAAAATTGAAATGGGACAAAGTTGATGGTGCTGCGGGCTATAAAATATATTGGCGAGACACCACCTCCCCCACTTGGGATCATAGCCGTTACGTAGGCGATGTTTCAGAATTTACTTTGGAAGGAATTGTGATTGATAATTCATTTTTTGGGGTTGCTTCCGTTGGAAAAAATGGGTTCGAGAGTGTTGTTGTTTTCCCCAATACAGTGTTTAGATAAAAAATCTCAAAAAAATACAAATCACAAATAACAAAAGAAAGACATAAGAAAAATTCGTTTTATGGAAAAACCTTATGATTTGGAAATTAGAACTTACTTGTTTGCAAAATCTGTGCGAAAATTAGTTTATTCATTTCAGAAAAGTATTGCAAATATAGAAGATGGGAAACAACTAATTAGATCTTCAGGGTCTGTTGCGGCTAATTATATAGAATCAAATGAACATGTAAGTGATAAAGATTTTGATTTCAGAATTAAAATATGCAGGAAGGAAGCAAAAGAATCGCTTCTTTGGTTAAAATTGCTGCAAAATGATTTTAATAAACAATATGATATTAAATTGGTCGAATTAATTAATGAGGCAGATGAACTAAGAAAGATTTTTTCAGCAATTGTAGAAAAAAGAAAATCGAGATAAAGAGATATGTGATTTGTGATTTGTGATTTGTGATTTAATAAAATTATTATGTTGAAAAAATTATTATTTATTTCATTTTGTGTTTTTTCAGTAAGTTCAATTTTTTCACAAGAATTCTCCCGCGCTGACACGCTTCGCGGTAGCATAACTCCCGAAAGGGCTTGGTTTGATGTTACGTATTACGACTTGAAAGTTGCAGTAAATTCTTCCGAGAAATCCATTAATGGCAGCAATACCATTTCATATAAAGTTTTGGAGCCAAATGAAATTATGCAGATAGACTTACAAACGCCGATGAAGATTGATAAAATTATTCAGGACGGAAAAGAAATTTCATATACTTCCGAAGGAAATGCACATTTTTTAAAACTTCAGAAGAAACAGCTAAAAGGAAAGGAAGAGAAAATTACAGTTTACTTCTCCGGAAAACCTATTGTAGCTAGACGTCCGCCATGGGACGGTGGTTTCACTTGGGCCAAAGACAGCAACGGAAAGGATTTTATTGCAACTTCCAACGAAGGCATTGGCTCTAGCGTCTGGTGGCCACTGAAAGACCACCCTTCTGATGAGCCTGATAATGGTATCACAATTTCAGTCACTGCTCCAAAAGATTTGATGGACGTGAGCAACGGAAGATTGAAAGAAGTAATTGAACACGAAAACACAAAAACCTGGGTTTGGCAGGTTGTAAACCCCATAAACGCTTACGGTATAGACATAAATATTGGCGATTACATACATTGGGGCGAAAAATACAAAGGCGAAAAAGGAATGCTGGATATGGATTATTATGTGCTTCACGAAAATGAAGCGAAGGCAAAAGAGCAATTCAAACAGGCGCCAATGATGATGGAAGCCTTTGAGCATTGGTTTGGCCCCTACCCTTTTTACGAAGATGGTTACAAGCTCATTGAAGCACCTTATTTGGGAATGGAACATCAAAGCAGCGTGACTTACGGAAACAAATTTGAAAACGGTTATTTGGGTCGCGATCTTTCAGCAACCGGCTGGGGAATGAAGTTTGATTTTATAATTATTCACGAAAGCGGTCATGAGTGGTTTGCCAACAGTATAACCAGTAAAGATGTGGCGGATATGTGGGTTCACGAAGGATTTACAAATTATTCCGAAAATCTGTATTTGGATTATTACTTCGGAAAAGAAGCTTCTTCGGAATATGTTATCGGCACTAGAAAAAAGATTTTGAATGATCGTCCAATTATTGGGCAGTACAATGTAGACAATTCTGGAAGTAGCGATATGTATTACAAAGGCGGAAACCTGCTCCACATGATTCGTCAACTTATTGAAGATGATGAAAAATGGCGACAGATTCTTCGTGGGTTGAACCAAGAGTTTTATCATCAAATAGTAACAAGTAAACAGGTTGAAAATTACATCAGTGAAAAAACTGGAATAAATCTTACAGAGTTTTTTGACCAATATCTCCGAACCACAATGGTTCCGAAAGTGGAATACTCAATCGATGGAAATTTCTTAAAATTCCGATATACCGATATTATTGAAAACTTTGATATGCCCGTAATTGCAATAATAAATGGCAAAGAAGAATGGATCTCTCCTACTTCAGAATGGAAAACAAAAACCGTTTCTTCGCCAATTCAAACTTTTCAGATAAAAAAAGACTTCTATGTGAATAACGAGCAAGTTGAATAAAATAAATACTTTCATATACATTAATGATATAAATATTGAAACTAACCAACTATGAAAATACTATCAACACTAGTCCTTTTAACGTTTACACTGACAATCACAGCCCAAAAAAAAGAAAAAGAAGAACAAAGAAAAAGAAGAACCAAAATGGGAAGTTGCCAATCCTGGAAAAGATTTCAACTATAAAACCCATTCTTTCACTACATATGAAGGTACTTGGATGAATTTGGATGTAAGTCCAGACGGTAAAACCATTGCTTTTGATATGCTGGGCGATATTTATACGATGCCTATTTCGGGTGGAACAGCGAAAGCAATTAGAACGGGAATTCCTTTTGAAATTCAACCAAGGTTCAGTCCGGACGGTACAAAAATTTCGTTTACTAGTGATGCGGGTGGTGGCGACAACATTTGAGTTATGAATGTGGATGGCAGCAATGCAAAACAAGTTACGAAAGAAGATTTTAGATTGTTGAACAATGCCGTTTGGAGCGCAGACGGCAATTATTTAATTGCCAGAAAACATTTTTCTTCTGAACGAAGTTTAGGGGCTGGTGAAATGTGGCAGTATCACAAATCTGGTGGAACGGGTCTGCAACTCACTAAACGCAAAAACGATCAACAGGATGTAAACGAGCCTTTTGTTTCTCCTGATGGAAAATACCTGTATTACTGTGAAGATATGTATCCGGGCGGTAATTTTCAATACAACAAAGACCCCAACGACCAAATTTATGTTATAAAACGGTATGAATTTGAAACGGGGAAAACAGAAACAATAACTGGCGGCCCAGGAGGCGCTGCTCGACCAACAATTTCACGCGATGGCAAAAAGTTGGCTTTCGTTAAACGAGTACGTACCAAAAGCGTGCTTTTTATTCAAGATTTGGAAACTGGTGAGGAATGGCCTATTTACGATCAACTAAATAAAGATCAACAGGAAGCTTGGGCGCTTTTTGGCGTTTATCCCAATTTTAGTTGGATGCCAAACAATAGCGAAATCATTTTTTGGAGTGGGGGAAAAATCAATAAAATTGATGTGAAATCTTTGGCGGTTACCAACATTCCATTTACAGCAAACGTAAATATTGATTTAGCGGAAACCGTTCATTTCAATAATAAAATTGAAACCGAAACTTTTACCCCAAAAATGATTCGACATGCTGTCACTTCGCCTGATGGAAAATATATCGTTTTCAGTGCTTTGGGTCATTTATACAAAAAGACTTTGCCTAATGGCGAACCGCAACGACTTACTAACAGTAACGATTTTGAATTCGAGCCCACCTTTTCACCAAATGGGTCTGAAATAGTGTACGTTACTTGGAACGATTTGGAAAAAGGCGCTATTTATAAAATTGCTGCTAGCGGTGGAAATCCTGTAAAATTAACATCAAAAAAAGGTATTTATAGAACCCCCCTCTTTCTCTCCTAATGGGATGCAAATTGCATATAAAAAAGAAATTGGAAACACCGATCAAGGTTTCACTTTTACAAAAAATAAAGGTATTTATTTGATGGATTCCAATGGAAATAATGAAAAGTTCGTTATTGATAAAGGTGAATATCCTATGTTTAGTAAAGATGGAAAACGAGTTTTTCTGCAAACCGGGGGGGACCTATTTTGGGGATATTGAAAAAAAATTGATAAGTGTAAACATTGACGGAAATGATGAAAAAACACACATCACTTCTAAATATGCCAATAGATTAATACCAAGTCCAGACAACGAATGGATAGCCTTTACAAACCTTCATAAACTATTTGTAGCGCCTTTGGCACTTACCGGACAAACTTTTGATTTGGATGACAAAACCAAGGCGTTACCAGTTTCACAACTCGCCAAAGATGTTGGAATTAATATTCATTGGTCGCCAAACAGCCAAAAAGTAATGTGGACCTTGGGCGATGAATATTTCAGTAATGAATTAAAAAACAGATTTACTTTTTTAACTGGTTCCCCAGAAAAAGTTCCAGATGTAATTTCCTCTGGGACAAAGATTGGCTTGCAGGCTCCTGTGGATAAACCCAACGGAAGGATTGCTTTCACTAACGCACGCATCATTACAATGGAAAACGATCAAGTAATTGAAAACGGAACCATCGTTATTAACGGTAATAAAATAGAAGCTGTTGGCGAAGCCGATAAAGTTTCTGTTCCTGCAGGCACAAAAGTTTATTCCGCAGAAGGAAAAACTATAATGCCGGGAATGGTAGATGCTCACGCACACGTGGGAGCGTTCCGTGATGGATTGCCCTCGCAACAATACTGGCCTTTTATGGCCAATCTGGCATTTGGTGTAACAACATCGCACGATCCTTCAGCTAATACCGAAACTGTTTTTACGCTTTCTGAATTTCAAAAAAGTGGTGAGTTGGTGGGGCCGCGATTATTTTCTACAGGTTTCATTCTTTACGGTGCCGATGGCGATTTTAAAGCCGTTATAAATAATTTGGATGATGCAAGAAGCAGTATTCGTCGCACAAAGGCCTTTGGAGCAAAGAGTGTGAAAAGCTATAACCAACCACGTCGAGACCAACGCCAACAAGTGCTACAAGCTGCTCGAGAAATGGGTATTAACGTGGTTCCCGAAGGTGGTTCTACATTCTATCATAATTTAACGATGGTTATTGATGGACACACGGGCGTAGAACATAACATTCCCGTGGCTCCAGATTATAAAGATGTACTTGAAGTTTGGGGCAAAAGTGGAACTGGATACACACCTACTCTTATTGTAAACTATGGTGGGATGAATGGTGAGTATTATTATGAACGTGATAATGTTTGGGAAAACAAAAAACTGTTAACGTTCACGCCTCGTAGCATTGTAGACAGCCGTTCTCGGCATAGAATGAAAACGCCACAGGAAGAATATAAAAATGGTCATATTCTAGTTTCAGAAACCGCAAAAAATTTGAGCGATGCAGGAGTAAAGGTAAATATGGGAGCGCATGGACAGTTGCAAGGTTTGGGAGCACATTGGGAAACTTGGATGTTACAGCAAGGTGGGATGAGTAATTTGGAAGCCTTGAAATCTGCTACTATTAATTCTGCGGAATATATTGGTGCTGGAGAAGAGATTGGCTCATTAAAAGAAGGAAAACTGGCTGATATAATTATAATGGATGAAAATCCACTGGAAAACATAGAAAATCCACAATCCATACAAATGGTGATGATTAACGGCAGATTGTACGATACCGAAACAATGAATGAAATTGGCAACAATCCAAAAGAGCGTCTTCCCTTTTTCTGGGAAATGGATAAATACAACCAAGCTTTTCCTTGGCATCAAGAAACCCACGGGTTTATGGACGGTGGCTGTAGCTGTCATTAACACGACATCAGTTATGCTATAAAAAATAAGGAAGACTTGCGGAAACTTGAATATTTAAGTAAAAAATCTACATAAAAAAAAGCCCCATTTCTGGGGCTTTTTAAATTCATAAAAATGAATTACATCTTTGGCATTAACACTTTATTAATAACGTGTACAACGCCATTAGATGCATCCACATCGGCAGTTGTTACAGTAGCAGTGTTGCCTTTTGCATCCTTGATCATTACTTTTCCTCCTTTTTCAGACAAAGTTAAAACTTCACCGTTAAGTGTAGTAACATCAAGTTTGTTATTGGCTGCTTTAATTTTAGCCAAAACATCTGTAGCATTCATTTTTCCTTGAAGAACGTGATATTTAAGCAATCCTTGAAGTTGCTCTTTGTTCTCAGGTTTCATTAAATTTTCCATTGTTGCCTTCGGAACTTTATTGAAAGCCTCATTTGTCGGTGCAAAAACGGTATATTCACCTTCAGATTTAAACGTTTGGGCTAAGTCTGCAGCTTGAAGTGCACTAACTAAAGTTGACAAATCTGCATTACCCATTGCTTTTGCAGCAATTGAGTTAGCTTCCATTTCGGCCATTTTAGCTGTATTCATTTCTTCAACTTTCATTAAAGAATCTTTTTCGCGTTCCATACGCATCTCTTCAGCTTGTGCTTGTGCTTCAGCTTCTTTCTTTTTTGAGTCTTCACAGCTAGCAAAAAGCATTGCTACTACTGCTAGAGACATTACAATTGTTTTAAGTTTCATAATAGTTTTCGTTGATTTAAATATTTACATCAAAGATATTCTAAGTGCAGTGAAATTTTTATTAATTGTAATTAATCTTTAGTTAATTTTTTGGTAAATTTTCTGAGGGTTTTTCAATTATATTACATAAATATTAAAGTTTTATTAACTGCAAAAAATACAAACCATAAAATGTTATATTTAATAATTAATTTTTAAAATTTAAAAAAATGATCAAATCAAAATATCAAAGTGTTTTGGATTTAGGTGAAAAACTAAATATTCAAAACGGTGATGTAAAAGAAGAAAACGGCCAACTTAAAGTTTGGGGAACTGCAAAAACTCCTTATGAGAAAAACCTTCTATGGGACGAAATAAAAAAAGTTGGTGGTGAAAATCCTACGGATATTATGGCCGATATAAAAGTAGCCGACTCTTCGGTGTTTGCAAACCATACTGTACAAAGCGGAGAATCTTTAAGTAAAATTGCTAAGCACTATTATGGAGATGCGAATAAATACAACGCTATTTTTGAAGCGAACAAAGGAAAATTGAAATCCGCAGACTTGATTCATCCAGGCGATGAATTGGTAATTCCAAATATTTAATATCCATTAAAAAAAGAAAAAACCGCTAGTTTTAAATAAAACTGGCGGTTTTTTAGTGCTAAAAATTTTAAAGTCCACTGATATAACTTCCGTACATGTCTTTAAAATGAAGTCCATTCCCCAAACTGAATTTGCTCAGTTTTTTGTTCTCAGCCAATGCCCAAAGAATTAATTCTTTTAAAAAATAACTATCCTTTTTTGAAGTTTCTGGTTGGTATTTTTCAATTAATTGTTGCAACGGAATAATTCTGTCTAATTCGTTTTTATATTCCTCATCAGAATAGGAATCGAGAAGCTCAAAATCATTTTCTTCAAAGAACCACGCTACTATTTCAGCATACGGATCTGGATCACCCTCTTTTGTGAGCTTTTCAATTTTTGGAAATCGTTCCTTAAAGGTAGTATTTACAGCATCCACAATTAATTGTTGCGCAACTTGGGAAACGCCTTCCTGTTCGCCTTCGTAAACCAATTCAATTTTTCCAGTAATTGAAGGAATTACACCAATAAAATCTCCCAACCGCACTGTAGCTTTTTCTTCACCATTTTGCAAAGCACGTCTTTCTGCAGTACTCAAAAGATTTTCAAAAGCAGTAATACTTAAACGTGCACTCACACCGCTTTTTGCATCAATAAAATCATTTTCACGAGCTTCAAAACTTATTTGTTCCAAAATATCTTTCGCCAATTCGGGTACATAAATATTTGATTTAGCTTTTACTGCTTCTGTGGTTTCCTGTTCTGTAATGGTTCTTGCCGTTTTAATATCTTCAGGATAATGTGTCAAAATCTGTGAACCAATCCTATCTTTTAACGGAGTTACAATACTTCCTCGATTTGTGTAATCCTCCGGATTTGCCGTAAAAACAAATTGAATATCCAACGGCAAACGCACTGCAAAACCACGAATCTGTATATCACCCTCCTGCAAAATATTAAAAAGCGCTACTTGAATTCGCGGTTGCAAATCGGGCAATTCATTAATAACGAAAATACATCGGTTGCTACGCGGTATCATCCCAAAATGAATCACGCGGTCATCTGCATAAGTCAGTTTTAAATTCGCAGCTTTTATCGGGTCCACATCTCCAATTAAATCTGCTACTGTAACATCTGGTGTTGCAAGTTTTTCTGAAAAACGATCGTTCCGATGAAGCCAACTTATAGGTGTATCATCACCCTTATCGTGCATTAAGTTTTTGGCATAACGGGAAATTGGGCTGAAAGGATCGTCGTTTATTTCACTGCCTTCTACCACGGGAACGTATTCGTCCAAAAGTCCAATCATTTGTCGCGCCAAGCGTGTCTTAGCTTGTCCACGGAGTCCCAAAAGATTGATATTATGCTTTGAAAGAATGGCGCGCTCCAATTCTGGAATTACTGTAAGTTCATATCCATGAATACCCACAAAAGGAGCTTCCTTCTTCATTATTTTTTGAAGCAGATTGCGGCGCAATTCTTCTTTTATTGATTTTGGTTCGTAACCCGCTTTTTTGAGTTCGCCGAATGTTTTGATTTTTTCTATATTCATCATTTATCTAATTCTTTTTTTTCTATTTGTTTCGTAATCACTAAAAATCATTTCTCCCAAACCTTTTAAGCCTGTGTAAAATGCCTTGCCTTGATTGGCTGCCGTAAAATGTTCAATAAATTGCATTAAATATGGATCCTCGGCAATCATAAAAGTTGTTATTGGTATATGAAGTTTCCTTGCCTGTGAAGCCATTGCGTAACATTTGTTTACAATATAACTGTCAAGGCCATTGCTGTTTTTATAATAACGTCCATCCGATAGCCGCACGCAGCTAGGTTTTCCATCGGTGATCATAAAAATCTGTTTGTTGGTGTTTCGTTTTCTGCGAAGCAAATCCATAGCCAATTGAAGTCCAGCCACTGTGTTAGTATGGTATGGCCCCACATTCAAATACGGCAAATCCTTAATTTTAATAGGCCACGCATCATTTCCGAAGACTAAAATATCTAAAGTATCTTTTGGATAACGGGTTGTAATAAATTCCGAAAGTGCCATTGCTACTTTCTTTGCTGGCGTAATTCTATCTTCCCCGTAAAGAATCATACTGTGGCTGATGTCTATCATTAAAACCGTACTCATCTGGGTTTTGTACATAGTTTCTTCAACCACCAAATCATTTTCAGACAGCGTAAAATCTCCCAAGCCATGATTAATCTGTGCATTTTTGAAGCTTTCTGTCATTGATATTTGTTCTAGGGAATCGCCAAATCGGTAATCTCGAAACTCTCCAGCCTGTTCATCTCCCCTGCCCGTTTGCTTTGTACGGTGGTTTCCAGCACCGCTCTTCCGAAGTTTTCCAAAGATTTGTTCCAAAGCTCTCTTCCGAAGTGCTCGCTCGGTTTTTTCAGTAATGGCCAGACCGCTTGAACCATCCATTTTTATTTCTTCGCGGAGGTACCCCTTTTTTTTAAGGTCTTCAACAAAATCATCCAAAGTGTAATCGTCAGTTGTAAGCTTATATTCTTCATCTATCTGTTTCAACCAGTCCATTGCTTCGTCGAAATCTCCAGATGTGTGCGTAATCAATTCCTGAAAAACATCGAAAAGTTTCTCGAAGGGTGATTGGTCTTTGGGAGTATGTTTTGTGAAGATAAATCCGCTTTTGCCATCTTTCTTATTCATATTCTAAAAATAAAACATTAGTTGTTTAAAATATAAATGAAAACGTTAAACTACTACCAAAAAATTGATATGGATTAAAAATTAAACGGATTACGTCAATTAGCATCATTTAACAGTTTAGTTAACAATTCACTAGCGCAGGGACGTTTGCAGATTTTTTACTTTTAGGAATGAAAACAAATTAGTATCAACCAAAAAGCATTTATTATGGCAGAAAATAAAATTGAAAAGAAAAAACCCATTTGGCCCTGGATAATCTTGGTTTTGGTCATTTTGGCAATTGTTTATTTTTTTCTGGGCTTACAGTGATGATTACGATACTCTTGTTGATGAAACCGTTGTTCAGGACACAATACGAACACGAGATGCGGAGATGGATATGGACCGCGATTCCACCACCCTATATACCGGTAAATACGGAACTGTGGTTACGGAAAAAGCTATTTCCAACTATCTTACCTATATAAATAATAGCAAAATGGGCTTGGAACATGAATATACCAACGGGGCTTTAATCCATTTAATTACCGCCACTGAGGCAGAAGCCAATAACTTGGGCGTAGATATTTCGGCTAATTTGGAAAAAAGCGCGTGAAAATGCCTTTTTTGTTACGAAAGACCCACAGTCTTTAGAACACGCTGACAAAATAAAAAATGCCTCTGTTGAAATTGCCACGGCACTAAACACCATACAGGAGCAGAAATATGAAAACCTTGCATCCGAAGCGGATGAAGTAACGGCAGCTGCGGCAAAAATTGGAATGAGAACACCTACCCTTGAACAAAGAAAAGATGTAAAAAGTTTTTTTGAAAAAGCTGGAATCTTACTCCAAAAAATGAATGAATCTGAAAGGAAAGAACTCTAAAAAAAGAAACTATGAAAAAAGAAGAAAAACATTTAAACACACTCGACGAACTCTCAGACTATGAAGTAGCAAGTGACAATCCCGATGTTCGCAATTGGGAAGTTCGCGATGTAGATAATCGGATTGTGGGAAAGGTAGATAACATATTGGTAAACAAGGTCGCCAAACGGGTGGTTTATTTAGATGTGGAAGTAGATAAAACCATTATAGACGCAAACCATGATCCCTACGGCAGGCCAAAAAATCCGGAAATACGTGAATTTGTAAACAATGAGGGGGATACACATATTATCATTCCCATTGGGATGGTAAATCTTGACAAGGAAAATGAAACGGTACTCGCAAACGGAATAAACCAGCGTACATTTGCCGAAACCAAACGCTACCGAAAAGGCGATACCATTAACAGGGACTATGAAGTATTGGTAATGGACACCTAAAATCGAGATAAAAAATCCTCCCAATCAAACTATGATGAAGATCGATTTTATGAGAGGGATGAGTTTGAAAGAAACCCTTACCCAAAACAATAGACCAAAATGTTACAAAAAGGAGGAAAAAAATTCCTCCTTTTTGTAATTAAATAATCCCAATGCGTTTGGAATGGACTATTGCCTTTTCGCTATTTTTAAAATAACAGGTTGTCACGTTCATGCTTTCAATATTTTTTAAAATTAGTTGGGCACTGGCTTTTTGGTGTTTCGAGGTCTGCCGTATGTAAACTGCCTTAATGTTTTCCGGAAAAATCTTCACAACGCGTTCATATAGATCTGGGTCTTTCTGTGAATCATCGCCCATCAAAACGTACTCAAGTTTTGGATAAAACATAATAATATCCTTTATCTTTTCGAACTTGTGGTCGTGGCTTCCTCTTCCGGTAAAAAGAAAATCTGAGATTCCCGTTTTGATTTTTTTCAATTTGATGACCGCTTTTGGAAGTTTATGCAACCGTGCGAAGGAATCAATGAACTCATATAGGTTCCACTCGCTGCTGGAAACATAAAAGAATGAATTGGAGGCTATTTCATTCTCTTGCCCTGCTTTGCTCAGCGCTTGATAATATGGAACCACATCATCAAAAACCTTACGTTTATTAATGTTTTTAAGAAGCAGAACGTAGAGTTTCTTCAGAAAATTTCCACTGTGCGAAACCAAGAAGGTATCGTCAATATCAGAAATGACAGCTACTTTACTTTCAAATGGTTTTAATATTTCAGAGTTTTCAACAATGCCATAATCATAAAGTTCACAGCTCACTTCATAGGGATGCCAGCCACTTTCAAGTTTTTCAGAATATGGGACTGTAAAGCGAAAGTAACCATCTGCCAATGTTTTTGTAGTAATCTGAATATTTTTAAAATTCAGTTTAACCTCAACATTTTCCAATGGTTTTATTCTAAACATATGAATAACCGAAACCGCATGGCGAATTCCTTTGCGGTCCAGTCTGTATTTATCCGGAGCCCAGGATTTGAAAACGTGGCCAAAAACAACCAGTTCTTCGTCGTTTACATAACCCCGGTAGAGTTTTAAATCAAGCTTCATTTATTGAGATTTCATTAACGGTTTAGCATTTCCAAATTACTTAATTTTAAAAACAATCTCTACTAATGAATTCAGAAAATTATATTTTGCTTGTAGTCAACCCTATCTCAGGTGATTCCGACAAAGCACCAATTATAAGTTCGGTAAAAAACGAAGTAGCCAAAAGAAGTTACGGTTTCAAACTTTTTGAAACCAGCGGAAAAAAAGACAAAGAAAATATTGAGTCACTAATAAAAGAAGAAAAGCCGTTACGAATATTGGTAGCGGGTGGTGACGGGACAATTTCGTTGGTGGCACAATGTATTCTGGGATCAGAAATCTGCTTAGGAATAATTCCCGCAGGTTCGGCTAATGGAATAGCGGTAAACTTTAACCTGCCGCAAAGCCTTTCGGAACAAATTGAGATTGCTCTGTCTGATTGCACGATGAAACTGGATGTGATTTTTATAAATGAAAAGATTTGTCTTCACATTGCCGATATGGGCATAAACGCAGAACTCATAAAAAATTATGAGGAATCAGGCATACGTGGAAAATTTGGATATTTTTTACAATCATTTCCCACGCTTTTAAATTCCGAATCGCCTTTTCATTTTACTGTTGAAACCGATAAAGGAACAGTTGAAGAAACCGGAATTCTACTTGCCATTGCTAATGCCAACAAATTCGGAACTGGCGCCACCATTAACCCCCATGGAAAAATGAACGACGGTAAGTTTGAAATACTCATTTTTAAAAACCTTGATTTCGTTGAAATTTTCAAAACCATAAACGAGCAACCTGAAATGTCACCAGATTTTGTTCGTGTTATTTCAACCCAAAAAGCTAAAATTAGCTCAAGAAAAAAAGTGCCTTTCCAAATAGACGGTGAGTTTTTGGGTGAAATTGACAAAGCCACTGCAATTATAGAAAAAGAAAAACTTTTGATAGCTTTACCTGCCTCCTTCTTTAAATTACATACCAAAAAACAACAATCATGAAAATTCAAAAAGTATCTTTCACAAACAAAGACGAAGAACAGCTCGCCGGCCGTTTGGAGCTTCCTTTGGACCAAAGACCACATAACTTTGCAATTTTCGCACACTGTTTTACGTGTACCAAAAACTTGACTGCCATCAAGAATATTGGCCGTGCACTAACCGATTCTGGCTTTGGTGTGCTTCGGTTTGACTTTACGGGTTTGGGAGAAAGCGAAGGTGATTTTGAAAACACAAATTTTTCCGGAAACGTGGAAGATCTTGTTGATGCTGCTACTTTTTTAGAAAAAAATTATATGGCTCCCACCCTATTGATTGGCCATTCTTTAGGTGGAGCGGCAGCTATATTTGCATCTTCAAAAATTAAATCCATAAAAGCGGTTGCAATAATCAATTCGCCCAGCCACCCAACGCATGTGATGCATTTGCTAAAGGATAGTACACACGAAATAACCAAAAACGGAAAGGCAAAAGTGAATTTAGGAGGAATTGATTTCACCATAAAAAAACAGTTTTTGGACGATCTTGAAAACAAATCGCTGGAAGATATGGTTAAAAACTTTCACAAAGCAATCTTAATTTTACATTCGCCACAGGATACCATAGTAGGAATAAAAAATGCCGAAGAAATTTATAAAGCTGCAAAACACCCAAAAAGTTTTGTTTCACTAGATGGTGTGGATCACATGCTAACCAAAAAAGAAGATTCAAAATATGTAGGCAGCGTTATTGCGGGCTGGGCATCACGCTATGTAGATATTCCACCTCCAGAATACATAAAAAGCAAAAGTAAAGTTGCAGCAAGTTTGGATAGTGATAATAAGTTTTCTACAAATTTAAAATTGGGGGACCATCATTTTATAGCCGATGAACCTATTGAGTTTGGGGGAAACAACTTCGGCCCCTCGCCCTATGAATTTCTTTCTGCAGGACTCGCCGCCTGCACCGTGATGACCATACAGATGTATGCTAGAAGAAAAAAGTGGGAAGTTAAAAATGTTACTTGTCATATCAATTACTTAAAAGATCATGCGTTTGATTGTGAGCATTGTGAAGAAGATTCAGCAAAAATTGACACCTTTACCCGCGAAATAAAACTATCAGGAAATCTTTCAGAAGAACAGAAAAAAAAGCTACTTGAAATTGCCGATAAATGTCCGGTGCACAAAACATTGCACACCAAAACCCAGGTAATTACCACGTTAATTTAATTTTTAGAAGCAAAATTGTCAATAAATCAAGGTGTAATTCAAATGCTAAGATTTGTATAAAATTTTGCTAACTGCAAATTGAAATCTTACCTTTAATATTATTAAAACCAACATTAACTATTAAAAAAATTTCCAAATGAAAAAATTAGGAATATTATTTGTAGCCATTGCACTAACTGCATTTGTAGGCTGTAAAAATGAAAAAAAGGATATGGACAAAATGGACGGAATGAATGATTCCATTCAAATGGACTCTGACCAAGATGCCATGAAAGAAGCGCCAAAAACTGTTTCCGTTTCTATGGAATCAAAAAGTGGAAGTACGGCAAAAGGTGAAGTCTATTTATCAGAAGAAAACGGAATGGTAACAATGGAGGCTAAATTCAATGGTTTAAAACCTGGAATGCATGCCATACACATTCATGAAAAAGCAGATTGTAGTGCCGCTGACGGCACATCGGCAGGTGGACATTGGAATCCAACTCACCAAAAACACGGAAAGTGGGGTGATGCGGAAGGATACCATAAAGGTGATATAGGTAATTTTGAAGTTGATGCCGACGGAAATGGCAAAATTGCAATGCAAACGGACCAATGGTGTATAGGTTGCGGCGATGAAAACAAAGATATTTTAGGTAAATCAGTAATAGTACACGAGGGAACAGATGATTTTGTTTCTCAGCCAAGTGGTGCTGCAGGAAGCAGAGTTTCCTGTGGAGGAATCATACAATAATAAATTGTATACTATCTAATAAAAAAGTCCCGCTAAAAGCGGGACTTTTTTATTATGGCATATTAGACATTAAACATGTAATGATCTGTCATCTGTTGCAGCAAGTGCAGCTTCTTTTACAGCTTCAGCATACGTTGGATGTGCATGGCTCATTCTAGCTATATCTTCAGCACTCGCGCGAAATTCCATTGCTGTAACTGCTTCTGCAATTAAGTCTGCAACGCGTGCGCCAACCATATGTACTCCCAAAACCTCATCGGTTTTTTTGTCTGATAGAATTTTCACAAAACCATCAGTATCACCACTTGCACGGCTTCTTCCTAACGCACGCATGGGGAATTGGCCTACTTTATATTCTACTTTGGCATCTTTCAATTGTTCTTCTGTCTTTCCAACGGAAGCGACTTCTGGCCAAGTATAAACTACGCCGGGAATTAGGTTATAATCAATATGCGGCTTTTGTCCAGCAAGTATTTCTGCAACCAAAACTCCCTCTTCCGAAGCTTTGTGTGCTAGCATAGCGCCGCGAACTACATCGCCAATTGCATAAATGTTATTAATGTTTGTTTGAAGGTGGTCGTTAACGTCAATCATTCCGCGCTCGGTAATTTTCACACCAGCGTTTTCGGCTTTTAAGCCATCGGTATAGGGTTTTCTTCCAACGGAAACTAAGCAATAATCACCCTTGAAAGTTACTTTTTTATCATTTTTATCGGTAGCAGTAACAGTTACTTCTTTCCCTTTTTTGGAAACTGCGGAAACTTTGTGTGAAACAAAGAATTTAACACCTTGTTTCTTCATTACTTTCATCAATTCCTTACTCTGTGATGAATCCATTGTTGGAATGATTCGATCCATATATTCAACCACAGAAACTTCGGCACCCAAACGATGGTACACTTGACCCAATTCAAGGCCAATCACACCACCTCCAATAACCACGAGATGTTTTGGTATTTCTTTTAAGCTCAACGCTTCAGTAGAAGTTATAATTCTATCCTTATCTAGTTTTATAAAAGGAAGCGTTGCAGGCTTGCTGCCCGTAGCTATGATAGTATTTGTAGCTTCAATGGTTTCTTTTTTCTTCCCGTTTGTAATTTCAATATGGGTTGCATCCTTAAAGGCACCCATTCCGGTGAAAACATCAATTTTGTTTTTATCCATCAAAAACGCAATTCCTTTAGTGGTTTGATCCACTACCGAGGCTTTGCGCTCTATCATTTTTTTGAAGTTCAATTTTATTTCGCCTGGAATTTCGATACCATGCTCTTCAAAATGTTTCATGGCATCTTCGTAATGATGTGAAGAATCTAACAAGGCCTTGCTTGGAATACATCCCACGTTTAGGCAGGTTCCACCTAAAACATCATATTTTTCAATGATTGCAGTTTTCATTCCCAATTGTGCACAACGAATTGCTGCTACATATCCACCAGGACCTGAACCTATTATTGCTACATCATATTTGCTCATATTTTTTGATTTTAAAATGGAAATGCAAAGGTACAATACTGTTTAAGAGTTTAAAAGGTTAGTGCTTTAAAAATTTTAGGTGTTAATTGATCAGTTTGTGGATTTGTGGATTTGTGGATTTGTGGATTTGTGGATTACGGAAGAATGACCAAATGAGATGAGCTATAATTTGATAGCTATTTTAAATTTTTGCAAATTTGCTAAAAATTACGATTATGGCTTTTAAACCAGCAAACAAAATTCAGGATTTACAATACTTTGGCGAATTTGGAGGTGTTAATCCTTCCATTTCAGATTCATCAACCTACACCTTTCTTTCAGCAAAAACAATGTTCGATACTTTTGAAGGAAATGCAGATGGATGTTATCTCTATTCTCGACACTCTACCCCTTCTAATTTATATTTAGGACAGGCCCTTGCCGCGATGGAAGGCACCGAGACCGCAAACGTTGCTGCTAGTGGAATGGGCGCTATAACACCAGCTATTCTTCAACTTTGCAAAGCGGGCGACCACATAGTTTCCAGCCGTACTATTTATGGCGGAACCTATGCTTTTTTGAAAAATTTTGCACCTCGCTTAAATATTGAAACTTCATTTGTAGATATTACCAAACTCGATTTAGTTGAAGCCGCTATTTCTGAAAATACAAAAATTATTTATTGCGAAACCGTTAGTAACCCACTTTTAGAAATTGCCGATATTGATGCGCTTTCAAAAATTGCGAAAAAGCACAACCTCCAATTGTTGGTGGATAATACCTTTTCGCCGTTGAGCATTTCACCAGCAGAATTAGGGGCTGATATTGTTTTGCACAGTTTAACAAAATTTATAAACGGAAGTAGTGACACTATGGGTGGCGTAACTTGTGGCACACAGGAATTTATTGATAGCCTTAGAAGTGTAAACGATGGCGCCAATATGCTTCTTGGGCCAGCGATGGATAGCTTACGCGCAGCTTCTATTCTGAAAAATTTGAGAACACTTCACATTAGAATAAAACAACACAGTGAAAATGCATTGTATTTAGCCGAAAAGTTTGAGGCGGATGGTTTGAAAACTGTTTACCCTGGATTGAAATCGCATACAGGCCATGAGCTTTTCAAAAAAATGATGAATGAGGAGTATGGCTTTGGCGGGATGTTGACCATTGACGTTGGCGGTATTGATAAAGCCAACGAGTTAATGGAACTAATGCAAAAGCAAAATCTTGGCTATTTGGCAGTGAGTTTAGGTTTTTACAAAACGCTCTTCAGCGCTCCCGGTTCTTCTACATCTTCAGAAATTCCTGAAGAAGAGCAAAAGGAAATGGGACTTAGTGATGGTTTGATTCGTTTTAGTATTGGACTGGATAACGATATTGCTCGTACCTACAACATGATGCGGGAATGTATGGTTGAAGTTGGGGTTTTGTAGTTGAAATATTTATGTACCACAAAAAACTCCCGGATTATCTTCGGGAGTTTTTTTTATTCAAGACTTAAAATTTTTCACCCGTTTTTATTCCCTTCTGGCGCGCTTTTGCAAAGCGTGTTCATTTATAAATAGCATTTTCAATGCGACCCTACTTGGGCGGCATCTGTAAAAATGTAAAGCTGTTTGTATGCATTAATATGGACCATTTTGGTAAGGGTAGCTGAAATTTTGTTTCCATTCTCTATAAAAACATTGGCAGCAGGCCCCCGCACTAAAATTTGAATTCCATCCTTTTGGCAAGTCTAAACTTTACATTCCAAGTTACTCCCCCCTGTTTTTTCTACAGCTACTGGGTAGGTTACAGGATATATTCCTGACTTAACAACCTATTTCCTGTTACTGAAGCGGGTTAATAAGAGGGTTACTGTATAATATGGTAATATATTATATGCTTTATAATCGTTATAAACACGCTTTAAATACGCTATAAATACATTTTATATACGTTATAACCTTATTTTAAATACACTATAGCTATTTCCCTTATTTATAGTATCTTAGTATTAAATATTTAAATTATGGCAAAACAGATAGGAGTTATTCGACTTAAGGGTACCCTTGGGGATGTTACCTATTACAGATCAAAAAATGGAGGGGATTTAGCGCGGGCCGCTGGAGGGGGTTTTACGACTGAAAATATAAAAAATAGCCCAGGCATGGTTCGCACGAGGGAAAATGCCAGTGAATTTGGGCATTGCAGTAGTGTGAAAAAGCATTTTAGGATTGCGTTGGCTCCATTTTTATGTGTGCGGAAAGATGGAACGCTCCACGGACGGATGATGACCTTATTTACCGATTTAAAAAAAATGGATCCGGTGAGTGTGAGGGGCCAACGCAGCGTGGGACAAGGGTTGACCACTGATAGGGGAAAGGACTTGCTGGGGAGGTTTGATTTTACTCCGGTTTGTAATGTGGCTGAGGTTTTGGGAGCCACCCTACACTATGATTTTGCCAACAGGAATCTAGAAGTTACAAACTTTGACATTCACGCGGTAGGATTCCCTTCTGGGGCTACCCATATGGCGCTTACCCTTGGGTTGTTGCATTTTGATTTTGACACATTGAAGTATCAATTGAAAACCACTGCTCCCCTCTATTTGGACAAGACCTATACAGGGGATTCCTTTCAAATGGGTGTGGATTTACCTGATGTAAGTGGAACGTCGCTTGCGGTTTTGGGGATGAAGTTTTATGATAAGGTGGGGCAGACGTTTTATCTTTTTAAGAGTGCGAATGCCGTGGGGGTTGGGAATTTGGGGGTTTTTTGAGTTGTTGAATTGGGTAAATGTTTAATTGTGGAATTGTTTAATTGTTTAATTGTTTAATTGTTGAGTCGGTGGCCTCCCTTCGACTTCGCTCAGGGTAAACTATACTAATCCCACTTCGCTGTCGCTCTTTGGGATTCACTCGGACACCTTTGGTTGGGAATTGGTTAATTGTGGAATTGTTGAAATGGTGAATTGTTTAATTGGTTAATTGGTTAATTGTTGAAACGTTGAATCGGAATTTGTTAAGCTAACGGTGGCATTGGTATGCTTCGACTCTTCGACCCTTCGACCCTTCGACAGGCTCAGGGTAAGCTAGGCTCAGGGCAAGCCAAGCTCAGGGCAAGCCAAGCTCAGGGCAGGGCAGGCTCTTTGAAGGGGAACAGGCTCTTGGGAGTTCAGTTGATATGATTTGAAATTACTTGGTCAACTTTGTTGGGATGCAGTAGCCGGTGGCCTCGATACTAATTTGAAATTGCTGCGCATTTCAAATTCACTCGGACACCTATGATTTGGATTTTCATTGAGGTGGTCTCCCTTCGACCCTTCGACAGGCTCAGGGCAAGCCAAGCTCAGGGTAAACTTAGCACAGCACAGTCTAATTTAAAATTTCTGGCGCATTTCAAATGGTATTATTCGATATTTCTTTGTACTGGAATCTTGGCGTTTGCGCAAGCTGTTTTTAGCTCTTCGGCCAATACATTCAATATCTCATCCATTATAAGCCCTTTTTCTTCGGGTATTCTGTCTAGGCCATGATTAAATTTGGTACTATAATCCATGCTTTTAAAAAACGCATCCCCGCTCAGTTTTACAAATAGATATTCCATATTCCTTAAATTGGGGTGCGCATATAGGCATAGCATCCATAAATTGTAGGCAGACAGGTAGTGCGGTTGATAGGAAAGCTGTGCGTATATCAGCGTTCTAAAGGCTCTTAAGATGGCGGTGGCGAACATTGTATTTAGACCTTCCGCATTATCTTGAGCAGCATGCTCGCGCAGGACAAAGTATTGGGCAACCATTTTATCAGTGGCTTTGTACATAGAATCCAAGTCGCCATAATATGGATTGCGGAATGTTTCCCAATGCATTGTAAATTGTTTGTCCGGGATTTTAAATACCCTGTTTTCTAATGTCACAATTTTTTTAAAGAATTCCTGATGGATAAAGAGGTTGTCTTGTATCCAAAACCGTGTGTGCCCTATTAGGATGACACCACAGGCTGAAGTAGCCTTTGCGGCTATGGATTGTTGCATCCTATTCAAAATTGCAGTGTCTATCCCCTGTCCTATCAATAATAAAAAGTAATGCGCAGTGGTAGCCGTTTGGGTTTTGTGAAATAGATAAATCTCTTCTGGCTGTTTTATCCTATTTATTTGGCCAATCACCTCAAACAATTGCTTGTCCATAAGTGATTTTTCCGCTACAACAACTGAGGTATCGTTGCTGGGTTTATTGGACTTAATTCTTTTTTTCAATGTCAGAAAGCGATCCGAGACCATAGCGTACAATTGCGCCTCCACTTCTTTAATCGCAGCGTACAGATCCCAGTTAATTATCATTTCATCGCCATCCTCCGCCGCCTGTCTCGCGACTTCCAGTTGGGCGATTAGGTAGTATGTATTTCCATTTTGTTTTACAAATAAGTCTTCAATGGATGGAAGGTATTGGGCTAGGAATTTTATTCTTTGGGTAAGGGATTTAAATAGCGTACTTTGACCTATATAAAGCTTCTCCAAATAGGTAAGGTGATATTCGTATAGGGAAATGTAGGTTAAAAAAACACTGGTGCGTGCCTCTAAGCCATAAAAATCATGGGTCAGGGTCATTAGCACATCGTGTTCGTAAAAATAGTCCCGTTCAAATTTTTTGTAACGCTTTTTAAAGTCCTTCCATAGTGTGGATGGACTAAATTTATAATCGGTATTTTGATAAACTTTTGCAGCAGCAACACAATAAGCCGCTATAAAGGGATGGCCATTTTTATACCCATACCGCATGGGCTCTGAACCCAATACGTGAAGCAACACTCGGTGATTTTTAAAAGCATTCCGAAGCCATTTCCGGGCGGCTATTACCTCAACATTCTTAGTACTGCCGGAAATTAGTATAAGGTGGCCAGAGGCTTTGGCTTTCGGGGCGTGGAAAAATATCTTCTCAATGGTAAGTTCTTTTGTTAGCTGTTGCAGTTTGGCTGCCAATACTGGCGGCAGGGTCTGAAATGATTGGTTTTGAATTGTTTCCATGACATACTTTTTAAGGATTGCTTTAGCAAAGCTCTTTTATAACAAAGGGATATTCAAGTTTGGGAAAGGGTATTTTAGAAGGACGAGGTACGAACGACGAGGTACGAGCGACGAGGTACGAACGACGAGCGACGAGGTACGAGCGACGAGGTACGAGCGACGAGGTACGAACGACGAAATACGAAGTACAAAGTACGAAAGACGAAGTACGAAAGACTAAGTAGGAACGACGATGTACGAGGTTAGAGGTACGAAGTACGAATGATTTTTGGGAACGGGGGTGGCCTCGATACACTTCGACAGGCTCAGCACAGGCAAATTCCAGTTCGCTGTGCAAGTAAACATCCCCCTAGCCCTCCCTCGTCAAGCTCGGGACAGGCTCTTCAAAGGGGGAATGGATTTGAAAATGGATTTGAGATGGGATTGAAGTTGGTAAGGCGGTGGCTCCCTTCAACTATGCTAAGGGTAAACTATACTAATTTGAAATTGCTGGCGCATTTCGAATTCACTCGGTCACCGGTTCGGGATTCGGCTGAGGTGGCCTCCCTTCGACTTCGCTCAGGGTAAACTATACAAATTTTAGCCGCTTCGCTTGCTAAAATTCACTCGGTCACCGGTCATGATTGGTTCTTTTAAAATACTGAACACAGGTGCCTGAGTGTTTCGCCGATAGGCGAAAAGTATCGAAGGCACCGGCTGGGGTGGCCTCGATACAAATTCCAATTCGCTGCGCTTCTTGGAATCCACTCGGTCACCGTTCATGATTTTTGGCGTCATTGCGAGCGCAGCGTGGCAATCTTTTGAGGGCACTTGCCATTATGAAAAAAACCACTCCCCCGCAGATTAACTACATTGAACCCTAAATTTCCTCCACTTCTACCCGCAGGAGAAAGAATACCAAAAGCATAATTTATCCCAATACAAAGGATATTTTAGAAGTAAGGACGTGTGAAGTACGAGCGACGAAGTACGAAGTGGGAAATTCAGTACGAATGGGAATCTATTTGACATATAGGAAAAGCCTCATTCGCTTTTCTCTATATAATTTAATGCGAGTTAATTGCGAATAAGAATTATATCAAATCAAATGCCTGAGCAAATTTTGTAATCTCATATTGAGATTTTACTTGTAGCTTGGACCTGATATTCCTGCGGTGGGTGTTCACCGTATTTTCAGAAATATTTAATGTTGTCGCTATTTGGAGGGAACTTGTATCTGTTGCCATAAATTTTAAAACATCAATCTCTCTTTTTGTCAATTGGTTAAAAAGACTGTGATGTTGCCGGAGAAAAGTATTCTCCGCCAATAATCTTTCAATTTTTGCGGTGAAATAATGTTTGGCCTCTACGGGAATAGCTATGGTTATAGTAGCAAAAGGCTTTCCAGCATCATCCTGCATAAATATTCGGGTACCACAAGTATACCACTCTCACTTGCCTAGCTGCTAACGTTTGGCTGTTGCCGTTCCTGCTTGGATGCTCACTGTTTTGAGAGCGTATTTTTATAGATTAAATACTTTCTACAACAAAAGATAGTTTTGCACGCTTCTTTCCTGGCTCGTTGAAGTGTTTTATTAACGTAATTATAAACGTAGTACCCGTTCTTTTATCGCTCACAAGGTTTATATCCCCCCCATGGGCCTCAGCAACAATTTGTGCTAATGTCAAACCCATTCCCCAACTTCCAGAAACTGATTTTATATTTTTTTTTGCAGTACCCATAAACTTAAAAATCTGTTCCTGTTTTTCTTCAGGAATTGGGTTTCCAAAATTATGGACCTTTATTTCAACAGCACCTTCTTCATCCATAATGGAAATAGTGATTGGTTTTTTAGCAAACCCATATTTAACCGCATTGCCAATAAGGTTTTCAAGCAATCTTCTTACCGCAGTACTGTCAAATATTCCTTCTATTTTTTCTACTTCACATTCTAAATTTATTTCATTGGTATAAACCTCTTTACTCTCTGCGTAAACCCATTTAATATCTTTTATTAAATCTATACTTTCAAAATGCAACATCATCCCTTCTCCAGCTTTAACGGTTATTCCGTTCATAAGTCCTTCTATTAAGCTTATGGCTTTCTTTACGCTGCGCTGCGCTGCTTTTCTTGTTTTTTCTGCCCATTTTCCAGTTTTGTCTTGTTCCATCATTTCTAAAGACAATTGCGCCGCTGCAAGTGGGTTTCTTATATCGTGAGCAAGCGTACCTATTAGCTTTTCTTGCATTTCTTGAATTGCAAGTGAAAAGGAACCCACAGATTTTAAAATGGAAGTTTCAATTACAAACTTTAATAAATCTGACATTTGTTGATTGTAGCCCCCATGTACAGTTATAAATTTACTCAAAGTGCGGTGTAGAATAATGTATTCGTGAACTACTTGTTCAACAGTATAATACGCACTAGTCGCACGGTGCCTACCGTGGTTAACACTATTGTCTATAATTTCTGAATATTTTTTGTCCATATTAATGTCTGCCATTACATCGCTTCGCTCCATTAGATCAGCAATATCCATGATGATATTAGGTAGATGGTCAAATAATGCAATTGCATTAGCATCCCTTGCAGCAGGAACAGATTTTATAACTTGATGTTGCCAGAGATCCATTATTTCAGGAATATTCTCACGTAGAACTTTCACTGTTTTGCTCATTGGTTTGTTTATGGTTAGTTTATAATAAGCCAAAGACTAACGGATAATGAAGCTTCACTCACGCATAAAGCTTGTACCTCCGCTAAAGCTTCAGCGACACGCGGACGGTGAACAAAGGGGATATAGGACTGTCTTCAAGCCAAATATAGTGATAATCGGTGCTACATTAACATGTTTATTTTAAAGATCGTAATAGTTAAAATTAACGGGTGGGGCGGTCATACTGATATCACTTTATTTCTTGGCCACTTAAAGGAATTCCATGTTTCCTTGACTTGATACTATTCAGAGATGAGGGATTAGGGATGAGGGATTAGGGATTAGGGATTTGGAATTTGGGAACTTTCTTGGCCTCGATAGATCCCAAGGTAAGATGGGACCACTGTTAACCACAGAGTGCATAACTGCCAAAAAGCATAATTTATCCCAGTCCAAAGGATATTTTAGAACTCACAAGGCTGGAATTTATTAAAAAAAATATTAAATTTGATAACTGTCAGTTCGAGTGTTTTTATGTGGAGTGACAGCGGAACATAAAAATGTATCGAGAACCAACAACCGACAACCGAGAACAGACAACCGAGAACCGAGAACAGACAACCGAGAACCGACAACCGAGAACCTACAACAGATAACCCACAACTGAAAACAGACAACCAAACATGGAGACAAAAATACACCAAGGCCGCAACATAAAACGCTTTCGCGAGATGCTTGGGATTAAGCAGGAGGCGCTGGCCTACGAGCTGGGCGAGGAATGGAACCAAAAGAAAATCTCCTTGCTGGAACAAAAAGAGGAGGTTGAAACACCCCTACTCCAACAAATATCGCAAGTGCTGCATATACCCGTAGAGGCTTTTAGGAATTTTGATGAGGAGCAGGCGGTGAATGTTATTTCCAACACTTTTAACGATAACGCAGCAGTAATAAATAACAACCCTACCTTCCATCCTATTGACCAATTAATGAAACTTCATGACGAAAAAATCGCTCTTTACGAACGGATGCTAAAAGAGAAGGACGATATGATGGGGCGGTTGGAGAGGTTGATTGGGGGGAAGTAATTTCTGTATTTTTAGATTTTTGGAAGAAATAGTTTTATTAATTATAAAAGTTTCACCCGCTCCAATAATAGTTCTATTAACTCTTGATGTTTTAAACCGCAAGAATCAAAAGCATCTTTCAAGTTTTTCTATTTAAATGATTAAGATCAAATTCAAGCAGACAAAGAGTAATGACATACTTATATTTTATTTCAGTAAACGGCTTGAAATTTTCTTTTGCGTAATTATATACAATTCTATGTTTCCTGTACTCATTATGTATAGATTACCTTCGAAACCTCTTAAATACAATAATAGGGTCTTCGAATTCCATACCATCTCCAAACCCATTTGTTAAGCAAGTTGCGACATCTGAACATCCTAAAACTGTCTCACCCGTTAGACCAAGTAAGGTGAATTTTTTTCTTAAATCGTAGATATGATCAAGACTAATTCCTTTTTTCATATTTTTATTTTTTAAAAATCATATCTAGCACACTTCAAATTATATAATGAAATCCAAACTTTTTGAACAGGATCTAGCATTTTAATAGTTTCATTTACCAATTCATCAGTAATTTTTTCAGGTTGGCCATGAATAAATTCATTTCTTGCCTTATGAACTTTTTCTATAAACTTTGTTATATTTTCATTTCCAACTTTAGTGAAATCTTTTTTAAACCTTGAATCATGCAGAATTGGATAGAGTCTTTCCATTCTAATGGAAATTGAAAAGTACCTTTTTAATAAATCAGTTTTTATTTTTTCTGGCAATTCCTTCATAGAATCTGCAAAAAACTCTTCCATTAATGATTCGAACAGGCTCCAAAATAAAATCACAATAACAAGCTTTTCTGATGGTTTATGACTATCTTCTAAAAAAGAAAACGTATTCAGTTGAGGGCGCTCCCATTCATTTTGAATTAATATGAGTAAGGAATAAACAGTATAAGGTATAGCACCCATCAAAGTCATTTGAGGTATTTTTTCAACCGTACCTCCCTCTCTTGGAATTTCTATATGTCTTACATTTTTGATATGGTTATGCATGCAAATAGGACAAATACCTTTGTGTAATTTAACTATGCCATAACAATTCGAGCAATGAATGAAGTCATGCCATAAGCTATAAAAATTGCTATTTTCACGTTTAGCAGCCATTAATGATATATTATCTCAACAATTTAGAAAGTAATCTCCGCCAAAAAGATTGCTTCTGTTTTCCTTTTTCAATCTCTTCAGGCATCGGCTGTTCCATTTTTCCTTTTATTTTGTAGTATTCATACTTATCTTCAGAATCTACCCTTCTAACTTTATTAATCTCTTTTTGTCTATATGTAGATGACCAATTGACAATATTGTTGGTAATCCAATAATGTGATTTACAATCTAAACTCCAACTACCAATAGATGGTTCAAGAGAAATAGTTTCTCCATTAAAAATTAAACGCCAATCCGTTGGTGAAAGAGGTGTAACAACTTCGTTGCCACAGCCGCAAGCACACTTATGAATGACAGTTTCATACTCCATAGAAACATATAAAACTTTATCCTCTATTATATCTGGTATATTATCGACAAATTTATGTTTCAAAATCTTCATTTAATATTGTATTATCATCAATTGAAAAAAGACTATGCTTTTCTTGTTCTGCATCATAGTAAAAGCCACATAGCTTTTTCCATTTTATTACCGCTAAAGATGCATTTAGTGCATTCAATTCTGCAATTTGAATATTCTGACCATATTCATCATCTTCATTTCCATCTGCAAAAGAAATACGTCCATTAGAATATATATGATCTATATTGCCATTTTTGCTTGTTGTTGTTCTAATCATTCCTATTAAAGAATTATTTGGTGCCAATTCTATTCCCATTCCAACATCTATAAAACTAATCTTATTTACTGATAAATAATCAATGATTATTTGTTTTATACTTCCTATATCAATACAAATAAAAACGAAATTCAAATCTTGTAACTCACTTAAGTTTGATTCAATAATATACTTATCCCTTACGACTATATTACTATGCATTCTTGAGTAAATCCTTTGAAAATAATGAGTTTTCTTTGGTGTCTCTTTAAGAACTTCTTCTTCTGGTGCGCCGGGGGCTCTAAAAGCATTATGAAGCAAGAATTCATCATTGTCAAAAATTCTTATTTCTTTTACCGGACACTTTGAAACAAAATCTAATAAATACGATCCTGTTCCACCTACACCAATAATTCCAACTTTTTGTGCTTTTAATTTATCAGAAATAAAAGATATTCCAGCTCTACTCGAATTTGTATCAGGATATTTTAATTCTGAATCACCATCAATACTCTCAACCAGTCTAAAGGTTTTCGGAGTTACAGAGTTATCCATCGATTGTGCAGGCCCACTTATAATATTTATATATGTAGTCATTTTATGAAAATAATCTACATAACCACCTTGTGGTTTATTAGAAAAGGATCTATCAACCTGAATTTCACCAGCTAAAACCGTTCTATTTTGGCCATGAACTAGGGAAGAAATTATCGAGCCATCTTTATTGCATGGTTGTTCGCCTATAAAGTAAGCGACATGATTATCTGGTTTACCTGATTTATTTCCCGCTATTGTAAGTACAGCTACTAGGGTTCCTAATTTAATTTGCCTACTAGAATTAATATATGGAACGCTACTTATAAGAATATGATTATTCTCAAGTTTAATTTCATATCCTTCGTCCCTTAATTTCTTAAGGTCTGGACTATGATCTATTAGTTTGTGTAACATTGAATCTCATTCCATCTTTAACTTTTACTTCATCTCCTTTTACCATAATTCCTTCAGGCTTATTATTATCACCTTTCTTATAGGTGACTGTATAAGAAACATTTGGGTCTGAAGAAACAACTCCAAAAGCTAATATTACAACTTCATCAAAAGTTATCATTTTTTCCGTCCAAATTTTCTCTCTTGCATTTACTAAAATTTTGAACTCTTTATTTTGTCCTGGAACATTTTCATTTCCTCCTCCATTTTTTTTATCATTTTCCATAATTATATTTTTTAGATAGTCTGAAGATTAAATCCATAATCTTTATAACTAATTATCTTTTGTTCTTCTTTATTTTCTTTCCATGCTAATTCTTCATGGCTCAACTCTTTTATTTCATTTGCACTGTGCCATTTGAATCTATCTGATACCGTTTTCATTATTCCTATTTCAAATTCATCAAAAAGCTTTTCATTGAAAGTTAATTTTGGAATGAAAAATGACCCTTCATAATCTCGTTCCTCAATACAAACTCGATTAAGACATTCTCCTTTACTAATTTCATCATATAATTTTCCATATTTTGAAGGAACTGGACCATATTGAATAGCTCGATAGTCTAATCCCGAAATACCAAATCCAGAATTTTTAAATGCTAAAAAGTCAGTATAGAATAATAATTTATTAAGTTTAGTTTTCCACGTTTCTGCATTTTCAGAAAAGAAAAGAATCATATGAGAAATTTTCTCAATACTTGGCATCTTATAACCTGTATATTGATCAGAAGCTATTTTTCCAAATAATTCTTTCAAATCATGATTATGATATTTATTAATTCTTTCAAGGTCAATTAATTCATCAACCCTTTTAATTAATTTCTGAAAATCTTTAGGCTCAATCAATTCTTGATTTGATATTAAATAACGCTTGAATGTCTCGGGATCTTCTGCGCCTAAAATTTGTCTACCATTTCCAACACTTGGAACCTCTCCTTGTTCATAAAGCCGATAACTATTAGCTCCTAAGCCTAATATTTCAGACATTTTAATTGCCGAAACACCATACTTTTCTCGAATTTTTTTGATTTGATCAGGAAAAGGCAAACCAAACTTATCCCTATATTGATTGTAGACTTGATTTATATTTATCTCATCTAATTCACTAGTAGTAAATTCTTCGTTGGTATCTTCACAAACATAAAAATGTTCAGTTATCTCAAATTCATTCTTACGAAAGTTTAAGACATTCAATTTCTTTAGCAAATTCGCTTTACCTGTCGAAAAAGGGCTTTCTATTTGTTCGTAAATCATTTGAATGGGTATTTAATTGTTCTTACTGGATAATGAAAACTGATGCAAATCGTGGGCTTGTTTAAGTATCCCAGAGTGATTTTTATATAGACTTCTTTGCCTTTTATTTCTTTGCCAAATTCCCACAAGCTTGGACCACCATCACTCTCTTCCGTAGGTCCTTTGTAGAAATCTTTATAAGTTAGCTTTTTTAAATGTTCTCTGACAGTAATATTTGTTAACTCTAAATCCAATATTGTCTGAAGGTTAGCTGCTCTCTCTCTTTTTATAACAAGACCAACTCCACCTATATTAGCGTTTATTTTAGCAATAAATTCCTGTAAAAATATTTTAACTTCTTCCTCTGTTGCTTGCATTTTATTTTCAGGAATTTTACATATTATCAACTTTATAATTGCAAATATAATCTATTTTTTAATATTAAACAACTTTATAGTGTATCTGTATGCGTGTAGTATGTATAAACTAGTCTATATTCCTTATACTAAAAACATCGTGTGCGGTTTTGGAGCGGTCTTTAGTGGCGGAGCAGATGAAGAGGATGTTCGGGGTTGTTTTTACAGTGTTTTATTTTTTAAATTTTCTCCTCATAAAGACTCTTTATTTTTAAGTCTTTATCCCAAACAGCGTGTATTTTTAAATGATAAATAATGTCCTTGCCCTTGTTTTCTTTTAGTAATTTATAAATCATAGTGTAGGTTACGGCATGGCCATCATTTAAGGGGGTTACTTTAAAAGTGTCCCATTGAATGTCGGTGCTTGTTGCTGGATGGCGTTTTATGTATCTTCTTGTGTCTTCTTTAATCTCCTCTAATGTAACGTCCGTTTGACTGTACCATTTATCCACACTCGGGTTAATGAAATTTTCCAAAGCATCTATATTTCCTGAATGAAGGGTGCTGTAATATTCCGTTGTTTTTTGTTTTAAAGTCCCTTCTATGGAAGTGTTGAAGACATTAAAAAGTAGAAAAGCCAATAAAACCAAGCCAATACCAGCTGCAACTAGAATTTTGTTGTTTTTAAAAGGTGCTACTGTAGTGTGCTTAACAGCGCTTTCATGTTTTTCTGGCTGCTTTTCCAAAGGCTTTTTAGATTTTACTTTGGATTGCTTTCTTGGTAAATTTAAAGAAGCGCTATCAATCAGTCCCTTATTGACATTGTAACGCTTTAAAAATGTAGGGTAAAGCTCTAAATAGCTTAACTGGTCTAATGGAATTAAACTTACATTATCAGGATTATCAGGAATACCTCCATAACCAATTGCTATAAAAATTGGTATATTTTCTTCTTGTTGGAAAACTTTAAAACGTTCTATTTGAGTATAGCTAATTACATCAATCTTATTATCTGCATTAAACCCTGAACGGTATTTGGCTTCTACATAAAATTCTTGCTGAGTACTTTTGCATCTAAATTTAAAATCTGGTTTTAGCGTATCTTCCGCATACCTAGATTCGTTTTGATCGTAAGTATTGGTTCTATGTATTAAAGTGTATTCGGTGGCTTTAAATAATTCATCTTCAACAAATTTTTCGAATAAGTCTCCTTTTTTAAATGATTCGGGTTGCATTTTTTTTACTTGGTTTGGTGGTTTTAATATTAGGCTTTAGATTGATTGTTGGGCACGCGTTGCAAACGCGCGCCAGTTGGGGTTTTGGTCGTAATTATTGGTTCTATGTATTAAAGTGTATTCGGTGGCTTTGAATAATTCATTTTCAACGAATTTTTCAAATAAGTCTCCTTTTTTAAATGATTCGGGTTGCATTTTTTGTAGTTAGTTTTGGTAGTTTTAATATTTAGGTTATCATTCATTGTTGGTCATGAGTTGCAAAAAAGCACAACAGAGGGCACGGGCGTAACGCCCGCCCCAGAGGGGGTTTGTTATTTCTCAATGGAAACTAAAACTTTTTCTATTCCTAATTTTTGCCATTCTCCATTTCTAAACTCTGGACGTGATCTTAAATTTCCCAAAACCCCAGAGCTTTCACTAAATCTCTGAGCATTCCATGTTCTTTGTTTGGACGTTCCATTTTTATAAAAAGTTGTTATGTATGCAGTTTTTGTTATTAAAAGACGGCGTTTAAATTCATATTCTGATGATGGATTCAATCCAATTGGTAATATTCCATTGGAATAGTCAATATTTTTTGATTCTTTGAATTGGCTTTTATGTAAATCCGTTTTACTGACTTCTGTATTATGTTGCTTTATTTTAATGTCTAATTCGTTGAGTACAGAATCTATTAATTCTCCATCATATTCGTTTAAAAAATCTTGTTTTATTAATTCAGAAAGCCTTTCTTGGAAACTTTCTGAAAGTATTTTTTTTATTAAATGTTTGTGTTCTTCTCTTCTGTTTATTTTTTTAAGTTCACTTAGTGTAAATATTTTTAAAGATTCTCCATTGAAACTTTCTTTTGCAAACAATTCAACAAATTTTAATCCTTTTTCATTTTCTTTTGTAAACTTGATTGTTTCTAAAAGTATCGGATCCTCTTGATTTGAAAGAGCTCCATCATAAAAGATTTGAATTCCTTGTCCAATTAAAATCCCATATTCTAGTTTTAGCTGACGCATATATGAAAACAATTGTTGTTGAAATCTTGAATTTAGCGGAATATTGGGTTGCTTAATTTCTATCACAAACAATTTTACATTTTCTGAAGATTGAACTACAAAATCAGGTGTAATTTTATTGGCAGCACCAACTTGATATGAAGGACGAATTATAATATCTCCTGAATATTCTTTCCAATCCAAAACGCGCAATGCTTGTATTACATTCTGTTCAAAATCACTTTCACTAATGTCAGTCCGAATGTTTTCGGAGAGTAAAAAGCAGATTTCATTCCATTTTTCGTTTTGCATTATAATGTGTTTTTCAATTTGTTATAATATATTATTGATTCATCCTCTATCATTATTTTTCATTAAAAACCAAACCCTAATATCCTACTTTGTAGCCTCCTCCACAATAGCAATCTCCTCCTCTGTTAGGTTGTAGAGTTGATAGACTAGCTGGTCTATTTGGGCTTCCAGATTGCTTGTGTCAGCTTTGGTGCTCTCTTTTTTCTTGATTAAGATATTTGTTACTAAACTTATAATTTTCTCTTGAATGGCTTCGGTCGCTATTTTAATCGGTAAAGGATAAATAAACTGTTTGTTGGCCTCATAAAAACCGTTGTCCTTTGGTTTTGCTGTATTTATAAAATAAAAATTGAGAGTTGATGAATTTAATAAACCTAATACGAATTTTAGTTTTAAACTTTCGTCTAAAGGAAAGATACCATTAACTCTTACATTATGAAAAAAATACTCACCTTCTTCATCTAAAAAACATTGTAGGCTTTGTACTGTTTGTGCAACTCCGATTTTGGAAATTGTTTGCTTTTTTAGATTCTTTGGATAATTATATCCATACCAATTCTCGTGATTCATTTTTCCTTTCTCTCTATCTCTAAGAAATTTCTCATTCTTTTTGAAATATTGATAAGTTTCGGGTAAAGTCTCTGTTATTTTTTCTATGTCAATTAAAACTCCCTCATCAGTGTAAGGATGCAACAAATACTTCTTTATTTGAGGTTGCAAATATCTTTTGGCATCCGTTCCTGTAACAATAGGTTTTAACAAATCTTCTTCAAGTTCAATCTCACATTTTAGAATTTTGCTGTAGTATTTTCCATTTTCCTTTTTTGCTAAGTGATAAAAAGTATCAGCACTTGTCTGTATACCAACAAAAATAGAGCAAAGATCACCAAGCTTAAAAGAATCCTTTTGCAACTTATTTAAAATTGAAGTCACTTCATGAGTAGCTAAATTCCAGTTAGAATGTTCTAGGCTATCGTATTCTATTTCATTCCACGTTTCTTGACCAAAATTTTCGACGTCAATCTTTGCATACTTAAAACCCTTGCTTAATTTTTTTATAAATTGTTGGCAAGCTGTATATACCGTAGCATCATCGAAGACTTGGCTAGAGCCAAAATCTAAAAATCTTGACAAATATCTATTAGACAGAAGTAAGTTCCTTAAATTTACTCCATACTCGTTATAGATCCAAAGAGAGGGCATAATGAAATCAATTATACCTTTTGTATTAGTTATTGCAAAAGACATTTCGATAAAAGGAAGATAAATATCAAAATTGCCTTTTGCGGCGGTATGATAATTCTTAGCGTAATAATGAACTTTGTTAGAGTCGTCTTTCTTTAACTCTTGAATAGAAATATATGGCGGATTCCCAATTACAACATCAAAGCCCACAAAATCCCCATTTTCATCCAGCACCTCAGGAAACTCAAAGCGCCATTCAAAGGCATCTTCATAAATCTTGTTGTTTTTTATTTCCACTATTTCGGTTTCCAGCTTGGTGGTGGCTTCTGCCAGTTGCTTTAGCTTTTTGTTCCAGGCTGCCTTTTCCTTTTTGCCCATTTCAAACATTTGGGTCTGGTTGGTCATGCCAAAGAGTTCGCCTTTTAGCTTGGTGAGTTTTTTCACCTTGGGGTCGTTGCTGGAAATTTCGCTTCTAAAATCACTTTTTATATCGGCAATCAGCTTTTCCATGGCGTGCTTCTGCTCCTTGTTCTGGGCGTTGCGGTAGGTGTCCACTGCTATACGGTAACTATCAATGGTCCATTTGCTACTTTTTAATGCCTTTTTAAGGTCGGCATCTAGCGCAAAGCGGCTTATTAGGGAGTTGCCGCGTTTTATGTTTATGTCTATGTTGGGTAATGTTTCCAGCTCGCCTGCTGGGGAGTCCCCACCCTCCGCCCTCCCCGACGGGGAGGGAACTACTTTATAATAGGCGTTTTTAAGTAGCTCTATCCACAACCGTAGGCGGCATATTTTTACTGAGTTTGGGTTTATATCCACCCCAAACAGGCAATTTTCAATAAGGGTTTGCTTTTCGTGGAAGAGCGCTTGCTGGATTCGCTGGCTTTCCTTGTTTGTTGGGTTGTATTCAAAGAGCTCGCCGTCTTCGTCGGTTACTATCAGTTCGTCATTTACCACTTCAAACTGGTATTCCTTTAAACGCTTACCATCGCGGTCCTGCAATATTTTTAGATCGTTCTTTATGGCAATCATTTCATTGAGGGCAGAAACAAGAAAATGGCCGGAGCCCACTGCGGGGTCGCATATTTTTAGGCTGTTTACAATCTGGTTGGCTTCTGCCCTGTCGCCTGTCTCAATTTTATCATAAAGCGCATCTATGTCCTTGCACTGCCACCCTTTGGTTTCGTTAAACTTTTGCACCACCGCCTTGCGGATGGTTTCGCGGCACATATACATCGTGATAAAGCCGGGCGTAAAGAACGAGCCGTCTTTATAACCGTTTATTTTTTCAAAAATAAGCCCGAGCACCGAGGCGTTTATAAGGGTTTTGTTGTCTTCCTGTATTTCTTCGGAACCTTCGCTGCTAAAGTCGTAGGCGTCCAAAAATTTAAAGAGGTATTCCAAAGTGCTTAGGTTGCCACTGCGTTTTTTGCCCTTATCAGTCTTTAGCACCGTGGCGGAATAGATGGGAATGGTTTTGTCATCCCGCAGGTTGCTTATAAACAGAGTGCCGTGCTCAATGCCCGTAGGTTCAAAAAGCGAACTGTTTAGGTAAGGCACTTTGGCGAAGCTGTCTTTTATGTCTTCATTGCGTTCTGAATGCTTTGCTGCCAGCACTTGAAAGAAGAGGCTATTAAGATCGTCATAGTTATGGATTTTGGCTATGCTGAGGAACTCATAGCTTTTATCTCCTTTGTGATATGTTATGAGTTGTGCTTCCAACAATTTTAAGAATAGAATTCTATTTACCCAAGTAATTGCAAGCTCCAAGCCTACGTTAAACAGCCGTTCGTCTTGGGTAGCACCAAAATGCAACGGGTTGTCCAGTCTGTTTATCTTGTCCAGACTGTCCAACTGAATGATGGCATTTTCCAGCAGACTGCCCGTATTGCGTTCCCCGGCTTTGTTGCGGGCTATTAGTTTTTTACTGCCCTCCTTGGTTTCTGAGAGACCTATAATGTGGAGCAGTTCGCCGTAAAAGCGTTTGTCCAGACTGTTGCTGTCATTGGCAAAAGGAAGTTTTAATAGATGCTCCGGCGAAAGGAGTTTATACAATGCGATGAGAATGTTGTCATCCTTTGGATTGTCATTGCGCAACGGTTTTTCATATTCGCGAATATCAAAATAGGTGAACTCTATTTCCTGTGTTAGTGAGTTTATAAAGGGTTCGGCGATTTCCTTGTAGAAGAAATCGGTTGTTTTGCCTGCCATCCTGCCACCCTCAAAATCCGTAAACTGTTTTACCAAAGCTTTGTTTTGGGCGAAGCTTTTTTCAAAGCTATTGGCATCAAAGATGAACCACTCATTAATGTTGGTTGCCACCAAATATTTTACCTCCAGATTTTTATGGGTAATGCGCTCCCGCAGGTAATAAAGCACCAACTCCTGAAAGGCTTTGGTGTTGAGTTTATCCTTGGAAACCATTTCGGCTTTATTGGTAGGCTTTTTGGCTTCAATGATAACGCCCACGGTGGTCTTTGCCTTGTTGCCGTTGTGGATAACCAGATCGTTCCTGCCTTTGGTGTTTATATAGTGATTGGGCTCGTAGTATGTGCGTTTTAGGAAATCCGAAACCAGGTTTTTGTGGAACTCCTCGCTTTCGGTATCGTTGGTGCGGTCCAGCAATTCAATCAAGTTGGTCTTAAAGACCTCAATCTCGGTACGGTTAGGTTTTATTTTTAAAAAGGCTTTGTTTATTGCCTTTCTGGGTTTTAGGGGTGTTGGTTGCATTAAAATGGTTTGTTGCGTTTATTGGGTAATTTAGGGAATTTTGGGGGATTAGGCTAACAACGTTTTTATCCTGTTAAGTTTGCAAAGGGTCTTTGACCGTATTGTTGGATAAAGTCTGCTAATAATCGTACCTCTAGTTCTCTGGGTTCAACATCTGTAAGTGGCAACCAGCAAAAAACTAAGTCTGCATGATTTTTTAATTGCCATATCAGTCTGCCACCATAATGTCCAATATTTCTTCCTTGTCCAAACTTTAAATATTGATTAATTCTACTTCTTAAAGATGCCTTTCCACTTATACCTCCAGCCTTTCCGATATATATTGTTTTACAATTTTTAACCCAATTATTTTCTAACTCAGCCAATGTGATGTTTGGATCTTTCCCTTTAAAAAATCCACCCACTCCTTTTAATAAGAATTCAGTTTTCTTTTTCGATAGATTTAAAACGATATATACTCCCATTTGATTTGGTAAAATATTAGGATTGTGATTTAAATCAGTTACAGATTTAAATCCCACAAAACCTAATTTCTTGAGTGTTTCAATGTTGTTAAAATCTATCATTGCTAAATAATTCCATAATTTGAAACATTATAACTTAATATAAATGGTACCATTTGTATATGTTACTTCATCTCCAAAAGGAGAATTAGTGCAAGTACCTCCATAATTCGAAGTAAATCCAAAGGTTGCAATTAATTCCTCTTCATTATTTACAGTAACATTTATTTGAGGATATGGAATATCAACTCCAAAATATACACAGCTGTAAGATAAAGGGTTTTCATTATAATCTATAAAGAGATTGAATTCATCAATAATTTCACCTTCTTCCCAATATCCTGTCAAACCCAATTCGACGCCAAAATCAAGTACTAAATCGGGCTCGTTGTTTATTCGGGCTTTAACATAGTAATAACTGTCATTTGGGTCTTGAAAATGTTTTTCAATAGCAAAGGTGTTAAAAGTATAATCGGTTCCATTTATAGTTACGTCAATTTTACTATGCTTGGAATTATTATCCTCTTTTTTATCATCACTTGAACAGGCTGTAGCTATTAAACCTAATATTGTTAAAAATAATAATGCTGATTTCTTCATATGTTTTTTATGAGGTGAAACGGTTATTTATATGAACTGTTTTTTGTCTCGGCACAGACCTTTCCAGATAAAAACTGGCTTTGGAAAATCATGCTTGTTTTCCAAGAGTGAACTGACCGAGCCATAGCTTATATACTTTTTTTGCAACTGGCTTTTTCAATTTTGATCCGTATTATTTTTTGACAATTCTTTTTGTTACTTTACCAAGATCGGTTTGAATTTCTATAAAATAAACTCCTGAATCTAGTTTAGCCAAACTGATTTCCTTTATTTCATGGTTTAATTTGTTTATACTACTAATTTCTTTTCCGTCAATACCATAAATAATAAGTGATAAAATTTCGTTATTTTCAGAATAAAAATTTAAGATATCATTTACTGGATTTGGATAAATAGCGATATTAACTAAATCAATGTCAGGAGAGGAAAGAGGGTAATTCGTAAAAGTCGCTGATAATTCAAATAGATCATATATGTGGAGTTGTTGCCCCACCCCGT
>JAGXGE010000031.1 GCA_024637015.1 Aequorivita sp. | reverse complement strand
TCGGCCGGAGTACACAAAAATATTGGATGAATCCTTCAATTATTGCATCGCCCAAAAAGGTTTGCAAATTCACGCTTATGTATATATGACCAGCCACCTTCACGCCATAGTAAGTTCAAACGGTGAAGAATTACAGAACATTATTCGCGATTTTAAAAAGTTTACCTCAAAACGAATCGTGGAAGCAATACAGGAATACCCCGAAAGCAGGCGGGAGTGGTTGTTGAAAAAATTCAGTTATGCTGCCCAGAGAACCAGGCGCGGCGTTAATTTCAAATTTTGGAAAGACGGATTTCACCCTGTAATTCTAGATACATTTATAAAAATAGAACAACGTGTTAACTATATTCACTACAATCCTGTAAGCGCTAGATTTGTATACCACGAACGCGATTGGATAAACAGTAGTTATGCTGCTTATGAAGATGGTAATAGAGAAAAGCCTTTCGTTAAAATTAATACACTTTGGTAATTGGGCATTGCAAATGCCCTTGTAAATGGGCACGCTTTGCTAAAGCGCGCCAGAGACGAAACACATTGTTACAAAAGTCTTAAAACACTTTTAAAAAAATCTAATTAATGTAACTTGCCGACCTATCAAAAAGTGAAAATTATGCAAGACACTAAAATGCGCAATTATATAAAAGAGGTAGTGAAAAATATGCCAACAGACTGGTTAAGCCTAACCACACACAGGCTTGATATTTATGATGAAAGCTTGGCGAAAACACAGTTCTTAGATCAGTTTGAAAAACTTTATAATGACAATAACGCTGAAACAGCAGCCCTAAAAAAACTACCCACGGCTTATGACTATATCCGCTTGGGCCATCCATTATCTTGTATATTGGAATGGGGAATTGCCAAGGCAAATAACCTAAAGTCAGAAAATGTAATCAGCTTTTCTTCAAAGACGGTTCCTATTTTGGCGATTCTACGGAAGAATTTATTGGCAAATAAAAACACACAAATTGTTTATACCGATGCATTACCCCCATTTTTTGATGCTGAAATAGTAAAGCGTGTGTATGGTTATAAGTTTGAATTAAATCAAATTGATAAAACCGCAAACATTTCCGAATTTAATGGCAGTACCATCTTCATTTCACAAAAAGATGAAATTGGCACTATCGCTCTCACCCCAAACATAGACTTTTTCATCAGCCTTCACGACCAGCTTGGAAGTATTTTAGTAGTAAATGGCGAACAGAACAAAGGTTACATTTCAGAAATTCAACACGTACGAAGAAGAGAGACCATCGCCATGACGCCAGCCAATTGCCTAACTGCTTTAAAATCGCTAGTAGCACAAACTGCTATTGAACATACCAAAAGCAATGTAGCGGCAGACAAAACAAGTGTGTTAGATTCTATTAAGGGCATTACAGGTTCCCCTACAACCCCACTGGTTGCTTCTAGTGGACTCTCTATTCAATATGCCATTATGATGGGGCTTATTCACGATGCACTTGAAAAACACAATGGAAAGGCCATCAAATTTATTGTCCCCCCAAATTGTTATGGTGGCACAAACGACCAAGCAAGACGCGTTGCTGCTTGCCTTGATAATGTTGAAATAGTAGACTTACTAGTGGATGGGAATAATGATATGGTGCAAAGTATTGATACCGTGTTAGCCAAAATTGCTGCGGAAGATTCTATCCCATACATCATCGCTGAAATTCCAACAAACCCCAGAGTTGAAGTTCCAGATTTGCAACAATTAAAGGCTGTTTTAAGTAAAGAGCGTAAAACTGCATCGGGTGAAATTGCCATCGACCCCGTTTTTATTCTGGATCAAACATTTTGTCCAGACTATCACTTCTTGGGTGAAGGGGAAATACTCTCTACGGTTCGAGCCATTTCGTATGCGAGTGGATCAAAATTTCCAAGTGGCGGAAAATGTACTGCTGGCTACGTGGTAGGAAATACAAAAACGCAAGCCTTGATGGAAAAAATAGGCTTGCATTTAACCCTTTGCGATAACGAGGCGACAGCCCTTCAATATGAAATATTAGCAAAGCAATTGCCTTCCATGAATCAACGGATTATTGATGCTTACGAAAATACACGTGAGTTTGTAAACTTTATCCACGAAACCTTACCAACCGCGAAAATCAATTTTGTTTCAGAGGAATTGGCAGACCAAGGCTTTACCCCATCGGTATTTTCATTAGATCTGCCTACGAAAGGGAATACCGATGCCGAAAGAGAAGCGTATAAAAGAGCATTAAATCTGAAGCTCATCAATTTAATGATTACAGAAATCCCTAATGAATGTAAGTTCTGTGTGAGCTATGGCCAGTTAAAAGGAAGTTATTGGACCATCCCTGCAACCTCAACCCAAGGAACAACCAAGGAAGGTGACAAAGATTATATTGTACGCGCATCACTTTCAGGGAATATGGATCTTGAACTTCATAAAAAAGTGTTTTTAGAATTTGTGGAACAAATTTAGGTGCGTCGTATATTTGTAAAATCTCAATTTTTATAAACTTAGCCAGCGCAATAACAGCATCACTGCACCCCCGCAAAAAAAGTCCCCCTTCGAAGGCGATGTACTGAGCCTGTCGAAGTAGGGATTTAGGGGGATGTTCGGAGCGAAGTTGAAGTGCGCCTATTTAATTAAGCATTTGTAATGTGACCCCATATCAAAATGGAAAAAATAAAATCACTAGAAGGAATACCCTATAACGCAATTTTCGAGGCGTTTAGCAAAGCATTTAAAGATTATGAAATGCAGTTTAACAAAGAGGAACTGCAAGCAATGTTACATCGAAGAGGTTTTGTTCCTGAATTATCTTTCGCGGCATTTGAAAATAATGAAATTGTTGCCTTTACTTTAAATGGAATAGGATCTTTTAACGGAGTTAAGACCGCTTATGATACGGGTACAGGGACTATAAAAGAATTTCGAGGAAAAGGACTTGCAAGTAAAATATTCTTACATTCTATACCCTTTTTAAAAAATGCAGGGGTCTCTAAATATTTGCTTGAGGTTTTACAACATAATACAGGCGCTATATCCGTCTATAAAAAACTCGGATTTGAGGTAAGTAGAGAGTTTAACTATTATGTAGCAAAAAACGAAGAAGTTCATTTTCGCCCAAAAGCAATGCCGCCAAACTGCTATAAACAACAAATTGATTTAAGGAAAACCGAATCAATTACAGGTTTCTGGGACTTCAAACCTTCGTGGCAGAATAGCATAGAGGCAGTATTACGGGAACCTGATACTTTTAAAAGTATTGGAATATTCAAGGAACAAAAATTACTGGGCTATTGCATATTCGAACCTGTTTCGGGCGACGTAACCCAAATAGCGGTCGATGCGAAATATAGAAGAACGGGAATAGCAACCAACCTATTAATTGAAGCACTAAAGTTTAATCAGCACCATTCAGTTAAAATTATCAATACAGAGGTTGATTGCAAGTCCATTACAGCATTCCTGCAATCAAATTCAATAACACCAAAAGGAAAACAATTTGAAATGATAAAGCAGTTATAGCTTCCTCCAGGTGCAATTTAGTAACCCATGCCTTCAACAATAATCGCATTATGAAAAACGAAAGAGTCTTTAAGATGTCCTTTGCAAGTGTGTATCCACATTATATAGCCAAAGCAGAAAAAAAAGGGCGCGCCAAAGAGGAATTGGACACTGTAATCTGTTGGTTAACGGGCTATGACCAAAAAGGTTTGCAGCAACAAATAGACACTAAAACCAGCCTTGAAACCTTTTTTGCAGAGGCACCACAACTCCATCCCAATGTTTCAAAAATTACGGGCGTAATATGCGGCTATCGGATAGAAGAAATAGAAGACCCCCTCATGCAAAAGATTCGTTATATGGACAAACTCGTTGACGAACTGGCCAAAGGCAAGGCCATGGAAAAAATTTTAAGGAAGTAGGGAGGAGCTTATATAGAACCGAACATTCCTTAGCGCACTTTCACATTTGCCAACCGACAACCCACAACCCACAACCGATAACCCACAACCGACAACCCACAACCGATAACCGATAACCCAGTATTAATTATTCAACTACCTTTATCCACTAAACCCACCCCCGTGCACCAAAAAAACCCATTCACCAAAGACTATAATTTTGATGACCTTATAACCCATCACCCCGTTTTAAAAGAATACGTTTTTGTAAACCAGCACGGCAACAACAGCATAAAGTTTTCAAACAACCAAGCCGTAAAAGCACTCAACACCGCCCTGCTAAAAGCGCATTACGGCATAGCCTATTGGGAAATTCCTGAAAACAACCTCTGCCCACCCATCCCTGGGCGTTTGGATTATTTGCTACACATAGCAGACCTACTCCAAAAAGAGGACATAAAGCTGTTAGATATAGGCACAGGCGCCAACCTCATCTACCCTATTTTGGCAAGCCGGCATTTTAATTGGCAATGCACCGCCAGTGAAGTAGATCCAGATTCGCTTAAAAACGCACAAGAAATAATAGAAAAGAATGAGAGTTTAAAAGACATTGAAGTACGCCACCAAAAATTTAAGAGTAGCATTTTAGAACATATTATCCAACCCGATGATGCGTTTGATGTTGTGGTTTGCAATCCCCCTTTCTATAAAACCCGAACCGATGCCGAACGCAACAACCAACGCAAGGTGGACAATCTTCAATTAGAAGAAACAACCACTCAAAATTTTGGAGGCAGTAGCAACGAGTTGTGGTATAAAGGCGGCGAAGAAGCATTTATTAAAAAAATGGCTTCGGAAAGCGAACAGTTTAAAGCACAAGTAAACTGGTTTACGGTCTTGGTTTCACAAAAAGAACACCTAAAGAATATTAAAAGAGCCATCAACAAAACCCTGCCCACCCAAGTAAAAATAATTGACATGGAGCAAGGCAACAAACAAAGCCGCTTTATCGCGTGGACATTTCAGTAAAACACTTTATTAAGAAGTCTTTAATAAATTTTTATGTGCAACAATTAAATATCAACCTAATTATTCATTAATCATTCCCCTTACTTCCGTTTCCTAAAAATATAACTCATCCACACAGGGTCGTTATCATCAGAAACCACGGATTGACGGTCTAGAAACTCCCAGTCGTGGGCGTTCATATAGTTAAGCAAGGTTGAAGTTTCGTCTATATCCTCAATTTCTTCAATAGAGATATTCTGTCCAATTAAAGAAGTTTGTTCTTCCACTTTTATGCGTTTTACCTTACCGCGGTTGTTTGCTTTTTGAACAACGATAATTTCAAGAAAATTATACTTGGTTATCTCTTGTGAATATCCTTCAACAGCAAACAAAAAGAAAAAGGCTACTACGGAAAATACTATAAATTTTTTCATGGTTTTATATATTTCCCTGTAAAGTACAATTATAATTCTGTGTAGCAAAAGGAGCATTATCAAACAAATCTACTTCAACAAAAATCTTTTAACTTTGACCTTTGAACTTTCAGCTTTAAACTTTCAACAACATGCAATCCAAAGCCATTACTCCAAACCGATACATAGCCGAGCTCCCCGAAGACCGAAAGGACTTTATGCAAAAGCTAAGGGAAACAATATTGAAAAACCTCCCCAAAGGTTTTGAGGAAACGATGCAATACGGAATGATAAGTTATGTGGTGCCACACAGCCTCTATCCAGACGGTTACCATTGCAAACCCGCAGATGCCTTGCCTTTTTTAAGCATAGCCTCACAGAAAAACCACATTGCTTTTTACCATATGGGCATATACAGCGATCCAAATTTGCTGAAATGGTTTACAGAAGAATATCCCAAACACTCCACAGGCAAACTGGATATGGGCAAAAGTTGCATCCGCTTCAAAAACCCAAAGAATATACCGTTTGAATTGTTTGGAGAGCTAACCACAAAGATTTCAGTCGACGAATGGATTGCAAAATATGAAAGCGTACTAAAACGATAGCCATTAAAACAAACAACATTTTACAGTATTTTAAAAACGCTCCCGATTTAAAAATCAATTCGGAAAACTATCCCTTTGAAAACTTTGAATTTTACGAAGAAAAAATAAACGAAAGTGATTTCAGCTTCCCCAATAATTTCGTTCTCGGAATGCAAGCCGAAGCCTGTTTTGAAGCATATTTAAGACAATCAAATAACTTTGAATTACTCGCTGCAAATCTTCAAATTCACAGCGCAAAGGAAACCTTGGGCGAATTAGATTATATAGTTCGAAATCTTAAAACCGAAAAGATTGTTCACATAGAATTGGCTTGTAAGTTTTATTTATACGATGAAAACGCAGGCGCACTAAAAGAACAAAAATGGATTGGTCCCAACCGAAAAGACAGTTTGTTTGACAAGTTGGAAAAAGTAAAACTGAAACAATTTCCTTTGCTCTACACTGCCGAGACCATTGAAAAATTAACAACAATTGGAATTGAAATGCCTTCTTCCCAAGAGTTGTGCTTAAAAGCCTTCCTTTTTCTTCCGAAGAAAATAGCTGCGGAAATATTTTCGAAAAATATTAAAGATTGCATTGTTGGCCATTACATAAAACCAACGGATCTAGAGGAAGACGAAGCGGCTCTTTATGCTATTCCAACAAAAAAAGAATGGCTCTTGCCAATAGAAACATTGACCAATTGGTATAAATTTTCAGATATTAAACAATTGATTGACGAACAGTTAAAAATGAACAAATCCCCGTTGATATATAAAAAAACGCCCCATAAAATAGAGCGCTTTTTTGTAATTTGGTGGTAAATATATTCAAATTGAAACATAAAAACCATATTATTTAATTTCATAACTCATAACTCCGAACTCATAACTACTTTGTTCCGTACATATCAAAAAGATAAACCAAGCTGGCCATAGTAGCCGCCCCAAGTTCCAGTTCGCGCTTGTTAACGGCATCAAAAGTATCATTGGCAGCATGGTGGTAGTCAAAATAACGTTGGCTATCCGGACGTAGTCCAGCAATTACATCTATATTTCCTTCCAACGGACCGATATCAGAGCCCCCGTGTCCTTTTTCAAAATAATGGATTAAATAGGGTTTAAACAAAGGCTGCCACGACTGTGCTTTCTTAAAATTGGCAGCATCCGTTTGGAATGAAAATCCACGAGGTGTGAATCCGCCGGCATCACTTTCCAAAGCAAACAAATGCTTTTCGCCCTTGCGTTTCACTTCTTCAGCATATTTAGTCCCGCCGCGTAAACCATTTTCTTCATTCATAAATAATACTACACGAATAGTATGCTTTGGTTTATAGCCTACTTTCTTAAAAAGACGAAGTACCTCCATACTTTGCACACATCCGGCGCCGTCATCGTGAGATCCATCAGCAAGATCCCAACTATCCAAATGGCCGCCCACCACAAAATACTCGTTTGGGTTGGTACTGCCAGTTATTTCACCAATTACATTATAGGATTGCACATCGTCAAAAGTTTTACAATTCTGCTTGAAATAAAACAACAGACTGGGCTGCAACTTCAGAAGCTTGCTTAAGTATTCAGCCCCGTTCGTACTAATAGCCGCCGCGGGAATCCGTTGTGAAACGGGTATATCGCCATAACTCATAGCCCCAGTATGGGGATAATCATCCAGACGTAGGTTCATAGAACGCACAATCACTCCAAGTGCACCATACTTTGCAGCTTCAGCAGCACCAGAATATCTTTGGTCTACGCAACCGCCATAAGCCTCAAAAGTTTGAATTAAATCTGCCTGCATCGGTCTGTTGTAGAAAACAATTTTCCCTTCAAGCTTTTCTTTGCCCAATGAAGCAAGTTCATCAAGTCCTTTTACCTCCACTACTTCCGCCTTTATCCCTAAACTAGGTGTGGCCACTGAACCACCAAGCGCACAAATCTCCGTAATAGTTTTCTCGCCGTTGGCTGTTTCAATATAAGCGTATTCCTTGAAGCCTCTAGTCCATTTTGGAACCATTACTGGCTGAAGCCATACTTTGTCCAACCCAAGTTCGTTGAGTTGTGCTTCTGTATATTTCACCGCATTATCAGCCTCAAAAGAGCCGGAAAGCCTACCGCCAATTTCATTGGAAAGATAGTCCAGCCATTCGTAGCTTTTCCCTTCAGTTAATGAAGCTGTATAGAGTTTTTTCAGCATCACTGAATCCTGAACGGCGTTCTGTGAAATAATTGCTGACGAAAAAAATAAAGTAAAAAGAAGGGTGGGGAGCAATTGGATTTTCATTGATAATATTTATTGAAATTAGTTTTAAATTGAACTAAGTGGAGTCAAAATTAATCATTTTTAAGACGTTCTCGGTACTCTGAAATTTTCGCTTTTATATCGTCGTCCAGTTCCGGCTCTTTTATGTCTTTATATTTTTTTAGTTCCTGTAACATAATTTCAGCTACAATCACGCGAGCGGTTTCTTTATCGTCTGAAGGAATAATGTACCAAGGCGCGAGTGGCTTTGAAGTCCTGTTAATGGCTTCTTCATAATATTTTCTATAATCTTCCCACAGCTCCCTTTCATCCAAATCACCTGGGGAGAACTTCCAGTTTTTATCAGGTTTGTCTAATCTGCGGAGTTGCCGGTCTTTTTGTTCGTCCTTGGAAAGATTCAAAAAGAATTTGAATATAATAGTGCCATTTTGTTGAATAGTCTTTTCAAAATCATTGATCTGCTGAAAACGTTTGTCCCAAAATTCCGCATCAATATCTTCCAAACTATTTACGCCTGGCAAGTTTTCGCCAAGTATATATTCAGGGTGAACTCTTGTTACTAAAACATTTTCGTAATGTGTTCTGTTGAAAACTCCAAATTTTCCACGTTCGGGAAGTGCGATGTAGTGACGCCAAAGATAATCGTGTCTTTTTTCAAGTGCAGTAGGCGTTTTAAAACTGTGTACCACTACCCCACGAGCGTTAAAATCCTTGAAAACTTCACGAATCAGACTGTCCTTTCCAGCCGTGTCCATTCCTTGAAGACAGACCAATACAGCATATTTTCCATGCGCATATAATGTATCTTGAAGTTTACCCAGCTTTTTCCGGGTGTCTTCCAAATGGTCCTCCAGTTCGTCTTCTGACGCATCCAAGTCCCAATCATTCCTAGTACCATCCAGGTTTATGGGCTCGGTTACTTTAAAATCTTCAATTTTTACTTCTTTCATTGTTGCTATTGTTTCTGTGAAACTAAACAATATAGTATAAATCCCTAAACTTATAAATTTCTTAACTTATCAACTCACTTACTTGCGAACAATTTTACATCTTCTTCGCTAATTTCTTTTCCGCCAAGAATAATCAAGCGTTCTACAACATTTCGAAGTTCGCGAATATTACCAGTCCAGTCATAATCCTGTAAAAGCTTTATGGCTTTTGTAGAAAATTTCTTTTTCCCGGTACCGTGTTCTGTTGAAATTTTTTCTGAAAAATAATCTATTAATAACGGAATGTCGTTTCTTCTATCGTTTAAGGATGGAACTTTTATGAGAATAACCGCCAACCTATGATAAAGATCCTCCCGGAAGTTGCCATCTTCTATTTCCTTTTTTAAATCTTTGTTTGTAGCAGTAATAACACGAACATCTACTTTAATATCTCTGTCGCTACCAACGCGCTGCACTTTATTTTCCTGCAATGCACGAAGCACTTTTGCTTGAGCGGAAAGGCTCATATCACCCACTTCGTCAAGAAAAATAGTTCCGCCGTTTGCGGCTTCAAACTTACCAGCGCGATCTTTATTTGCTGAAGTAAATGCCCCTTTCACGTGACCAAAAAGTTCGCTTTCAATCAATTCGCTGGGAATTGCGGCACAGTTAACCTCAATCATCGGGCCGTTGCTGCGTTCGCTCTTTTGGTGAAGCCAATGCGCCACCAACTCTTTTCCGGTTCCGTTGGGTCCTGTGATCAAAACGCGGGCTTCTGTAGGTGCCACTTTCTCGATCATTTCTTTTATTTGTTCTATTTCAGGCGATTCGCCGACCATTTCGTAGTTTTTAGAAACTTTTTTCTTTAGACGAGTATTTTCAACCACCAATTCCTTTCGGTCCAAAGCTATTCGAACCGTGTTCAGCAAACGGTTTAAATCTGGTGGTTTTGAAATATAATCGAAAGCACCCAAACGCATAGTATTTACAGCGGTATCAAGATCTCCGTGACCGGAAATCATTACCATTGCAATTTCTGGTTTAATTTTTTTTACGGCTTCCAAAACCTCAACCCCGTCCATTTTTGGCATTTTTATATCGCAAAGCACCAAATCGAAATCTTCTTTTTTGATGATTTCCATTCCTGCAAGTCCGTCTTCGGCTTCAAAAACCTCGTAACCTTGGTTTTCTTCGGAAAGAATTTTCACTAAAACCCTTCTAATTGCTGCTTCGTCTTCTATTATAAGTATTCTCGCCATTAATATTTGAATTTTAATCCTGCCCTAAAATAAGGCGAATTTTCGGTATTTATTTTATAGGTTGTATTTCCATCGCCATCTTCCAACCTGAAATTGTTATAAACAGAGTGTGCTGCATAACCATAAAACAAAAGATGCTTAGTGAAAAAATGTTCGTAACCTAAGCCAAGAAGACCAATGGTCATTTGGATGCTTTCTGCCACTGTACCGTCTTCACCTTGATCCACACTAGGGATAAAATTTTGTTGAATGTTAGCATAAATATTGTCCAAAGTAGCAAATGCTTGAAGAGCATCTTTATGATTATCATTTAAATAATGTCTCACATTTGTTTTGGGTACACCCAAGGTGTATGTCCAATTTGGATGAAATTCTTTATAATAATTTAAAATTGGTAACGGGAAGTTTCTGCCCGGAGTGTTTGAATAAGAAAGTCCCAATACCAATCTATAAGGTTTGTTGCCCTCGGTGGTATCATTCTTTTTATCTTTTATGGCATATACCGCTCCATCATATAAAACATCATCACTTTTTAGGCCATCTTTAAAATCGCTTTGGAATTTTGGTCCGAATTTTATACCAAACCTCCAATAATTCTTGGTGGTCCATGTATAACCCAAATAGGCATCTATTTGCTGAACAGAAGTTACAAGGTTGCTCTGAATGTCTTCATTAGGAGGCACTGGCCCCATAAATGCTAAAACATCTTCATTATCCTTTATACTAATATCTACATATCTATACTCTAAACCTATCACCAAATAGTTTTTCTTTTCTTTATTTATAGGAATAGGCGCCTGCACCAAAGCACGATAGCGATTGATGGAGTTATCTGATTTGGAAAATGGGAGTGTTAAATATTCTACACGAGCCAAATCTGTTGTTTGGGCATTAATTACAAAAGTAAATAGCAACAGAAATGAGGTTGTTAGAATGCTCCTTTTCATATTTTTCTTTTTTTATAGATTATGACCGAATCCATAGCAATATTCGGTCAAACATTTTTTTTAATACTTAAGCCATTTGTAGATTTCTTTGTAAGTTGGTTTTTTGCCGTACATTAAAATACCTACGCGATAAATTTTTGCGGCAAACCAGACCATTCCACCAAAAGTAGCGAACAGTATTACTACCGAAATAATCTGTTGCCAAATAGGAACACCAAACGGAATACGCATCAACATAACCACTGGCGAGGTAAAAGGTATGTATGAGAATATTTGTGAAACGGTTCCATGTGGATTGTCAATCACTGTGAAAAAACCTACATAAACCGCTAAAATAAGTGGCATTAAAATAGGCATCATAAATTGCTGGGTATCTGTTTCACTATCTACTGCAGCGCCAACGGAAGCGTATAAGGAAGCGTAAAGTAAATAGCCGCCCACAAAAAAGAGGATAAACATAACTATTAAATTTACGATTGGCAGGTTGTTTATTTCCAGCATTATATCATGCATAATCTGTTGCGTGCCACCATCAACGCTATTTTCCAAAACTTGTTGCGATGGAGAGGCTGCCGCAGGATCAATTCCGAATATAGATGTTACAACGGTCATCAAAACCAAAATCAGCACGACCCAAACCAAAAACTGTGTAATTCCTGCCAAAGTGGTTCCGAATATTTTTCCCAAAAGCAACAAACGAGGTTTTACCGATGAAATAATCACTTCAATCACTCTGCTGGTTTTTTCTTCAATCACACTGCGCATAATCATATTGCCGTATATGATGATGAACATAAACAGTAAATATCCTGCTGCACCTCCAAAGACAAGTTTCAAACCGGAGCCCAGTTTTGATGTTTCCTTTCCTTTAAAAGTCTCTTGATTAGCGCTGATGTTTATGTGAAGACTTTTAATGGTCTCAGAATCTATTCCAGCTTCTTTCAGCTTCATAGTATTTACTTTGTTTTCCAGTATATCGTTAATATCGCCCATCAGTGAAAGCGATGGGGAATCTTCAGAATAAAAAGTGATTCCCTGAGAAAGTGAATCTAAGCTTTCGGTTTTCGGAATGTATAACAAGCCATAAATTTCTTGGGTTTCGGCCTCTTTTTTTGCTTCTTCCAATGAAAAATCATTCAATATTTTATACTGTATATGTGGTGTGCTGTTGAATTCGTCCGCAAATAATCCGCTCTCGTCCAATACTGAAATTTTACGAATGGTATCGTTGTTTATGCTTGACAGATAGGCTACCAAAGCAAAAATTCCCACAAAGATAAACGGGCTCAAAAACGTCATAATTATGAACGACTTATTGCGGACTTTGGTAAGGTATTCCCTTTTTATTATAAGAGGAAGATGGTTCATTGTTATTTAATTTTTTTGGATGGTTTCAATAAAAATATCGCTGGCAGAAGGTATTACTTCTACAAAATGCGTCAATTGCCCTTGCGAGGTCAAATAGCTTACAAAATCATTAGATGAAACAGAATCCGGCACTTTCACTTTGTACTGTAATTCGTCATTAATGCTTTTAAAAGTTGCGGGGGATATTTCAAATCTTTCTTTCAATAATGCCGAAGTGGCTGCGTGGTTTGGAGTTATCAAACCAATTTCAAACATATTGTTTCTGTATTGACGTTTTATATCTACCAATCTTCCATCCAGTATTTTGTTTGATTTGTGAAGTAAGGCTATGTGATCACACATTTCTTCTACAGATTCCATTCGGTGGGTCGAAAAAATAATAGTAGCTCCATCTTCACGAAGCTTTAAAATTTCATCTTTTATAAGGTTTGCATTAATCGGGTCAAAACCGCTAAAAGGTTCATCAAAAATCAGCAATTTTGGTTTGTGGAGTACCGTAACCACAAACTGTATTTTCTGCGCCATCCCTTTGGAAAGTTCCTGTATTTTTTTGTCCCACCAATCGCCAATTTGCAAACGATCGAACCAATATTTCAATCGTTCTTTTGCTTCCTGTTTTGAAAGACCTTTTAGCTGTGCCAAGTATAATGCTTGCTCTCCAACTTTCATAGTTTTGTATAGTCCGCGTTCCTCAGGAAGATATCCAATATATTGAATGTGGTGCGGTTGGAGCGGTTCGCCGTCCAGAATGACGGAGCCGGTATCTGGCATTGTAATTTGATTGATAATTCTGATTAAAGTTGTTTTTCCGGCACCGTTAGGGCCCAATAGACCAAAGATGCTTCCTTTTTCAACCTCGATGGACACATTATTTAACGCTTTATAATTACCATAGGTTTTGGAAACATTATTAACCACTAAAAGTTTTTCCATAAATTTTGTTTGAAGTATGTAAATATATTGATTTGCTTGCCCCCCAACCTTCAAAGGGGGCAAGATTTATGATTTCTTTTGCAAAAAAGACACAAGAAAAGAGAAGAAAGAAAAAAGATAATAGAAAAATTACGTTGAAATTTCCCATTTAGAGGAAATGAGGTTTGAGAATTTCTTAAAAAACAAAACCCACCCAAAAATGAATTCTTGGGTGGGAAAAAAAATTGCTATGAAAAAGAAAAATTGTCGCTTCTAAGACGAAGCAACACTTCAAATATATACAAAAAAAATTAATTTAACGTTTATTTAAGAGAACATATCTTTCACTTTTTCAAAAAATGACTTGTCTTCTTTTTCAGGTTTTGGCTGAAAATGCTCGTCATTACTCATCTTTTCGAAAAACTCCCTTTGCTCTTTTGAAAGGGATTTTGGTGTCCAAACATTTACATGAACAAGTAAATCTCCTGTTCCATAACCATTTATACTTGGAATTCCCTTATTGCGAAGTCTCAGAATTTTTCCGCTCTGAGCACCAGAGTCAATTTTGATACGAACCTTTCCCGTTACGGTTTCTATATCTTTGGAAGTACCCAAGGCCGCTTCAGAAAAGCTTATGTATAAATCATAGTGTAGGTTATCCCCTTCACGTTGCAATGTCTCGTGCGGTTTTTCTTCAATTGCAACCAAAAGATCACCAGCAATTCCATTGCCAGGTGCATCGTTTCCTTTTCCAGAAACTTTCAGTTGCATACCATCCACAACACCTGCGGGTATTTTGATAGAAACCGTTTCTTCGGTCACCAACATTCCTTCGGCATCAGCATTTTCAGGTTTTGAATCTACAATTTGGCCCAGACCACCACAAGCACTACAGCTTGCAGATGTTTGCATGCGGCCCAAAATAGTATTTTGGATTCGGGTTACCTGTCCCTGTCCATTACATGTTGAACAAGTTTTATAGGTAGTTCCTTGCGCTAGTTTTTTACGCTTTACTTTTATTTTCTTCTCAACACCGTTGGCTATTTCTTCCAAAGTAAGCTGCACGCGAATGCGCAGGTTGCTTCCTTTCACGGTTCTGCGACCACCTCCACCAAAGCCGCCACCAAAACCTCCACCGAAGGCTCCTCCAAAAATATCACCAAACTGGCTGAATATGTCATCCATATTCATTCCACCGCCGCCGAAACCACCGCCGTCTTCAAAGGCACGGTGACCGAACTGGTCATAACGGGAACGTTTGTTGGGATCGCTGAGAACCTCATAAGCTTCTGCCGATTTTTTGAACATCGCCTCTGCTTCGTGATTCCCCGGATTTTTATCTGGATGGTGTTGGAGTGCTTTTTTTCGATATGCCTTCTTTATTTCGGCTGCCGTTGCACTCTTTGAGATTTCTAAAATTTCGTAATAATCTTCCTTCATATTTTATTGTCCTATAACCACTTTTGGAAAACGTATTATTTTGTCACCTAGGGTATATCCCTTTTCAACCACGTCTAAAATTTTTCCTTTCATTTTTTCTTCGGGAGCCGGAATTTGAGTAATCGCCTCGTGTGAGTCTGCATCAAAAACATTGCCCGCTTTAACATCCATCAACTGAAGTCCTTTTGCTTTAAGGGTTTCGCTCAATTTGTTATTGATGAGTTTTACTCCTTTATAAAGGTTGTCGTCATCACTTTTTTCAATTTCTTTCAAGGCGCGTTCAAAGTCATCCAGAATTGGCAACATTGAATATATAACATCTTCCCCCGCAGTTTTGAACATTTCAATACGTTCGCGGGCTGTACGCTTTTTATAATTTTCAAATTCAGCAAAAAGGCGCAGATAACGGTCTTTTTCGCGCTGAAATTCATCTTGTAATTCAGAAAGGGCGTCAGTTACATTTTCTTCAGCAATTTCCTGCTCGTTTATTTCTTTATCATCAAAGTCCACTTCTTCGTGATTTTCTTTGAATTTATCGTTTTTGCTCATAGCGGCGTTTCTTTCATTTTTTTCAGAAGGGGCAAAAGTACTGCCATTTGTTCTAAAGTGTCAAAATGTCACAGGATTTAATTTAATATTTCTTTAAGAAGAATAACAATATTGAAAATATACTTTTGCACATCGTAACAAAAACCAATAATTTATGAAATCTACATTTTTGAAAATTACTTTAATGGCCTTTATAACTGTAGGTGCATTTTCTTGCAAAAACTCTGAAAAAGAAGCCGAAATGATCGCCGAAGAAGCTTCCGAAGCAACTGAAATGGCCACAGAATATACAGTGAACACCGCAGAATCACAGATTATGTGGGAAGGTTCAAAACCAACTGGCACACACCATGGAACAATAAAACTTTCTTCTGGAACAGTTCATCTGAACGAAGGAAAAGTTGAAGCTGGAAATTTTGTGATTGATATGACCAGCATCACGGACGAAGATTTGGAAGGAGACCAAAAAGCTAACCTGGAAGCTCACCTTAAGGGAACTGCCGAAGGAAAAGAAGGCGATTTTTTCAATGTGAAAGAATTTCCAACAGCTAAGTTTGAAATGACCGGCATTGAAAACAATATGGTAAAAGGAAACTTGACTATAAAAGATAAAACAAATGCCATTCAATTTCCTGCAACTATAACTATGGAAGGCGACAAATTGATGCTGAAAAGCGAAACTTTTGAAATAGACAGAACTAAGTGGGATGTAAACTACGGTTCAAAATCTATTTTCCCAAACTTGGGTGATAAGTTCATCAACGACGCCATAAAAATCACTGTTTCATTGGTTGCCACCAAAGCATAGTTTTAAAAATCTTTTGATTAATATTTAGGAAGAGAGGCAGACCTGCCTCTCTTTTTATTTATAGTAAATCCTGCAAAGCAGCTTCCAAATTGTAGAATTTGAAGATATAGCCAAGCTGCACAATTTTATGCGAACTTACCAATTGACCTTCCAAAACCAGAACAGACATTTCTCCCAATAGTAGTTTTATGGCGAATGCTGGAATATTTGGCAGCCAAAGGGGGCTATCAAGTTTTGATGCAATCAATTTGGTCATTTTTTTATTTTGAACAGGGTTCGGTGCCACGGCATTAAATTTTCCTTCCAATTGATTTTTGAGAATAAAAAGATAAATACCAGCAATATCTTCTATATGAATCCAAGATTGCCATTGCTCTCCGCTTCCCAATGGGGCACCTAACCCAAGTTTTATTGGTTTGATCATTTGAGGCAATGCGCCTTCTTCTTTGGCCAGCACAATACCCGTTCGCACTTTGCTGACTTCCATTCCAAGATTTTTGAATTTTACTGCAGCGGCTTCCCAAGCAATAACCACTTCAGCTAAAAAAGTATTATCAATTTCTTCGTCTTCTTCGGTATAAAGCTTTGTTTTTGAATTTGGATAAATACTAATTCCACTGGCCGAAATAAAATGCTCAATATTATGGTCCAAATTTTGGAGCGTTTCATACATAAAATTCATGGAGTGCACCCGGCTGTTAAGTATCACTTTTTTATACTTTTTTGTCCAGCGTTTTGAAATTGTTGCTCCAGCCAAATTAATTATTGCATTCACCCCCTCAAAAGCTTTTATATCAATCTTCTTTTTTTTGGGGTTCCAATAAAAACCTTTATAATTATCGGTATTCTTAATTTTTTCTTTACTGGTTGTAAGGTAGTTAACAGAAATTCCATCTTGGTGACATTGCTTTATCAACTCACTCCCAATAAGGCCTGTTGCTCCTGTTATCAAAACTTTATGAATCATACTCTTAAATTTAAAAATTCAAAAGTGAACTGCAAAGACCGTTAACGGAAGATTGTGAAATTTAGATTCAAAATTTGGTTTATGGATTTTCTTTAATTTGCGATTTGCCATTTTAAGAATTTTTAATATTTAATCACTTTAGATATAGCTCCAATAAGATTGACTTCTATTTTGTAGCTCTCAACATTTCCTTTTTACCTGGTGGGCCGGGAAGACGTTCCACTGAAAATCCAACAGTTTGCATAGCTCTGCGGGCATTGCCATTAGCGGCATAGGTAACCAAAACACCTTTCGGCTTTAAGGCATTGTACATTTTTTGAAAAATTTCTTCCGTCCAAAGTTCGGGCTGCACGCGAATTCCGAAGGCATCAAAGTAAATAAGATCAAAAGTGTTTTCGGCGGTTATTTCAGAAAATAATTTCTGCTGCTTTATGAGATTAAAATTTTCGGAAATATTTACTTTTTCTTCCCACGGAGCCGTGTGCAACTCCAAAAAAATTTCTTCCGAAGCATTTAAAAGTGAAGTGTAATTCATTTTTTTAATTACATCAATTTGAAGCGGATATGCCTCTACTCCAGTATAATCAACATTCAACCCACTTTTTTCGGTTTCCAAAAAAGTGAGGAAACCATTTAGACCAGTTCCAAAACCAATCTCCATTATAGAAATTATTGGTGAAGAATTTATAGAGATCCAATGATAAAGCCCTTCCTTTATAAAAACGTGAAGGGCTTCAGCTATGGCTCCGTGCTTGGAATGATACTGTTCATCCCACTCAGAAATATGTAATGTATAAGAACCGTCGCCGGTTTTTAGTAATGTGCGTTTCAAGAAATTATTGTTTTTCCACTTCGGGAATCAGCACCCCGTCTGCTTCAAAGGAAAGTGTGCGCTTAGGTTCTGTAATTGCGGCAATTTCCTCTGGCGTTGCTCCACCATCTTCAGCGTAATGACGTTGATCATCCACGCTCATTTCTTCAACATATGCTTTCCCGTTTACAATTACATCTTGGCCAGCTATATCTTTTGGCATAAAAAATCCATAATCTTTAAATCGTACCATGGCTTCTTTTTCACCCATATCAAGGTTCATCCAGCATCCTTTTTTCTGACAAACATCTTTTACTTGGGCCGCAAATTTTACATTTACCGTATCTCCAGGTTTCAAATTATTGTAGTTTTCAATCATTTCTTGTTTTGACAAGACGTTTTCATCAGAAATTTTATCGCCAAAAGACTGATAGCTTACTGCTATTTCTTCAATTTCAGCTGTTGATTTTTCTTCCGAATTTTCGTTTTTGCAACTAAAAACAACGAATGATAGCACGAGTATGAATAGAGTTTTTTTCATTTTAATAATTTATTGATTAATAACTTATTGCAATTTTAATGATTTTTTGAATTTTAAATGGATTAAATTTTACCTATTTTTACCAAATAAACTATTTCCTTAATGAATTCTTCAGCCACACAAAAACTAGATATACAAAAAGTTGAATCTTCCAGAATTGGGCAGGTAGACTTTAGCAACTTAACTTTCGGAAGTACCTTTAGTGATCACATGTTTGAATGTGATTATAAAGATGGCGAGTGGCAAAATCCAACTATTAAACCATATGGTCCGCTTACCATTTCACCTGGAGCAAAGGTTTTTCATTATGGCCAAGCCGTATTTGAAGGGATGAAAGCATATAAAGACGATAACGGCAAAGTTTGGCTCTTTAGACCTGAACAGAATTTTTTACGTATCAATAAATCTTCGGTGCGAATGGCAATGCCAGAATTTCCGAGAGATATTTTCTTTGATGCTTTGACCATACTTGTAAAAATGGATAAAGACTGGGTAAAACCTGGGCTTGGCAATTCACTTTATATTCGTCCTTTTGTAATTGCAACACAAGTTGGCGTTGGCGCATCGCCTTCAACGGAATATAAGTTTATGATTTTGATGTCGCCTGCGCAGGCTTACTATACGGGTGATGTTAAAGTTGTTATTGCAGATTATTACAGCCGTTCCGCAAATGGTGGCGTAGGTGCTGCAAAAGCTGCCGGAAACTATGGCGCACAATTTTTTCCTACAAACCTTGCCCGTGAAAAAGGGTTTCAACAAGTCATTTGGACAGATGCAAACAATCATCAATATTTGGAGGAAGCAGGAACAATGAATGTTTTTTTCAGAGTAAACGACACCTTGTTGACCGCTCCCATAAGCGATAGAATATTAGACGGCGTAACCAGAAAAAGTGTAATTGCGCTTGCAAAACAAGATAATATAAAGGTGGAAGAAAGACCCATTTTGGTTTCAGAAATTGTGGAAGCTGCAAAAAACGGTAGCCTTAAAGAAATATTTGGCGCGGGTACCGCCGCCGTTATAAGCCCAGTTTGTGCTTTTAGCTATAAGGATGACACTTTCGACCTCGAAAAGCAAGAAGATGGCTTTGCTACTCGCTTCAAAAAAGAACTTTTGGATATTCAATACAACCGCAGTGAAGATCCGTTTAATTGGAGATTTGAAGTGGTATAAAAGTATTTAATGTATTCAAAAAAAGACCCAAAACATATTCTGTTTTGGGTCTTTTGCTTTTTTATTTTTCGAGAACTTCCTTAATATTCGGCTTAAAATAGTTGGGCCCTTTTAAGACCTTTCCGTCCTCGCGGTAAATAGGTTTGCCGTCTGCGCCCAATTTACTCATGTTACTTCGTTGTATTTCGTTAAAAACTTCTTCTATTTTGTGTTGCATGCCATGCTCTATGATAGTGCCACAAAGAATATATAGCATATCGCCCAAAGCATCTGCAACTTCCACCAAGTCATCATTATTGGCAGCTTCTAGATATTCCTCGTTTTCTTCACGCATCAGTTCATAACGCAATAGATTTTTTTTAATTCCGAGATTGGCGGTAGGCGATTCCTTCATTCCGAGGCCAAAAGCTTTGTGGAATTCGGAAACTGCGGCTAATTTATTCTTCATATGTTAAGTTTAAGGTTGTAGATTTGTTCTGTAAAACTACAAATTTATGTTTACTACCGGCCAGTTGGTTTTTGCTATTTTATTTTTTATTGTGTTCGTCTTTGTAATGATTTATAGCTATCGCGGCGATAAAAAACTTCACAAAAAACAATATAAAGGCAGTCTTTGGATTTTGGTGGGTTTTATTGCTTTTATCATCTTTTTATTGGCCATAAAAACATACCTAAAAGATTAATTCCATAACTCTTTATTGTTCTTCTTCTCGATATTCAAAATAGATTCGCTTACTTAAAGCGATCATCTTTCTATATGCAATAAATACTCCTAAATGAGTATTGCTAGGTTTATTATATAATATTAGTATTGTCTTTATAAAATTATTATTACTAAAAGATGGTGTTGCTATACCTTTTTATTTGCAGCTCAACTTGTATTTTAAACCAATACTAACCAACCAAATATTTAGAACTATGGTCCTCAAATCAAAATTATTTTTTCCGTTATTATTCCTCATTGTTTCAATTGCTGTTTCCTGTACTAAAGACGAAGGCGAAGACGAAATCTCGGGTTGTACAGACCCTTTAAGCTACAACTATAATCCAGATGCCGTTTCGGATAATGGCAGCTGTGAATATTACTACGGCGGCCGCGATAAAGGTCAAATTGATGTGGGATCAACAATCGATTTAAACAATGAGTACAATATTTATATTGACAATGAGTATATTGGCAGATCGATATACTTCTTTCCTAATGGTTTAAGCTGTGGAAACCCCAACGCAGTAGGAAGAGTTTTTACTGCTGGTTCACATTTAATAAGAGCTGAAGGAAATGGAGGTACAGAAATACGGGAAGGATTTGTTGTTTTGGATCCACAAGAATGTTTGGTGGTGTTGTTAGAAAACGTACCAGTTATAGGTAACAATAAAGGGAATGTTAAATTTTGGGTAAATCAAGATTATGGTTGTGGTGCAATAACTGTAAATTTAAACGGCGTTGGTTCTAGCGCAATTAGCGGTTATTATTTTAGTGGCAATCCAGATTGTATAATAGATGGAGTTGGGGGAAATTTTAATGATCTTACACCAGGAAACTATAATTATACTGCAAGCTGCCAAGGATATAATTGGAGCGGATCGGTAACAATCACTCAAAATAGTTGTTTTAAAATGCAGTTAACGCTTTAAGTTGTATTGAATAGTTGTTTATAGTAAAAAAAGCTTTTCGGATATCCGAAAAGCTTTTTTTATTTGAATTAAACATGTTTTTAGTTTGAAGCAGGCAAATTGTTATAATTTCCAGAATAGAACAACATTTGCTCCGCAAATGTCTTTGGCTGTTCAATTGTGAAGCTTTCAATCTCCCCATTATCGTCCATTTTTGGAACTAGTACAGGGTTTACAAATCCGCTGTAGGGAGCAGATGTAAATTGCTTGTTGCGCTCTAAAATTTCTTTGTGAAGGTTTTGATCTACTTTTACTCCGTAAGTTTCAACCAAATGTTCTACTGCTGCGTAATCGCCTTCGCTTTTGATACGTTGTGTTTCGCGTAGCAATTGACCGAACAAGTCGTGTAGTTTTTCATAATCATTGATGTTGTAATAGGTTTTTCCGTCGCGAGTAATTTTTTCAATTACATTGTCTGCTTTTCCTTTTTCAAAAACCCAAGCAGAAACCCATTGGCGGTTACGCATGTGTGCTTCTTCAACGTCATCACCCAAATTCAAGCGAATCAACTGCGACATCAAACCGTTGCGGATATAACCATCATAAGCGGCCATTCCAACTTTTTTCCAATCTTCAACCAAGCCAAGTTCCTGTAGTTTTGGATTGTATAAATAATAAAGCCCCACCAAATCTGCACGACCTTCTTCCAAAGTAGAAGCATAGTTTTTTAGAGTTTCTTTTGTTTCGCCAACACCAGGATTCAATTGTCCGGAAGCATGACCAATTACTTCGTGAAGCGCAGTGTGAAGTTTATCGGCAAGTTGACCGTATTTTTCTTCCAATTCAAATTCAGTTGAATCGTTTACAAATTCCTTCAATCTACCTGAATTGCCTGCATTGTTATAAGCTTCAATAATATTTCCAAGGGAAACAGATTTACTTCCTACAGCTGCACGAATCCAGTTTGCATTTGGAAGGTTTACACCAATAGGCGTACTTGGTGAAGCATCTCCGGCTTCCCCGGCTACGTTCACTACTTTATATGTTACGCCCACCACATTTTTCTTTTTATGCTCTGGCATCAATGGTGAATTATCTTCAAACCACTGTGCGTTATCTGAAATAACAGACATTTTTTCAGACATGTCAAAATCCTTGATTTGAACAATGGTTTCGTAAGAGCCTCTGTAACCTAAAGGGTCGTTATAAACTTCAATAAAACTGTTTATGTAATCAATATTTCCTTCTGTTGCAGTAGTCCAAGCAACATTATAGTCATCCCATGTTTGCAGATCACCAGTTTTGTAATATTGAATCAAAAGACCAAGAGCATCTTCTTGAGCTTGATTTTCAGCTACACCTTTTGCTTTTTCCAACCATTCAATAATTTTGTCAATTGCAGGACCATAAAGCCCTCCTGATTTCCACACAATTTCTTTAAGCTCACCGTTGGCTTTAACCAATTTAGAGTTCAAACCAAATGAAAGTGGCTTTTTTGGGTTTGGAGATTTCTTATTAGAATAGAAATTTTCGACATCTTTATTGGTAACATCGGGCCCGTAGAAGTTAACGGCGCTTTGAGCTACGTTATCTACCCCTTTTGCTTGGTTTACTTTTTTGGAATCCTTATCGTTAAAAATTACATCAAAAGCTTCGCCTTCCAAAGTGGTATTGGTATCGGTTAAAAGTTGTTTTAAATAGTCCGAAGAAAAATCCGGCTTCATTTTATCGTTTGAATAATGATGGTGAATACCATTACTGAACCAAACTCTTTTCAAATAGGTTTCAAAGTTTTTCCAGTCATCAGTAGTTTTGTCTCCTTCATAATTAGTGTACGCCTTTTCTAAAGCCTTCCTTATGGTAAGGTTGTAGCGATAGTTTTGGTCCCACATAATATCTCTACCGGCCAGTCCAGCTTGGGTAAGGTAATATACAAGCTTTTGTTCCTTTAAAGTAAGTTTTTCCCAACCTGGAATTTGGTAGCGCAAAATTTTTACGTCGCCAAACTGCTCCACGTTGTAATCAAATTCTGTGGAAGCTGTTGTTTCCACTTGGGCCACATCTTTTTTCTCCTTATTTTCATTACAGGAAAAAAAGAGCAAACCGAACATTGCCATAGCAATTAAAAAGGTATTCTTCATTTTAAGAAATTTTAGATTTCCGCAAATGTACTAAAATATTTTCCGCAATATTGAATGAGTCAAACTACAAAATGATTGTAACTACTGATTTTTAAAAGCATCAATGAAATTTCCTTATCTTAGCAACACCAATCAACACCTCGCTTACCCATGAAAATAATAAAATACTTACTTTTTCTTATCCTTCTTATAATTATTGGCAGCGCCATTTACTTTGGAACGAAGGACGGCACCTATGACATTCAGGACTCCATGGTTATACAAGCGCCACCAGAGGTTATTTTCAACAAGGTGAATGACTTTAAAAGTTGGGAAAAGTGGGGCCCTTGGAAAAAAGAAGATTCCACCATTACTTTTACTTATGCCGAAAAAACTTCAGGCGAAGGGGCCTCCTACTCTTGGGATGGCAACATGAGCGGTTCTATGAACACAACGAAAGTTATTCCGAATAAAGAAATTGAACAGGATTTAACGCTGAACACACCAGCTGGAGAACGTAATCCAAAAGTATATTGGAACTTTGAAGAAGTAGATGGCGGAACTAAAGTAACCTGGGGAATGAAAGGTGAGCATACCTTGATTGATAAAGCTTATTATTCATTAAGCGACTTTGATTTTGATGCACAAATGCACAAAATGAACAAAGAAGGTCTTGGAGGAATAGCCAACGTAGTAGCGGAAGACATGAAGCAATACTCCATAAATGTTGATGGCATTACACAGTACGGCGGCGGATATTATATGTATACAACTTCGGTTGCAAAACAAGATGAACTGGAGGAAAAAATGAAACCGATGATGGACGTAGTAATGGGTTTCATTACGAAGAACAATCTTAATATGGCTGGAAAACCTTTCACGATTTATAACGAAATTGACAATGCAAATGGAACGGTCATTTTTTCAACCGGTATTCCGGTGAAGGAAAAAGTGATTACACCCGAAGGAAGCCCCGTGGTCTGCGGATTTATGGATCCGGTTTCTGCGGTTAAAATTTCATTAAAAGGAAATTACGACCACCTTCCAGAAGCTTACACCAAAGGAAGACAGTACATTGACAAAAACGACCATCAAATTGATCCCAACGGAAAAATGTTTGAAGTATATATGACCGACCCGGAAGAGACCCCCAATCCAGCTGATTGGCTGACGGAGGTTTATATTCCAATTATTACAGCACCAGAACCTGTTGAAGAAGGAATTTAGATGAAGCAATTGGCATTGGTTTTTATAGGTGGTGGTCTTGGAAGTACTCTTCGCTACGGACTTTCCAAATATTTGAATAGTTTTGAAACGGGAATACCCTATGGAACTTTTACTGCAAATATTTTAGGAAGTTTGTTAATTGGAGTAATTCTTGGTTTCGCATTAAAAAACGAAACACTTTCTACCAATACGGTTTTATTTTTGGCTACGGGATTCTGTGGCGGGTTTACAACCTTTTCAACCTTTGCTTATGAAAATCATTTGTTTTTAAAGAGCGGTGATTTTATGTCGTTCGCACTTTATACCATTGCAAGCTTTGTGATAGGTTTTGCAATGGTTTTTTTAGGAATGTGGTTGGTAAAGTTTCTTTAATGTTTCCCAAAAGCCTTTACTCCTGCTTCAATTCTAATTAAAAGATCATTTTCTTTTGGGGGAATTGGGCACGAATAGCGAGCACTATAAGCGCAATAGGGATTATACGCTTTGTTGAAATCTATAATTATTGTATCTCCTTCTGGAATTCGCTGATCTAAAAATCTTCCACCGCCATAGGAGCCGTCACCGCTTGTTAAATCCGTAAATGGCAGAAATAAATAATCTTCATAGCCAGGCTCTTCATACGGCTGGATGCTTTTAAAAAGGTTCAATACAAAATCTTTTCCATCTATGGTAAAATGTGCTTCGCCATACTTCACGTATTCCGGCAAACGCTCTGTGGTTGTGGGCATCAAAAAAGGCTTCTCGTTTGGGGTACGAACAAACTTGGCCTCAACAATAAATTTTTTATCAATTGGGTAGAACTCCAAACCGTGAAAGTCATTAAAATCCTCTGGCTCCAAAATAGTTGTTTCGGGATTGCTGAACTCTTCATTTAGCTCTATCTGAGCAGTTTTGCTTTCAGAAACAATAGCTCCATTCTGAGCAAAAATTAGGCTGCTATAAATTATAAGAAAAAGAAAAAATAAATTCTTCATAATAATTAGTTTTCAGTAAAAATAGAAAAGAATTTTGAACTTCATATTTATTTATATTTTTGGGCAAAATAAAATTCATGAAACTAAAACAACTGTTTTTTACTCTTTTTATCGTCTTCGGCATACAATGTTTGAATGCACAACATATTAAATTGGACAAAAAAGAAATGGCCTTTTTGGCATCACAAGAAAAAGTAAACGTAGTTTTTACTTATGAGGATCTTCATTTTAATGCCGATAATTTTACTGAGAGGGAGTTTTTGGATTATATAAAAGAAAAAATAGAAGGTAAGTTAAATACTGAAGAAGCCTTGGATTGGGAACAAAAACAATTTGCTGCAAAAGATTCTGTTTATCCTAAAATTTTTGTCGCAGCTTTAAATAACCGTATTAAAGATTATGACCACCCCATAGAGTTTGTTTGGAATGATCCATCAATAAAATATACAATGAAAGTTCAGACGGATTGGATGTATTTTGGTTATGATGCCGGAATTGCAAAGCAACCAGCGAAAGCAAACCTTAAAATTTATTTTTATGAAACCTTCAATCCAGAAAATATTATTTCCCAAATTGATGTTGAAAGAGCCGAAGGTTTTGATGTTGTTGGAAACTTTTCTTTTATTCCCGATGTTCCGTTAGGAAAAAGTGGGATAATATCAACGAATTGGCTGGAAGAATTTTTAAAAGCAAATGAAGATTATCCGAAGCCAAGCCTCATTAGAATGGGAAATATGTATGATAAAGCCGCTGTTAGATTTGGGATGACCCTAAAAAGGGTTTTGGATTAGGATTTAAAAAAATAGTAAAGCAATAAATATTTTTACTACATTTGATTTTAAATTAAACAAAAAAATGAAAAAAAGAACATACACCTGCCCAACTAATCAGGTCATTTCTGATAAGAAATGCTGGCGATGTATGTATTGATTATATAGAAATAAATTTATTCAATATAAAAACGTCCCGGCCAAAACCGGGACGTTTTACTTTTATACCACCAACCAACGATGAAAAAAATATATACCAACTATTTAGCAAATTTTCATGGGCTTTCCCGGGAAATCTGGCTATTGTCTTTGGTGACCTTCATCAATCGGGCTGGGGCAATGGTTATTCCGTTTTTATCCTTATACCTTATAAATGTTGAAGGCTTCTCTTTACCGCAGGTAGGTTGGATTATGTCTTGCTTCGGCCTCGGGTCTTTAGTCGGAACATTTATTGGTGGTAAATTAACGGATACGATTGGTTTTTACAAGGTTATTCTTGCAAGTTTATTTTTGGGCGGAGTTGGTTTTATAATGCTTCAGTTTATAAATACTTTTTATGGATTTTGCATCGGGATCTTTTTATTGACACTAATGACCGATGCAGGGAGACCTGCAATATTTGTTGCAGCAGACACATACAGCCGTCCCGGAAATACAACCCGGAGTATAACTTTAATACGCTTGGCAATCAATTTAGGGTTTTCAGTGGGTCCGCTGGTGGGAGGATTGATTATTGCAAATATCAATTACACTTCCCTTTTTTGGATCGATGGCCTTAGCTGTATGATTGCATCGTTAGGAGTATTTATTCTATTGAAACCTAAAAAACAAAAAGAAAAAAGCATTGAAAAAACTATTGCAATAAAAGAAGGATTGCCTCCATATCTAAACAAACTATTTTTGGTTTTTTTCTTAATTATGGTAGCATATAGCCTTGCATTTGTACAATATTTTTCAGTAATGCCTGTATATTATGAAAAAGTGCATTTGCTATCTGAAGATGTTATAGGTTGGCTTTTGTTTATAAACGGAGCAACAATTGTTATTTTTGAAATGCCACTGATTGGCTGGTTGGACAGAAAGAAAGTATCAAAAACAATGGCCACTTTTTGGGGGATTTTCTTTTTGGGTCTAAGCTTTTTGGTGTTGAATCTTACAAGTTGGAGCGGAGTACTAATAATCGCTATGTTTCTTATGACATTGGGAGAAATGATTGGTTTTCCTTTTTCAAATGCACTTGCACTAGAAATGTCTCCCAAGGGAAGAAAAGGAAGCTACATGGCACTATACAGTATGAGTTTTAGTTTTGCACATTTAATTGGACATAATGGAGGGATGAATATGGTAAACCGCTTTGGTTATTTCAATACTTGGGCAGTGTTTACCGTATTCCTTCTTCTTTTGGGGGGAGTAACAATTTGGCTTTATTTTCTTTTAAAGAAAGCGAATATAGAAAATGTTTAATTTTTAGTTTTTAAAGCCAGGACTCTTTTTGATATTCCTTTTTTTTCTAATGACCATAACAGCATCCAAGCAGGAAATCATAAGTGCTATTCCTGCAAAAAGACATATTATCCGAACTACAGAATCTCCAGGAAATTCTAAACCAGTAAACCCTAAAAGTGCTGAAGCAATAGTTATTATTAAAAAGTGAGTGGTGTAGTTTTTCATGGTTAGGTGAATTCAGATTTAGTTAATTATTTATAAAAGTAAGCCTAAGAATCTATCATAAATCTTAATAAGAATCCAATTATCACATTTTTAACATTGTAAAAATTATTTCCAAGGCTTCAAATCATTATTTTTAACAACATGTGAAAGAACTATTTGCGTTTTTGTTTCCCCATAAACAATGAGTTGGTCAATGAAAGTTTCTAGATGTTTTTGATTTTTCAGCACAACTTCCATCACTATATTTTCATTTCCAGTAATGCGGTAACAGTTTAAAACCTCATCATAGGTTTTTACAATTTCAAGAAAAGGTTTCAACTTGCCCATAAAGGCACGAAGGGTAATTATAGCTTTAAACTGATATCCAGCTTCCAAAGATGAAACTACCGTAAAATAACCATTGATAATGCCGGAGTCTTCCATTTTTTTTATACGCTCCGAAACTGCTGGAGAACTAATTCCTACTTGTCGGCCAATCTCCGTGTTTGGTTGGCGGGCATTTTTCTGAAGACAATTCAGTATTTTCCAGTTTAGGGAGTCTATACTCATATTAAAGTTTAAAAGTAAATTAACTTATTAATTAATGCAAATATACCGTTTTACTTTAAAATCAATTGTGTAAAGACAATCCTTGTTATTAAATTTGATAAACTTTAAAAAAACAGAAAAGAAAAATGTCGCCCCATTCTTTCGGAAATAATACGCAGTCTGCCCTATATAAAAAAGCGCTGGAAATATTTACCCTATCGAGGCATATTTCCTTTTACCTAAGCCATGATTTGGCCTACCTTAAAAGGAATGGCAAAGAAGACAAAAATATATATTTCACGGGTGATATTGTGCAACAATCCGTTTCGCTGGCACCACAGATACTGAAAGCGGAAAGTCAATCTTTTTCTGAAGAAAAGCATAAATATGCCGCATCAGTAATGCGACTCTCAAACTTGATTTACAAAAATTGTGAACGTTTAGAGAGAATCAATAGCAACGGAAAAGATTTTTTGCCATTACTTCGAAAAGAAATTAGAAAATTTAGGAAACTTCAGCATACTTGGAGGCTGACACTTTAAATTTTATAATACCCTAGTGAATTCTTTTATCAAAACAAAAACGCTGTGAAAACATCGTGATGCACAAAGTTCTTTTGAAATTGATTAATAATACATAGCAATTAACGCAACAGTCGCGGATCAAAATCCATTTTATCAATCTCAATAATTTTGAGTTTTTTAAAATCTTTATGGAACGGATTGATTAAAATATTATTTTCTCTCTGCAAAACGGCGGAAGGCACTTTTAAAGCTAAGCTTTCCTGTTTTTTTAACCAATTGGACCCAAACATTTGCAATTGGTTTACAGCTTGTTCAGTGCTCCACTTTGGTTTAATAAAATCAATAGACCGAATGGTTTTAACAGATGCATCAGGAATTTCAACCTCTAAGAAAGAATAATCCAAAGGAATTTTTCCGTAATCCACGTGAACAATAATTTCTAGCAAACACAAAGAAAGATGTTCCGAAAAATAAAGTACTGGATCGCCAACCTTGTTCCACCTTCCGCCAAACAACCGGGAGCCTTCACCCGAAAAATCGTTTATATACTTTGTTTTTGCAATTCTGAAAATACGCACCATTATGAAGGAATTCCATGGGCAATACGCCCTAAGGTGTTTTTAACATATTGAATGCCAAACCTTGTATCCAAGAAATCTAAAGGTTTTTGACCATTAAAAATATAAGGTGTAGAATGCAACCACGCTCTAAAATTATCTAGTGTATCAAAAACATCTATACCTTCGGAAACAACTTCGGCAATTTCAAAAAGCTGCTCTGTACTGTAAACACTTAAAAGATCATCATCCTCTTTGCGCTGCAAAGTGCGGTGAGAAATATGCAAGAGCTCACTAAGCCTATCCATAGAAATATCCAGAACTTCACAAATGGAATATGCCACACTTTTAGGCAAACCCTTTCTTGTAATAGCAATAAGATCTATATCGCTATTTACTACTTGACCAACTTGACCAACCCCTCCCAATACACTGACAATTCTATCAAAGGGATTATCAAGTAGATAAAAAACCTCTGGTTCTTTTACCAAATTTACATCGGCATGGGATTCATCTTTTTTCATGATAACGACATTTGACACAAATATATGTATATTTGTCGTTACTTGAAAGTTATTTTACATATTTCTTCTATACTGACCTCCTACTTCAAACAAAGCTTCCGTAATTTGACCCAAAGAACACACTTTGGTAGCTTCCATTAGCTGCTCAAACATGTTTTCATTACGAATAGCTGCTGTTTTTACCTTTTCAATTGAAATTATTGCTTTATCAGCGTAAACCTTTTGAAGGTTTTTAAGTGTTTCAATCTGTACTAATTTTTCCTTTTCGGTGGCGCGAATTACTTCTGCAGGGAGAACTGTAGGCGAACCCTTGCTACTTAAAAATGTGTTTACACCTATTATAGGGAATTCCCCATTGTGTTTCAATGTTTCATAATACAAACTTTCTTCTTGAATTTTGCTACGCTGGTACATCGTTTCCATAGCTCCCAAAACACCGCCACGCTCAGTTATACTATCAAACTCCTTTAAAACCGCCTCTTCAACAAGATCTGTCAATTCTTCAATAATGAAGGAACCCTGAATTGGATTTTCGTTTTTGGCAAGACCCAACTCTTTATTTATTATCAATTGAATTGCCATTGCACGACGAACACTTTCTTCTGTTGGAGTAGTAATTGCTTCATCATAGGCATTTGTATGTAAAGAGTTGCAATTGTCATAAATAGCATATAACGCTTGAAGCGTAGTTCGGATGTCGTTAAAATCAATCTCTTGGGCGTGCAATGAACGTCCTGAAGTTTGAATATGATATTTCAACATCTGCGCTCTTGGATTTGCTCCGTATTTTTCTTTAAGTGCCTTTGCCCAGATTTTGCGTGCCACGCGACCAATTACTGCATATTCCGGATCAATACCATTACTGAAGAAAAAAGAAAGATTTGGTCCAAACTCGTTAATATCCATTCCACGGCTTAAATAATATTCCACATAAGTGAAACCATTGGAAAGCGTGAAAGCCAATTGGGTAATTGGATTTGCCCCTGCTTCCGCAATATGGTAGCCACTAATGGAAACTGAATAAAAATTTCGGACTTTGTTCTCAATAAAGTATTCCTGAACATCGCCCATCAATCGCAGGGCAAATTCCGTTGAAAATATACACGTATTTTGAGCTTGGTCTTCTTTCAAAATATCGGCCTGAACAGTACCGCGCACTTGCTGAAGCGTTTCATATTTAATTTTGTTATAAACCTCAGCCTCCAAAACTTGATCACCAGTTACTCCAAGCAGCATCAAGCCCAATCTATTGTTGCTTTCTGGAAGTTTTCCATGATATTTAGGGCGATCAACTCCTTTTTCTTTGTAAATAGTTGCAATTTTCTTTTCCACTTCATCTTCCAAACCATTTTCTACAATATACTTTTCGCAATTTTGATCAATGGCAGTATTCATAAAAAACCCAAGTAGCATGGGTGCTGGACCATTAATAGTCATACTTACCGAAGTCATAGGATGACTTAAATCAAAACCAGAATACAGCTTCTTTGCATCGTCCAAACAACAGATGGAAACACCGGCATTACCTATTTTTCCATAGATATCTGGACGATGGTCTGGGTCATTTCCATATAATGTTACACTGTCAAAAGCAGTGGAAAGCCGTTTTGCAGGTAAGCCCATACTCACATAGTGAAAGCGCCGGTTGGTGCGCTCTGGGCCACCTTCGCCAGCAAACATACGTGCCGGATCCTCCCCAGTTCTTTTAAAAGGATAAAGACCAGAAGTATACGGAAATTCCCCTGGCACATTTTCTTGCAATGTCCACTTTAATATATCACCCCAAGCTTGGTATTTCGGAAGGGCAACTTTGGGGATTTGGGTATGTGAAAGTGATTCAGTGTGGGTTTCAATATTTAATACCTTTCCACGAACTTTAAAACTATAAATGGGATTTTTGTATTTGCCTAATTTATCTTCCCAACCTGTTACTATCTCCCAGTTATAAGGGTCTAAATTAAGTTTTTCACGATCAAATTCAGCAAGTAATAATTTCAACAAATCTTTATTCTTTTCTGACTTTACTATAGATTCTGAAACAATTCCAGCTTTATCCAATTCTGGTTTTCCTCCCGAAATGGTTTCCATTGTTTTAAAAATTCCGTAAAGTTTTTGGGCTACTTCAGCTTGTTCATTAGCCTTTTTATCATATGCCCTATTATTTTCAGAAATTTCCGAGAGATAACGTGTGCGCGAAGGAGGGATTACAAAAACCTTTTCCTCCATCTCTTCAGAAACATGAAAATCACTATTAAGATCAGCTCCCGTTTTTTCAGCAATTTCTTTCATTACTGCCTTGTATAATTTATTCATCCCGGGGTCGTTGAACTGTGAAGCTATGGTACCATAAACAGGAAGTGCGTCTTGAGGAGTTTCCCAAAGTTGGTGGTTGCGTACGTATTGCTTTTTAACATCGCGAAGTGCATCTAATGAACCACGCTTATCAAATTTATTGATCGCAACCAAATCAGCAAAATCGAGCATATCAATTTTTTCAAGCTGCGTAGCTGCACCGAATTCTGGAGTCATTACATATAAAGATACATCACTGTGTTCGATAATTTCGGTATCGCTTTGTCCAATTCCTGAAGTTTCAAGAATAATTAAATCATATTCAGCCGCTTTTAAAACTTCGATAGCTTCTGAAACATATTTTGACAGTGCCAGATTGCTTTGGCGTGTTGCCAAACTTCTCATATAAACCCTAGGGGAGTTGATTGCATTCATACGAATTCGGTCTCCCAGCAAAGCGCCTCCCGTTTTTCTTTTAGAAGGATCTACAGAAACAATACCGATGGTCTTCTTTGGAAAATCTATTAAGAATCTTCGAACCAATTCGTCCACCAAAGAAGATTTTCCTGCCCCACCTGTACCAGTAATTCCTAGGACTGGGGTTGTGATTTTTTGGTTTTTAACATGAATTTTATCGAGGGTTTCCTTTGCAACTTCTGGGAAATTTTCCGCTGAAGAAATAATTCGGGCGATGGCACCCATTTCTTTTTTAGACAATTTTGAAAACTCACCATTTAATTTATCGCCTATTGCAAAATCAGATTGTTCCACTAAATCGTTTATCATACCCTGCAGTCCCATCTCACGACCATCATCTGGAGTATATATTTTAGTAATTCCATATTCCATCAATTCCTCAATTTCAGAAGGAAGAATAACGCCGCCACCACCACCAAAAATTTTTATGTGACCAGCACCCTTTTCCTGCAATAAATCATACATATATTTAAAGTATTCATTATGCCCCCCTTGATAAGAAGTCATAGCTATTGCATTGGCGTCCTCTTGAATTGCTGTATTAACAACCTCTTCAACGCTTCTGTCGTGACCAAGATGAATAACTTCAACTCCAGTGGATTGTATTATGCGCCGCATAATATTTATTGCGGCATCGTGGCCATCAAAAAGAGATGCGGCTGTAACAATACGTACTTTATGTTTTGGTTTATAAGGAGTTATTTGTTGCATGGATTATTTCTTAACATTATGAAACGCAAATTTAGTGAAAAGCTATAGAACATCGTACTTTCAGTAAGTATTCATCTCATAAAATTATTATAAAAAAATTGCAATAGTTCATTTTTTTTGTATATTGCAGCATCAATATTAAACATTTAAAAATATAACATTATGAAAAAAATTTACTTATTAGCATTTGCTTTAGGAGCTTTTGCATTTTCTGCAAATGCTCAATTAATTGATGACGATATAGAGAGCTACTCTTTAGGCCAGTTATTTGAAGACCATTGGTCAAGTTGGGCTGGTTCACCTGGTCCTGATAACGCAGTGGTTACAGATGCTTACTCAAATTCTGGAGCTCAATCAGTATTTATTTCAGGTGATGGCGTTCAAGATGCTCTTTTGCTTTTAGGAAATCAATCATCGGGTGAATATGAATTTAGTTATTTAATGTACATTCCTTCAGGTAAAACAGGTTACATCAACTTTCAAGGTGAAACAGCCCCAGGTGGAGGTGCTGGAAATGGAGGTGCTGGAGTTTTCAACTCAGGAAATATTACTTTCAATCTAGATGGTCTATCACCTGGAATTGTTGAAGACATTGATGCTGATGGAACTGTATACAATACTTATTCATACCCTCAAGATTTTTGGTTTGAAGTTAAATTTAACTTTGACATCGATGGCGGTCCTGTATATACATTGTCTATTGATGGCGTAGCTGGTGCTCCTGTTCCCTTTGGTACAGACGGTATTGTTGGTGGAATAGATTTCTTCTCAATTGATGCAAATAACGAATATTACGTTGATGATGTACTTTTTGTTGATGCATTAGGAGTTGACGCTTTTTCAGCTGACTCGTTTAGAGTATATCCTAATCCAGTTAAAGACATTTTGAACATCAGTACTAAAACTGCTGTTGATAATGTTACTGTTTACGACGTATTAGGTAAAATTGTACTTACAACTCAGCCAGATGTTGTTTCTCCAAAAATTGACATGAGCGGACTTGCTTCTGGAGCTTACTTGGTTCAAGTAACTATCGGAAATTCTTCCAAAACAGTTAAAATTCTTAAATAAGAAATTTTAAAATTTTTTATCAAAAGACCCTTCATTGTTGAAGGGTCTTTTTTTTATATTTGAAAATCACATAATTTTAGACCTTATGTTACTTAAAAAAATCTTTCTTTTCTTTTCTGTATTTATTTTGATTTCTTGTGCTGAATTACAACAAGTGGTGAACACGCTTCCCAATCAAACAGGTATTGGAACGGATCCAACCATGATTGCAAATGGCTTGAGACAAGCCCTAGATTTTGGAATTGAGAAACAGGTAACTAAACTTACACAGACAGATGGTTTTTACAAAAACCAATTAGTTAAGATATTATTACCCCAAGAATTACAGAAAGTTGACCAAACCCTAAGAGATATTGGATTAGGTAGCTTAGCTGACGAAGGTATAAAAGCATTAAACCGAGCCGCTGAAGATGCCGTAAAAGAGGCTACCCCTATTTTTGTGAATGCGGTAAAACAGATTACATTCACTGATGCAAAAAATATCCTTTTAGGTCCAGATAATGCAGCCACAAATTATTTGGAACAGCGAACCAATACTGCACTCTATTCAAAATTTAATCCCGTTATAAAAAAATCATTTTCAAAAGTAGGTGCAGACCAAATATGGAGTAACATTATTACTAAATACAACTCTGTTCCCTTTGTTACAAGAGTAAACCCAGATCTTACAGATTATGTAACCAACGAAGCGTTAAATGGAGTATATAAAATGATAAGCGTAGAGGAAAAAGACATCCGAAATAATATTTCCGCACGTACAACAACTTTGTTGAGACAGGTCTTTGCTTTACAGGACTAACAGATCATATAAAATAAACTTTCAACCTAACTTTATGATACCATTAACCTTGCGTTAATAATACGTTTTGTAATTCAAACCTACCTTTGCAACATTAAAAGTTAAGCGATGAGAAGTTGGTTTAGGAAAAAATCGAAAGTTGAGATGTTAAAAGAAAGATATACTCTTTTAATGAAAAAGTCCTATGAAACTGCTTTGAAAGACATAAAAAAAAGCGAAAAAGTACACCATCAAGCCGATAAAATTTTTCAAGAAATTAAATATCTCACATTTCAGCATGGCGATAAATAATATTACTCTGCTTTATGAAGTGTTTTAAAATAATTAAGTGACTTCATTAAACGTGAGCCATACCAACTGAAAAATTCTCCATCTACTAATTTAATTTCAGTTTCAAATTCAGCATTCATTTTTAAAACATCTTTCTTTTTAAAAGGATAGGGTTCCGTTGAAAGAAAAATTAAATCAGCATTTTTAAACTCCTTATTTCCTATTTCAGGATATCGGGATGCTTCGGAATCAATTACATTTTGAAAATTATTAACCTGAAGAAGTGCATCTATAAAAGTATTCTTACCCGCAGCCATATATGGATCTTTCCATATTAAGTAAATTACTTTTCTTGTTCTTAAATTTTCAACAATTTTGTGCAATTCGCAGAGCTCGATTTCAATTTTTGAAATAATTTGAGAAGCTTTTTCGGCTACTTCAAAAATTTCTCCCAACTGTGTAATCATCAAAAGACTCTCAGGAATTGTCTTAATATCACTAATCCAAACTGGTGCTATGTATTCTAATTGAAGCACCATTTCTTCGGTGTTTTCTTCTTTGTTGCAAATAATAAAATCTGGGCTGAGAGCTTTAATTTTATCATAATTCACTTTTTTGGTTCCACCCACGATCGTCTTTTCATTTTTCAAATCTGTCGGATGGACGCAAAATTTAGTAATACCTACAATACTTTTTCGCAAACCAAGGTCTACCAATAATTCGGTTTGTGAAGGAACCAGCGATACTATTCTTGAAGGAGTTCTTTTAAGAAATACTGTTCTATTTAATTGATCAACGAATTCCATCAATTATAATATTCATTTCAAGTTGGATTTTTCTAGCTTCTTCGGCGGCCGCTTTTGCAAAATCTTTACCGTTAGAAGCATAAATAATTCCCCTCGAAGAATTTACAAGCAAACCAATATTCTCGGAAAGTCCGTACTTACAAACCTCTTTAAGGTCCCCGCCTTGTGCGCCAATTCCTGGAACAAGCAAAAAACTATTCGGAACAATCTTTCTAATTTCTTCAAAATATTCTGCTTTTGTAGCGCCAACAACATACATCAAGTTTTCACTGTCCTTCCAACCTTTTGAAGTTTTCAACACCTGCTTATATAGGTCTTCACCTGCAATTTTTTTAGTTTGAAAATCAAAAGCGCCCTCGTTGGAAGTTAGAGCCAGTAAAATAGTATGTTTGTTTTTAAAGGCTAGAAAAGGCTCTACGGAATCCTTTCCCATGTAAGGAGCAACAGTAACAGCATCAAAACCTAAATCTTCAAAAAAAGCTTTGGCATAACGGGAAGAAGTATTGCCAATATCGCCGCGCTTTGCATCTGCAATTGTAAAAATATCGGGGTATTTTTCGTTTAAATAGTTTATGGTTTTTTCCAGTGACTGCCAGCCTTTTAATCCGTATGCTTCATAAAAAGCTGTGTTTGGTTTATAGGCAACAACATACTGATGAGTTGCATCAATAATTGCTTTGTTGAAAGAAAATATAGGGTCTTCCTCTTTTAAAAGAAATGCGGGAATTTTATCGAGGTCTACATCAAGACCTACGCAAAGAAAAGATTTCTTCTTTTTTATTTCTGAAATTAAATTTTCTGTTGTCATACTTTACATTTCAGAAGATTGAACTTTTAAAAAGTTTCGCCTGTTTCCTTTAATTTTTCGGTATTGCTCACTAATTGTAGCTCATCAATTATTTCCTGAATGTCGCCATTCATAATATTACCAAGATTATACAAAGTAAAATTTATACGGTGGTCCGTAACGCGACCTTGCGAATAGTTATAAGTTCTAATCTTCGCACTACGATCTCCACTTGTTACCATTGAGCCACGTTTTAAAGCATCTTCGGCTTGTTTCTTGGCGAGTTCCATATCATAAAGTCTGGAACGCAATACCTTAAACGCCTTCTCCTTGTTCTTGTGTTGTGATTTTTGATCTTGGCACTGTGCAACAATTCCAGTGGGAACGTGCGTTAAACGTACTGCTGAGTATGTAGTGTTTACGGACTGACCGCCCGGACCAGATGAACAAAAGAAATCTACACGAACATCTTTGGGGTTTACTTCAATATCAAACTCTTCAGCTTCTGGAAAAACCATCACTGTTGCGGCACTTGTATGCACCCTTCCTTGGGTTTCGGTCTGCGGAACGCGTTGCACACGGTGAACACCTGCTTCAAATTTAAGGGTTCCGTAAACGTCCTCACCTTCAATTTCAATATGTACCTCTTTAAACCCTCCGCTGGTTCCTTCGTTAAAATCTATAACGTTGGTCTTCCAGCCTTTATTTTCACAGTATTTAGTATACATTCTGAAAAGATCGCCTGCAAAAATACTCGCCTCGTCACCACCAGTACCAGCTCTGATTTCCATTACGGCATTTTTGCTATCCTCGGGATCTTTAGGAACTAACAGAAATTTAATTTCCTCTTCCAGTTTTGGTATACGAGTTTTTGCTTCATCAAGTTGCAGTTTTGCCATTTCAACCATTTCGGCATCGCTGCCATCGGAAATTATTTCTTCGGCTTCGGTAATGTTGTCGGTAAGTTCTAAGAATTCAGCCCGTTTATCCATCAAAACTCTTAAATCTTTATATTCCTTGTTCAACTGAATATATCGCTTTTGGTCGCTGATAATATCTGGCTGAATAATGAGGTCGCTCACCTCGTCAAAACGTTGTTTTATTATTTGAAGCCTGTCTAACATATAGATTTTATAATGGGTGCAAATTTACAATTTTTAACTGAAAGGAAACAATAGCCGGATTCTTCAATTTTTGTAAAATGGCTATTCAGAATGACTTTTTAAATTCTTTAAATCCAAAAGCGAAAAATGAACTAAAAAATAGAGCGCTAGGACCAGAAAAATTCTCGCCAAGTAAACAAAAGCAAACCCATTGACAAGATTGTAATAGCCGATTCCTCGAAATATCTCAGAAAAAATTAGCAAAAATATCAAAAGAAGAAAAGCCATAGACCGTTTTGTGTTGTAAAAATGGTTGTAAAACAAGGCTAAAAACCCCAACAAAATACCACAAAATGCACTGAGCATCATAAAAATATATTGTGTGTAATTTAGTGTCATATCTTCCATCAATTCAATGAACTGAATAAAAAGATAGCCATTAACAAGTATCATTAAAATGAAAAGAAGTGTAAAGGTCTTAGTTAAATTTTCTATTTTGAATTTTGGAATAATAAACCAAAGCAGCATTAAAAAAGCAATGAAATTTAATATCATCGAAGTGCTTGCCATTATACCGTTTTCATACCAGAGGGTTGTTATGCTGGAGGCACCGTAAAAGAAAAGAAAACCAATAAGCCACTTTTGAATATTTTTCCTGTGGATTATTAATAAATAAGCTAAGGTTGTGTAGCAGATTATTCCGCGCAGTAACCGGAACAAAAAATAGTTGTGAAATGCATGAATAATTATACTTGCTGAAATAAAACAAATGGCAAGAATTCCCAATCCCACTTTATAATTTCTAAAGAAATTTTTCTCTGACATTCTTTATGAACAAGTATGAGCACGCTTTGTATATAGCTCAAAATCAATCACGAATATAGTTGAAAAAATCAATATTCAAAATTACCCATTGCTGATTTAATAGTAAGCTTCTTTGAAGGGGCCTTTTCTACTCTTCCCACAATTTTTGCATCAACATTAAAAGATTCTGAAATTTTAATAATAGCATCTGCTATTTCCTCTGGAACATAAAGTTCCATTCTGTGCCCCATATTGAAAACTTGATACATCTCTTTCCAATCAGTTTTACTCTCGGCTTGTATAAGTTTAAAAAGCGGTGGAATGTCAAACAGATTGTCTTTAATAATGTGTAGATTTTCAACAAAATGAAGAATTTTTGTCTGTGCGCCACCGCTGCAATGAACCATTCCGTGAATTTCAGTATTGCCGAATTGTGATAAAATCTCTTTTATAATTGGAGCGTAAGTCCGTGTAGGTGAAAGTACTAATTTTCCTGCATTTAAAGGACTGTTTTCAACACGGTCGGTTAATTTCTTTGAGCCTGAAAAAACAAGTTCCTCGGGCACAGAGGCATCAAAACTTTCAGGATATTTCTTCGCTATATATTTTTCAAAAACATCATGCCGAGCAGAGGTCAACCCATTGCTGCCCATACCACCATTGTATTCCTTTTCATAAGTTGCCTGCCCAAACGAGGCCAAGCCAACAATAACATCACCATGTTTAATATTTGCGTTATCGATAACTTCGCTTCGCTTCAATCGTGCGGTAACCGTGGAATCTACAATTATGGTTCGCACGAGGTCGCCAACATCTGCGGTTTCGCCACCTGTGGAATGAATTGTAACACCATAATGTTGCATTTCGTTTATCAACTCTTCCGTTCCATTGATGATTGCTGAAATAACTTCCCCTGAAATAAGATTTTTATTTCGTCCAATGGTAGATGAAAGAAGTATGTTATTAACTGCCCCTACACAAAGAAGGTCGTCAATATTCATAATCAATGCGTCTTGAGCAATCCCTTTCCACACAGATAGATCGTTGGTTTCTCTCCAATACGTATATGCGAGTGATGATTTGGTTCCAGCTCCGTCAGCATGCATAACCAAGCAATAATCATCATCACCTGTGAGATAATCGGGAACAATTTTGCAGAATGCTTTTGGGAAAAGGCCTTTATTTACATTCTTGATAGCATTGTGCACATCTTCCTTTCCTGCCGAAACGCCTCTTTGTGCATATCTTTTTGAAATCTCTTTACTCATTTGATGTTATTAAGTTGCAAAAGTACGGATTAAAAAAAAGCCCACAAAGGTGGGCTTTTAAGGTTTTGAAATTTATTTTGGTTATTCCCAATCGGGCATAAATGAATCTGTAAACAGTAGTTGATCATCTTGTGATTGCTGATCAAAAACAAAGGAGTAAATCGCAGGTACTGCTCCAAAATTATTTTTCACCCTAGTAAATATAATTTCACCCTCAGAAGGCGAAAATTTGACATCATGTTCGTTCTCTCCATCTAGTACATCCGTTTCCAATGGTATAGGTGTGTTAGGACTACCTATATTATAGAGAAAAATGCGACTATTAAAAATTCTATATGAAGAATTTTGAGACCCACTAATATCCCAGGTAAATAACGCCTTATCAGCATTTGCTGAAATATCGATACCCCCTGCTGCTCCATTTACGTTTTCAAAAATAATGTTCTCTTCAGATTGGGTAGATAGTCTTGCTGTATAAATACGTATGTCGTAGCCACTGGAGTTGTTGGTCTTTAACATTACCAAATCGTCATCAAATTGCGGAACGGCAACTTCTGAAATAAAGGCCCCGTCGCTAGTTGTATATTCCAATTTAAAACCACTACCATCAGAATTGACAGAATATAATTTATCAAAATGGGGATAATATATTTTACTATCATTTTGCGCCCAAGTGAATTCCAGTTCTTCAGTACGAAAACCCGCTATTGGTTTTTGCGAAGTAATTTGGGTAACGCCGGTTCCATTAAAATTCATTGTAAAAATATGAGTACTTCCACCCGAATTCCTTAAAAAAGCTATTTTATTAAGAATATTGCTTTTTCTAGGGCTAAAACTATTTGTATTATCACTTGTAAGTTGTAGCACATTAAAATCTGGTTGTGAATTAGGTCCAATTACAGTATCCTTTGCTCCGGAATATATTACAAGATTTCCATTTTTTTCTTTTACAAATAAATATGGATTATCTGGCAAGGTTAATGTTTTAAAATCACTAATTATAGAGCTTACTGGATCATTGGTGCCATCAGTAACTGTTACTTGCCAAAAATACATAGTAGCCAATTGAAGGTTGCTTACCGTAAAGGTTGTATCCTGACCTACTTCATAAATCTCCATCTCATCAGTAGTACCATTTCTTAAATCCAATGTGTAAGACAATTCATCATTTTCTGGATCGGATGCTTCCCAAATAAATGTAACATCAAGAGGTAACTCCTCAGCACCATCTTCAGGTGAAACCAAAGTTGGGGCCACAGGAGGCAGGTTTTGAGTATTTGAAACTGTCAGCTCAAAGGACACCTGTGCCGTGTTACCTTCAATAACTGCGGTAGATTCAAATCCAGTTGCATAGCCTGCAAGTTCTGCTTGAACCGAATAATCATCAACAGCAACATCATTCAGTCTAAACCTACCCACTGAATCTGTGAAAACGGTGGTAGAGGCCGGATTGGTTGTTATTTTTACATTTTCTAGTGCTGCACCAGTTACTTTGTCTGTAACTTTTCCAGAAATATTTCCTGTTCGCACAATGTCTATAGTATCTTCGCTACAACTGACTACCAAAATCAGTAAAATAGCGCAAATGAAAAAATTATATTTGTTCATCATCAGTTTTTCATTTTAAAAAAAATTATAACTTAAAATAATAATTTAAGCCGACCCCAATATTATAGTAAAAATCGTTTCTTTTTCCCTGAACAGCTTTCTCAAGCTTATCGGTAAAAACAAGATTGTGCTCTCCAAATAATTTAACTCCAACTTTATTTGAAATAAAATATTCCAGACCTACGCCATATTGAACTTTGAAAAATGGTTCCCCAGTATCAAAAGCATTATCATTTTTTGGATCTAAAAGACTTATTATTACTCCAGAACCAGCGTAAATATAGGGAGTTAACTTATCATTGGGCAATAATGCAAACTGACCATTTAAATCTGCACTTCCAAAAACATTTCTATATTGAATTCCATTATCAATCCTAAAGACAGAAGCTTTAAGACCAACATTAAAATAACGGCCAAAATGTCTTTGATACTCCAAACGACCCAAAAATCCAATATCCTGAGTTTTGTAATCATTATCAGGCAAGTTACCGCCTACTGAAATTCCCAGCGAGTTTTGAGCTTCCCTTAGCACTTGTAATCTATCAAAGAGTAGTGTTGATTCTTCTTTTTCCTTTTCTGCCATATAATCTGTGACCAATTGATCATTTACTTCCTTACCCCCCTGAGTACTCCAGAATTGCTTTTGAATTCCTTCAATAATAAGATCGTGCACTGCTTTTTCTATGGCATCTTTCATTGCTAGCTGTACAGGCTCATTTTGGGTAACTCCGGTCTCCGCTTCCAACAATCTTTGAAATTTAACAAATCGAAAAAAACTGGCATCAATTGCTTGCGAAAGAATTGTTTTTGAAACATATACCGTTTTCAAAATTTCTCCATTGCTGGTTGAAACCGCCCGCAAATAAACAGTTATTCTATCCTGTCTATATTTTGCAGATCCTCCCAATCCAAAATAACGCGCTCCTATCCCACCAGTAATAATGTTGGTATCGTAAGAAATTACACCGCCTTCCAAAATTATCCCAGCATATAAAAGCGGTGGCAATGGCGGCTCATCGGGGTTAAAATTTTTTATATATTCCTGTTTCGTATTTCTAATAATATTTCTTTCTGTAGATAGATTGCTCAAATTTTCCCGTTCAATGGGAATAAACCATCCCGAATCTTCCAAGGCTTTTATTAACATTGTTGTTCCTCCCTGCGAAATAGCCGTGCTGAAGGTACTACCGCTTTCAACAGCTTTATACTGTCCTGTTTGGTCACTGAAATTATAGACCGCGACTTCCACGGGTTGGGCGGCAGGTGGCAGATCTAAAAGGGGTTGTGTAGATTTGGAAAATTCTCCGGTACGCGAAGCCTCTTGATACAATGGTGGATTAAGGTAGGCTCCACAGGAAGAAAATAATAAAATTCCTATCAAGGAAATTGTTCTGAAAAATATTTTCATGAAATTAGTTTAATTTGGGACAATAACTTGTGTTTCCTCTCCAGTGGAGGTATCTAAGATATTTATTACCAATCCTTCGTCAGATTGAAAAATTTCAATATTTAAGCTGCCATAAGTATAAGTTCCCTCTTGACTAAAATCAAATCCACCAAATTGTTGCTGGAGTAGTTGCCGCGAAATTTGGCTCAACAATTGCCTATTCAGATTCTCTCCAAACTGTTCCAGTTCAGAGCGCTGATTCCTTTGATTGGCGGGGGTGGTAAGTTTATTTTGGGAAGTGGCTGAACTTAGTAGCCAGTTATAATTGAAGGTATCCCCTCCAAAAGCAGGGTTCAACGGTTTATAAGAAAACTGTTGGGCGAAACCAGCAGTTCCAATAAATAGCAATACAGTTATAGAAAGTAGTTTAAATATTTTCATCTCAATATCGTGTTATGGAATTCTCTTTTTGCTTTTGAAGTTGTTGAAGATACGCAATGCATCTGCCTAATGCCGTCTTAGCCATACTTTGTAAAAAAGATTTTTTAGGTTGCGAAAAAAATTGCCACAGTAATTGGTCGTCTATTTTTACAGAAATCCTTGTGCTTCGCATTCTTCCTGGAACTTCTTCAATTATTATATTTTTTTTAGTTTGTATTCCACGATTGAAATATTCGGAATAAAAATATTTATAAAAATCACGTCCCGCTTTGGTCAAGGTATTTTCCACAACCAATCCATCCATTAAGTATCCATCCTGTGGTTTAGCCTGGTCTGCGCTTGCCGTCTCCTCTTGGGGGGACAGTTTATCACTAATTATTTCTTGATAACCCTTTTCTGAACTTAACTCAATACGGTCCTGTCCTACGGGTTTGTCGTCACTGTCATATAACATCAGCACCAGCGTAATTTTTCCTTCAGTGTTGTAATTTACGGTTACTGTGGAGAGCACTTTTTTTTCATTCCCCTTTAAAAAGAAACGATCGGATTGGTTGCTTCTAGAAACGTTATTGTTGGCATCCGTCTGATAAAGACTGAAATCATATTTAAGATTAATATCCGTCGGGGTAATGTTTTCCGCGGTCGCGGCAAAGGTGAAGAATTCACTATCTTTTTTCACAAGAATCTTACTAACATACTCTTTATTGTAGAATTGCGCATTCACACCTAAAGTTATGAAAAGCGTAATTACGGCTAAGAGATAATTTTTCATTTTATCAATATGTGTTTGAAAACGGTTCATTTAGTAAAAACTTCTCACTATTATTGTAGGCGAGGCTTCCGTTTGTCTGAATTTTAACGATTTGGTAAGCTCGTTAACACCTTCGCGCTCAAAGTTTAGATAACTCCCGTCCTGAATAAGATCCAAGGAAATATCGGCATCTGGATTGTTTGCAAAATCCCTAATACGGTTGTTATTACCATTTTGTATAAGATCTGCCACAGCTGTGTTAGCAGTATAATCTAAATTAGTATCGTTATAATCTCCATTTTGGAGAAGATTTATTTCACTGGCATTAGTGTTGGTTACAATTCTGGCAGTATTGAAATCGCCTATTTGGCGAACGTATACGGAATTTCCCTGAATAAGTGCATTTTTGGGGTTTGGCGTAGTCATAATCCCCAAGTTTGCCAGCATTTCGGGTGATACCTTTTCACCTTGTATAATATTTTTGTCTCCATTGGCATTATTTTCCTCCGGTTTGTAGGTTTGACCAGAAACCATCGGTATAAATAAGGCCGAGACCAAGATACCAAATAGTATATTTTTTATTGTTGTCTTCATCATTTGCATTTTTAAGTCACCTCTCCGCAAGACTGGATGCTCTATAAATCTCTTTCTAAAAGCATCCTTGCCTGTGCCGCTAAAACAAAATCATTACTAATAGCGGGTTTGCACAAGCTTGCCCTAAAGATATTAAATTTATTATAAAAAGATATTAATTTATTATAAAGGAGGGCATAAAACTGCCCTCCTTTATAATTTTAAATAAGTGTATTATCCGAGAGCGGCTTAGCAATCTGGACAAGGAGCATTTATTACAACTGGTGGTAAACCAGTTGGACATTCTACTGTAAGTGGATCTGGGAAGATACAGTCTTCACCATCAGTACCGAAATCGCCATTTGGACCTAATTGTAATACATCCGCCATGTTACCATTACCATTTTGGTAAATATTAGCATAATGACCTGCACCACCTTGAGATTTTTGAACTAACAACGCTTGGTTATCATCACCTGCTTGTTGGATAACACCATTATTGTTATCATCTTGGTAGCTAAAAGCTAGGTTTCCATCTCCAGCAAATTGACCCATGATCATTTGATTGCTGTTGCCAATTTGTTGTACATATCCTTTACTATTAGTTCCATACTGTCCAAAAGAAGTATAGTTACCATCTCCTGTTTGGTCAATACGCCCATAGTTATCGGCACCTTGCTGACCTTTAAAGATCTCATTGCCGTTACCATTTTGGTTATCTTCTGAATAGTTATTACTTCCAGTCTGGAAAACAAGATTATTTAAGTTATTGTCTCCATTTTGAACCTGTATAGCAGTACCATTGGTTCCAGATTGATTTAAATTAGTAGTGTTACCATTACCAAGTTGAGATTGGTATGCTTTATTTTCACTTCCTGACTGTGTAGCAGACAACGAATTGTTATTACCATCTTGTACTGCCGTACTGCAGTTTTCATCACCTGTTTGGTTGATAGTAGCAGAATTACCAACAGCTGAATAATCAAGAAGACTTTGTAGCACTAACGATTTGTTTGCAGTACCATTTTGATTAATGGTTACTGTACCATCAGTTCCATCTTGATGTGTAGCAGCTTCGTTTAAATCTCCATCTTGATTTATAGTAGCTGCACTACCTGAACCTCCATGCTGTCTTACGCTTGCTTTGTTGTCTGCACTAGCGGTATTGATTTTACCTTGGTTGATAGTAGATGAAGCATTAGTTGGAGGCGTAAATGCAGCTTGATCTACATAAGCCTCGTTACGAGACCCTTACTGATCAATAGCAGAAGAATTACCGTCTCCTCTTTGCCATACCATAGCACGGTGTGATCCATCACCACCACCATTAGCTTGAGTAATGCCAGATGATAAGTTTGTTCCTGCTTGTCTTACATACACTCTCTGATCGTCGCCAGATTGAGTAGAATTCGATGTGTTTTGAGCGAATAATCCGCCCGCTAACAATAGTGCCGCAGCACCTAAAAATAATTTTTTCATAATGTAAAAATTTAAAGATTAATATTTGGTTAAAATAATATTCAGTTTTCAGCAAGGAATTTCTTCCTTGGATAAATAATAAACCATCATAAAATGATTTATATAATGGGATATGTTTTAAAATGTATTTAAAACACATTTTAGAAATAAGGGATACTTTAAATGAACCAATTTTTATAAGGTTCTTTTACTAGGGGATAGGTTTGCGTTTTAACACTTTTGAGGAGAATCGTTTTTGATATTACTACCTCAACGACAATTCAAATATAAAAAATATATATTAATAATCAAGCTGTTACAAACGCCAAACCCCTAAAAAGGGGGAAAACCCCTTTTCAAAATAGGTTTTTACCTACATTAAATTTTGATTTTCAGGATTAAAATAGCCAAAATATCGATGAAATACACATAAATTTGATTTAACACAATATGTTAAATATATGTTAAATTATAAAGCCGTCCAAAAAACTTGAACGGCTTTAGAGTAAAAAAATAATGGTTACTTCGTAAACAAAAGTTCTCTATATTTCGTTAGCGGCCAAAGCTCATCATCTACAAGCAATTCAAGCTTATCACAGTGATAACGAATAACTTGGAAAAATGGCTTTACTTCATCGCAATATGCGAAAGCACGTTTCTCGGCATCTTCAATTTTGTTTGCTTTTTTTCTAGCATCAATCATATCGGTAATTCCTTTGTTGATTTTCGCAATATGTTCGCTTATTTGTTCAATTAGGTGCATTTGTTCAACAGAGAGTTTTTTGAAGTCTGTTCCGTAGATATTTTTTAAACCTTGAACGTTTTCAATCAAAATATTTTGATAACGAATTGCTGTAGGTATTACATGATTTCTAGCAATATCACCAAGAATACGACCTTCTATCTGAATACGTAAGGCATAATCCTCCACTTCTATTTCGTGACGGGCCTCAATCTCTATCTTGCTCATAATTCCCAGCCCCTCAAAAAGTGCAATAGTCTTCTTCGAAACTTTGGCCTTTAAAGCCTCTGGAGTTGTTTTATGGTTACTTAAACCTCGTTTTTTAGCTTCCTTTTCCCAAGCTTCACCATAACCATCACCTTCAAAACGAATACGTTTTGAATCCTTAATATATTCCTTAAGAACGTTGAAGATAGCATCGTCTTTCTTCATCTTCTTATCCTTTATAAGGGCATCAACTTCTTTTTTGAAATCTATCAATTGTTTTGCTACAATTGCGTTTAATACAGTCATCGGGTTGGCGCAGTTCGCGGTAGAACCTACAGCACGAAACTCAAACTTGTTTCCTGTAAAAGCAAAAGGCGAAGTACGGTTGCGGTCTGTATTATCCAATAAAATCTCTGGAATTTTACCAACCACGTTCAATTTTAAATCTGTCTTCTCCTGCGGAGATAATTTACCACTAGTCATTTTTTCTAACTCATCTAACACATTTGTAAGTTGCGAACCTATAAATGCTGAGATAATTGCTGGTGGAGCCTCGTTGGCACCCAAACGGTGATCGTTACTGGCGCTGGCTATAGACGCTCTAATCAATTCCTCGTGTTCGTTAACGGCTTTAAGCGTATTAATGAAGAAGGTCAAAAACTGAAGGTTCTTCATTGGAGTGCTTCCTGGACTCAAAAGGTTCACGCCTGTATTTGTTGCCAAAGACCAGTTGTTGTGCTTTCCGCTTCCGTTTACATTTGCAAATGGTTTTTCATGGAACAATACTTTAAAATTATGCTTTTCTGCAACTTTATGCATCAAGTCCATTAGTAAGGAATTGTGATCCACGGCCAAGTTTGTTTCTTCAAAAATAGGAGCCAATTCAAATTGATTTGGCGCTACTTCATTGTGGCGGGTCTTTACAGGAATACCAAGCAACATACATTCTGTTTCCAAATGACGCATAAAATTAAGAACACGCGCAGGAATGGAACCGAAATAATGATCATCCAATTGTTGCCCTTTTGCTGAAGAATGACCCAGCAAGGTTCTTCCCGCCAAAGAAATATCGGGACGGGATGCTGCCAATGCGCTATCCACAAGAAAATACTCCTGCTCCCAGCCCAAAGTAGCGTTTACCTTAGTCACACTTTTATCAAAATATTTTGCTACAGCCGTTGCCGCGTTATCAACAGACTGTAAAGCTCTTAAAAGCGGTGTTTTATAATCTAGGGCTTCTCCTGTATAAGCAACAAAAACGGTTGGAATACATAATGTAGTCCCATAAATAAACGCAGGCGAAGTTGGATCCCACGCAGTATAACCACGAGCCTCAAAAGTGTTTCTAATTCCTCCATTTGGGAAACTGGAAGCATCGGGCTCTTGTTGCACTAATTGTCCACCGCCAAATTTTTCGATTGCCTGTCCGTTTTCCATTGTTTCAAAAAAAGCATCATGTTTTTCTGCAGTTGCACCTGTTAGTGGTTGAAACCAGTGTGTATAGTGCGTTGCTCCTTTTGCTATGGCCCACTCTTTCATACCAGTAGAGATATGGTCTGCAATGTGGCGTTCAATTTTAGAGCCGTTTTCAACAGCATCTATTACACTTTTAAAAGAATCTTTAGTAAGATACTGGCGCATAGCAGCTTCATTAAAAACATTTTTTCCAAATATTTCGGAACGTCTTGCTGGCTCAGTAACTGGAATAGGAACTCTATTAAATGTTTCCTTAATGGCATGAAATCTTAGAGTTGACATAATATTTTTTTAGGGTTTGATGGCGCAAAAATATAAAAAATGTCTCACACACCCCCTAATTTTTAAATGTAATTCACCTATAAAAATAAAATATTTATCAACACCCCTTAAATAATTGGGGGTTATTTAAAATTTAAATTATTTTAAAATAGTCATACCGATAAAAATAGCATAAGCTACAACTAATAAAATCCCTCTTTTTCGACCTAGTTGGTATGATTTTGGAAGAAATGCCAAAGGAAGTAATATTGCAGCAAACCCAATCATCCAAAAAATATCATTGGTGAGTACTTCTTTGCTTTTAACGGCAATTGGCTGAATGACTGCAGTAATACCCAATACCGAAGATATATTGAAGATGTTTGAACCTATTAGATTTCCCAAGGAAATAGCTTTTTCCTTTTTGAGAGCAGCAATTACTGAAGCCGCAAGTTCTGGAATACTTGTTCCAACCGCAATCAAGGTAACAGCAATAACACGTTCGCTCACGCCAAAACCTTCGGCCAAGGAAACTGCCCCATTTACCAAAAATTCACTTCCTGCATAAAGAGAAACAGCTCCTATTAACAACCAAACGGTAATTTTAAAACTTGAGGTTTTGGACAACCCATCATCAATACTATCGTCAACTGTTATATTGCTTCTTTGACCCTTTGCTCTCTTGATTAAAACCCACAGATATACAAAAAGCATTAGCAAGAGCGCAACTCCTTCGGAACGGGAAATCTGCATGCCACTTTTCAGAATAAAATAAAGCCCAACGGAAAGAATCATCATTACAGGCCAATTCAGTTTATAAAAATCTTTATCAATTGCCAAAGGAGAAATAATTGCTGTGATTCCTAAAACCAGACCAATATTTGCGATGTTGGAACCGATTACATTTCCCAACGAAATATCTGAAAAACCATTGAGTGCTGCTTGAAGACTGACCAATAGTTCCGGGGCCGATGTGGCAAAGGAAACCACAGTAAGACCAATAACCATTTTTGAAAGATGAAGCTTAAAAGAAAGTGCCACTGAAGAGCGAACCAAAAATTCACCCCCAACCACGAGCAAAAGCAGACCTAAGAAAACAAAGAGATAATCCATAAAAAACAATTGCCCGCGAAGATACTAAATGCAAAAAAGAATTAATTGTATATTTGTGACTATCCCCAAAAGTTTTAACGGTCATAATTTCTCCAAATTTATTTTTTGGATAAATCTTTAATTTACAAATATCATGGAAACAGATTTCAACAAAACATATCACAAAAAAACTTCCTTCTTAATTTTGATTTTTTTGAGTTTTTCGCTTCTATCATTCAGCACAAATAGTACAGAAAGAAAACCTGAAAAAAACAACACAACATTGGAGAAGCAAATAACTATTGTAATCACCAAGAAAACCACCAAGGAAGAACTTGAAGAAATTAAGGAGCAAATGACTGACGAAGGTCTTGGTTTTAAGTATTCAAATGTTATTTATAATGATAAAAATGAAATAATTGCCATTTCAATCTATTATAAAGATTTAAAAAATAATTCCGGAAATTATAGCGTGAGCAGTCAAAATCCTATAAATAATATAGTGATAGTTTCAGACGGGAACAGAATTTCGGTTAAAAACGAAGGCAGTTCAAATCAGTCCTTTATAAGTCAGGGAAGTGGTGAAACAAGTTCTAGTGACAATGAAAAAACTTATAAAGATCACAGACAGGCCATGCAAGAAAGAAGCGAACAAATGGAAAGGGAAATGGAAGAGCGAATGAAGGAAATGAAAGAAAGACATGCCGCAATGAAGAACCGTATGCAAAAGCGAAGCGATAGTATTAGCGCAATCAACCAATCCCAAATTAAAAGCACCACAGACTTTAAAGGAAACTCAAACCTTATCACCAAGAACACCACAGATTTGGAGTTAATACAAATTCAAAAAAGCTATGACGTGGAGAATATTTCATTCAATTACAAAAATATTCAGCGTAATGATGAAAATCAAATAACACATATTTCCATTACTATAGACAATAGAAACGGTTCAATCTCCACTTCAGGATTTGGAAACGGCAAAGACGCCATAAAAAATATTATCGTAGCTGTAGATAAACAGCATACTATTATGAAAAATGCGGAATAGCTTTTAACGCCATTTTAGAGAAAAATAACTTCAAAATGATTAATTTCAAATGAAATTTAAATTAAGATGAAAAAGAAGTTTTTTAAATTCCTATCCAAGGTAAATAGTAAAGTTTTGCCAAGTTTCACTAAGGAGGGTGTAGATCTGGAAAAGGCTTCAAAACTTCAAATGGCCATTTTTGCTTATAAATTGTGGGTTACCAAAAACGCGTTGGATTAATATTTCAGCAGTGATTTAACTGTCTGATTTTTTAATTTTTGATTTCCTCTTAAAAATTCCAGTTCAATTAAAAAATTACACTGCACAATTTCGCCGCCCAAGCTTTCAATTAACTTGCAGGCAGCTCTTGCCGTTCCTCCTGTTGCTAAAACATCGTCATGAAGCAGAACTCGCTCTCCTTTTTTGATTGCATCTTCATGAATTTCAAGTGCATCCAATCCATATTCTAATTGATATGGTTCCTTTAATGTTTTATACGGAAGCTTGCCAGGTTTTCGGATTGGCACAAAACCAGCATTTAGTTTATGTGCCAAAAGAGTTCCGAATAAAAATCCACGAGATTCGATTCCAACCACTTTATCAATTTTTTCACCAGCTACCATGGCTGCCAATTGCTGCAAACAAAACGCCACGGCATCTTTGTTTGCAAGCAAAGGCGTAATATCTTTAAATTGTACGCCAGCCTTTGGAAAATCTTTGATATTTCGTATATATTCAGATAAATTCATTTTTTCAAGTATTAATTTGTCTTGCAATTTAAAAAGAAATATATTTGCACCCGCTTAAAGCGAAATTAAATTGGCCTTGTGGCGCAACTGAATAGCGCACCTGATTACGGCTCAGGAGGTTCCAGGTTTGAATCCTGGCAAGGTCACTAAAAACAGGAAACCACGTTTTAAAAGACGTGGTTTTTTTATTTGTAAAAGTTTACAACAATTGCATTTTTTTGGTTAATTTGGATTCTTAAACCCACAAGAATGACTAAAATAGTAAAAGATTCGGATAACGAACAAGAAAGAGATTACATCCTTCAAGACAATAAAAAAACCCGCTTTGGTGCAGGTTTTATAATTACTGTGCTGATAATTTTGATAATCGCCGTTATTGTTTCAGCGGTATATTTTGAGTGGTTTTAAATTATTTCAGCACTCAATCCAGCTTCCAAGAGCATCGTACAGCGTGGTTTTAGCTCACTAAATTCACCCGTTTTTACGATGCACTTTCCTTTGTAATGAACGATGATTGAACACTGTTCAGCCTGCTCTGGTGTATGTTCGCAAGCGAAGATTAAGCTGGTTATTACATGGTCAAAAGTGTTTACATCGTCATTGTAAAGCACAATTTCATTGAGATTGCTTTCCTTTTCGGCAACCGATACATCTTCCTGAATCTTTTCTTTGGTACTCATAGCGTTTATAAAATTCTTAAAACAAATGAAATTTACGAAATTTTAAACTTAGCGGCAACCCATTTGTTTTTCTCCTTGTTTTCAACGAAAGTAAAACCCAAATTATTGCAACTTTCTGTGATAATTGGCAAATCTTCTTTGTAAAAGCCACTCAAATAAAGCTCACCGTCATTATTTAAACTTTCTCGATAAACTTGCATATCATTGAGTAGAATGTTTCTATTGATATTGGCAATTATAACATCATATTTTTTACCCGAAAGCAAAGAAGCGTCTCCAAGAAAAACTGAAATATCTTCACAATTATTTCTTTCAATATTTTCCATTGAATTCTCAAAACACCACTCATCAATATCAATGGCGTCCAACTTTGAAGCGCCGCGCATTTCTGCCAAAATAGCAAGGACGGCTGTACCGCAACCCATATCGAGCACCGTTTTATTCTCAAAATCGTTCTCCAAAATAAACTGCATCATCATAAAAGTGGTTTCATGATGCCCAGTGCCGAAAGACATTTTGGGCTCGATTACAATTTCGTATTCAAAATTTTTAGCTGGGTGAAATGGCGCACGAACGGTACATTTTCCATCAACTTCAATGGGATCGAAGTTTTTTTCCCATTCAGAATTCCAATTAATCTGTTCTATTTCTGAGAAAGTATATTCAATTTTAAATTCCTCCGAATCCAAAATATTTATGTCTTCCAAAATATTTGCGTTCCACTCGTCTTTTTGAATATACGCGGTAACGCCTTCTTCTGTTTCAACAAAACTTTCAAAACCAGTATAACCTAATTCAGCAATAAGAATCTCTGTTCCCGGTTGAAGCGGACTTACCTTAAAATCGTATCCAATATAAATCTGCGACATTAAAAAGAATTTACAATTTTCATAAAACTATCCACTTTCAGCGAAGCTCCGCCTATAAGTCCACCGTCAACATCATCCTGCCCAAAAATTTCAGAAGCATTGTCTGGTTTTACGCTACCGCCGTAAAGGATTGAAATTTTTTCAGCAATCACTTCCAAATAACTTTCAGCAATGGTTTTCCGGATGAACTTATGCATCTCCTGAGCTTGTGCCGGGCTGGCAGTTTCGCCAGTTCCTATAGCCCAAACAGGTTCATAAGCAATTATTATATTTTCCCAAGCATCGTCAGAAACGTGGAAAAGTCCTTCAGAAAGCTGTGTTTTTATCAGTTCAAAATGAGTTCCTTTTTTTCGGTCTTCCAGTTCTTCGCCAATACAAAAAATAATAGTCATTTCATTTTCGATTGCGGTATTTACCTTTTCAGCAAGAACAGCATTGTCTTCATTGAAAAAAGCACGACGTTCACTGTGGCCCAAAATAACGGTTTTGGCCCCCACACTTTTCAACATTTTTGCAGAAATTTCGCCCGTAAAAGCACCTTCATTGTTTTGGTGCATATTCTGTGCGACAAGTTCCACATTGTGTTCGCGTAAAGATTTAAACGCGTGATTTAGATTTGTAAATGACGGTGCAATCATAACCACTACATTTTCTGGAAAAACCTGTTTTTTTAGTTCAGCCAAAAATAGTTCTGTTTCAGCCAAATCGTTGTTCATTTTCCAGTTTCCAGCTACAATTTTTTTTCTCATTTCAATGCTTTTAAAAGATTTTTGTCATTTGTTTCAATGGCTTTGTAAAGGCCTATTTCTCCTTCAGAATTTACAACCATATATCTCGGAATCCAGTCCAAATCTATTGAAGAACAGAAAGGGCCTTTCCAACCTGAAGGGATAAAATAATTTTCACCGACTACACCATATTTTTCGATACCGTGTTTCCAACTATCAGTTTCTTTGTCCAATGAAAGGAAAAGAAAAACTATCTCAGGATTTTTTTCGCGAAGCTTTTGAACCTTTGGCATTCCCACGATACAATCCTTGCACCAACTGGCCCAAATATCTATAAAAATGGTTTTGCCTTTATATTGCTGAAGGATTTCGGAAAGGGTGATTTCCCTGTTGTTTTCCGAAAGAAATACATCGTTCAAAGCTGCTTCAGAAAAAGATTTTTGTTGTGCCTGGGCTAAGAAAGTGAACAGGAAAAAGACGATTACTATTTTCATATTTAAGATTTTTTAAAATGATGGGGCTATCAATATTATTGAATAATAAAAATTGTCATTGCCTACTTATTTTAGGATCCAGCCAACCGTAAATTATATCCACAAAAATATTGATTATAATGAACAAAGTGGCGATTACAATTACAGCGCCCATAATTACAGGCAAATCCAATGTGTTTAATGCATTAACAATTTCCTTTCCCAAACCGTTCCATCCAAAAATATATTCCACAAAAACTGCGCCTGCAAGCATTGAAGCAAACCAGCCTGAAATAGCTGTAACTACAGGATTCAGAGAATTTTTTAAAGCATGTCTTTTTATAATTTGAGAAAAAGAAAGCCCTTTTGCTTTTGCGGTTCGAACGTAATCTTGGTTTAAAACTTCAAGCAGTGAATTTCGCATCAATTGGCTAACGACCGCCAATGGACGGATTCCCAAAACAACCGCGGGAAGTATCAAATTTTTCCATTGAATGTATTTTCCGTTACCGAAATCATCTACTTCATAAAGGCTTCCGGTCATATTCAAATTTGTGTATTTATGAAGCAAAAAACCAAAAATCCAAGCAAAGATAATAGCGCTAAAAAAAGAGGGAACGCTCATTCCCAAGGTACTCACCAATTGAATCATTTTATCAATAAAACCATCTTTAAAAAGCACGGATATAATTCCCAAGAAAACACCTATAATCATTGCGATAACAATTGCTGAAACCGCTAATATAAATGTGTTCGGAAGAGTTTCGGCAATCACTTCGCTTACCTCCTTTCCATTCTTTTGGAAAGATTCCCGTAAATAAGGCGTCTTTAAAACTACGGTTGTATTTCCCACAGAAAACAATCTTACTGCATTGTATTTTCCTTCGGAAAGAAAAGTGTAATCTTCAGGATTTTTACTGTGGAATGAAATAGGTGACAAATCATTTAAATATCTCACATATTGAATAGAAACAGGTTGGTCGAAACCGTACTTCTTTTTTACTATTGCAAGTTGTTCTGCCGTTTCATTTTGGCCCAGCATCATTCGCGCAGGATCACCGGGAAGAATGGTAAAGAGTAAAAAAATCACAGTTACAACCCCAAACAATGTGAGTAATGCATAACCCAATTTTTGAAGTATGTAACTTACCACGTTGTCTTAGTTTATATGTTCCATAGTGCGCGGCTTATACACAAAATCATCACCAAAAAGAATTTTTGCATAGTCTTCAATAGTTTCTTCAAAACCTGCTTCTTTTCTTCTTTGGTTAACGGTTTCTGGATTTTCAATTGGCCAAATGAAAGATCCACGGGCATCATCATAGGCCATTCCTTGGGTGCCATAAATTTGTGGCTTTCCTTCCGTCATCAAGTAGCGGTCTTCCATTATTGCAGCAGAGGTTTTGGGTATTTCACCTGCTTCAGCAGCTTTCTTGACCAATGGCAAATAAAGTGGAATTTTATCTGGATTATGCTGTAATACATTCCACGCAACAAGGCTGGATTCTTCACCAACAATAGACTTCCCTGGATATCCATTTTGCACAAAATATTTTTCAACAAAAACCATATTTACACTGTCCAGAACACGCTGCATTTGAGAAAGATCACCACTGTACTCAGCTTCGGAAAGGCCCATGCCTTCGCCAAGTTTTTTTCTTTCATCCAACGATTGCGCTTGCATCAACAAACGATATTTTTGGTCGAGCACGGCGATGCTGTCCAAACGTTGCTTTAATGAAAGATCCAATTTGGGTTTTGCATTTTTAACGGTAGGAAGTTCCAATTTTTGCGCATCGTTCCAATGAAGCTTCTGTTTAATGGTTCCATTATCCAATTCCAAAATTCCGGGATTGCTACGGACAATGGTTTTCAGCGTGGTTTCATCACAGAAATAAAACTTAAAATTCAATTTATACTCTTCTGTCAATTTTTCCGTCATTTCTTGTGAAGATGCTGAAAGACCAATCACGTTATAGCCATTTTTTAAGGCTTTATCGGTAATCTCTTTTATTGGAGTGTAACCGTCTTTCTCCGTATTTCCTAAGCTATACGCAATAATAATAACAAGGTTTTCTTCATCCAAAAACTGGGTTGTATAATCCTCTCCATCCCTTTCCATTGTGAAATCGTGGATTGGAGGCGTGTAGCCTTCTTGGATCATTTCAGTTTCTGTGCTTATCAATTCACCATCAACTTGCGGATATTCGCCATTTGTGGTTATCACTTTTTCTTCACCGTTTACTTTGAATTTCCATTTGTAATCATAAATGGGAGCTGGAGCATTTTCTGGAATTGTCATTCCTTCTTTAATATTTGCACCAATTTTATATGGACGGAAATCAATTATAGGAAGATGCATCAACACATAATATGTGATTCCAAGACACGCTACGAATGAAGCAAAAATGAAGATGCTTCGTGTTCCTTTCGTAAAAAACGGTTGAATGTATTTTCTTCCGAAGAAGAGAATTAAAATCAAAACCAATAGCACAATATCTTTGCTGAAAGATTCCCAAGGAGTAAGTTTTATTGCATCTCCGAAACATCCACAATCGGTAACTTTGTTGAAATAGGCTGAATAAAAAGTTAAGAATGTAAAAAACACAATCATTAGCAACAATGCCCAAAGTGTGAGTTTTTTTAAATATCCCAACAGTAATGCTACACCTACTAAGACTTCAAAAATCACCAAAAATATAGCAATCAATAAAGCATAAGGAACCAAAAATCCAAGGTCCAAAACTTCGGGCGCGAAGTAGTCTTTCAGTTTAAATGAAAACCCAACTGGGTCGTTCAGCTTAATCAATCCGCTAATAATAAATAAAATGCCAACAATTATTCGTGATATTCCTACTAGTATTTTCATTCCTCTTCTTGTTTTTTATTTTTCTTTGATTTCTTCCAAATGAATCAGTGCAAACACCGCATAATTAATCATATCCTGATAATTTGCATCAATCCCTTCGGAAACCAAGGTTTTACCACTGTTATTTTCAATTTGTTTTACGCGCAGCAATTTCTGAAGAATTAAATCTGTCAGCGAACTCACGCGCATGTCGCGCCAAGCTTCGCCATAATCATGATTTTTGTCCATCATTAATTGCTTGGTTTTGGCTACTTGCTCATCATAAAGCTGGGTGGCTTCTTCCAAAGAAAGATCGGGTTGTTCCACCACACCTTTGTTCAATTGAACCAAAGCCATTATGGAATAATTTACAATGCCAATGAACTCGCTGGTTTCGTCTTCAGCAATTTTTTGCTCTTTATTTTTCTGCAAACCACGGATGCGTTGTGCTTTTATAAAAATCTGGTCGGTTAATGAAGGAAGCCGAAGAATACGCCACGCACTTCCGTAATCGTGCATTTTATTGATAAACAGCTTTCTGCATTTTTCAATCTGGTCGTTGTATTGATTTGAAGTATCCGCCATTAGTGATGTGTAAGATTTTGCGTAAATTTCGCTTAAATAGTTCAAAGTTCAAAGTTGAACGCTTAAAGTTATTCGCCAAAGGGCACATTGACTAAAAGTTTTTGAATTTTGAAAGCTAAAAAGTTTAAAAAATTGCAGACCCTTAATTGCCACGGCAAGCTCATAGACCTATCTGTGCCTAAAATAATGGGCATTATCAACGTAACGCCCGATTCGTTTTATGACGGTGGAAAAACTTTTTCTGAAAAAGAAATTTTAAAGCAAGCCGAAAAAATGCTTACGGAGGGTGCTACATTTCTCGATATTGGCGGTTACAGTACACGGCCAGGCGCAGATGAAATTTATGAGAATGAAGAAATTAGAAGGGTTGTTGAAGCAATTGAAAGTATTCTGAAAAATTTTCCCGAAGCCATCATTTCCATAGATACTTTCCGAAGTGAAGTTGCAATGAGGGCTGTTGAAGCAGGCGCTGCAATTATAAATGATGTGTCCGGTGGAACATTGGATACAGAAATGTTCAGAACAGTTGGAAAACTGAAAGTCCCTTACATTCTGATGCACATGCGCGGCACGCCAAAAACAATGACAAAATTAAACGATTATAAAAATGTGACAGTTGATGTTTTAAAAGATTTATCTGAAAAAATTGCACTCGCCCGAGCCCAAGGAATCAACGATATTATTGCCGATCCGGGTTTTGGTTTTTCGAAAAAGCGGGAGCAAAGTTTTAAGCTATTAAACAATCTTGAACTTTTTCAAAATTTAGACGTGCCGATTTTGGTTGGCGTTTCCCGAAAATCAATGATTTATAAAACGTTGGAAACTTCGGCAGAAAATGCATTGAACGGGACTACTTCACTCAACACAATCGCACTTTTAAAAGGAGCATCAATCTTAAGAGTGCATGACGTAAAAGAAGCCGTGGAATGTGTAAAATTGTTTGAAAACCTAAAATCTTGACCGCAAATCATTAAATTTTTTAAAGTACTTTTACAAAAAACGCACACCTTTGGATTTTCTCGACATTCGGATTATAGACATTGTAGATATTGTGCTTGTCGCATTCCTGCTTTACTATCTCTATAATTTGGTAAAAGGTACCGTGGCCATTAATATTTTGGTCGGAATCATCATTGTTTACGCAATTTTTATCGTTACCCAACTTTTGGAGATGGAACTGCTTAGCAAGATTCTCGGCGGATTTCTAGGAGTGGGAATGTTTGCATTGATTGTTGTTTTTCAGCAGGAAATTAGAAAGTTTCTTTTGATGTTGGGTTCTACAAATTTCAACGCTAGGCGACGTTTTTTCAAGCAATTTAAAATGTTGGGGCGTGATTCCGGACCACAAACCAATCTTGAAGGAATTGTAGCTGCTTGCAAAAAAATGTCTGCTTCAAATACTGGAGCTTTGATTGTGCTTCAACGAAACAATAGTTTGGATTTTGTAAAAAATACGGGCGACGAAATGAACCTTGAAGTAAACCAACCAATTATTGAAAGTGTATTCTTCAAAAATAGTCCGCTGCACGATGGAGCAATGATTATTGAGGAAAACCGAATCACCGCAACCCGTGTTATTTTACCTGTTTCAAACGACCGGAAAATTCCGTTGCGTTTTGGTCTTCGCCATAGGGCAGCCGTTGGCATTACAGAAAAGACAGATGCAGTATGTTTAGTAGTTTCTGAAGAAAATGGGACAATTTCCTATTTAAAGGATGGTGATTTTGTGCTTTTTGAAAATACGGACGAATTGCTAAAAATTTTAAAAAAGGATTTAAGTTAAATCGCTTCTTCCGCCATAAATTGGACCTCATAAAGATTTCTATAAAAGCCATTTTGAAGTTTCAGCAATTTTTTGTGAGTACCTTCTTCCACTATTTTTCCAGCATCCATCACAATAATTTTATCAGCTTTTTTGATAGTTGCCAAACGGTGGGCAATTACAATAGAAGTGCGGCCTTTTGTGATTTTATCGGTAGCCGTTTGAATCATTTCTTCGGAATAGGTATCTACGGAAGAAGTAGCTTCATCCAGAACCAAAATGCTCGGTTTGCTAACATAAGCTCGAAGAAAGGCAATTAACTGTCTTTGACCGGAAGAAAGCATGCTTCCGCGCTCTTTCACATTATAATGATAGCCGCCGGGAAGCGATTCTATAAATTTGTGTACGCCAATTTCCTTAGCCGCTGCAATTACTTCTTCTTCGGAAATATTTGGGTTGTTTAAGGTTATGTTGTTCAAAATTGAATCCGCAAAAAGGAATACATCCTGCAACACGACCGCAATTTGGTTTCGGAGTGAAGAAAGTTTATACTCTTTCAAAGAAATTCCATCTATCAAAATTTCACCGCTGTTTATTTCATAAAAGCGATTTAAAAGATTGATAATCGTACTTTTTCCTGCGCCTGTAGCACCAACAATAGCAACGGTTTCTCCAGGGTTTGCCTCGAAGGAAATTCCTTTAATTACCTCTTCGTTTTCATTATAACCAAAATGTACGTTTTTGAATTCAATTTCGCCTTTGGTGCTTATGTAATCAACTGTTCCCGTATCTGCAATATGCGATTTGGTATCGAGAATTCCAAACACACGGTTTGCAGCAACCATACCCATTTGCAGCGTATTGAACTTATCTGCAATCTGCCGTAATGGTCTAAAAAGCATTTCGGCATATTGAATGAAAGCAGTAATAATACCAAGTGTAACAACTCCCCCTCCAATCACGTTCAAACCACCATACCAAACCACCAAACCTGTGGCTATAGCTCCCGTCATCTCAGCAATTGGGAAGAAGATAGAGTTATACCACACAGTTTTGATCCACGCTTTTCGGTGGTCTTTGTTGATTTCTTGGAAACGTTCATATTCTGTCTTTTCACGGGTAAAAATCTGAACTATCTTCATTCCCGTGATACGTTCCTGAACAAAAGTATTAAGGTTTGCAACTTGGTTTCTGACATCTTCAAAAGCAACTTTCATTGCTTTTTGAAAAACTCGTGTGGCGTAAAGAATAAAAGGGAGAACTATAAAAACTATTAACGAAAGTTTCCAACTTTGAGTAAGCATAAATACAGCAATTACAAGCATTTTAAGTAAATCGCTTATAATCATAAAAAGTCCTTCACTGAAAATACTGGAAATAGTTTCAACATCATTCACAGCTCGGGTTGTCAGCCTTCCCACCGCACTTTTGTCAAAATACTGCATTTTAAAACTCATCATTAATCGGAAGAGTTTTTGGCGCATATCGCGGATTACACTTTGCCCGAGCCAGTTAGTATAGAAAATAAAGGCAAACTGAAAAATTACTTCTAGGAGAAGTACAACAATCATTAAAATGATATACTTCATAAACCCTTCACCATCTTTGGGCACCATTGAATTGTCAATTGCCAATTCTAAAAGATAGGGACGTAAAACGGCAAGACCCGACATTACAATTGCAGCAAAAGCTACAAAAAAGAAGATGAGTTTATATGGCTTTGTAAAATCCAACAACCTCTTAAAAAGCTTAAAATCGAATGCGTTACCTGTGGTTTCTGCCATTATAATTTTATATTATCCGGGTAAATAACCTTAGTCAAATACAACCCGTGGGCGGGTGCCGAAGCACCGGCTTCTTCCCTACTTTTACTGTTTAATATTTTTTGAAATTCTTCCAAAGAAGTTTTTCCATAACCAACATCCAAAAGTGTTCCTACGATTGCGCGAACCATATTTCGCAAAAAACGGTCTGCTGCAATTGTAAAAATAAGTCTATTATTTTTAGCTTCCCAAGATGCTTTTATAATTGTGCAATTGTACGTTTTAACATCGGTTTTTGAGCGGGAAAAGCATTGAAAATCTTTATGGTTCAATAGCTTTTCAGCAGCTTTGTTCATCAAATCCACATCAGGCTTATTGTTTATTTGAAAAGCAAAATCTTGTGAAAACGGATCTTTTTCAAGCGAAATAATATATTCGTATTCCCTTTCAACAGCATCAAAACGCGCGTGGGCGTCATCTTTTACTTCAAAAATATTTTTTACAGAAATATCCTTCGGGAGAAAGGAATTCAATCTGAAAACCAAATCCTCAGAGTTTTCAATTTCATCAAAATCAAAGTGCGCGAAAAGTTGTTTTGAATGAACACCTGCGTCAGTTCTACCAGCACCAGTGATTTTCAGCTCTTCCCGAAGTAAAGTGGAAAGCGTTTCTTCCAAAACCTGCTGTACACTAATCTGCTCGGGTTGGCGCTGCCATCCAAAATAGTTTCCCCCGTTGTAGGCTATTTCTATGAAATATCGCAATATATTATTTTTTCAGAATTGACAAAATTACGATTTACAAGCCAGCATTTCTGTTATAAATTTGAAAAACTTAAATACCTTCGCAATCCATCAATTCCGCATATTTTGAAAAAAATTCTCTTACTCAGCGACACCCATAGTTATATAGACGAAAAAATTCTAAAGTACGTAAAGCAAGCCGATGAAGTTTGGCATGCTGGTGATATTGGCGATCTTTCAGTTACAGACACCATAAAAAAATTGAAACCAATACGCGCCGTTTACGGCAATATCGACAATACGGAAGCAAGAATGGAATTTCCCCTTCACAACCGTTTTATGTGTGAAGATGTTGACGTTTGGATAACGCACATTGGCGGATATCCCGGAAAGTACAATCCTTCTATTCGGCAGGAAATTTATTCCAATCCACCTAAAATTTTCATTTGTGGACATTCACATATTCTAAAAGTGATGCCCGACAAAACCACCGGCTTGCTACATATGAATCCTGGTGCCGTTGGTAAGCACGGTTTTCAAAAAGTAAGAACAATGCTTCGATTTGAAATTGATGGCGAAAAAATCCAGAATTTAGAAGTAATTGAGTTTGAGAAGTGAATTAAAGTGAAGAGGGATTCCTGAGATTCAGTTTTAAACTTTGACCGTAATAAAAATCAAAAAACCCCTAAAGGTGGCATCCTTTAGGGGTCTTGCACTAATATACCAAGATTGGTTTATCGTAAACGATCAACAGATTTTACGAGGTCCTCATCCCTTTTTATGGCCTTGTTGGCCAGCACTAAAAATACGATAGAAATGATAGGAAAAAGCACCCCAATACCCTTCTCTGAAACAATAGTTTCTCCGGATAATGTTAGTAACCTGTAAACGAAAACTCCCAGTAATACAAAGTTTGATATGATGTTTAAACGGTTGAGCACAAATTGTAGCTTCCGTTTTTTGAAACTTAAAATTGAAATAATAGCCAATGCAATAGAAACAAACATTAACCCGAATATTAAAGGCTCATTACGTTCCATTATTATAGAACCATCATTGCCCAAAACATTTGGAAACCACATATACAAGGATCCGATTATTATAGCGGAAACGATTAAATAAATGGTTTGAATGCGTTGTATCATTTTTTAATAACTCAATTGCGCAGCAAAAATACGCTATCTTTTTAAAAAAAATAACGCCAAAATTTAATTTATTGTTGTATTATTGCAGTATCTATTCGTAACCAACTCAATCAAGGTTACTTAGTCTTCAAAAAAATTTTCAACGTACTTACCTTCTCAACAGGAACAAATAGTATCAACTTAAACTACAGTATTTTCTACATGTTTGAAATTTCAGAATTAAAAAACAAAAAACTGCCTGAACTCCAGGAAATAGCAAAAGAACTTGATGTGCCAAAGTATCGCACTCAAAAAAAATTGGACTTGGTGTATCAAATTCTTGACTACCAAGCGGCAAATCCTAAGGCTGTTAAAGCAGTCCTTAAATCGGAAGAGTCTTCTTCAGAAACAAAAAAGACTGAAACAGCTACTTCCTCTTCCAAGGATACGAAAGAAAAAGACCAAAAGTCCCGTCCAGAAAGGAACGACAACCGAAACAAAAAGCCACAACCAAAGAAGCCACATCACAATAAAAAAAGTGATGATGACAAAAAAGGTAGTGACACCAACAAGTCTAATGACGACAAACGTTCTGGCAACGATAAAGACGACAAGCGTTCCAGCAATGATAAAAGGGACGTTAAAAGACCACAGCACCAGAAGTCAAATCCCAACGATAACGACAATAGACAGAAAAATCAACGGAGCGACAGTAACAATTCAGACAATCGCCCAAAGCACCAAAACCAAAAACAAAAGGACGGCAATGTGCAGGACAACAGAAGTAACGGAAACAAAGATTCCCGAAACCGTTATCGCGAGCCAGACTATGAGTTTGATGGAATAATTGAAAGCGAAGGTGTGCTTGACATTATGCAGGATGGCTACGGCTTTTTGCGCTCCAGCGATTACAATTATCTGTCATCTCCTGATGATATTTACGTTTCGCAATCACAGATTCGTCTTTTTGGTCTAAAAACTGGAGATACAGTTTTAGGCGAAGTGCGTCCACCGAAAGAAGGTGAAAAATATTTTCCTTTAATAAAGGTGAACAAAATAAACGGCTTAAACCCAAATGTGGTTCGTGACCGTGTTTCTTTTGAGCATTTAACGCCGCTCTTCCCGCAGGAAAAATTCAATTTGGCGGATAAGCAGAGCACCATTTCAACTAGAATAATTGATCTTTTTGCACCTATCGGAAAAGGGCAACGTGGTATGATTGTTTCGCAACCAAAAACCGGTAAAACGATGTTGCTGAAGGATATTGCAAACGCAATAGCAGCAAACCATCCCGAAGTATATCAAATCGTTCTTTTAATTGACGAACGCCCTGAAGAAGTTACCGATATGCAACGTAACGTTCGTGGCGAAGTGGTTGCCTCAACCTTCGATAAAGAAGCAAGCGAGCACGTTCGTGTAGCAAATATCGTTATCGATAAAGCAAAACGATTGGTTGAATGTGGCCACGACGTAGTGATACTTTTGGATTCCATTACGCGTTTGGCGAGAGCTTACAATACAGTTCAGCCAGCGAGCGGTAAAATATTGAGTGGTGGTGTGGATGCAAATGCACTACATAAACCAAAACGTTTCTTTGGTGCTGCGCGAAATATTGAAAACGGTGGTTCCTTGACTATCATTGCAACTGCCCTTACAGAAACGGGATCCAAAATGGACGAGGTTATTTTTGAGGAATTTAAAGGAACCGGAAACATGGAACTTCAGTTGGATAGAAAAATTTCCAACAGAAGAATTTTCCCAGCTATCGACCTTACTTCTTCTAGCACACGTCGCGATGATTTGCTGCTTGATGAAAATACCCTTCAACGTATGTGGGTATTGCGAAAATACCTTGCAGACATGAACCCTGTGGAAGCGATGGAATTTATCAACGACCGAATAAAAAAAACCAGAAACAACGAAGAGTTTTTGATTTCGATGAACGGATAAAATTTTTTAAACTGAAAAAATTAAGCCCCGCAAAAATTTTGCGGGGCTTTTTATATGAATTTATTTATGTACAAAAAATTAAAATTATTCCTTCACAAACCTTCGGGTTAAAACGGTATTGCCTGCATTGATTTTTAAGAAGTAAGTTCCTTCGGAAAGATTGGAAACATCAATGGTTGAATCACTGTAATTGCAGTTTAGTTTCTTTCCCATAATATCGTACAATGCAATATCCTCAAAAGTTAAAGACGTGAGAGAAAGGTTTAGAATATTTTTTGCAGGATTTGGATAAACCGTAAAGTTTTCAATTGTTTGCTCAGCCACGGAAAGTTCATTATCAACCACCAAATTAAGAAGATGGCGTGAATCTGGAAAACCTTGATCAACCATAGATTGAGGCATTGAAGGCCCACATTGTGCACTAGATATAAAACTTGGTTTCGTTTCGCTTTCTGTAATCCCAAGAAAGAAGTTTACACCATCTACAGTGGGCTGCACTAAACTTACAACAACTGTTGCATTTTGGGAAACTACAACAGGTGTATCAAAATTAGCCCGTATATAACTTCCAATGTCTGATGGGCCAACAGTTACAGTTCCAGACGCTAAAGGCGTGGGTGGGTTACTAATATCAAAACCATCAGGGAATTCTTCAAAGTCATAAGCAAAAACTTGAAGTTCCGTTGTGGCATCTATAGCCTGAACACCAAACTCTACACTCATTAGTGCCACCGGACTGCTTATGCCCTCCTCATCAAGTATATATTCCCGATACCATTGGTTATCGCCCCCAGCGCAGGAAAGACCACCAATGGGCAATAATACTTGGCTGATGTTTTGTGAAAGGACAATTTCCAGTTCTGGGGTTTGGGCTTGTGATCTTATTCCCAAAAAGAAGGCAATAAGAAATGTAACGTGTAATAAAGTAATTGTTTTCATATAAATATACTAAACAGTGAGTAAGAAAGTTATGAAAAAAAAATGATATTTTATATTCTCGTGTTTTTTTATTTACTTATTAGCAACTTCCGTAATATTGTATTCTCAGATTCTCGTAAGGAATTAATTTAACAAATTCACTAATGAAGTCTTTCCTCAAAATTTTTATTTTTTTCATTTTCAATGCCATAATCGGACAGCATTCCCAGACTGCTTTTGAAACTTCAAACGGTTTACAGACGGAAACTTATGAAGAAGTTATTGCTTATTATTTGACTTTGGCAAAAAAATTTCCCTCAATTACTATTTATGAAATTGGGCAAACCGATAGCGGTTTTCCACTTCATGTAGTGGTTTTTGATCCACAAAACAAAACCCAAGAGAAAACTTCAGAAACCTTCTCAAAAAATGGTAAAAATGTATTGCTCATAAACAACGGAATCCATCCCGGAGAACCAGACGGTATTGATGCCACAATGCTACTTTTTCGGGATTATGCCGAAAATAAAATTCCAACACCTAAGAATACTATCATTGCAACCATTCCTATTTATAACATCGGTGGAGCTCTAAACAGAAACCGCACAAGCCGTACCAATCAAAACGGTCCCGAAGAATACGGTTTTCGTGGCAACGCAAGAAACTATGATTTGAATCGTGATTTTATAAAATCGGATACAAAAAACGCGAGGGCTTTTGCCGAAATATTCCACTGGTTGAACCCAGATTTGTTTATCGATAATCACGTTAGCAACGGCGCGGACTATCAATATGTGCTAACCCATCTTTTTACGCAACACAACAAATTGGGTGGCGAATTGGGGAACTATTTGCATACTTCTTTAATGCCACAGTTAGAGGATTCACTTCATCAAAAAAATTGGGATATCACGCCGTACGTGAACGTTTTCAACCAAGTTCCCGAAAAAGGTTTTGAGCAATTTATGGATTCACCGCGCTATTCTTCTGGTTACGCAACTTTGTTCAACTCTTTGGGTCTAATTGTGGAAACGCATATGCTAAAACCCTACAAACAAAGAGTTGAAGGCACTTTTGAACTGATGAAAACTTTTATTTCCATTGCCGAAAAGGATGCTTCAAAAATTAAAACACTGCGAAAAAATGCTGCTGAAAAATACAAAGTTGGAAGTTATTACCCTATTTCTTGGGAATTGGATTCTTCAAAAACTTCAACACTTAAATTTAAAGGCTATGAAGGGAAAATGATACAGAGTAATATAACCGGTGCCGATCGTTTGAAATATTTCCGCGACAAGCCCTTCACAAAAGATGTAACTTATTACAATTATTTTAAAGCGACGGATTCTGTTACAATTCCTTCGAAATACGTTATTCCGAAAGGTTATTGGAACGTAATTGAACTTTTGAAATTAAACGGAATTACCTTTTCAGAAATTAAAAATGACACAACTATTTCCGCCGAAGTTTACAAAATAAAAAATTTCGAAACGGTTAAAAATCCGTTTGAAGGCCATTATCTTCATTACAACACAAAAGTCATTCAAACTATAGAAAATGTTTCGGTGAAAAAAGGAGACATTTTAGTTAATACTCAACAACACGGAGTTCGCTATCTTCTTGAAACATTAGAACCATCGGCTCGCGATTCTTTTTTTAACTGGAATTTTTTCGATGCAATACTTCAGCAAAAAGAAGGTTTTTCCCCATATGTTTGGGAAGATATGGCTGAAAATTTCTTAAATCAAAACCCAGAAATCAAAAAAGAATTTGAAAATAAAAAGAAGAATGAGTCAGAATTTGCAAATAACTGGTATTTACAGCTCGACTGGATTCACAAACAATCGCCCTATTACGAAAAATCACACCTCCGTTATCCTATCGTTCGGGTGGGTGGTTAGGTATTCCTTGGGAAAAAGCAGTTTTATGTTTTCGTAAGAATCTTGTAATGCCTTTTGTGATTTTTCAAAATTTTTCCACTTTACTTTTTTAATTCCCTCGCTAGGCTCAGGGATTAGTGGGCCGTCATAATCGCTGAACATTTCGTACCAATATGTTATTTTTAAACGAAACTTATTATTTCGTGTAAAAACATGATAAGTAGTCATTAAAAATTGACGAATTTCAAGGTCCTTTACGCCAGTTTCTTCCACAACTTCACGAATTGCGGCTTGTTCGTGGGATTCTCCTTTTTCAATTTTTCCTTTTGGAAGGTCCCATTTTTTATTTCTTCTGATGAAGAGAATTTCTTTTTTACTGTTGTAAACCAATCCGCCAGCTGCTTCCACTACCTTTATTTTTTTCCGAAGAAATCGTTCCAGTTTTTCGGCATTTTTGTGGTAAAGGTTCACGTAGAGCAGTTCGCCGTTGTTTATTTTCTTCACCAACTTTTTAAAATGAGCCTGTTTTAAAGGAATGGTTGTGTAATGCTCCCCAATATATTTTTCAGTGGAAAGAATAATGGGAATATCTTTTACAAAAACTTTATACATTTGCACAATGATATTAAATAAAGATACGGCACAAAAAACCGCTGCGTTATTATTGCAAATTAATGCAATAAAATTGCAACCACAAAACCCTTTTACATGGGCATCTGGATGGAAGTCTCCAATTTACTGCGATAATCGAATCACGCTTTCCTATCCGATGATACGAAATTACATTCGAGAAAACCTCGCAAAGCAAATTGAAGAGCTCTACGGAAAGCCCGAAATGATTGCTGGAGTGGCCACAGGAGCCATCGGAATGGGTGCTTTGGTTGCTGACTATTTGAACGTTCCTTTTTGCTACGTTCGTCCCGAAGCAAAAGGTCATGGACGCCAAAATAAAATTGAAGGCTATTTGGAACCAAACACAAGCGTAATTGTTGTAGAAGATCTCATAAGCACTGGCAAAAGCAGTTTGTTGGCCGTGGAAGCTTTAATAGAAGCAGATGCGAATGTGAAGGGAATGTTCGCAATTTTCAGTTATGGTTTTAAAACTGCCGAAGAAAATTTCAAAAATGCGAACGTTACTTTAAACACGTTGAGCAATTATGAAATGTTGCTGGAAGAGGCTGAAAAATCGAGGTATATTAATGCTGAAGAAGTAACTTTGCTTAGTGAATGGCGAAATAGCCCTGACACTTGGGGACAATAAAACATTAATTCAAAAATCACAAAATGAAACTAAACAGCAAAAAAGTAACCGTTGAGAAATCCGCTCCAGAACTTTGTGATTTTTTGACCGATGTTAAGAACTTTGAAACATTAATGCCAGAGAATATCAGCAAATTCGAGGTAATAAGAGATAATGCCTTTGTTTTCGCATTAAAGGGTATGCCAGAAATTGCATTGGAAGTAAAAGAAGTTGAAAAACCAAACAAAGTTGTGTTGGGAGCTATAAGTGATAAAATTCCATTTTCATTAACTGCTAATATTCAAGAGGTTTCTGAAAATACCTCAACCGTTGAATTACTTTTTGAAGGTGAATTCAACACAATGATGGCAATGATGGTGAAAGGACCAATTTCAAAATTTATTGATACGCTTGCTTCAAAGCTGGAGCAAGTTTAATAAATCAATTTTACCTCTTTCAGTTGGAATTTTTGCAACGGATCATTTTCAGTTTCCACCAAAAGTTCACCAATGTCCGAAACTCCTTTAATTATTCCGTTGAAGCGCGAACCATAGGGAGTTTCAAAAACTGAGATAGTTTCTTTTCTGAATAAATTATTTTCATAAAGCTGTTTTATATCTAAAAAATCCTTTTTTGAAAGATTTTTTAGATTTTTCAAAACGGCTTTCAAAATTATATCAAGTACTTCTTCCAACTGAAATATTTTGCCAGTTTCAAGTTTCAGAGAACTTGCCTGCGGAAGATTTGGAAAATCTGTTTCGTTCACATTGAGTCCAATTCCGATTATTGAATATTTTACATAACTGCCTTCCAGCACATTTTCAATTAAAATACCGCCAATTTTTCGATTAGCTGACAATATGTCGTTTGGCCATTTAATTGCCACTTTAGGAATACCAATACTTTTAAGTGCATTGGCAATAGCCAAAGAAACTGCTATAGAAATTATAAACTGTCGCTCGATATGCAACTTTTCAAATTCCTTGAACATACTGAATGTAAGGCTTTGCCCGTCCCTTGAAAGCCAACCATTGCCAATTTGCCCGCGCCCAGAAATTTGATGATTTGTAAGTACAACCGTTTCGTCCTGCAACATGGTTTCTTTTACCAATTGCTTTAAGTAGGTATTGGTAGAATCGATGGCACTAAGTTTGATTATGTTCAAAACGATAATTATGTTTAGTATTACGCTTTTATGGCGCTTCAAGAAACAAAAAAGTAATAACTTTGCGAAAAGAAAAGAAAAAATAATTAATGCAGAAAAAACAAGCAGGAACAGATCAACTTATTACCCAAATAATACGGGGGATTGAAGAAGTAAAAGGAAAAGATATAGAAATTCTTGACCTCCGAGATATAGAAAATACCGTTTGTGACTATTTTATAATCTGTAATGGTACCTCAAACACACAGGTTAACGCCATTGTGAATTCCATTCAAAAATCCGTAAGCAAAGCTTTAAAAGAAAAACCTTGGCACGTTGAAGGAAGCGACAACGCGGAGTGGATACTTATGGATTACGTACATGTTGTAGTACATGTTTTTCAAAAGCATATTCGCGAGTTTTATGATATTGAAGGACTTTGGGGTGATGCAAAATCGGTTAAAATAGAAACAACAAACTAAAAAAGAAATTTGCCATATGGCTGAAGAAAATAAAAACAAAAAGAACGATTCAAAAAGGCCGAAGCCTAATTATTATTGGATTTATATAGCCATAGCCCTTCTTTTTATTGGGATAAACTTTTTTGGCGGCGGTAGTTGGTCCCAACCAGCAAAAACCAATCAAGCCAAGTTTGAGGAGTTTTTGAGAAATGGCGATGTTGAAAGAGTTGACGTTATCAATAAAAAGATTGCAAAGGTTTATCTTACAGAAGAAGCCAAAAAAAAGGAAATCCATTCTGAAAAAGAAAACACTCCTTCATTTTTATCACCTGGGCCAAATGACCCTAACTACCAATTTGAATTTGGTGATCTTCAGTTATTTCAAAAGGATTTCCAAGATATAAAAGCGCAAAACAATTTACCTACAACCTTAAACTTTGATACAGAGAATAATGTTTGGGGTGATATTTTAATGGGCATTTTGCCATTTGTTATCATCATTGGTATTTGGATTTTTATAATGCGCAGAATGTCTTCTGGTGCTGGCGGTGGTGCTGGCAGTCAGCTTTTCAATATTGGAAAATCTAAAGCAAAACTTTTTGATGAAAAGACGGATGTAAAAACTTCTTTCAAAGATGTTGCAGGTTTGGAAGGCGCCAAAGAAGAAGTACAAGAAATTGTAGATTTCTTGAAACAACCAGAAAAATATACTTCCTTAGGGGGTAAAATCCCGAAGGGAGCATTGTTGGTAGGACCTCCAGGAACTGGTAAAACCCTATTGGCAAAAGCCGTTGCTGGGGAAGCGAAAGTTCCATTCTTCTCGCTTTCAGGTTCTGATTTTGTTGAAATGTTTGTGGGTGTAGGAGCTTCCCGTGTGCGTGACCTTTTCAAACAAGCGAAAGACAAATCACCAGCCATTATTTTTATAGATGAAATTGATGCTATTGGTCGCGCCCGTGGAAAAAACAACTTCTCTGGAAGCAACGACGAACGCGAAAATACTTTGAACCAGCTTTTGACAGAGATGGATGGTTTTGGAACAAATACAAACGTAATTGTACTTGCCGCAACAAACCGTGCAGACGTATTAGATAAAGCTTTGATGCGTGCTGGTCGTTTTGACAGACAAATATATGTTGACCTTCCGGACGTTCGTGAGCGAAAAGAAATTTTTGAAGTTCACTTACGCCCTATTAAAAAGGATGACAATTTAGATACAGATTTTCTTTCAAAACAAACCCCAGGGTTCTCTGGTGCAGATATAGCGAATGTTTGTAACGAAGCCGCACTGATTGCTGCCAGAAACGGTAAAAAATCTGTTGGCAAGCAAGATTTCTTAGATGCCGTAGATAGAATCGTTGGCGGACTTGAAAAGAAAAACAAGATAATGACAATGGACGAAAAACGCGCTATTGCATATCACGAAGCTGGTCATGCCACAGTGAGCTGGATGCTTGAGCACGCTGCACCATTGGTGAAAGTTACTATCGTTCCCCGCGGACAATCTTTGGGAGCCGCTTGGTATTTACCTGAAGAAAGATTGATTATTCACCCAGAACAAATGCTGGATGAAATGTGTGCTGCCCTTGGTGGCCGTGCTGCTGAAAAAGTAATTTTTAACCGTATTTCAACTGGTGCGTTGAGCGATTTGGAAAAAGTGACTAAACAGGCTCGAGCAATGGTTACCATATATGGGCTAAACGATAAAATTGGGAACATTACTTACTACGATAGCAGCGGACAATCTGAATATAACTTCTCTAAGCCTTACAGTGAGAAAACAGCGGAATTGATAGATAAGGAAATTTCCGCACTTATAGAAAGTCAATACGAACGTGCTATTAAACTTTTGGAAGAAAATAAAGATAAATTGACCGAATTGGCGAACGTACTTCTTGAAAAAGAAGTGATTTTCAAGGATAACCTTCAAAAAATATTTGGCGACCGTCCTTTTGAAATTCCTGAAGATGCAACAAGAACGGCAACAACTTAAATGTTGCCATTTTTTTGGATTTGTACCTAAACTTTGTTTTTAGGTAACAAAACTTCAATATGATTTTATATATTTGAAGTTGAACGTAATTATGAACTCCTCAATGAATTATTAATGAGTCTATTTAAAAGACTTTTAAACCCTAATTATAAGTCGGAAGAGAAGGCCAAACGTGCCGACAAAGCCGACCATAGCAGTTATTACCCAGAGCAGAAACTTCCTATTGACGAAAAGTTTACCTATAACTTCAAAAACAACGGCGGTAAATTCATCTACTGTGAAAATTGGGAAGAAATATTGGAAGGCTTTGATAATATACTGCTTGAAAATGACTGGTATGAACAGGATGTTTTTTGCGTTAATGAAATGCTTTCCAAAAAATTTGACGGTTTCAACCTTAGTTTTGTAAAAAATAGTGATTCAAAATTTTTCCTTTCTACATGTGAATCATTGGTCTCAAATAATGGTTCCATCTTGCTTTCTTCAAACCAAATAAAGGAAAAGAAGCTGAAGGAACTGCCGTCAAACTTTATCATTTTTGCAACCACCAGCCAGATTGTTGATACAATCAGTGAGGGCTTACGAATTATAAAAAACCAAAGTTCAAGTTACATTCCCAGTAACATTACTACTATTCAAGACTTTGAAACCGAAAAAGAAAAGGATTTTATGAGTTATGGAAGTAGCACAAAAAACCTATATTTGTTGCTACTGGAAGACTTATAATATGAAGGAAATTCTCGTACGAACCCTTTCGGGCGTATTATACATTTCGATCATCATTTTTGCAATGTTCACTTCGCGTGAATGGTTTATGGGGCTCTTTTTTGTACTTGCAATTATCACTTTAAGTGAATATTTAAAACTGATACACCTCACCAGTTATCTTGCCTACTTTCTGCTTGCCGCAGCTTTTTACTTTTTAAGCTATAATGTTTTTGCAGATAATGCAATTTATCTTCTTTTAATTTTAAGTGGTTTTGTAAATCTTTATCTTTTAAAGGATGTACTTTGGACCAATAAAATCCCTATGTTTGAAAAGAAAAAATACGTTACCGTAATACTATATATTATTAGCGGTTTTGTGTTTCTTACCCTTATTCCTATAATGAATATTGACGGCAGGTTTATGCCTGAAATAATTGTTGCTGTTTTTATATTGGTTTGGAGTAACGATACATTTGCTTACCTCATTGGAAAGAATTTTGGCAGACATAAACTTTTAGAACGCATTTCACCCAAAAAAACAATTGAAGGTTTTGTAGGTGGTTTGCTGGGAGCTCTTTTGGCAGGATTTGTTATCTTTAAAGTGTTAGAAAACTATAGTCCTTTAGACGCGGAGAAGTATCCGTTATGGGTTTGGATAATGATGGCAATTATTGTTGCTATATTTGGAACGATTGGAGATTTAATACAATCCAAATTCAAAAGACAGGCCGGGGTTAAGGACAGTGGGATTATTATGCCGGGTCACGGCGGATTGTATGACAGGTTAGATAGCATTATTTATGCGAGCCCATTTGTTTATGCGTTTTTATTAATTGTTGACAATGTTTCATAAAGAAGGTTTCAAAATTATTTTTATAGCACTGGTAATTGTTATCGGGCTTAGTCTTTTGGCAAATGTTTTTGTAGAAGACCCAACCATTCGTGGTGGAGTTATTATTTCTCTTATAATTATTTTACTCTTGGTGTTGCAATTTTTCAGAAATCCGAAGCGTAATTTTTTGGTGCATCCAGATTATGTTCTTTCTTCCGTTGACGGCAAAGTAGTGGTTATTGAAGAAGTTTTTGAAAAGGAATATTTCAATGATAAAAGATTACAGGTTTCTGTCTTTATGAGTCCTATTAATGTGCACGTAACGCGCTACCCCGTGGGCGGAAAGGTGGTTTATAGCAAATATCATCCAGGAAAATATTTGGTTGCCTGGCATCCAAAATCTTCCGAAGAAAACGAACGCACAACAGTTGTTGTAAACAATGAAACCTTTGGAGATGTTTTGTTTAGACAGATTGCCGGAGCCATGGCAAAGCGAATTGTAAATTATGCCGAAATTAATCAAGAAGTTGAGCAAGCATCGGACAGTGGTTTTATTAAATTTGGATCTCGTGTAGATATCTATCTTCCCCTAGACGCTAAAATAAAAGTAGCCCTTAACCAAAAAATAAAGGGAGGTATCTCAATAATTGCTGAAAAATAATGACTTCGAAAGAGCTCGACATAGCCTTTAAAAATGCTGTAAAAAGCATTAACGACCATAAGGAACCTTTTCCAGCAGATGTTCTATTGCGTTTATATGCTTACTACAAACGAGCCACTAATGATGATGACACTCCCACTGGCGGCAAGCCCCATATTTCTGCTTTTAAAACCAATGCGCTTTTCCAAACACGAGGTTTAACATGTGATGAGGCCAAAAAACTTTACATAGAGGCCGTAACCCAATATTTTTTATACAGGAAATGACCTAACCCTGTTGTTCCTTGTTGAATTTTATTTCGTACTCCTCAATAGCTTCCCGAATTTTGTCAACGTTTTCTGAGGCCCGCTCATGGACAGCTTCCATTGATTTTTCAAGGTCTTTGTCTGGATGCTGAAAAAGATCTGTGATTACATGGTTTATTTTGTCAATGATACTTTTTTGACTGTTCTTGATGTCTTCTAGTTTGTGAAGCATCGCTTCCATCTCATTATACTTTGCTTGGTCCATAATTGTCTAATTTTTTAACAAGTTAAGTTAAAAGCATTTCAGAAGACAATAATTAACCTTGCTTTAAAACAAATTAAGAGTTTTTAACGGCTTTTTACAATTTATTGTAATCCCGCCAAACTTGCTTTTAATGTTTCAATTTTAGCAATGGCATCAGCTTCTTTCTGCTTTTCCATAGCTACAACCTGTTCTGGAGCACCGCTTACGAAACGTTCGTTTTTGAGTTTGCCTTGAACACTTCTTAAGAAACCTTCTGTATACTTGAGCTCTTCTGAAATCTTTGTTATTTCTTCTTCCACGTTTATAACTCCCGAGATTGGGATAAAATATTCGTTGCTTTTTGCGCGAAATGTGAGTGCGCCGTTCAGTTTTTCAGAAATGTAATTCAATTCTGAAACATTGCCGAGCTTTGCAATTACGGCATCAAATTCTTTTGAAGCATCGTCGTTATTCAGCACTGAAAGCTGGACAGTATCTTTAAAAGAAATGTTCTTTTCTTTGCGAATTGTTCTGATTCCTGAGATTACTTCAGAAGCAAATTCGAAGTCTTTAATGATTTTTTCGTCAAAAGATTCCATCTTTGGCCATTCTGAAATTATCAAGGCTTCAGAAATGTCACGTTGGGTGATGTGCTGCCAAATTTCTTCAGAAATGAAGGGAACGAAAGGATGCAATACTTTTAAATTATCTTCTAAAACGGAGATAACTTCCAAATATGTTTTTTCTGAAATCTTTTCACCGAAAGGGGGTTTTACCATTTCTAACAACCACGAACAGAAATCATCCCAAACTAACTTATAGGTTGACATTAAAGCGTCGCTGATACGGTATTTGCTGTAATGGTCTTCAATTTCGGCTAGGATTTTTTGGAATTTACTTCGGTACCATTGCAGAGCAATTATATCACTTTGTGATTGCTCTTTTTCCAAGTCAACTTCCCAACCATCAATCAATCTATAAGCATTCCATATTTTGTTTACAAAGGCACTCCCCTGTTTGCAGAGATCTTCATCGAACATTAAATCGTTTCCAGCAGGAGAGCTTAAAAGCATTCCCACGCGAACACCATCAGCGCCATAAACGTTCATTAAATCTATAGGATCTGGCGAATTGCCTAACTGCTTACTCATCTTCCTACGTTGTTTGTCGCGCACAATTCCTGTTAGATAAACGTTTGTGAAAGGTTTCTCATTTCTGTATTCATAACCAGCTATTATCATTCGAGCTACCCAAAAGAAAAGGATTTCGGGTGCAGTAACGAGGTCGTTGGTCGGGTAGTAATAATTGATTTCTTTATTATCCGGCTCCAAAATTCCGTTGAAAACACTGATGGGCCATAACCACGACGAGAACCAAGTGTCTAAAGCATCAGGATCTTGTTTTAGTTCGCTTGAAGTTAGCTGTGGGTTGTTGGTCTTTTCTTTTGCAAATTGAAGTGCTTCTTCAATATTTTCTGCAACTACGAAATCTTCTTTACCGTCACCATAGAAATATGCGGGAATTTGCTGACCCCACCAAAGTTGGCGAGAGATGTTCCAATCACGCACGTTTTCCATCCAATGACGGTAGGTGTTTATAAATTTCTCGGGAACCAGGTGTACTTCTTTTTCAAGTACGGCGTCTAAAGCAGGTTGCGCTAGTTCCTTCATTTTAAGGAACCATTGGTCACTGAGTTTTGGCTCTATAACGGCACCTGTACGTTCACTGGTACCAACTTTGTGCATATGGGTTTCAATTTTTGAAACCACGCCCATATCTTCAAGTTCTTTTACAATTTCCTTACGAACTACGAAACGATCTTTTCCTTCGTAATGAAGACCGAAGCTGTTCAAGGTTCCATCATCATTCAAAATATCGATAATCTCAAGACTGTGCTTATCCCCTAACATTTTATCATTCTCGTCATGTGCAGGTGTAACTTTTAAACAACCTGTACCGAATTCAACATCTACATACTCATCTTCAATGATAGGAATCACGCGGTTGCAAACAGGAACAATGGCTTTTTTGCCGCGAAGATGCGTAAAACGTCCATCATTGGGGTTAATGCAGATTGCAGTATCTCCCAAAATGGTTTCGGGACGTGTGGTGGCGATGGTCAATGTTTCATCGCTGCCTTCAATTTTATAGTTTAAGTAATAGAGGTTGCCTTGTTTTTCTTCGTAAATAACCTCTTCATCAGAAAGTGTGGTCTTGGCCTGTGGATCCCAATTAACCATTCGGTAACCTCGGTAAATGTTTCCTTTTCGGTACAAATCCACAAAAATCTTTATCACGGAGGCTGACATATCTTCATCCATCGTAAATTTGGTGCGTTCCCAATCACAAGAGGCGCCAAGTTTCTTAAGTTGTTCCAAAATTATTCCCCCGTGTTTATGGGTCCATTCCCAAGCGTGTTCCAAAAATTCTTCGCGAGAAAGGTTTGCTTTGTCAATTCCTTCAGCTTTCAATTTTGCGACTACTTTGGCTTCAGTAGCGATTGAAGCATGATCGGTTCCTGGTACCCAACAAGCATTAAAGCCCAGCAAACGAGAACGGCGAATCAAAACATCCTGCAATGTATTGTTTAGCATATGGCCCATGTGCAATACTCCTGTTACGTTTGGCGGAGGAATGACGATGGTGTATGGCGTTCTTTCATCAACCTCTGAGTGGAAATATTTGTTTTCCATCCAGTAGCTATACCACTTATTCTCAATCTCTTTTGCATTATATTTTGCTTCTAAAGCCATACTTTGGTCTGGTATTTGTGTAATGAGTTGCAAAAGTAATTATAACTAAAGGATAATAAAAGTGAATAAGTTATTTTGCTCGTTGTTCAAAAGTTATATACTTTAGCATTATTAAAAACACAAAATCATGAAAAAATTAGCTCTTATGGCTCTTGTTGCCTTTATCGGTTTTGCCGCTCAGGCGCAACAAGCAAAAATCAGTTTCAAGGACGACACCGTGGACTACGGCACTATTGCAAAAGGTAGTGATGGTGTTCGCGTATTTGAATTCACTAATACCGGAGACGCTCCACTTATTATTAGTGATGTAAAATCCAGTTGTGGCTGTACTGTCCCGAAAAAACCGGATGGCCCTATTGCTCCTGGAGCAAGTAGCACCATTCAAGTTAAGTATGACACAAACCGTGTTGGACCTATCAGAAAAACTGTTACCGTTTATTCAAACGCCAGCGAACCAATGATGGCTTTAAAAATAAAAGGTGAAGTAATGAACGACACTTCTAGCGTATTGGAAAAAAGCTAAAAAACTTTACTCCAAAAAAATTGATCCGGCTAAAGCAATGACTTCAGCCGGATTTTTTTTAAAAGACACTTTTCAGAAAAAACTTTACTCGATTGATGTGTCCGGCTCTTCTTACCTCCATTGATATTCGCCTTCCTGGTTCACTGGAAAATAGCTCAATCAATTCAAAAAGTTTATACTGATAGCAAGGTTTACCATTTACGCTTATTACCTCATCACCCTTTTGAATTCCTTCCAAAGCAGCGGGAGAGCCTTCGCGGACATCGGCCACAATATATTTTGGCACCAAGGAGAAGTGAACTTCGGTTGTTATCGATACGCTACTTCTTGTGAAATTATCGTTTTGGTTGGCTCTGTTTGAATTGACAGCAGTCCCCCGTTCCTCTTTTACCAACTCCATTCCCTCATGCTCTAACGTTAACCCACTCATATTGTAATTGAAAGGGTCATTGAATTTACTGTTCTTCTTAAATCGGACCAATTTATTTCCATAGTCGAAAGTAACGGTAAATCTACTTAAAAGGCCTCCCCCAACACTTCCGTCTCGATCCTCGTAATAGCGAGCTTTCTTTATTGCATCTTCTTCGGGAAATGAAGTATTAACTTCCTTTAAATGGTAATTGCCCAATATAAGTTCAGGAATTCGGGCACGTTTACCAAAAATGTTTCCACTAAGGCCAAGTCCCAAAAAATCCTTAAAATAATTTTTAGGGGATTCTTTAATAAAATCGTCAGAATCAAAAAGCCAAATTACATCGCTAGAACCAGAATCCACAAGTAATTTTACTTCTTCCTGTTTTTCATCAAAAGTTACATTTAATGAAATATAGGGTTTACTCCCAACAAAATTCAATGGCAAATCTTCGCATTTTTTACATTTCCTTAAAGGGTATTTTCGAGGGTCATAAACGGTTATTACCTCTGAAGAATAATTAATCTTAACAATAAAGTTTTGAAAAAACTCATTTCCCAGAATGCCATGGACTGGAATTCCCATCCTTGGAGAAAAATTGAGTGAACTATCAAAAATTATATACAGCGAGTGATCCCTATCTATCACATCGCCAATTTTCACTTTATTGTTTAAGCTTTTTAGCGCATCTACCGTTCCTCCTGGACCCAAACCCTGCAAAAGTACTGGTGAGGTATTACGGAGCTGAATACTGTCTGCTGCTTCCAAGCTAAAAAGAATCGTGGATTTTACACCAGTATCAAGAATAAAAGAAAGTGGTGTGCCGTTTATTTCCACTTCAACAATCGGCAAATTATTCACCAAACTAAATGGGATTCGGTCTTTTTTTTTGCCTTTCTGCAAAAAAAAACCGGATTGGGCCGTCAAAGCAACGGAAAAAGAAATAAAGAGAAAGATAACCAACGGTTTATGCAAAATTTTAAGAATTATTCTGAACAGTCTTGAAGATATAAAAAAAAGCTGAATGTTACTATTGGCACAATGATTTTATAAAATATATTTTGCAACTTTGTAATAAATTAATTCACTATGCCTTCAGTTTCAAACAAAGGGAAAAACATGCCAGAATCACCTATCCGCAAACTGGTTCCCTACGCAGAAAAAGCGTATAAAGCAAATAAAGTAGTTTATCACCTAAACATTGGTCAGCCCGATATTAAATCGCCAGAAATTGCGATGGATGCAGTGGCAAATCATAATTTGGAGATTTTGGCATATACCCGTTCAGAAGGTTCTCAAGAATATCGTGAAAAAATAGCAGGCTACTATCATAAAAACAATATCCCGGTTGAAGCAAATGATATAATTGTAACTACAGGCGGAAGTGAAGCACTTTTGTTTGCTATGGGAAGTATTGCTGATGTAGATGATGAAATAATAATTCCTGAACCATTCTATGCAAATTACAATGGTTTCGCAACGGCGTCCGGTGTAAAGATAGTTCCTGTTATTTCAAAAATTGAAAACAATTTTGCATTGCCTCCTATTTCAGAATTTGAAAAACTAATTACATCGAAAACTAAGGCTATTCTTATATGTAATCCAGGGAACCCAACAGGATATCTGTATTCAAAAGAAGAAATACAAACCTTGGCAAAAATCGTAAAAAAACATGATTTGTTTTTGGTGGCTGATGAAGTATATCGAGAATTTATCTATGATGGTTACAAACATTACTCTATTCTAGAAGAACCCAGTTTGGCCGAAAACGGAATCATTATCGATTCTGTTTCAAAAAGATACAGTATGTGCGGCGCACGGATTGGTTGTTTAGTTTCAAAAAACAAACAAGTTATCGCAACAGCTTTAAAATTTGCGCAGGCCCGTTTGAGTCCGCCAACTTTTGCACAGATTGCAAGTGAAGCGGCTTTACAGACCCCACAAAGATATTTTGATGAAGTAATCGTTGAATATCAAGACAGAAGAAACACCTTAGTAGCAGCCTTAAAGGCTATTCCAGGCGTTCAAGTGGGCGTACCAAAAGGCGCATTTTACTGCACCGTGCAGCTTCCAGTAAAGAATAGTGATGTTTTTGCACAGTGGCTTTTAGAAGAATTTGACGACAACGGCGAAACCATTATGGTAGCCCCCGCTGCAGGATTTTATTCCACCCCCGGTGTTGGTTTGAACCAAGTTCGAATTGCATATGTTTTGAAAAAAGAAAGCCTTATTCGGGCAGTTGAAATCCTAAAACTTGCGCTTCAAAAATATAAGGATTGATGCGGATTGAAGAAAACAAATCGCTTAAAAATTATAATACCTTCGGCATAGCCAGCAATGCCCGTTATTTTGTTTCGGTTGAAACGATTGAAGAACTAAAACATGCTCTTTCCGAAAAACCTTCCGAAGAACTTTTCATTCTCGGTGGCGGCAGTAATATGTTACTCACTGATGATTTGGATGCCTTTGTACTTCACATAAATTTAAAGGGAATCGAAATACTGAAAGAAACCGATACCGAGGTTTTGGTAAAAGCAATGGCCGGTGAAAACTGGCACAAGTTTGTACAATATTGCATTGAGAAAGACTTTGGCGGCTTGGAAAACCTTTCCCTTATTCCCGGAAACGTTGGTACAGCGCCCATTCAAAATATTGGCGCTTATGGCGTGGAGTTGAAAGATACTTTTGAAAGCTGCAATACGGTGGAAATTGAAACATTAAAAGAAGGAGAATTCACAAAAGACGAATGTGCTTTTGACTACAGAAACTCTATTTTCAAAAATGAGGCGAAGGGAAAATACATCATTACGAGCGTAACCTTTAGACTTACAAAAAAGGAACATAAAACGAGTGTTTCTTATGGCGATATTCAGAAGAATTTGGTTGAAAAAAATATTGAAACTCCAACAATCAAAGATATTTCTGAAGCGGTAATCGCAATACGGCAATCAAAACTTCCCGATCCAAAAGTCTTGGGAAATAGCGGCAGCTTTTTTAAAAACCCTGTAGTTGATGCCGAAACGTTTCAGGAATTTCGAAAAAAATTTCCCGAAGCTCCATTTTACGAAGTTTCTTCTACAGAATTTAAAATTCCAGCAGGTTGGTTGATCGAAAAAGCTGGGTTTAAAGGACAGCGTTTTGGTGACGCAGGCATTCATAAAAATCAAGCTTTGGTTTTGGTGAATTATGGAAACGCCACAGGCAAAGAAATTTGGCAACTCGCCATGGACATCCAGAAAAAAGTAAAGGAAATGACTGGAATTTTTATTGAACCGGAGGTAAACGTTTTTTAGTTCGCGTTCATCACTCCATCTACAACAAAAACAACTCCATTTGAGCCCAAAATATCATCTTTCAGGATAGTTGCTTTTCCGCCTTTACCGTCAGAAATTATAATATCATTACCCATTTTGGAAGCTGTTAAAGTAACTCCAGCTAATGTCTTCAACTTCGCTTTTCCGTTTTTGTTGATGGCTTTCAACAGATTTTCTTTATCCATTGTTCCCTCTACAATGTGAGATTTTAACATTTCTTCAAGCTTCGCTTTATTTTCAGGAGTTGCATAAAATTTCTTCTTTTCAACCGTTAAAGATTCAAGTGCAGCAATTGATGGAGCAAAAACTGTAAATGGCCCTTTTCCCGTGGATAGCATATCTGCCAATTCCGCTGTCACAATGTAGCTCGCATACTTTTTAAGTTCTGGAGTAGTCATAACACGCGACATTACACTATTTATTTCTTGTATATCCGCTTCGGTCAACTCCTTCTTATCAGCTCTTTTTACTGCTGGCTTTTCAGCGACTTCCACCTTGTCGCTTTCCACTTTTTCAGTTTTTGCTTCATTTTTACAAGAAACAATTAAAAATGTGAATGTTGAAATCAATAAAAAAGTAAATAGTTTTTGCATCGTTAAAATATTTAAAATCGGGGCTAAAAATACTTAAAATACGCGCAGAACAACAAGAAAGATTGTATTTTTACACTTTAAAATATAAAGATGAAACTTTTACTTATAACATTAGTATTATTACTGCTAAGCGTCGCTGGAATTGCCATTAAACTCTGGGCAAAAAAAGACGGAAAATTTGCTGGAACCTGCGCTAGCCAAAGTCCTTTTTTAAATAAAGAAGGTCAAGCTTGCGGTTTCTGCGGAAAAACCCCGGACCAGTTTGATACATGCAGCGGTGAAATTTCCAAATCGGAAGCTCCAGATTCCAAATAGCAAACCTAGAATCTTCAATCTACAATCGTAATTGCTTATGGTGCTACTTTACGTTTTCGGCGCAGTCGCGTTGATTAACTGTGTTTATTACATCCTCTTTTCGAAATTTTCATTTTTAAAATCTTCTGAAAAAATAATTTCGGAAAAATATCCCGTTTCACTTATTATCTGCGCAAAAAATGAAGCGGAAAATCTCCAAAAACACATTCCGCTTTGGCAAGAACAGAACTATCCAAACTATGAAATCATACTTATAAATGATGCTTCCGTTGATGAAACGCTTGAAATAATGGAAGCTTTCGCCGAAAATGATCCAAGGATACAGATTGTAAACGTAAAGAACAACGAAGCTTTTTGGGCAAATAAGAAATACGCTTTGACTTTGGGGATTAAGCGTTCAAAAAATACACGACTTGTTTTCACCGATGCCGACTGCTACCCAGCATCAAATGAATGGCTTGCAACAATGGCGTCCAATTTTTCGGACGAAAAACAACTTGTTTTGGGTTACGGCGCTTATGAAAAGCAAGCTGGTTTTTTAAATAAAATTATCCGTTTTGAAACGTTGATGACTGCAGTACAGTATTTTTCATATGCAAAAGCGGGAAATCCTTATATGGGTGTGGGTCGCAATTTAGCTTACACAAGCAACCTTTATTATGAAAATAATGGCTTTATGAGCCACATAAAAATTCCTTCGGGTGATGACGATCTTTTTGTAAACGAGACCGCAACTTCAGAAAATACTGCAATCTGTATTGAACCAGAAGCATTTACATATTCGCTTCCAAAGAAGAAAAAGAAGAAATGGCTCCTTCAGAAAAAAAGACATTATTCCACAGCCAAACTTTATAAACCCAAACACCGCTTTCTTTTGGGTATCTATTATATTTTTAATTTGCTTTTTTGGCTGCTCGCTCCAGCAATTTTATTCACCCATTTCTGGATTTTTGGACTGGGTATAATTTTTACAAGAATTCTCTTCCAATATATAATTATTGGCAATGCGGCAAAAAAACTGAAGGAAGCAGATTTGGTCCCGCTTATTCCTTTTTATGAATTGTTTTTAATCTTCACACAATTAAGTATCTTTATTTCCAACAGCGGCGAAAAAAATTCGCGATGGAAATAACTTCGGAAGAAATAGTGCTTCAAATACAAAAGGCAAAAAAAGGAAAGCAGGACGCTTTCAAATTTTTGCTCGATTATTATTGGAATGAGGTTTACGGATTTCAATTAAAAAGGGTTAGAAACGAGCTTGAAGCTGAAGATATAACCATTGAAGCCTTCGCAAAAGCGTTTGACAAAATTGAAACTTTTGATGAAAACTATACTTTTTCTACGTGGCTCATCGCTATTTCAAAAAATATCCAAATAGACAAAACACGAAAAAAAAACGCTTCCATTTATTCAAACACTACCGATACTTCCAACGAACAAGTTCAAAAAATCGTCGACCACTCGCCCACTCCCGAGGACAAGCTTATAACCGAACAGAATTTAGCAGAATTGTTACAGTACATAAAACAATTAAAACCACATTACCAAGAAGTGATAAACCTTCGTTATTTTCAGGAAATGAGCTATAACGATATTTCCGAAACGCTGGAAGAACCTTTAAATAATGTAAAGGTAAGGTTGCTTCGGGCACGAAAATTATTGGCTGAAATTATTACACAAAAAGAGTAAAAGCTCAAATTCCAAAATCACGAGAATAAATTCTGAATTTTTCCGCTCTCCGCTTATTCATTTTTTTTCTTTGTTCTTTTTTCGTGTTTCATTTTCGTACTTTTGTTTCCCTTATGAGCACAGAAACATTAGAACTTCAAAAGCCTGAACCAAAACCAAAATGGTTGCGCGTTAAACTTCCCACGGGGAAAAAATATACCGAACTGCGCGGACTGGTGGACAAATACAAACTGAACACTATCTGTACCTCCGGCAGTTGCCCAAATATGGGCGAATGCTGGGGCGAAGGCACGGCAACTTTTATGATTTTAGGAAACGTTTGCACCCGTTCATGCGGCTTTTGCGGCGTTAAAACCGGCCGGCCAGAAACTTTAGATTGGGACGAACCTGAAAAAGTGGCGCGCTCCATTAAAATAATGAATATTAAACACGCTGTTATAACTTCTGTTGACCGCGACGACTTGAAAGATATGGGTTCCATTATTTGGGCAGAAACTGTAAAGGCTATCCGAAGGATGAATCCCGAAACCACATTGGAGACCTTGATTCCAGATTTTCAAGGAAACACCCGAAATATAGATCGAATAATTGCGGTAAAACCTGAAGTGGTTAGCCACAATATGGAAACCGTGAAACGCCTAACGCGTGAAGTGCGAATACAAGCCAAATACGAACGCAGTCTTGAAGTTCTGAACTATTTAAAACAATCAGGAATGCCCCGCACCAAAAGCGGTATTATGCTCGGTCTGGGTGAAATGGAAGAAGAGGTTTTGCAAACCATGGAAGATTTAAGAAACGTTGGTTTGGACATTTTGACCATTGGCCAATATCTGCAGCCTTCCAAAAAACATCTTCCTGTGAAAGAATTTATTACTCCGGAACAATTCAAAAAATATGAAACCGTTGGTTTGGAAATGGGCTTCCGTCACGTGGAAAGCGGTGCTTTGGTGCGTTCTTCTTATAAAGCACAAAAACATCTTACCTAAATACTATTTTAGAAATGGAAAAAAAGATAACTGTCGGCATTAATGGTTTTGGACGCATTGGCCGAAATCTTTTCAGGTTATTGCTCAACCATCCTTCCATTCAAGTGGTAGCTGTAAACGATTTGGCCGACACAAAAACATTACGCCATCTTTTAAAATACGATAGTATTCACGGGGTATTGAATGAAGAAATTTCATATTCCGAAAACGAAATTAGCGTTGCTGGAAAAAAGGTGAGATTTTCCTCTGAAAAGAATATTGAAGATATCCGCTGGGGAAAAGTGGATGTGGTTGTTGAAAGCACAGGCAAGTTTAAAGACCGAAAACAGCTAGAAAACCATTTAAAGAATGGAGCTAGCAAAGTTATTCTTTCGGTTCCACCGTTAGATGACGATATAAAAACAGTAGTTCTTGGGGTGAATGATTCAATTATAAAGTCCAAAGACACGATTATTTCCAATGCTTCCTGCACCACCAACAATGCCGCGCCCATGCTGAAAATAATCAACGAACTTTGTGGTATTAAACAAGCTTATATCACAACGGTACATTCATATACAACAGATCAAAGTTTGCACGATCAACCACACCGGGATCTTCGGCGAGGGCGTGCTGCTGGGCAATCTATTGTGCCAACCACGACTGGGGCTGCAAAAGCATTGACTAAAATATTTCCAGAATTTGCTGATGCAATTGGCGGTTGCGGCATCCGCGTTCCTGTGCCAGATGGTTCATTGACAGACATAACACTTAACGTAAAAAAGAAAGTTACCATTGAAGAAATAAACAATGCTTTCAAAAAAGCTTCGGAAAATTCAATGGTAGGAATACTTCAATATACTGAAGATCCAATTGTTTCGATAGACATTGTAGGAAATACAAATTCCTGTATTTTTGATGCGGGAATGACTTCAGTAATCGGAAAAATGGTAAAAATTATTGGCTGGTATGACAATGAAATTGGCTATTCGTCCAGAATTATTGATTTAATTGATAGAATTTCCGTGAAATAACTATATTTATTGCCCTTTTAAACTAACCGATGCGCCTACAAATAATAAAATACAAGATATTCTTACCTCTGATTTTGTGTTTGCTGGTTTCAGTTAATTCTTTCCCAAGCCAAATAAAAGACACTATTGTAACCATAAAACAATTGCAGTATAACGCCTCAAAAGCGTTGGAAACTGAAAATTTTATGGAAGCAGTTAAAAATTTAAACGACGCCAACAAACTGGCAATGCTCCCAAAATATAAAAGCTACAAACCAGACGTAGAACTCAGTTTAGCGGAGCTTTTTTATAACTTAGAATATTTTGACAAAGCAATTGAAGAAACCGAAAAAGCGATTGAAAACGGCGAAACCTACAAAAACTTTTATAAACTTGGAAAAGCATATAATCTATACGGCTTAATTCTTGTTTCAAAAGGACAGACTGCAAGAGCTGAAAAATATCTCAAAAAAGCTGATTCAATTTACATAAATCTTGAAGATGAAAACAGCAGAGCAAACGTTCTTTACAGCAAGGGTTTATTAGAAATTCGGCTTGGCAATTATGAAAAAGCCATTTCATATTTAAAACCCGCCGCACAAAGCTTTAAGCAACAGGGGCTGCTTTATCAAGAGGTAAGCACTTACAGTAGCATTGCAGACGCACTTTCACTTATAGGCCCAACCAACTACCCACGGCCCTTGGAAGAAGCTAAAGAGCTGTTGCAAACTGTTTCTGAAATTTCATATTCACAAGGCTTTTCAAAACTATTAGTGGAGAACCACCGAATCAATTCGCAAATTTTGATCGCACAGAAAATGGGTTCTAAGGCCGAAGCAGAGCTTAAATATTACTTTACTAAAAAAGACTCCCTACGTCAAATTCATTTAAAAGCAATTGAACGCGGCATACAGGTAGAATCTGCAATTGGAAATCTTAATGAAATTATAGCCAGCCAACAGGACGATCTGAGGAAACAAGACAAATCACTTTTTTTCGGAAAACTTACCGGATGGCTGAGTATTGCTTTAATTTTAATCCTCTCCCTTTTGACCCTTTCGCTTTATAAAAACAATAATTTAAGAGCCAAAGCCAACGAACTTTTGCAGGACAAAAACACTGAGTTACAAGAAGCAAAGGAAAATGCTGAAAAAGCCTCACAGGCCAAAGCGCAGTTTCTTTCAACAATAACGCATGAGCTACGAACACCCATGTACACCGTTACAGGATTGACACACCTGCTTTTGGAAGAAGACCCAAAACCCGAACAAAAAGAGCACCTCAATTCACTTAAATTTTCTGGAGAATACCTGCTATCGTTAATCAACAACATTTTAGACCTCAATAAACTGGAGGCAAATAAAGTGGAAATTGAAAAAGCACCATTTAATTTGAAAAAACGAATTGACGGGGTTTTAATCGCACTAAAAAAATCCGCAGAAGTAAAAAATAACAATGTCCATTACGAATATGACCCTACACTACCCAATGAAGTGCTGGGCGATTCACTTAAAATTTCTCAGATCCTTATCAACCTTATCAGTAATTCCATAAAGTTTACTGAAAACGGAGATATTTGGGTACGCGTACAAAATGCTGAAAAAAACGAAAAAAAGGTTGTTGTACATTTTGAGGTTGAAGATACTGGTGATGGTATTTCAAAGAAAAAGCAAAATACTATTTTTGAATCTTTCTCTCAAGGTTCACTTCAAATCAATCGGAAATATGGTGGCACGGGGCTTGGGCTTTCCATTGTTAAAAATCTTTTGGAGTTGATGGGAAGCAAAATATTTTTGGAGAGCAAATTAGGTGAAGGCTCCAAGTTTTGGTTCAATATAACTTATGATATATCAGAAACCGAAAACAAGGTAACCACCATAAATGATCTTGAAGTTGTTTTCGAAAACGATATTTTTGAAAACAAATCGGTGATGATTGTAGAAGACAACAAGATTAACCAAATGATCACCAAAAAAATTCTTGAAAAGAAAAAAATGATTTGTACCGTTGTAGACAATGGTATGGATGCTATTAAGCTTGCAAAAGAAGGAGAATTTAATGTAATATTGATGGACATCCACATGCCAGGAATAAGCGGAATTGAAGCGACCAAAAAGATTAGGGAATTCAATAAAACCGTTCCAATTATTGCGCTTACCGCTATTACCATTGAAGAGAATTTGGAAGATTTTTACAAAGCAGGTTTCAATGAATTTATCCCAAAACCATTCAACGCTGAGGATTTCTTCGAAAAAATTAATAGGGTCCTTCGCAACAGTGATTTCATTGTAAAGTAATTATTTCACCATTTCTTCTTCAACTCTTTTTTTAAATTCAGCTTCTGCTTTTTTTAAAATTACTGTGCTTATCGGCAAATAGTAGATTTCCGTATCATTTGTAAGCCCTTTTAACCTCATAAAATCCTTTTCGGTAGTAAGTATTAGGGAATGTTTTTTTAATTCCTCAATTTCTGAAGCAGTAAAATTATGGTGGTCTGGATAAGATTTTAAGTCAAAATTCAATCCTTCCTTGTTTAAAAACTCCACCAGCGGTTTTGGATTTGCAATCCCCGTCACCAAAAGAAATTCTTTACCATTTAAATAATCAAGTGGTTTCGCTTCCGTTGCGTTCTTAATTTGAGGGCTGTAACCAATTTTTGAAAAATAAATTTGTTGGTGCCTTTTTGGTCTTAACTTTCGTTTTATGGTTTCAATTTCGGAGTCGTTGATATTTTCTGGACACTTTGTAACCACAATAATATCAGCTCGCTTTGCACCAAACCTTGGTTCACGCAAATTTCCAGCGGGAAGCATGCTATCGTTAACATATAGCTTATCAAAAGATGTAAGCAAAATATTCAGCGAAGCTTTCACTTTTCTATGCTGAAAAGCATCGTCGAGCAAAATTACATCCGCCACATTTTGAAGCTTTTCAATACCAGTTTGCCTGTCTTCGCAAACTGCAACCATAATTTCTGGAAAATTCTGCTTAAACTGAAGCGGTTCATCACCCACTTCTCCAACAGCACTTGTTTTTAAAACTTCACGATACCCGCTCGTTTTCCGTTTATAACCACGGCTTAAAACAGCTATTTTGTGATTGTCTTTTAAAAAGGAAACCAAAAACTCTATCATCGGTGATTTTCCCGTACCGCCTGTGGAAAGGTTTCCCACGCAGATAACGGGAAAATTATACAACTTGCTTTTCAAAAAACCTTTATTGTAAAGAAAATTGCGAAGTGCAGTAATGCCGCCGTACAACAAAGAAAAAGGAAAAAGTAATTTCCGAAGCAAGTTCATTTAACGAAAGTACTAATTCCGATGAAAACTGTGATTACTTTAAAATAAAATTAGAAGTCATTAAAAATTCCGCAAACTGTTATCTTTACTGAAAATGTAAAAAAATGAAGGTAAAAGAAGTCATTTCGCTGCTTGAGGAACTCGCGCCACTCTCCTATTCTGAAGATTTTGACAATACAGGCCTACTTGTTGGAGATGCGAACACTAACATTTCGGGAATATTGGTAACCTTAGACACTTTGGAAAATGTGGTAGATGAAGCCATTGAAAAAAACTGCAACCTCATCGTGAGTTTTCACCCTATTATTTTTTCAGGTTTGAAAAAAATCACTGGAAAAACCTATGTGGAGCGCGTAGTTCAAAAAGCAATAAAGCACGACATCGCCATCTTTTCAAATCACACAGCGCTGGATAATTCTTGGAACGGAGTGAATGCAATGATTTGCGAAAAACTTGAATTGAAAAATCGTTCGGTATTAATTCCCCAAAACGAAACAATAAAAAAATTAATCACTTTTGTTCCTTCAAAAGATGCGGAAAATGTTAGAAATGCACTTTTTGCCGTAGGTGCTGGAAGCATTGGAAATTATGAAAATTGCAGTTTCAATATTGAAGGAAAAGGGAGTTTTATGGGAAATGAATCTTCAAATCCAGTAAAAGGAAAAAAAGGAGAAATTCATTTTGAAACCGAAACACAGATTGGAGTAACGTTTGCAAAACATCTTCAAAGCAATATTTTGAAAACACTTTTTGAAACGCATCCCTACGAAGAAGTTGCTTATGAGATAACCACACTTGAAAACCAAAATCAGCATTTGGGCATGGGAATGATCGGCGAATTTGAAAAAGCTATGGACGAAAAGGAATTTTTACAATTTCTGAAAAAAACCATGAAAACGGATTGTGTTCGGCATTCAGAATTGCTAAAAAAACCAATTAAAAAAGTCGCTTTGCTCGGCGGAAGTGGAAGTTTTGCCATTGAAGCAGCAAAAAAAGCCGGAGCGGACACATTTATTTCGGCAGATTTTAAATATCACGATTTCTTTAAGGCCGAAAACACTATACTTTTGGCAGATATTGGACATTATGAAAGTGAACAGTACACAAAAGACCTTTTACATTCTTTCCTTAAGAAAAAAATTACTAATTTTGCAGTCCTTTTATCACAAACAAATACCAATCCTATTAGCTATTTATAATTTATGGCAACAAAAACCGAAGTTACTGTTGAAGAGAAGTTAAGAGCCTTGTATGACCTGCAGCTTATTGATTCAAGAATTGATGAAATAAGAAGCGTTCGTGGCGAACTTCCGTTGGAAGTTGAAGATCTTGAGGACGAAGTGGCAGGTATGAATACCCGTCTTGAAAAACTGAAAGCAGACCTTGAAGTAATTGAAGACCAAATCAAGGAAAAAAAGAATAATATTGAAGAGTCTAAAGCACTTATCAAGAAATATTCTACACAGCAGGACAATGTTCGCAACAATCGCGAATACAATTCTTTGAGTAAAGAAGTTGAATTTCAGGAACTTGAAATTCAGCTTGCTGAAAAAAACATAAAAGAATATCGTGCCCAGATAGAGCAGAAAAATCAAGTTATCGAAGAAACAAAATCTCGTTTTGACGAACGCTCAGAACACTTAAAGCACAAACAAAGTGAACTGGATGAGATCTTAAAAGAAACCGAAAAAGAAGAGCAAACGCTTATAAAGCAATCTGATAGTTTCGAATCGCAAATTGAACCACGTCTTATAAAAGCGTATAAAAGAATCCGTACCAATGTAAAGAACGGTCTTGCTATTGTAGCAGTTGAGCGTGGCGCATCTGGTGGCTCTTTCTTTACCATTCCACCTCAGGTGCAAATGGAAATTGCGGGTCGTAAAAAAATAATTACCGATGAGCACAGTGGCCGAATTTTGGTAGATCCAGATCTTGCTAACGAGGAACGCGAGAAGATGGAAGCAATGTTCTCAAAAATTAAATAAACAAACAATCACAATTATAACAGAGCCTTCACATTTAGTGAAGGCTTTTTTTTGTAATTTAATTGAAAGGTTGAATAAAAAACTTAGACTTATTCCCTAAAACATTTAAATATGAAAAAATTCACAGTTTTAGTTGCCAGTATCTTTCTTTTCACATTGCAAGGTGCCTGCAAACCTTCGAACGACAAAAATAAAGAAACCGAAAATATTGCCCAAAAGGAACAGACTCCAATTCAGACCGAGACACAAAATGGTTTAAAACGCGCCTATTTCGCCAGTGGTTGCTTTTGGTGTGTTGAAGCGGTGTATGAAAGTTTAAATGGCGTGAAAGAAGCAATTTCAGGTTATAGTGGAGGAAAAACCGAAAACCCAACTTATGAAAATCACGCCGACCATGCGGAAGCTGTAGAAGTTATTTATGACCCTTCAGTTATAAGCTTTGGCCAATTGGTAGACGTGTATTTCGGATCGCAAAATGTTACCCAAGTAAACGGCCAAGGCCCCGATAATGGAAAATCCTATCGTTCTATTATATTTTATCAAAATGATGAAGAGAAAAAAATAATAGATGAAAAGGTTGCTGAATTAAATAAACAATTGGACGGAGATAAAGTTGCAGCCCAAGTTTTGCCTTTTCAAAAATTCTGGGATGCAGAAAACTATCATCAAAATTATGAAAAAAACAATCCTGGAAATCCTTATATCCAGAATGTTTCTATTCCACGATTAAATAGATTTAAGCAAAAATTTCCTGAGTTACTTAAAAAGGAAAGTCATTAGTAATAATTACCACTTTAAACTAACAGAGGAGATTTCATATAAACGGAATCTCCTTTTTTTTTCATTTAACATCAATTAGCGCAACACTTTCTATAAATTCGTATCTTTAAAGCAAAAGCTACTGTTATGAAAAAGTTGATTTATTTATTTTTAGCCATTACACTCTTAGCTTGTGGAAGGGATGATGAATCAACACCCACCACAAATACTATGGATGTTACAGTAGGTTATATAACTAACCACGAAGCGGGAATTAACTGGACAACTCCAACTCTAAGTCTTGAGGGAACAGTCTCCTATAAAATAGTTTTAGAAGGAGAGGTAATAGCAGAAAACTACAAAGACAATCATTGGGATTTTACACAACTTTTTTCAGATTATGAATACTCTGGCTCTATTTTCGCCGTAGACACATCTGGCAATAGCACTTTTTCTGATTTTTCGTTTAGGACAGAAATCACTCCTTTTAATACAGATTGCTATAATTGTTTCATAACCCTTAGAACACAAACAGAAGTTGACAACTTCCCTCCTTACACTTCTGTAAATGAATTAACTATTGCCGCAACAAACACAGGTGATGATATAACAAACCTAGATGGGTTATCAACCATAAAATCAATTAATCAATTTTGGATTCATCAAGCGACGATATCTAATGTAGACGGACTAGAAAACTTAATCGATGTAGGTATTTGCTGGATTTGGGACAACTCTAACCTAAACAATCTTAATGGCTTGGAAAATCTATCAGCAAGCTGGCTATTAATTAAAAACAACCCTAGTCTAACCGATATTAGCTCACTCTCAATTGGTGGTAGTTACATTAAATTTGAACTAAACGGCACTCCTGAAATTCTACTTCCAACTATAGCAGCAAATTGTGATGAGTGTATCATATCGATTGAAAACTCTGGCATTACAAATTTGAATGGATTTCAAAATGTTCAAACCTTAAAAAGTTTGAAACTAGAAAATGTACCATCATTAAATGATATTAGTGCACTTAGCAACGCAACCATTTTTGGGGAACTTAAAATAAAAAATGCGCCTCAGCTAACAGATATTAGCGTTTTGAGTAATTTCAATTCAATTAATATATTAGAACTTAACAACTTGCCATTAACATCTAATTTTAATCCTTTAAGCAACATTACTATTGAAGATATAACACTTCACAATCTACCCCTGCTTAATGACTTTACATTTTTTAACAATACTACTTCACTAAACAAACTCCAACTAAGCTCTTTAAATCAAATTAATAGCTTACCTACATTAAACAATATTACTAGCTTATATGGGCTCTATCTATTTAATCTTCCAAGTATAACAAGTATTAATGGATTAGAAAACCTTACTAAAATTGAAGAATTAGCGATTAACAATCTTGATGGAATTACAACACTTGAAGGACTTAACAATTTAAATTCATCTTCTGGAAATACTGACCGAGCATTAATTGATATTAATGGAAATCTTCAATTAACTGATTTTTGCGCAATTACAACTTACGTACAAAACACTACTTGTTACGAAATTTATATAGAACCATCAATGTATTCAGAATACCAAGTAAATGACAATGCTTACAACCCAACAGAACCACAAGTAGAGTCGCCAACTGAGTGTAGTTTGTAAAATTTATAATTATGAAAAAGGTTTTAGCACTATTAAGTTTATTCATTGTTATGAGCTGTGGTTCTGATGATGACAATAATCCACCAGTAAATCCATACAATTTTGAAATGGAGGTAACAGTAAACAATATTTCTATTTATGAAGCCACTATTTCCTGGAATGAACCTCTAGCTTCAGAATGGGGAAATGTGATCTATGAAATTGTTCTTAACAACGAAGAAATATTAAGTGGCTTACAAGCCAGCGAGTATACTTTTACAAATCTCATCCAGAATAAAGTTTATAACGGAACTGTTTTTGCTTCTGGCAGTAATGGACAGCAGGCATTTGCTCACTTTAGTTTTACAACCCAGCCCAACAATTTTATCTTGGAAATAGCAATAGAAAATGTCTCTATTTATGAAGCCACTATTTCTTGGAACGAACCTCCCGCTTCGGAATGGGGTGATGTTGTTTATAAAGTAGTATTAAATGATGAAGTAATAGCTGATGTATATACACAAACAGAATACACTTTCACAAACCTTATTGATGATACACAGTACGATGGGATTGTGTTTGCTTACGGCTCAAATGGACAACAAATATTTGAGGAGTTTAATTTTAGAACCGAAAGAAGCCCTTATTATCCCGGGATTTTAAGAATAACTACTCAAGAAGAAGCAGATAATTTTTTCTATATAGGCGTAGGGGGTTTAGAGATAATAGGAAATGACATTCATGATATTTCAGGCCTTGAAGTTCTTGAAGGGGTTGGATATTCCATTAAAATTCAGAATACGAATCTTCAAAATTTGAACGGATTACAGAACGTTATTTCTGATCCTGATGATAATACAAAACTCAATATTGAAAACAACTCGCTACTGAACAATATAAGTGCAATAAATAATTTTTCCCAATACTGTATAGATGTAGCTATCCAAAACAATGCAAGCCTCAATGACCTCACTGGGTTTTCAGTAGATATGTTTAGCAATGATCTTATTATTAATAATATTCCTGCCACAGATTTTTCAAATTTCTCGAACCTAAGAACTGTTAAGACTTTACATTTATTTAATCTACCTTCTTCTTCGTTAAATGGATTTTCTAATTTAGAATCGGCAACGTATCTAAGACTGTTAAATATTCCTGTTTCAAATCTTTCTGCACTATCGAACATCTCAAATCTTCAATGGCTAGAATTAATTGATATGAATAATCTAAGAAATCTACAAGGAATTAATGGAATTTCAGGCCTTCAAACCCTTAAGATTGATGGTAACGCTCCATTAGAAAACTTAAATGATTTACCAAATCCTGCGAGTATATCTAATTTAATTTTAAAAAATATGAATATTTCTGATCTCACGATATTATCAAATTTTAACACTATTGGTTTTTTGGAGATTTCAAATCTCAGCAATATTCAAAATATGGAAGGACTTGGTAATTTAAGCAGTACTTATGGGTTTAAATTTAATAGCAACCCCAACTTAATTTCATTAGATGGTATATCAAATTTGAACCCAAGTGGAAGTATAGAATTAGAAATCAAAAGCAATATAAGTCTGACAGATTTCTGTCAATTAAGAAATAAAATCGCGGTAGGAGGAATTACATATGTTGATAATACGCTCCAATATTTTGTAAGCGGCAATGCTTATAATCCAACTTTGGAACAAATAAAAACCGAAGCCGGCTGTTCGCAATAATTAGTAAATTGCATAAGATGAAACCATTCTATTCTACTTTATTTTTCTGCTTTTCAGTTTTTGTAATAAAGATGACAACAACGATGATGATTTAGATAATAGATATTATCATTATCAAGATAATTAATAATGTTCTCAACCCCATCAACAGGGTGCTCTCATTAATTTTTTATAGCTCTCAGCTCATAAATAAGTGGATATAGTTTCGAGTTTAATTCAAACATCCCTTCAGAATTTTTCAACAATCCCGGAAAAATATCATAGGGAGAAGCATCGTGCTCCTTTAAATATTCTATATGTAACCCAGCTTCCGAAAGCGAGGTAATCACTTCACCCAAACTGTGGTTCCAGCCGTACTCTTTGCTTACCATTTTTGAATCCTTGTCCGCATAGGTTCCTTCGTATTCTTCATAAATGGCTTCTTTTTGTTGGTAGCCATATTTCATAACCGGTGGCCAAACAGTATAATCAAACATCCACGCAATGGGATGGAATTCAACAATATAAAAGAAGCCACCGGGATTTAATCTTTCAGATATCATTTGTGCCCAAGGCCCCAAGTCTGGCAACCAGCCAATAGTACCATAGCTTGTAAAAACAATATCGAATTTTTCTGATATATATTTTGAAGTATCCAAAACATTACAGCACACAAAATTTGCGTCGAGCATTAATTCAGAGTTTAGTTGTGTTGCCAACTTGATTCCTTCGTCAGAAATATCAACCCCTGTGCACTTTGCTCCCATTCTTGAAAAACTCAATGTATCCTGACCAAAATGGCATTGAAGATGTAACAGATTCTTGTTAGAAATATCGCCCAAAGCTTCCAATTCATATTTATTTAGAGAAGATTTACCCTTTTTAAAATTGTCCAAGTCGTAAAAATCACTTTTTGCGTGAATGTTTACTTTTGTATTCCAAGTATTTCTATTGATCTCAAATTTTTGGAAATGATCCATATTCTCATTTTTTATAAAAGTAGAAGATTAACTCAAAAAATAATATTACTAACAATATTCGTGTTTTTTTGCCAAATTCGTTAAACCTCGGTTAAAAAGATTTAGATATGAAGGGTTTTGTTGTAGTTTTAAACATACTAACTTTAAAAACTTATTACTATGGGTGATATCATCTGGTTAATTGTAGTACTCCTTATTATAGGATGGCTAGTAGGCTTCTTCGGTTTCGGGGAAGCAGTTGGAAGTCTAATTCACATTTTATTGGTCTTGGCAATTATTGGTATTTTATACCGATTGGCAACTGGTCGCAGACCGTAATTTTTTTTAAAAAAATTAATTATCAAACATTTAAAAAATGAAAACATGAAAAAAGTATTTTTAATTTTATTCGCTGCGGGGCTTATGACTACAGGCTTTACAAGTTGCCGTGAGAAAAAAACAGTCGGAGACGAGATAGAAGACGTAGCAGATGACATTGAAGACGCTGTAGATTAATTTTTATTCCATCTTCAGAATCGATTTCCATTCAGGATGCCTCTCAATATAGCTTTTTACAAATGGGCAGACTGGATCCACTTTATATCCAGAGTTTGAGATTGTAGTCAATACCTTCTTTAACATTTGGGACGCTATTCCCTTTCCTTCCAAAGATTCGGGTACTTCGGTATGAATCAATTTCAGTGTATTGCCATCTTTTTCGTAGGCAATAATGGCTACTTTCCCCTCGACGTGTGCTTCAAATCGGTTTTTAGATTTGTTGTCTTCTACTTTTAAATCCATATTTTTTCTTTAAAAATACGAATTATATTAAAAGGTGAAGGTTTCAGTACCTTTACAATATCTAATCAGCATTTTTTTTAATAAAATTTTTATGAAAACAGTTTTATCAATACTTATTGTGACAACCCTTTTTTCGTGCAATTCAAAGAAAAACAGTAATGTAAATATGGAAGACACTTCAACGGACAGCATTGCTATGGCGGAAAACACAGCAGAAAAAATTGCCCGTGCCAATGGTTTTGATGTATGGAAAAACGTTTCAGAAATAGCTTTCACTTTTAATGTAGATCGGGGTGAAAACCATTTTGACCGCTCATGGGTTTGGAAACCAAAAACCGAAGATGTAAGATTTATGTCTGCAAAAGACACTTTGAATTACAACCGTTTAAAAATGGACAGCTTAACTATGAAAACAGACAGAGCTTTCATAAATGATAAATACTGGTTGCTTGCACCCTATCAAATAATGTGGGATGAAGGAACTTCATTTTCCGAAAAGGAAAATGTGGTGTCGCCAATTTCAAAAGATACTTTGAACCAACTGACGATTGTTTATGGCAATGATGGTGGCTATACTCCCGGCGATGCGTATGATTTTTTCTACGACAAGAATTATAAAATAAAGGAATGGAATTACAGACAAGGGAATTCCGAAGCTGTTTCTATGAGCACAACTTGGGAAGACTATGAAAACTTCAAAGGACTTGAAATTGCAAAAATGCACAAAGATAGCACCGGGAACCTCAAATTATATTTCACTAATATTTCAGTGAAAAAAGAAGTTGAAAATTAATTTTTCAGAAGTTTTTGGGTCCACACTTTCTTCTTTCCATCGCGTAAACTGAAGAAATATAAACCTGGACGTAGACTGGATACGTCCAATTTAAACTCATTATTTATATTAAAATTTGTGTTTGAAGAAAGTACTTTTCTGCCCAAAACATCAAAAATAACTAGTTCAAAATTTCTATCGGTTTTGTAAAGAATGGTAATTTTTTCATCTGCGGGATTTGGAAAAACTACGCCGTTTTCAGCAATTTCGCCAGTGAAATATTTTTCGGCAAACGAAAAAGCTTCAACCCCTATTTCGTAACCAATTCTTCTTCCAGCAATATCATCCACGGGTGGATGAATGCCTCCCCAAATCCGCGAAAGACTGCATTGGTCTGAAGCATCTTTATAGGTCGCCCATTGCAATTGGAAACTTTTACTTGGGCCTTCTTCAAAAACTAAAAATTCATTTTTCTGAATATCAAAAATCCCCATTCCTCCAGGAAAATATTCATTTCCCGTTAGCATGCTCATAACTTCAGCTGCGGCTCTCGAAAATGTGGAATGTCCAGAAACATACCCTGCAAAAGGAGGTGTTACAAAAGACGGGCGCTGATACGGCCACCATTCCGAGGAAAGTATCCACCCCACTCCAGCTTCATCAATATTTGGATTTACAATGTTTTCAGGGCCACGCCAAGTATAAAGTTTTATTTTGCCCAAATTTTCGTTGAAATTTCCAGCCAATGAATCTCCTTCTTTTATAATTTCAATTCTCCCAGGAATAATAGGCAATCCATGGGGGTTATAACTTGGTTGATTGGAATCGCTGGATTGTCCTTGATCACCCATATAGCGAATGGAGCTCACTGGTCTTATAAAATCATAATATCCTTTAATTCCCCAAGCACTTACAGCCACATCGTGCATCGCACCGCCCAAAATAAAATAACTTTTAACGTCCCATTCCAAATCTGACAAAACCGGCCCGACTCCCTTAAACTTTTTAACGGTTGATGGATTGTCGCTAACATAATTTAAAAGCACAAACCAATGTCCAGGCGGGGTTTCACTATTCGGGCCATCCGCCCAAAACTCAGCTAAGGCTCTAGTATAATCGCCTCTATAAACCATTTGTGGTTGATAAGGTTCTCCTGTAACGGCATTCATTTCCCTACCGTGACTTGGATCGCCGCCTTCCTCTAAATTGTAAAAATTTTTATATTCCTGGAGCGTTTGGGGGTATAAATCCATACTCAAATTGCCATTACTTCTTGGAGAAATATCTATTTTCACACTATCCACCGGGCTAAGATGTGCACCCCAAGCGGCTACTAAAGAGAAGTTCCACTTATAGGCATCTTCTTCCCCCAACCCTTCCTGAATATAGCAGGGCGGTCCCGGATCGTGATATACCCAAAAGTCATAACCTGGGACATTATAAATAGTCCTATCTTCCTCTTTTAAAGAAAAAGTAGCAACTCGGCCCCACTCTGGGCTTAAAAAAGGTGGTTGCCCACCAGGAATTGTATGTCCGCTTTGATCAACATATGCTTCAATTTTTAAAGGCTGCCAATTATTTGGAAATTGTAAATCAGGATTTCCCGAAATATCCATATTCAGAGGCTCATTCAGTGGTTCGTAAAATTGATTGGTGTAGTTGTTAGCTTCATTGGCGCCATCCTGTAGGCCAAATTCAATCATCTTTTGAGCAATATAATTTCCCAAAGCCGCAGGGTTTCCAGTGTGGTAATTGGTATCGGAATAATTTTTATCAAATCCCAAATTATCCATCAGAGCATCTATAGATTCCATAATTTCCGAAGCTTCCGGAGAATTTGCAAAACGATGCTGCATCAACCTGTAAACCCCATAACTTATAGCTTTTTTTTGTGCTTTGGAAGAAGATTCATCCGTCTCAAACCCATCAAATTCACAAGTAAAACTATCAACTGTTTTTCCCAGGAAATAGGTGTCAGCCTGTTTATTGAAAACCGCCCACATATCATACATAATTACTGATGCGTGAAACAAGTTTCTCGCGTGAATTGTGGGGCGTGCATAATCGTTTCTAATACCGCTCAAAACCTCTTCATTCCATTGGCGAGCAACAGATTGGGAAAAAATTGTCCCCGACAGCGAAAAGAAAAAGATTAAAAGTAATTTTCGAAACATGGATTCAATTTTAATACTCAGCATCCAACAACTCTGAACTTTGGATATAGTGTTACAAATTAAACAAATATTAATTCCTATTTTTGTGAAAAGGCAAAAAAATCTAACTCACCCGAATGTTCCAAAACACTTTAGATTACGCAAAACAACAAGATGCCAAGGATTCTTTGGCCACATTCAGAAATAAATTCCACATTCCAAAAAACGCTAATGGCGAGGAATTGATCTATCTCTGCGGAAATTCCCTTGGTTTGCAACCAAAAATCACTTCCGAATATATTAAAGAAGTATTGGCAGATTGGGCGAAATTTGGCGTTGAAGGACATGTTAAAGGAAAACACCCTTGGCTACCATACCACGAATTTTTGACTGAGAATATGGCAAAAATCGTTGGTGCAAAACCTTCAGAAGTTATTGTGATGAATACCTTGACAACCAACCTTCACCTAATGATGGTTTCATTTTACCAACCCACAAAAACTAAATATAAAATTATTGTGGAGAGCGATGCTTTTCCAAGTGATAAATATGCGGTTGAAAGTCAGTTGAAATTTCACGGCTTTGATCCAAAAGATAGTTTGATTCTCTGGAAACCCAGAAAAGGCGAAGAGCTTTGCCGTTTTGAGGATTTGGAAGAAATAATGAAAAACCACGGAGACGAAATCGCTTTGTTAATGATTGGCAGTACCAATTACTATACAGGCCAATCGTTTCCATTGAAAAAAATCACTGCCCTGGGTCATAAATACGGCTGTATGGTCGGTTTCGATTTGGCACACGGCGCCGGAAACATTCAACCAAACCTTCATGATACTGGAGCCGATTTCGCCGTATGGTGTACCTATAAATATTTAAACAGCGGTCCGGGAAGTTTGGGCGGTTGTTTTGTTCACGAGCGCCACGCAAACAATGAAAACCTGAACCGATTTGCAGGTTGGTGGGGGCACAACAAAAAAACGCGTTTTAATATGCGTCACGAATTTGACGCGTTATCTGGAGCTGAAGGGTGGCAACTCAGCAATCCTCCCATACTTTCTATGGCGGCAATTCGTGCTTCCTTGGACACATTTGCTGAAGCCGGTTTTGAAAACCTTCGAAAGAAATCTGAAAAGCTAACGGGCTATTTGGAGTTTCTATTGGATGAAATGAAAAACGATGCCATAAATGTAATTACCCCTCGAAATCCAGAGGAACGAGGCTGTCAACTTTCAATTCAAGTGAAAAATGCAGATAAAACTTTACATACAAAACTAACCGAAGCCGGCGTAATCAGTGATTGGCGCGAGCCAGATGTAATACGCGTGGCCCCTGCTCCACTTTATAACAGTTTTGAAGATGTATATCAATTTTCAGGAAAGCTAAAGGAGGTTTTAAAGTAAACAAAGGTCTCCCCGAGCGCAGTCGAGGGGCTATGCTTCACCACAATTTAGAATAAAAAGGTCTCGACTGCGCTCGAGCGGACAAAAAAATAACGAATAAAGAACAACATATATTAATCATCGGCGCCGGCCTTTGCGGAAGTCTACTCGCCCTAAGAATGGCACAGCGCGGCTATCAAGTAACCTTGGTTGAAAAGCGTCCCGATTTACGGAAAGTTACACAGGACGCTGGACGTTCTATAAACCTTGCGCTCAGTGATCGCGGTTTGCGAGGGCTCCGTTTGGCAGGAGTTGAGGAAGCTGCTAAAAAGCAATGTATTCCAATGAATGGGCGTATGATTCACGATAAAGCGGGAAATACATTTTTAAGTCCGTACAGCGGCCGAAAAGATGAATACATCAACTCTATTTCACGTCCTGGACTTAATATGCTGTTGCTCGATGAAGCAGAAAAAATGCCGAATGTAAAAATCATTTTCAATCAGGTCTGTGAAGGGGTTGATTTGGAAAATGCTTCGGCTACTTTTAAAGACTTCAACTCAAAAAAAGAAATCATCATTACGGCAGATGTAATTTTCGGAACCGATGGTGCTGGCTCAGTGGTTCGCAAAAGTATGTTTGACAGCCATAAATTTCTCTTCAGTTTTTCACAGCAATGGCTCAGTCACGGTTATAAAGAACTGGAAATTCCTGCTGCAGAAAATAACGGATACCGAACCTATAAAAACGCTTTACACATTTGGCCACGAGGTGAAGATATGCTGATTGCACTGCCAAATCTCGACGGAAGTTTTACGGTTACGCTATTTCTTCCATACGAAAACAGCGCCTATTGTTTCGCTAATTTGACCACGCCCGAAATGGTGCACGAATATTTCAACAAGGAATTTCCAGATGTGGTGAAAATGATCCCAAACCTTTCGGAAGAATTTTTCAACAACCCAACGGGACCACTTGGTACCGTAAAGTGTTCACCTTGGAATAGCTTCGGAAAAGTGCTTTTATTAGGCGACGCTGCACACGCAATAGTGCCATTCTACGGGCAGGGAATGAACGCTTCGTTTGAGGATGTTGTAGTCTTGGATGAAATTCTTGAGATATATTTCCCATCCCAGCCTTCCCAAAGGGAAGGAGTAGATTGGGGAAAGATTTTCAAGGAATATGAAGCCCTTCGGAAAAGGGATACGGACGCAATTGCAGATTTGGCGGTGGATAATTTCCACGAAATGAAAGAACACACCGCAATGGAAATTTTTCAGAAAAAAAGAAAACTAGAAACCGCTTTCGAAGCAGAATTCCCCCAAGATTATTATAGCAAATATTCTTTGGTTACCTTTAGGGAATCAATCCCCTATTCCGAAGCAATGAAACGTGGAAGGGCACAGGACAAAGCAATTTTAAACCTTTTGGACGACGGAAAAATGACCGATAAAATGTCCTTAAAAGAAAAATTGGAATTGGTAAAAAAAGAAACCGAAGCCATCCTTCACGACGATGAAGTGGCTTTTGGATAAAACACAAATTATGAGCAACAAAAGCAGATTGGTAGAAGGAAAAGCAACACCGCGAGGTGCATATCCACACATTAAACGTGTTGGTGATTTTTTATTCGTTAGTGGCACAAGTTCACGTTTGGCGGATAATACATTCGCTGGTGTCCACAAAGTAGACGAAATGGGTACGATGCATTTTGACGTTAGGGAACAGACCCGTGCCGTACTGGAAAACATAAAAGATTACCTCGCCACCGAAGGCGCAACAATGGCCGATGTGGTTGACGTGACTAGTTTTTTGGTTAATATGAATGACTTTGCTGGCTACAATCAGGTTTATGCTGAATATTTTAATAAGGAAACGGGGCCAACACGCACTACAGTTGCTGTGCATCAATTGCCGCATCCGTATTTGGTGGTGGAGATAAAGGCGATGGCTTATAAACCGTTGTAAAATGCAAAAAATCCTAAACTACATAAACGGCGAATACGTTGAACCACTTTCAAAAAAATGGTTGGATAATTACAATCCATCCAATGGCGAAGTGTATTCGCAGATAGTGAATTCAAATCAAGAAGATATTGAAAATGCATATCAAGCCGCAAAAGCAGCGTTCCCAAAATGGAGCAACACAACCATTGAAGAACGCAGCCGAATTCTTCTAAAAATTGCCGATTTAATTGAGGAAAAAATGGTCGATTTGGCCAAAGCCGAAGCAAAGGACAATGGCAAGCCGCTCAGTTTGGCTTTAGCTGTTGATATTCCAAGAGCTTCCGCAAACTTTCGGTTTTTCGGGAATGCCATTACCCAATTTGCCAGTGAAGCCCACGAAAGTGTGGGTTTAAATACGATGAATTTCACCCTGCGCCAACCATTGGGTGTTGTTGGTTGTATTTCGCCGTGGAATTTGCCCCTTTATTTATTCACTTGGAAAATCGCTCCCGCAATTGCCGCGGGCAATACGGTGGTTGCAAAACCTAGCGAAATCACTCCACTTACAGCTTTTCTTTTAGGTGAAATCTGCACCGAAGCTGGTTTACCAAAAGGTGTTTTAAACATTGTGCACGGCACCGGTCCCTCCGCAGGGCAAGCGATTGTTGAGCATAAAAATATTAAAGCAATTTCTTTTACCGGTGGCACCAAAACGGGTGAAAATATTGCCAGAACCGCAGCTCCAATGTTCAAAAAATTGTCTTTGGAGCTCGGCGGAAAAAACCCAAACCTCATCTTCGCAGATTGTGATTACGACAAAATGCTGGAAGTAACCGTTCGTTCATCTTTTGCAAACCAAGGTCAAATTTGCCTTTGCGGCAGTAGGATTTTTGTTGAAAAACCGATTTACGAAAAATTCAAAAAAGACTTCATTGAAAAAGTAAAACAACTAAAAGTTGGTAATCCGTTTGATGCTGAAACAAATATTGGCGCACTGGTTTCAAAACCGCATTTGGAAAAAGTAGAATCATACATTAAACTTGCCGAAAAAGAAGGCGGGAAAATTCTTTGCGGTGGTAATCGCGTAACAGTAAAGGGTTTCGAAAATGGTTATTATTTAGAACCAACAGTTATCGAAGTTTTTGACGATCAATGCCGTGTAAACCAAGAAGAAATCTTCGGACCCGTAGTAACAATTATGCCTTTTGAAACTGAAGAAGAGGCTTTAAAAATGGCAAATTCGGTGAAATACGGTCTATCCTCCACGCTGTGGACTTCAGATTTAAACCGAACGATGCGTATTTCGAAAGAAATTGAAGCGGGAATCGTTTGGGTAAACACTTGGCTGAACCGTGATTTACGAACCCCTTTCGGTGGAATGAAAGACAGTGGTGTGGGTCGAGAAGGTGGTTTTGAAGCGCTTCGGTTTTTTACGGAGGCGAAGAACGTGTGTATAAAATATGACTAGATGTCCCCCCGAGCGCAGTCGAGGGGTTTCTTAAAAGTTCAAATGCTAATTAATAGGTCTAGACTGCGCTCGACCGGACAAATAAATTATGAATTTAGATTTAACAAATAAAAACGCCCTAGTCTGTGGAAGCACAGCAGGAATAGGAAAAGCAACAGCCATTCTATTGGCAAAACTTGGGGCGACTGTAACCTTGGTTGCCCGCGATGAAGAAAAATTGAAGGAAACCCTCATTGAACTTGCGCACGATAAAGGCCAAAAGCACAACTATTTTGTGGCAGATTTTACAAATCCACAACAGTTGAAAGACAAAGTGGAAGTTGCAGTTTCTAGCAAAATATTTCACATTTTGGTAAACAATACTGGCGGACCGAAAGGCGGCCCTATTTTTTCTGCAGCAACTGATGAATTTGAAAAAGCATTCTCCATGCATTTGGTTTGCAACCAGATTTTGGTGCAGGCCGTGGTTCCGGGAATGAAAGAAGCAGATTACGGTAGGATCATCAATATCATTTCCACTTCAGTAAAACAACCTATTGACGGTTTGGGCGTGAGCAATACCATTCGCGGTGCCGTTGCAAATTGGAGCAAAACCCTTGCAAATGAACTGGGACAATTCGGAATAACAGTAAACAATGTATTGCCAGGTTTTACTGCTACAGACAGGCTTGAGGATATTGTAACCAATGCTTCTAAAAGAATGAACAAAACCGAAAAAGAGGCCAGCGAATTTATGAAAAATCTCGTTCCCGCAAGACGTTTTGCCCAACCCGGCGAGATTGCAAATGCAGTGGCTTTTCTGGCTAGTGAAGCCGCCAGCTACATCAACGGAATAAACCTTCCAGTGGATGGTGGACGAACCAAAAGTTTGTAACTTTAGCATTCATTAAATTTTCTTATGAAACGAAAACTCCGCATTAACGGCCATTCACATTTGCTTCCCTATCCAGAGGAAATTCCACAGTTTATGCAGGACAAGGGAATTTTTTGGGTAGATAAAGACCGAAAATTTATGCTACAAAAGGATTGGAGCCGTCCGGTTACTGATTCCAGTTTCTTTTTGAATGAAAAGCTGGAATGGATGGAGCGTTTCAAAATAGATCATGCAGTTGTCTTGAATCTTTCCCAGTTGTACGGAAATGGTTTACGCGTTGAAGAAATGAAACAAGCACTTCGATTTCAGAATGATTTCAATGCAAAAGTACAGCACGAACATCCTTCAAAATTCACCTGTGGTTTTGTGGTTCATCCGGGGTTTGTACGCGGTGCACTTTGGGAAATGGAACGATGTGTGGAAGAGTTAGGAATGCAGCTTTTGTGTTTGCCGACCCATTATATGGACACTATTGGCACTTGGCGCTGTATTTTTGACGAAGAAAATGAACCTATTTTTGAACTTGCTTCAAAATATAATTTGGCCGTTGAAATACATCCCTACGATGGTGAAAAATTTATTAAACTTGAAAATACATCGTGGCGTTTTCACCTAATTTGGATGCTTGCACAGTGTGCCGATGCCTACCATTTTCTCACGTTAAATGGCTACGCAGACAAATACCCAAATATGCGTACTTGCTTCGCCCACGGCGGACAATTGGCACAGATTAATTTAGGCCGAAGAATTCAAGGTTTCGATGGCCGCCCCGATCTTTTTGAAGGAAAAGTACATCCCCGAAAATCGGTAGGGCATAGGAATATTTTCTTTGACACCTTAGTACACGACACCGGTTCGTTGGAATTAGTTGTAAAAAACCAAGGTGCAAAACAGGTTTTGGTTGGATTGGATGATCCATATCCGCTGGGCGAAATGGAAAGCGCTCCCCAATCTTCCTATCCCGGAAAAATTCTAGATTTAGCCCTGGAGCAAAAAATTGTAACACAGGATCAAGCCGATGCTATGTGGGAAGACAATGTTATCCAATGGCTTTGCGGCGATGATGAAGCGGCAAAGAAAAAATTGGTAAACAGAATTTTAGGATAATGGATTTTCTTCCCGAAAAAATAAACGCTTACATAGAAAAGCATTCGCAAGCAGAACCAGAACTGCTTAAAAAATTAAACCGCGAAACCTGGCAAAAAATGATTGCCCCACGAATGTTGAGCGGGCATTTTCAGGGGCGTGTTTTGAGTATGCTTTCAAAATTAGTCCAACCGAATAATATACTCGAAATTGGAACGTATACAGGTTATTCCGCTTTGTGTTTGGCTGAAGGAATGCAGGAAGATGGCGAACTTCATACGATAGACATCAACGAGGAATTGTTTGACTTTCAACGAAAATATTTTGATGAATCACCTTTCGGAAAACAGATTTTTCAACATTTGGGCAATGCTTTGGACATAATTCCGAAGCTTGATAAAACCTTCGATTTGGTTTTTATTGATGCCGATAAAAACAATTATCCAAACTATCTGGAAATAATTCTTCCGAAGTTAAAAAAGGGTTCGGTTATTTTGAGTGATAATGTTTTGTGGAGCGGAAAAGTTATTGAAGATCTAAAAGAGGATGATGAAGATACAAAAGCGTTGCTTCACTATAACAAAGTATTAAACGAGCATCCAAAACTGGAAACAGTAATTTTACCAATACGCGATGGGCTGACCATTTCGAGAGTTATTGGATAGATATTTTACCCACACCGATATTTAGAATTTCCTTTTGATGGGGCCTGTAACCTCATCAACATCATCCTTTACCTGGTCTATTTGCTTTTGAACGTCTTTGGTGATGTCAATATCAATCCCTTGCTTTTCGGCGCCTTTGGTAATTTCAGATTTAATGTCGTTAGTGGCGTCTTTTATCTGTCGCATAGCTTTGCCCATTCCGCGGGCTATTTCTGGCACTTTGTCTGCACCAAACACCAAAAGCACGATGAAGAGGATGAAACCTATTTCTGCACCACTAATAAAAAGAAAAAATGCCTGTGAAATCATAGTGCAAATATACTAACGAGATATGAGTAATGAGTAATGAGTAATGAGTTTTTCAAAAATTCATTGTTATAAAAAACCCTTTTGCAAAATACAGCAAAAGGGTTTAAAGGAACAAAGGTAAAATTAATCTGGGTTTGTTTTGTTTTTGAATTTATCAAAAGCTCCCAATTTTTTTCTTTTCGGCCAACTGTTGTTTGAAGTATCGATATCTGCAGTTTCTTCATCGGGATCCACTTCTATTTTAGTGATCTCTTTTTCCGAAGCAATAACCTTCCCTACCGATTCGTCATTTTTTCGCCATATTTCAGCAGGATAAGTTACTTTTTCTGCGCTTCCATCGCTATAGGTATATTGCACAATAATTGGCATCGGAATCCCCCCCGGTTTTTCAAAAGTAACTTTGTAAAAAAAGTTGGGACGCTTTAGGCTTGCCCTTTCTTCCACTGGAATATTTTCCATAATATATTCCTTCAGCGTTTGAATTTCATCAATGTTGGAAACACGCATACTTTCATCAAAATCCTCACTGCCCTCCTCAACCATATAGACCATTGATGGCAAATCACTTTCTGAAATACCACGTGCGGTAATATTTTCTTTCACTTCTCTATTCATTTTTGAAGTAACGTAAAATTTCTTAACATCTTTTACCCCAATATCCACATAATCTGTAGTGTAAAACCATTCACGCCAAAACCAATCTAGATCAACGGCAGAAGCATCTTCCATCGTTCTGAAGAAATCCTCTGGTGTTGGGTGTTTAAACATCCATCGGTTTGCATAGGTTTTGAAAGAGAAGTCAAAAAGTTCAGGACCCATAATGGTTTCGCGAAGAATGTTCAAAGCAGTTGCTGGTTTTGAATAAGCATTTGCTCCAAAATCATAAACATTTAAACCTTTGCTCATAATAGGCGCCAATTGACTTTGGTCACCCGCCATATAATCAACAATTTTCTTTGCCGGACCACGACGGGAAGGATACTTTTTGTTAGGTGCAATAGCTTCAGGATGTTTTTCGGCGAAATCCTGCTCGGCAACATATTGTGTAAACGTGTTCAAACCTTCGTCCATCCAAGTCCATTGGCGTTCGTCGCTGTTTATGATCATTGGAAAATAGTTGTGGCCTACTTCGTGAATTATAACGCTTATCATTCCAAATTTTGTTCGGTCGCTGATACTTCCGTCTTTGTCAGGTTTTCCATGATTCCAGCAAATCATCGGGTATTCCATTCCTTGATTTTTGGCGCTTACCGAAATAGCTTTTGAGTACGGATAATCAAAAGTCATACGTGAATAAGAAATCAAAGTACTAGCCACAGCTCTTGTGGACCAATCCTCCCAAAGCGGATTTGATTCCGGTGGATATAAGGAAACAGCCATCACAGAACCGTTACCCATTTTTACGGCCATCATATCCCAAATGTATTTACGGGATGAAGCGAAGGCATAATCACGAACATTTTCAGCTTTAAACTTCCAAGTTCTTTTTGCGGTTGAAAAGTTTTTTGAAGTGGCTTCGGCTTCAGCCTGAGTTACAATAACAACGGGTTTGTCAAAAGATTTTTGCGCAGCTTCGTAACGGTTCATCATTTCTTTAGTGAAAATTTCCTTTCTATTTTGAAGTTCGCCTGTACCATCCAAAATATGATCTGCGGGCACTGTAATATTAACTTCAAAATTTCCGAAGGGAAGCGCAAATTCGTCACGCCCCCAAAATTGACTATTCTGCCATCCTTCCACATCGTTATAAACCGCCATTCGCGGGTAGAACTGTGCTATAACATAACCTCGATTGCCGTCCTCAAAAGTTTCGTAACCGCTACGAGCGCGATCCACTACGTGGTCGTTTATATTGTACCACCATTTAATTGAAAAGACAAATTTTTCACCAGGCATCAAAGTCTTCGGCATATCCACACGCATCATGGTTTGGTTGATGGTGTATTTTAATGAATTTCCTTTGGCGTCTTTCACTTCCATAATATTGAAACCGCCATCAAATTCATTTACCATATAATTTTTAACAAAACTTCCCGCCATATCTGAAGGTTTCGTATCTGAAGACTCAATCAAAGGGGATTTTGAATCCTTAGCTCTTTTATTTTGGTCGAGTTGTACCCATAAATATTCCAATTGGTCTGGAGAATTGTTGGTATAGGTAATGGTTTCCATACCGCTAAGTTTTTTGTTTTTATCATCAAGTTCCACATCCATCATATAGTCTGCCTGCTGCTGATAATAATTTGGGCCAGGTGCGCCGCTAGCTGTGCGGAACATATTGGGCGTTGAAAACTCTTCATACATCTGCTTAAAACGGTTGGTGTTCAAATGGCCTGGATCCCGCTTGGTAGTTTCGGTTTCTTCCTGAGCTGAAAGCATTGCAGATGCAAGGAATAGTGAGGTTATAAATAGGGAGTTAAGTAATCGCATAATAATTCAAAAGTTTTAAGAAATATAATTTTTGGGTTGGCAAGGTATCAATTAAAATCCAATTTGCCTTTGGACTCGTCTTGGTCAAGAATCAAGCTTCGGCGGGTTTTTGGGGTTTTTAGATGGATAATATTTTGCTGTTCAGGGAACATATCCAATAACACTTTATTTTCAATTTCAATGGTTTTCAGTTCCTTCACATCTTTCACTTCAATATAAGCCAAGACCATATCAGTATCATATTCTTTGCCTATATAATCCAGCTTTACAGGTTTTCCGTTCACTTTAATATTTATTTTCTGAAGAATATAATTTTTCAGATATTCATCAGCGGCTTCGGTTTCCTTTTTTGTGTCCAGCGAGATTGAAGGATCATAACGGTGTTGAAGCGCGTCTTCAATATCATCGATAAAAATCTTAGTAATTATTTGAAGGGAATTTTTTTCTTTAACGTATTCAATCTTGGTAATGCTCACGTAAAATTTATGGACAGGAGCGGCCGAAATAATTGGAAATACTAACAATAAAAGGAGAAATTTAAAATACTTCATAAAAAAAAGGGGGAGCTAATGGAACATTAGACGGTACATTGAACTGAACGTTACAGTCTTTCTGTTGTTTTTTTTATAAGGTATACATATATTTTTCAAATATTAATTAAAGAAATTACATCAACTGTATTTCTTTTTTGGGTTGTAATAACTTTTCTACCTACACCACTGCAATATTAACTTTATTGGGAATTAAAAAAGCCATCCGTTTCAAGCGGATGGCTTCTTTCAATTATTTTAAAAAATTATATTAATTTTTAATCAACCTGTAGATTCCAGTTTGTCCTTTTGAAATTACTTTCATAAAATAATTTCCGCTAGATAAGTTAGAAACATTTAGCTGAGTTGTAGTTGTCCCTATGTTTAGAACGATTACTTTTTGGCCTAATACAGTGTAAATAACGACACTATCTATCTTGCTATTTGCGCTAATATGTAGAGCCTCACCCATTGGATTCGGATAATATGTAAACCCATCAATAGCATTGTCTGCTATTCCTAATACATCTGTTTGAAAAGTAAAAGGACCAGACCAAGTACTAGTTCCAGTTCCACCACAATCAGCTTGTACGTAATAATCATAAGAAGTATTAGGCATTAAACCTTCTAATAAGTAGGGTTTTGTTAACACCACTTGAGTGTTTCCTGTTCCTATAGTAAAACCAGAAAGGCCCCATTCAATATTCCAAGTAGTTGCTGATCCATTTTCTGTCCAATCTAACATAGCAGATGTTAGATCAATATTTGATGCTGTTAAGTCAGAAGGATTTGTACAAGGATTACTTCCCCAAGAAATTAAAGCGTAACCACTATAACCTAAGCCCGGACCACCCCCATTTCCGTTTCCACCGCCACCACCGCCACCGTATGGCATTCCAGGGGCTGAAGGATCGGTAATATTACAAGAGGCATCGGTAAACCCGGCACCTTTACCTCCACTTCCGGCAGGAATTCCTCCACCAGCACCTCCACTTCCACCTGGCGTTTGACAAATTCCTGTCCAAGGGATGGTATCTCCGCCATTAGATCCATTTCCAAGTGATCCAGCAGCACCACCTCCGCCACCACCAAAGTAAGTATAATATCCGCCGCCGCCTATTCCGCCAGTGTAATTTAAAGTACCTCCAGAACCGACACCGCCAGCTCCCCCACCACCAACTTCAGGATTAGGAACTGAAACTCCAGGTTCGCCACCAGTTGCCTGATTAAATGTTCCAACTATTGTTGTTCCTCCAGGGGTATTAACCCCTCCAGCGGCACCAATTGTTACTGGAATAATTTCAGAAGGGGTCACTGAATAAGTTCCTAATGAATAACCGCCACCGCCACCGCCGCCAGTACCATTAATTCCGCCGCCGCCGCCGCCGCCAACAACCTCAATGGTAATGGAGGTAACACCAGCGGGAACAGTAAAATCTCCAGAAGTAATAAATGGTTGTGAGCCTGATTGTGCGTAAATGAAGTTCGCTAATAAGACAATTGAAAGAAAAGAAAGTAATTTTTTCATATTTAAGTAGTTTTAGGGAGGTGAAAAATTGGTCTTTTTTAAGGCTTTAATTACCTTAGAAAAACTTAACAGTTTAGATAATGTGCAGTTAAGATAGCATTTTATTATTAAACTAACTTCTAATTCAGTTTGTTTATATTTTTAATTGAAATTTCCCGAGAGAAATAAAGAAGCGGCCCGGTGGACTCAGATTGCTAGATTGAGTTATTTTATAAAATTATTTTTAGATGCACTTACATAAAATATGTAGCCATTAGCATCTGAAATCATTAGAAATGCAATCAATAAGAGAAAAATTCGGAAAACCTTTAAAAAAAAGAGACTAATGACATATTAGACGTTTCTGTTCTAGGATGTTAAAACTATCTGTCTCTAGTTTCTTCGGATAGACGGCTGACATATAATTTTCCTTTTTCTTCATAAATCAGTAACACACTTCCGTATCGTTCATTTTTGAAATCACTTTCTACAGAAGTGTTTTCGGCGCAGAAAAGCAGGAAATCATACACTCTGTTCTCCGGAATACCGTATGTGGTGGTAAAAAATGGAATGGTGTAATAATTCAGCATTTGTGCGACGGCATTGTTTTCATACTCCCACTTTCTTCGGGTTTTAAGCTCTTTATAATAACCAGAAATATGTTTGTATAGCGCTTCCAAATTAACGCTCAAAGGAGTAACTGCAAAATACATAGGTACAATTTTCTCTTCGGGCTTGCCTTTGAAACCCGGAATTCCAACATCATCAAAATTTATGGGTTTTTCAGTTTTAATTTTTTTAAGATCTGCCGCGATGTTACCGGAAAGGTCGAGTTCTAAAAAAACTTCATCCAGTTCGTTTACAAGTTCGGTAAGTTTAATGGTAATGACTCCTTTTTCAAAAATAGCATCGGTAACCACTTTTTTTTCTGGCATATATTTTATTGAGGAAAAGAGCAGTGTGTCCAAAGGCTTCACCTGTATGGAGAAGTGTCCATTTTCATTGGTAATGGTATTAAAGTGAGAAGAAGTGTTAAGCACGTGGATACCGTCGATATCAGTATCATTGGTGATTTTTCCTTGTAATGATTTTTCCTGTGCAGTAATTTTAAGACTTGCAAAAAAACAAAACAGCAAAATATAAAGACCTTTTTTATTCACTGCGTTCTTTGTATTCTTTGCTTCGTTTCAGAAGAAATTCCATCAATTCCATTTCGTTTTCGGGTTTCAGCAAGCGTTGTTCCATCCCGTTTTCTTGTGCAAAATAAAGAAAATCCACAGCTTTTTCTTCTGGAATATCAAAGGTGGAAGCTATAAAGTTTCTACTGAAACGCTGCTGCAGATTATTGTTCAAAGCATTGCCTGTTTCCAGTCTTTCGGCTGGAGTGGTTTTGTCTTTTTTGGGAAGCAATAAACTAACCGCACCTGACAAGATGCCTAAAATATTGGCACCGTTCGTCAATGTGTTTCCATGAAGAGCCTCCTCTGCAGCGTTTCCAGATATTTTTGTTTTATCGTCCTGCTCAAACTGGTAGCCGTATTCTAGGTTTTCATAACTCAAGTCCCAATCTTTATTAACAGTATAAGTATGTATTTTTTTTACGTCCACGTTAATATTGCCCGAAAGATCATAGGGTCGAACTACCACTTCATCCAACTGATTGATTGATGGATTCATAACAATGTTCATACGCTTTTGTGTTATAATACCTTTATCAATAACTACCGTAAAAGATTGGTATTGCAGTGCGGTTATCTGTAGGCGGTCGTTTTCTGCTATTTCGATTTCGAAAGTTCCGTCGGGGTTTGTTACAGTTCCTTTATGGGAGGAAACATTGTAAATATTGATGCCCTCAGCGTCATCACCATTGGGCACATGAATTTTTCCAACAACTTTTGTGCGCTCTATTTCCTGAGCCACAAGCACGGGAGAAGAAATTATAAAGAATAGGAGAAGTAGTTTTTTTGCCATTCACTAAAAATACGGTTTTGTTTTGTTAGCGAAAACTTAAAGTTTCCACTTTCAATAGTTAAATTTGCACTTTAGAAAAAACACCTGAAATGAAAAACCTAATAATAGCAAGTACCAGCAATGTTTACGGCGGCGAATATTTAGATTATCTAACCGATGAAATGTCTGAATTATTTAAGGATACTAAAGAAGTAATCTTTATCCCCTATGCCCGTCCGGGTGGCTTGAGTCATGATGATTATACGGAAAAAGCTGCTAAGGCTTTTAATAAAATTGGCAAAAAACTGGTTGGACTACACACTTTTGAAAATCCTGTGGAAGCTTTAAAAAAAGCAAAAGGTGCATTCACCGGTGGTGGCAATACGTTTGTTTTGGTGAGTGCACTTTACCGCTTGGAACTGATGCAACCGCTTCGCGAAGCTATTTTTAATGGTTTGGCGTATATGGGGACAAGTGCTGGTAGTAATATTTGTGGAGTATCTATGCAAACTACGAACGATATGCCTATTGTTTATCCGCCTTCATTTAAAACATTAGGTGTTATTCCATTCAATCTCAACCCACATTATTTGGACCCTGAACCAAACAGTAAACATATGGGCGAAACCCGTGAAACCCGTATTTCGGAATTTCATACCCAAAATAACGTTGCTGTGGTTGGCTTGCGTGAAGGAAGTTGGCTAACTGTAAAAGGTGATGAAATTATTTTGAGAGGCGAGCTAACAGCCCGCGTTTTTGAACAGGGAAGGGAACCTTACGAAGTGGAAAGTGGCACTTACTTAAAACTTCAGTAAGCCTTTTTATATTTGATGTAGCGCTAAAAGGATTGCCATACTTCTTATGGTGTATTATTTGGGCTCAGTTTCTTTTGCTATTGCTTGAGGGTGCTTTCACAGTTGAACACTATTGAAAAGCCATGGGAAATTTTTTTCAAATTCCTGCTTTTATAAGCGTATAGCAACTATTCACATCCTAAAATTATGATGGTTAGTATTTAAAAAAACATTACTCCTGAGCTATGAAAGGTTTTTGGAGGTAGAAAAGTCTGTTTAACAGAATAGTTGAAGATTTCCTTTTAAGTTATTCTTTTAAGAGATGCACAAATTTGGGGCTGTTGTAATGGATGTAATAAGGGAGCTATATATTTAATATACTATAAATACGCTATAAATACGCTATAAATACGCTATAAACATACTATAAACACGCTATAAATACAGTTTATATATCCTTTAATAGAAATTTAGATATCTATCTAATTTGTCTAAAGGATTTCAATTAGGAGGATTGAATATTTTAAAGGATATTGAAATTCTATAAAATATGTAGATTGGAAAGCCTTGTAGGAATATAATATAGGGACTTTGTGATGTTAAAATCCAAAAGGTTTTTTGATCTGCCGGTTTTTTTGGAAAATAAAAGGGTAAGGGGCTTGTTGGTTTTCTTTAATTTTAATTCTGGTTAAAGGGAGTCAGACAGATAAAGTTATTGGGACTTAGAGGGATTGAAACACTTAAATTTATAGTTCCTTAACAAAATGATATCCCTTTGCCACGAAGCCTTGGTTGTAGAAAAATTTATGGGAAGGGAAATTATGTACGTAACTATTTAACTCTATCCAATTACAAGACTTTTTCTTGGCATACTCACTTATAAACTCAATCAGCATTTTTCCAATTCCAAGATTTCGGTATGCATCATCTATAATAACGTGGTCCATCTCCACACTTTTTCCAGCATAGTGGCGGGTTTGAAACCAGAGACCGCAGATTCCGATTAATTTCTCAGAATCAAAAACACCAAGACATTCGTAGTGTTGTTGCACCATTTCCTGTAAACGTTCTTTCAAAAGCATTTCGGAAACGGAAAAATTACCCAGTTTTTGCAGAAGGGGAATGATGCTTAAAATTTCCGCAGGCGGAATAATTTTGATTGAAATACTATTTTTTGCCATTACTCAACTACGATCATTTTAAGCGTTTTGGAAATTCCATTCACGGTTAGTTTACAGAAATAGCTTCCGTTTGTAAGATTTATTTCACTCAAGTTTATAGGAACAATATATTTTCCGTAGCCCTTTGTTTCATTATCCATAACTGTATATGTTTTTCTGCCCTGTGCATCAAAAATATCGATACTCACGGTGGACTCCTCGTGAAGCTTAAAGGAAACATAGCTCATGTAACTAGCTGGGTTTGGATACTGCACGGCGTTGTTAACTTGCTGTTCGGTTCCATCTTCTACTGAAAGAATTGTAAACGGGGTAACATCTGTCCAAACACTTAATTGAGAAGTGTCAAGACGCGTCCAAATGGGGCGAACGACGTTATTATGAGCAACAATATTGGTATAATCACCAAAGAAAACTCCTGCATTGGGATTAAATGGCGATTCGCTTATACGCTTGTTTACTATAGTATTTCCGCCATCATCGGAATAAGCAATGTAAACATCTGTTTTATTATCAGTATAATTTCTTCTGTCGTAAAATACAAAAAACAGGTTTCCGTTGGTTTGGTCAATATCCATCCATGTGAAAAATTGTTGATTTCCAGCAGGATCGTCATTCACACGTATTGGACCACTCCATGTATTGCCTCCATCGGTAGATTTGCTCATCCAAACATCAGTATCATTTGCACCGTTTCGTTGGTCGCTCCAGTTTACATAAATAGTTCCGTTATTTGGTCCACCGCTTAGGTCACATTTGGTTATTGGCAAACCATTGCCACGGTATATCCCCGGAATGGAATAATCCCAACCCGTTGGCATTGGGTCTATCGCAATTTCTTCATTAAGCCAAGTTTCACCTTGGTCCAAAGATTTGTTGAAAACAATTCCATTTGGTCCAGCCCAAGCAACATAGATCTCACCATTCGGGCCTACTGCAGGAACAGCGCCTTCCACGGTGTTGTCTTCATCCACACAATCACCATCGATTATATTTATCTTTTTTGGGGTTGACCAGGTTTGTGCACCATCTGTAGATTTTGAAAAAAGAATACTAGATTTATCATTCGGGTTGTTACTTCCGTAATCATCAAACTGCGTCCAGGTTAAATAAATATTGTTATTGTTACGGTCTATGACACTCCACTGTTTGTCCTGGGCTTTGTTTCCGTTTAAACCAGTAAATGTTCCGCCACTCCAGGTGTTGCCATCATCCGTAGATTTTTGGCACACAATTCTATCAATCCAGTTTCCACTGGCAGGGTTTGAAAGATGGAAATAATAAAAGTTACCGTCCGTATCCACATCAAACGCTGGGTCGCCCCAAACACCGTAGGTAGAAGTCATTGTCTGCTCGCTCCAAGTGAGGCCGCCGTCGCTGCTATTATAAAGATTGTTCAAATTTGCGCCCGCCACAAGAATATTCGTATTCAGCGGGTTTATCATTATAGAAGGTTCGTTGGGGGAATTGTTATTGGTAATCATGACGTTTTGGGCATTTACCGATGCAACAGTAAAACTGCAAATCAAAAAAATCGCGGATAGTTTCAGGGAAGTCATACTATTTAAGGTTTTATATGGTTAGTAAATGTATAAAATACATTCCTTTTCTTTGAACGAAATACACTTTCAATTCCTAAAATTCAATTAAAAAAAGAAGCAATAACCGAGTGCTAAATTATTTTTGACGAATTTAGTAAACTCAAAAACTTAGAATTTTCACATTTAATGAAACGAAACGAATTCATCAAAATTTCAAGTATCACAGGCCTCAGTTTAGCAATATTACCGCAATTGTCTTTCAAAAATTTTATGGAAGAATTTACCCGAAACCAATTAATAGGTAAAGGAAACCCATATATTATAGGTGATAGCTACACCTCAAAAATGCACAAAACTGCGAAGGAAGCATTTAACCGGATGAAAGCAGAAGCGGCAAAGGAAAACATAAATATAGAAGTAGTTTCCGCCTACCGAAGCTTTCAGCGGCAGAAAGAAATTTTTGAAGGGAAGTACAACCGCTTCACTTCCGAAGGGCTTTCCCCCGAAAAAGCGATTCAAAAAATAATAGATTATTCCACCATTCCCGGAACTTCGCGCCATCATTGGGGAACCGATATTGATATAATTGACGCCAACGCGCCACGACCTGCAAATGTGCTGATGTCCGAAAACTTTCACGGAACAGGCGCATTTTGCAAATTAAAAACGTGGCTGAACGAAAATGCTTCAAAATTTGATTTTTATGAAGTTTACACAGACAACGGCAACCGAAAAGGGTTTAAATATGAGCCTTGGCATTTCAGCTATGCGCCAGTTTCCATCCCGATGCTGAAGGCATACAAACAACAGATTGATGTAAAGAAAATGCTTTCAGAAGAAAAGATTTTGGGTAACGAACATTTTTCTGAAGCCTTCGTTTCAAAATATGTGAAAGAGAATATATTCGATATCAATCCGAAATTACTACCTCAAATTTAAAAGAAGAAAAGAATTCAAAAGCTAATTTCCAAACAACCCTTCGTATCTTTGCAGCATGAATAAAAAAGTCCTTTTAATGATTCTCGACGGCTGGGGAATTACGCAAGATCCCGCTGTTTCTGCCATTGCACAGGCTGACACACCTTTTATAGATTCACTTTATAAAAAATATCCACACGCCCAATTGTTGACGGATGGAATGAACGTTGGTCTGCCCGAAGGACAAATGGGTAATAGCGAGGTCGGCCATATGAATTTAGGGGCAGGAAGAATTGTTTATCAAGACCTAGCCAAAATAAATATGGCAGTTGAAAAAGGCACATTGAGCAACGAGCCCGAACTTCAAAAAGCATTTGAATACGCAAAAAGTCATAACAAAAACGTACACTTTTTGGGTCTAGTCTCCAATGGTGGCGTACATTCACATATAGATCATTTAAAAGGATTGTTGACCGCAGCGCAAAACGATGGATTGAAAAATGTATATGTCCACGCCTTTACTGATGGCCGCGATGTAGATCCACAATCGGGAAAAGGTTTTATTGCGGAACTGGAAAATCATTTGGAAAAAACTGGTGGGAAACTGGCTTCAATCATTGGGCGTTATTATGCGATGGATCGCGACAAACGTTGGGAACGCGTGAAAAAAGCCTATGATTTGTTAGTGTTTGGAAAAGGGAAACTATCTCACGATGCCGTAAAAAGTATTGCCGAAAGTTATGCCGAAGGAATTACCGATGAGTTCATCGAACCAATTGTGATGACCAATAATGAAGGAAAATCAGTTGCAACCATTGAAAAGGATGATGTAGTGATTTTCTTCAACTTTAGGACTGATCGCGGCAGGCAGCTCACCGAAGTTTTAACCCAAAAAGATCACGAAAGCTTTGGGATGAAAACGTTTCCGCTTTATTTTGTAACTCTTACCAATTATGACGATTCCTTCGGGAATATCCACGTAGTTTACAACAAAGAAAACTTGCACGACACCTTGGGCGAAATTTTGGAGAAGAACGGAAAGAAGCAAATCCGTATTGCTGAAACAGAGAAATATCCTCACGTCACGTTCTTCTTTTCCGGTGGAAGGGAAATTCCATTTGAGGGCGAAAAACGAATCCTTTGCCCCTCGCCTACTGTGGCGACTTACGATTTAAAACCCGAAATGAGCGCTTATGAACTTCGGGATATGATTCTTCCAGAAATTGAAAAAGAAACTGCGGATTTTATTTGTTTAAATTTCGCAAACGCAGATATGGTTGGTCACACAGGCGTTTTTGAAGCAGCTGTAAAAGCTTGCGAAACAGTAGATAAATGTGCAAAAGCAATTGTAGAACAAGCCTTGGAAAGCCATTATGCTACAATAATTATAGCTGACCATGGCAACAGCGAAACGATGCGAAACCCGGACGGTTCGCCAAACACGGCACACACCACTAACCCGGTTCCAATAATAATTGTGGACAATGAAATAAAAACCGTTAAAAACGGTATTTTGGGTGATATAGCCCCAACGATTCTCGATATTATGGGAATAGAAAAGCCTGAGATAATGACACAACATTCCCTAATTTAAATTTTATGAAAAAGTTATTTATTATACTTTCAGCAACACTATTAGTAGCCTGTAACTCTTCAAAAGAAAAAAATAAACTTGATGAAACCACTTCGAAAGAAATGATTTCGGAGCAATCTAAAAAGAACATAAACGATACGGTTCCCTACGAAGATTCTGTGATGCTTTTGGGAGAAGCTAATCGAAAAGGGTTTCAAATGGATGCCTTTAAAGATTGGTTTAATACTGGTTATGAAGATTACAAGGTAGATTCTGAAACCGTGGTAAAGCTGAAACCACTCTTAAAAGATGTAACAATAATTGTTTTTATGGGCACTTGGTGCGAAGACAGCCAGCGTGAAACACCACATTTTTATAAAATTCTGGACGAAGCTGGTTTTGACGAATCAAAACTCACTCTGATAACTGTTTCTGAAGAAAAAACAACCCCGCAAGGATTTGAGAAGGGAAAAGATATCACCAATGTGCCTACAATTATTTTTTACAAAGACGGAAAAGAATTGGGCCGAATTGTGGAATATCCTATTGAAAGTCTTGAAAAAGACATGCTCGCCATTTTAAGCGGAAAGGAATACAAACACGCTTACGCCGAATAAAACTTTAACATCGGTATAATTCTTTGTAATTTTGCGGTTTGAAAATTGAAAATGATCAGAGAGACCTTAACAATTGCAGTAGATTTTGACGGGACTATCGTTGAAGACGAATATCCGCGAATTGGTCGCCCCATTATTTTTGCTTTTGAAACGCTTAAAAAACTTCAGGATGGAGGCCATAGACTGATTTTGTGGACTTATCGTAAGGGAAGCGCTTTAGAAGATGCCGTAAAATTCTGTGAAGAAAACGGCATCGTTTTTTACGCTGTAAACCAAAGTTTTCCCGAAGAAGAATACGATAGTTCTTACAGCCGAAAAATACACGCAGATGTTTTTATAGACGATCGTAACATTGGCGGACTAAAAAGTTGGGGCGAGATATATCAACAACTTATTGGCGAATCCGCGCCTGCAAAACCTAAAACCCAAAAAAAAGGACTGTTTTCCTTTTTAAAATAGTACTATGATAATTCAAAAAACACGAGAAGAAATTGAATTGATGCGCGAAAGCGCTTTGGTAGTATCCCGCACTTTGGGAATGCTCGCAAAGGAAGTAAAACCGGGCATGACAACCAATAAGCTAAATAAAATGGCGGAGGATTACATCAGAAGCCAAGATGCTATTCCTGGTTTTTTGGGATTGTACGATTGCCCTTCAACGCTACTTACTAGTGTTAATGATGCGGTAGTTCACGGCTTGCCCACAGATGTTCCTTTAAAGGAAGGTGATATTGTTGCCATAGATTGTGGCGCAATTAAAAATGGGTTTTACGGGGACCACGCCTATACTTTTGAAGTAGGTGAGGTTGATCCTAAGATTAAAAAATTACTTAAAATAACCAAAGAATCACTCTATGTCGGTATTCGTGAATTTAAAGCAGGCAATCGTGTAGGTGACGTTGGCTTTGCTATTCAAAATTATTGCGAAGCGCAAGGCTATGGTGTGGTTCGAGAGTTGGTTGGCCACGGTTTGGGTAGAAAAATGCACGAAGACCCAGAAATGCCAAACTATGGACGTCGCGGTCGCGGAAAGAAATTTATTGAAGGGATGACCGTTGCTTTGGAACCTATGATAAATATGGGAACGCACAAAATAAAACAGTTAAGCGATGGTTGGACCATTGTTACTCAAGACGGGCAACCAAGTGCACACTTTGAGCACGACATTGCCTTGGTAAACGGAAAACCTGAATTGCTTTCTACTTTTGATTATGTTTATGAAGCCTTGGGGATTGAAAGCGACGAGGAAAAAGAATTCCGGAGTTAACGATTAAAAAACATTATACTTTGTGGCTTCTGTGCCTCTATGGTAAATTTTAAACCACAGAGACACAGAGAACACAGAGGCAAAAGTAAATCTGATTTTCAATTTGTTCAAAAAAATCCTAAATACCATCCCAAGACCATTGCTCATAAGATTGAGTATTATCGGCAGGCCCATACTTGCTTTTTTTCTGAAAGGGAATAAATACACAGACCCCATTGATGGCAAATCTTACAGAAAATTTCTTCCGTATGGTTATGAAATTGTACGTGAAAATGTGTTATCCCCCGGCACACTTTCTTTGGAACGGCATAGATTATTCTGGCTTTATCTTCAAAATGAAACAGGCTTCTTCAATGAAAACCTGAAAGTGCTTCATTTCGCACCTGAGCAGGCATTTTATAAGAAATTCAGAAAAATGAAAAATCTGGATTACACTACAACCGATCTCAATTCCCCGATTGCTGATGTGAAGGCAGATATTTGTGATTTACCCTTTAAAAATAACGAATTCGACTTTATAATTTGCAACCACGTTTTGGAACATATTCCTGACGATACAAAAGCGATGCAGGAAATTTATCGCGTTTTGGCGCCCGGCGGTACCGCAATTCTTCAAGTTCCATACAGAGCAGATTTAGAAAAAACTTTTGAAGATGATAGCATTACGAACCCTAAGGAACGTGCAAAAATATTTGGACAATACGACCACGTTAGGGTTTATGGAATGGATTATTTCACCAAACTTGAAAGAATTGGTTTTAATGTAGAAGCCGTGGATTACACAAATATTATTTCTTCGACAGAAGTAGAAAAATACAGATTACCGAATGGGGAATTGATACCAGTTTGTAGAAAATTAGTTCATTAATCTATTTTTAAAGCTTTCCGTCATAAATACCTGATGTTGGTTCAAAGAATCTGTGAAGGTTAAATAGGCCTCTATGTTTGGAAGATTTTTCAACAACTCTTTTGATTTTTCCAAACCTAACGCCATAAAGGAAGTTGCATAAGCATCTGCCACACCACAAGTTGGTGCAATTACGGTTGCGCTAGTTACATCACTTTTTTCTGCAGAACCAGTTAACGGATTCAAGGTATGTACATATTTTTTTCCCGTCAGAGAATCAACTCTGAATTTGCGATAATTGCCTGAAGAGGCCATCCCCACATTTTTTAAATTTACGGTTGCTTCAAAACTTCGGTCTTCCAACTCTGAGTCTACCGCTTCAATGCCAACAACCCATTCTTGCTCTTTTTCAATGTTTTGCCCTTTTGTGAGAATTTCACCGCCCAATTCAATTAGATAATCAGTTACACCTTTGGATTCCAGATAGCGCCCAAGACAATCAATTCCGAAACCTTTGGCCACAGCGTTAAAGTCAAAATAAATCTGAGGATATTTTTTTGAGACAGTTCCATCATTTTCAATTTTCACTTTGCTGAAACCTACATATTGCATTAGGGAATCCAGGGTAGTACTATCTATATTCTTCAATGGCTTTACATCGCCAAAACCATAGGCATTGCGCAATACGCCAACAGTAGGGTCAAAATAACCATTTGTTTTTTTGTTTACTGCCTCAGAAATTCTAAAAACTTCACGGAAAATTGAATCGACTACCACTGTGGAATCTCCTTTGTTCACTTTGGAAATATCACTATCAGGAATATAGGTGCTTACGGAATGGTTTACCACATCAATTACCGAATCAAGACCTTTTTTGAAATCTATATTTTTTTCAGAGTAAAATTTGATATTATATGTTGTTCCGAAGGCATCGCCCTGCAAAAAAAGAGGTTCTGCTTCTTTCTTTTCACAAAAAATGAAAAGCAACAATACGGGAATAAAAAATAGTTTCTTCATAATATTTCCTGTAAACCTTTATAAACCATTGTATAATCTTCATCTTTTAGTACTGGATTCCCATAATCGCTTCCGTGCCCAAGACCAACACCAGCATAATAGGTTTTGGCTTCAAATTTTGATGCATGTTCTTTAATGGTTTGCATAAAAACAGGATCGTATGAATGGGCATCCTGTGGAAAAGAAATTGCGCGAACAATTATAAAATGAAGAATCTTATCTTTCAAGGCAACAAATTGTGGATCTCTTTTCAATTTTGAATTAATGCCCAAAAATTCAAATCCTTCGGCTTCTAATTGTTTTCCAACAATGTTCATCGCGAGATTGTGGAGTTCCTGTGTAGTAAGTTTTTCACCCATAAGTAGGTTCAAAATTACGGTTTTTGAAGTTATTCTTTTAATTATTAAGTCATAAAAAAAACCGTCTTTGATTCTGCAAAGACGGTTTTTTTTTAAAATTTTATATAATTAATTTTTTATAATACGTTTGGTTAAAATTCCTTCCTGAGTATTAATTTTAATAAAATAAGTTGCCGAATGCAAGCTTGATAAATTAAGTGAATATTGGGTGTTGTTATAATCCACGGTCATTAATCTCCTGCCATGGATATCGAATACTTCTATTGAATTTATCACAGTTTTTGGTGAAACTATAGTTATGTTCCCCTTAGTAGGGTTTGGTGAAATACTTATAGCTTGCAACTGGTTTTCCAGAGTCTCCAGAACAGTGCTTTTGAAAAGTAAAACAAAACGTTCATTCTGCGTTCCTTCTTTGCTTTTGAATATATAATCGGAATCGGTTATGTTATGAATAACATTTTCAGCTTTGTCTACTAAGTAAACTTGAACATCGGGCCAAACCGTACCATCTTGGTTGCCTATTGAAATTTTGAACTCTTGATTTTCTTCCACTTGACTGACGAAGCCCAATGGAATTTCCTGGTTTTCATTAAATGCACTACGCCCTTGAATGGCAAGTTCTTCGCCTGTAACCAATTTGGAATAAAGACTTACAGGTGTAGCCAATCGTTTTGCGTCAAACTTAGCGTCGTAACCATCAATAGATTCTTCTGAAAAACTGATCAACATACCGCTACTCAGGCCGTAGGTTTCATTAGAGACCTGAAGCCAGATACGGTTTTTTGCAGCTGTGGGTCTTCTGTAGGTATCGTTATTGTCGGTAACACGCATATAGTTTTTGAATTTCGCTGTTCCCGCGGCTGTTGCCTTAAATGCAAAACCTTGACCGGAGGATATGTACCCATTAGGCTTGGTAGGTTCTCCCGGCTCCATGTCATTCGCTGCTTTCACACCACCAGAACTATTAAACATAGAGATATCACCCATATCATAGTTATTTACCTTATAGCCTGGATAGCTCGAACTAGCAGTCGTTAGGTGCTCCCAGAAATATATAGCATTCACCATACTATTCTCGCTCAAGAAATCATAGGCGTCTATGGCTGAAGCATATGGATTACCAACAATATTCGGACTCGAATTTTGATCTATGTGGAAGTCCACATCATAATCAATTTGCCCATTATTGAGCGTTCCTTGTGTGTAATCAAGGGTATAGGATCCACTGGAAGCAAGGTCTGGCTGAGGTAGAACCAAATAGCCTTCCCCAGCATTGATGTCGCTAGCGTAGTTCTGCCAGTCGTCACCATTGTCATCTGCAAAGTTTTCAGCAAGTGGGTCTTGATTCTCAACATCTACATTAGGAACAAAGTTATCGGTTATGTGGTTGCGCACAATGATTGCATTTCCATAAACTCCTGTGCGAGTTTCTGCAGTCATCGGACTTCCCATTACCATAAAATATTTTGGTTCTAGGAAAGGGGTGATTTTCTGTACAGTAATGTTTCCGGTTTTGTTTACTGAGGCAGCATCATCAACCTGTACCAAACTACCTTCGTTTGCAATAAATAGGGTTCCGTTCACGGTAATATCGCCTTCAACTTTCACATAGGTTCCATCGGGAACAGTAAGTGTCTTGCCCGCATTTACCACTAGGGTACAGGCATCAATATTAGCCGTTGCGGTACTGTAGTTTTGATCAATGATTGCCATCATATTACTAGTAGGTGCACCATTACTCCAACTTGAAGAACTATAAGTTGTAACTCCTGGGCAGTCTGTAAAAGCAGCTGCAGGACCAAAAAGATAATCACCATCAAGCCCTGTGAAGGTTCCAGTTAGCGTAATGTTTGTTCCAAAGGAACCAATTGTAAGTGCTGATGTTTCATCGCCGGTGGTTCTATAGGCCACTAGTTCTGTTCTCGACAATCCTGTTGCAGATTCCCAACCTGTTATTTCGGCTGTTGTGAAATAAAATTTAACGGTTGCATTTCCGGAATTAGTAGCATTCCCAACTCCTATTCTAAAGTTTTTGTCCATCACTAGGTTTGGCAAAGTGCTTCCATTGTATGGTTGAGCACCTGTTCCTGCACGTGAAACCGATGTATCGGTACAGTTATAATTAAAAGAGTCATTATTGGTAATGTCTAGCATTACATTTGCAGTAGCCGAATCAGAAGTATAAATAGTTCCAGCTCCTGCTAGGCCAATTTGGTCGTTAGTAGTTCCTGTATTTACGGCTGTTTGAACTGCAGTAGTAACTGTTGATGTAATTGTAACATTATCAAATAATAATATTCCATTATTTGCAAGTGAGTTGAAATGTCTAATTACGAAATAACCTGTTTGACCAGCGATTGAAGAATTATTTATTGTTCTAAATTCACCGGCACCTGACAAAGAGTTTCTTTCTTCTAACTTGATTCCATTATTAATATTTGTAGCGGAAGAAACATTTGTTGCCCAATAAACTGCATAATGTTCTTGTGTAAGATACCCCCCTACTCCGAAAACAAATTCAGTATTTGTAGCTCCCGAAGGAATTGTTATTTGTGGGCTTATAAGGTAATTGTTAGCATTTGCTTTTCCTGAGCCTTCTGTTATTACTAAATTAGTCTCAGAACCAGGAAAATTTCCCGTAATACCAGTATAGGTCAACCCTGTTAAACCAATCCAATTTCTTCCATCTCCATCGCCATCAAGTTTAGCCCAAGATGTTGATTCAAAGTCTTCACTCAATAAAACAGTATTTTGCGATAAAACTGGAGCACTGTCATCATCACTAATTGTCAAAATAAAATTATCTGCATTTGTATCTACATTTGCATCGCCCCCATTTGGGTTTACTGTAAAACTGACAGAAACTGTTTCATCTCCTTCCACAAAACCGTCGTGATATATTCGAAGCACCATATTTTGTGGAGCTGTACTACCTGAGGGAAATGATATTGTTGGAGTCAATAGATCAAAATCGAGTCCAGAGGTAGCGGTACTTCCTCCATCAATACTAAAGGTTACATCCGCATTTGCGGAAGGCGCCTGAGCAATATTTAATGGAACGCTTATATCGGTATAATCACAATCTGTATTTTCCAATTCTGTTCTAGTTGATTCGGCAAAACCAATTAAAGGAGTTGATGCTACTACAACTCCAGTTACTATGAGTGAAAAGTTTTGTGACCCTCCGGAAAGGGTTCCTTTGTGCGTAACTGTGAGGGTATAGGTTCCAGTAGCACCATTGATATCGATTCGCTCGAATGGATCAACGGTATTATCTCCTTTTGTATTTGAATTAACTGCGTTCAATTTCCAAGGGGTAAATGTGGTACCATTAGATAGTCTAATATCTAAATCGTTTACTAATGCTGGGGTGCTACTATTGGTTCCGTTATTGATAGTTCCGGCAAGATCTGTCCAAGATATGGAAGCCATTAAAGGATCAACGCCATTTGCTTGTACTGTGATTTGATAGGTTTGTCCTTGAGAAAGTGATAATTCTTCAACAATAGCGGAGCCAGAGCTGGCTGCTGCTGTAGTAAGAGTTTCAGCTGCTTTTTTTGCATTCATTAGTCCCCAGCCGGTTTGAGCATCGGGACCAGCAGCAGCAGTATCATCTGCTGTGTGTAATGCCAATCCTTTTAAGGTGGCAGCTTTCATAAAAATACCGTGAAGATTTACATAATGTTCCTGCAAAAGCAAAAGTGTTCCAGCAACGTTTGGGGAAGCCATGGACGTTCCAGTAAGGTTTCCATAAGCAGAGTTTGAAGTTTCGAGGGTAGAATAAAGTGAAGTTCCATTTCCCATAATATCTGGCTTAATGCGATAGTCATCTGTTGGGCCCTCGCTACTGCCGGGATTTCGGGTAACCGAGTTCAGGCTTCCATCTGGGTTAATAACAGCATCGTTGCCGTTGGCCACTACCATATTATTCTTTGCGATAGTGTGTCCAGATAGTTTATCATAAGCAGACTGTCCGTCCAGTGGAGACGCATTGGAAGTGTTGTCCTGTCCGTCATTACCCGCAGCGACAACCATAAGGTAGTACGGGGCATTACGCATTATAACATCCCAGTCACGGGCGTCCTGACCATATTGGCCGAACCAAGCATCGGGTATAGATGATGCACCATATCCATAGGAGTGATTTGAAATAAGCATTCCAGCACTTGCAGCAGTGGTAGCTTCGGCAGTATCATTATTCCAATCATAGCCTACAGCGTTTGCTTGCCACGCCATTCCTTTGGCTGCGGAATCAACTCCCGAAGCAATAATAGTACCCGTAACGTGGGCCGCATGGAAATTGAGAACCGCGGTGCCATCACCAATAGAGAAGCGGTTGATACCTCCAGCCCCATCATATTCTTGATGTGTACTTCGTGCCAGGCCACCATCCCAAACATGGGCAGTCAAATCATCACCATTCAAATTCAATCCTAGGCCACCGCCGGTATTCAAAAAGTTAGCACGGGTAGAAATGGCAGCATTGGCATTAAAAGTTTGAAAGTATATTGGTGTTCCATCTTCTGCAATAAACTGAAGTTCAAAAAGCACTCCGTCGGCATTTTCATAACGTAGGGGAATATTGTGTAATATTGCATAGCTCCTGGCTTCAGCTCTATTTAGTGCCGCCTTGGATGAAAGTTTTGAATATATATTGGACAACTCACTTTGATCGTAGCTCTGTACAATTTGAGTTATTTGTTTTGCATATTTATTCTGTGGTTTTAGTGTCTGACCATTTGCAAGAAAAATTCCAAAAACCGAAAAAATAAAAAAAAAGCGGAAAAACGATTTTGTGTAGTGCTTGAACATAGTAGGAAATTTTAACTAATATTGCTATTTGGGGAGGAAAATTAGATTGACTATTCAAAAATAACATAGATTATCGAAATTTAATACTATTTTAAGAAATTTAATAGCATAAAAAAACCGTTTCATTTTAACGAAACGGTTTCTGAATATTTGCAAGGAATTTTAATTATCCTCCAAAATCGTCAAAACGAATGTTTTCATCTGGGATCCCAAAATCCTCTCCCATCTTTTGAACCGCTTGGTTCATCAATGGTGGACCACAGAAATACAGTTCTATATCTTCTGGGGTATCGTGGTGGTTCAAATAGTTGTCAATTACCACTTGGTGAATGAAGCCAACAAAACCGTCGCCAGCTTCATCATTTATATCTTTTTTCACTTTCCAGTTATCTTCTTCCATCGGCTCGGAAAGTGCCAGATAGAATTTAAAGTTAGGAAACTCATTTTCCAACTCTTTAAAGTGATCTAAATAGAAAAGCTCTCTTTTGGAACGACCTCCGTACCAATACGTAACTTTTCGGCCGGTTTTAAGGGTTTTGAAAAGATGATACAAGTGGGAACGCATCGGTGCCATTCCAGCTCCACCCCCTACATAGAGCATTTCTGCTTCGGAAGGATTGATAAAGAATTCGCCATAAGGGCCAGAAATAACAACCTTATCCCCTTTTTTACAATTAAATATATAAGACGAAGCGATTCCCGGATTTACCTCCATCCAACCGCCTTTAGCACGGTCAAATGGTGGTGTGGCAATACGAACATTCAACATAATTTCACGTCCTTCTGCAGGATATGAAGCCATAGAATACGCTCTTTCAACGGTTTCAGTGTTTTTCATCACCAATGGCCATAATTTAAATTTGTCCCACTCATCTTGAAACTTGTCCGGTCTTTCGTGTTCCTCTGGGTGAGCAGTAATATCCATATCCTCAAACTTCACTTCACAAGGTGGAATTTCAATTTGGATATAACCCCCAGCTTTGTAGTTCATATCCTCTGGAATTTCAACTACAAATTCTTTAATAAAAGAAGCCACATTGTAGTTTCTAACAACCGTGGCATCCCATTTCTTGATACCGAAAACTTCTTCGGGAATATGGATGTTCATATCCTGCTTTACTTTCACTTGGCAGGCCAATCGAGTTCCCTCTTTTAACTCTTTTCTTGTAAAATGTGGGGTTTCGGTAGGCAAGGCTTCACCTCCGCCCGAAAGCACGTGGCATTCACATTGAATACAAGTTCCACCACCACCACAGGCAGATGGCAGGAATATCTTTTCATTTCCCAGCGTTGATAAAAGAGTTCCACCACTTTCTACTTCAATTACTTTTTCTTCATTAATAGTAATTTTTACGGGGCCAGATGGCGAAAGTTTCTGTTTCGTAAAAAGTAATAATGTTACCAAAAGCAAGGTTAAGACCAAAAAGGCGATGACCGTTACTACAATAACTCCAAGTGTACTTACTGCTATAAACATACTATTGCTTCGTTATAGTTGAAACTTCAACCGTTTGTGCGGTTTCTATATTTTCCTGTTGATTTTGTTCAGTCTGCATACCCACGTTTTCTGGACTTCCATCTAATGCTGGAGCCGATTCATCACTTCCTGTCAACATACCTCCAAAACTCATAAATCCAATGGCCATTAGCCCGGTAATGATGAAGGTAATACCCAAACCTCGCAAAGGTCCAGGAACGTTTGAGTAGCGTATTTTTTCACGAATTGCAGCGATTGTAAGAATGGCTAAAAACCATCCAATTCCTGAGCTCACTCCATAATTTAACGCCAAACCTAAAGTAGCGATATCCCTAGACTGCATAAAGAGAGAACCTCCCAAAATAGCACAGTTTACTGCAATAAGGGGAAGAAATATACCCAAAGAGTTGTAGAGCGATGGCGAAAACTTTTCAACTACAATTTCTACCAATTGTACCATCGTAGCGATAGTGGCAATAAATAGAATAAAGGAAAGGAAGCTCAAATCGTAAGAAGCATATTCCTCACCCAACCAAACTAAAGCCCCGTCCCTTAAAATATATTGATCCAGCAACCAGTTGAGAGGCACAGTAACTGCAAGTACAAAGATAACCGCTGCTCCCAGACCAACGGCTGTCGTAACCTTTTTAGACACAGCAAGATAGGAGCACATTCCAAGGAAAGTTGCAAATACCATGTTGTCTATAAAGATAGATTTAAAAAATAACTCTATGTGTTCCATCTTAATGTTCTTCTATAAGTTCTTTATTCCTTGAACGTTGTACCCAAATGATAATTCCTATTACTATCAAAGCCATAGGCGAAAGCAACATAAATCCATTGTTTTCATAACCAAATGCATAAAGCCCTGTTTTTGCGATAGGGTCTCCCAAAACTTTGAAACCCAAAAGTGTTCCAGAGCCCAAAAGCTCGCGGAAGAAACCTACTATTATCAAAATAAGTCCATAACCTGCGGCATTCCCAATTCCGTCAAGGAAAGAACGCCAAGGTTTATTTGCTAATGCAAAAGCTTCAAAACGCCCCATAATGATACAGTTTGTGATAATCAGACCGATGAAAACCGACAATTCCTTACTTAAGGAATAAGCAAAAGCTTTCAATACTTGATCAACGATAATAACCAACGTGGCCACTACTACCAACTGAACGATAATCCTGATTTTTGAAGGCATAATGTTTCGCATAAGCGAAATAACCACGTTACCAACACCTAAAACCGCAATAACCGAAATAGCCATTACTATGGATGCCTTTAGTTGTGCTGTAATAGCGAGTGCAGAACAAATTCCCAAAACCTGAATGGTAATCGGATTGTTGTCCGCTAATGGGTCTAAAATTAATTTACTGTCTTTTTTTGATAGCAATCCCATAATTTATTTATTTAATGATTTTAAGTATGGCACATACATTCTAACATCCTTTTTGATCATTTTCGTAACGCCATCACCTGTAATGGTTGCCCCAGCAATAGCATCAACCTCATTGTCTGTTTTATTTTCATTGAGGGGGTCATTATTGCCTTTTGCAACGCTTATCCCTTCAAAAGCTTCATTATCCAATATAGCTTCACCTTTAAAATCGTCCATAAAATAACGCTGCTTTATTTCAGCACCAAGTCCGGGAGTTTCTCCTTTGTGATCAAAAAACACGCCTTGAACCGTAAATGATTTATCCAAAGCTACAAAACCCCAGATAGCATCCCAAAGTCCTTTTCCGCGCATTGGGATTACATAAAGTGTTTCCCCGTCCTTTTCACCTATAAACAAGGGCAACCTCCTTTTATAATCAGAATCTTTGGCCTTCGCTTCTTCTTTTTTAAGGTCTATTAAATAGGCTTCATCATTTTCAGTCACCTCATCTCCCTGAATTACCAACTGTTGCTTTATGTATTTATTGAATGCCTCTTCCACTTTACTTGTAGGTATAAATGAAACATCGCCTTCTCCCTCGTTATTATTTACCCCCATGGCATACAGTATGTTCTGCATTTTTTCATAACGCTCATTTAGGGTAATCTTGCTTTTTAATCCTTGCGCTACTCCGGCCAAAAGAGTGCCGACCACCACAACCATAACAATTGCAAAGATAATTGTGTATGAATTTTTATCTGTATTCTTTGCCATGATTACGCTGTTTTTACTTTTAAACGTTTCATTCTCTTCTTAATATTTCCTTGAATTACGTAGTGGTCAATTGTTGGCGCAAATACGTTCATCAACAATATGGAAAGCATAAATCCTTCTGGATATGCTGGGTTGAAAACACGTATCATTATTCCAATAAAGCCAATGAAGAAACCATAAATCCATTTCCCCCTATTGGTTTGCGAAGCAGTTACGGGGTCTGTAGCCATATAAACTATTGCGAAAGCCGCACTACCTATAATTAAATGACGCCAAAAAGGCTCACTCATCAACCCGTAAAAGTTGCTGCTTTCCTGAATCCATCCCGCACTTGCAATTCCGTTAAATATAAGTCCCATTACTATTGCTCCCACTACTGCCGAAAGCATAATCCTCCAACTTCCAATCTTAGTAAAGATCAAAAATAAGCCACCTATTATAATTAAAAACGTGGAGGTTTCTCCTACAGATCCGGGAATAAAGCCCCAGAACATGTCCCAAGTACTATAAACAGGTTCATTGTTTGCGGCCAAAGTCCCTAAAATTGTTTCTCCAGAAATAGCATCAGGTTGACCAGCCATTGCCTGTGCCCCGTGTACCCATACTTTATCACCACTCATCCAAGTTGGATAAGCGAAGAACAAAAAGGCACGGATGGTAAGGGCAGGGTTCAAAATATTCATTCCCGTTCCCCCAAAAACCTCTTTCCCGATCACTACTCCAAAGATTACCGCTACTGCAAGCATCCAAAGTGGAATGTCAATAGGAACTATAAGCGGCACGAGCATCCCTGTTACCAAGTATCCTTCCTCTACCTCGTGTTTTTTAATGATTGCGAAAATAAATTCCACCCCAAGACCTACTGCATAGGAAACAATAACTAACGGCAAAACCGTCCAAGCTCCCAAAATAAAATTATCCCAAGTGAAAAAATTGCCCAAAGGATCCAATCGCAAGGTGGCATCAATCGCTGCATAATGCTGATAACCTGCATTGAACATTCCAAAAATCAAACACGGAATAAGCGCCAAAATTACCGTGTTCATGGTGCGTTTCAAATCGTCTGCGGAACGCACGTGTGCACCAGAATCCGTTGTGTCGTTCGGCGTGTACAAAAAGGTATGTAGTGCATTGAACGCAGGGGCCATTTTACTGTCCTTGTACTTTTCCTTTAGCTTATGTAAATTCTGTTTCAATCCCATAGCGATTATCCTATTTCTTTATACATTAAATCAAGACCATTCCTGATAATTTGTTGATGTGGCTGCTTGCTCACACAAACAAATTCGGTAAGTGCAAAATCTTCCGGAGCCACCTCATACATTCCCAAAGCTTCCATAGCGTCAAGGTCTTTCACCATACACGCTTTCAGCATCTGCATTGGGTACATATCCAGCGGAAATACTTCTTCGTAAACCCCCGTTACCACAAATGCACGGTGCTCTCCGTTGGTATTCGTATCAAGATCGTATTTTTTATTGGGCGCCAACCAAGAAAAAGTAAGCGCTCTTGAGGTAGATATTTTATTGAAAACAGGCTTGGTCCATCCAAAAAACTCATAATCGTCTCCCTCAGGAATTACGGTTACGGTATTGCTGTAATAGCCCAAATGCCCTTTCGGGGAAATCTTTGTTCCGGTAAGTACATCGCCACTGATAACGCGAACGTTTTCACCTTTCAGCCCAGAGTCATATAAAAAAGTTGCCGTTTCTGAACCGATTCTAGTTCTATAATATTTTGGAGTCTTTACTTCGGAACCCGAAAGCGCAATGATACGTTCTGCGTTAAATTTTCCGGTAAGTAACAATTCCCCAATAATCACAAGGTCTTGTGGCGCAATGGTCCAAACAATTTCGTTTTTATTAACAGGGCTAATTTTGTTTATCTGCGTTCCCACATTTCCAGCTGGGTGCGGGCCAGATACGTTGTGAAGTGTAATGTCTTTCAAGCCTTTAAAAGGAGAGTTTCCGCCTTTGCCAACCCCCACATGAACTTGTCCTTTGGTAAGTTTGCTCAGGGCAGTTACAGCTGCCTGTAGCTCTTTTTCTTTTCCATTTAATGAAAAATTATATTCGTTGGCCAAAGGTGCGGTACTGTAGGAAGAAATAAAAACATCTCGAGGCTCCTGCTCCGTATCTGCAACAACCGCATAGGGACGTTGCATAATAAACGGCCAGCAACCAGACTCCAGCAAACGGGCCTTAATAGCCTCAGCACTTGAAGAATCTGGGCTTAAAATGCCAAAATCCTTAAAAGTATCCTGTGGATCTGCTTCAATAATGATTTCTTTGATTACGCGTTTCGCTCCGCGTTCAATTTTAGTAAGTGTACCGCTAACCGGAGAAACAAACTTTATCAGTTCATTGCTCTTTGAATAGAAAATGGTATCACCCGCTTGAACTTTTCCATCTTCACGAACCACCATTTTGGGGGTAATAAGATGAAAATCGGAAGGTCTTATTGCGAAGGTTCTGGATCGTGGAGCACTGGAAAGTGTTTTCTCGGCTTCGCCCTTTAACTTAATGGTAAGACCTTTTTTAATCTTAATGTCTTTGGACATAAATATGGATATTAATAATGCCTTTTTAATACCCTATTGCCCCTCAAAACGAATTCAAAGGGAATAAGGGCGTGCAAATTTATAAATTAAATATACCATTGCACAACAAAAGGATATAATTTTCTGTGTTAAAAAGGAGTGGGCTGCTATTTTAAAGTAATTTTAAATCAGTAAAGGGATTTACGAGGAAAATGGCTATTGAGGATTTGAGGAAAATAAGGTAATATTGATATAGATAGATGCTCACACCAATGTGTTATATATATAATTTTTGCAAAAGTTCTTGATGTCATGCCGAATTAACTAAATTAAGTAATACATTAAAATATTTATCACAATAGATTAAATTATAAAACATGAATTCAAAAGCTTGGAAAGCTTTTTTTGAAGACACCTATAAGCTTAGCAAACCTGCACAAGCAAAACAGTTAATTTTAATAGAGGACATCTCGGAAATAGAGTTATTGCTTATTAGCGTTTTAAATGGATATTTGGCTAAAGAAGAGCTAAATATTGGTCTAAAAATCTACATCAACAACGAACTTCGAAATGATTTAATTGCTAAAATGGCAGCCAATCCACCCAAGCCGGAATATTCGCTTGAAAGTTGGACCCAACAGATTTTTGGTGACCAAAAGTTTGGGATCATCCTAATGGGCTTGGAGCAATACAGTAATTCCTTTGCTGAAAAAGCTGCCACTATCAGTCGTCCCTTAATAGAAGTTGCTGGATTGCCTCTTAATGGTTTGTCTTTTCTCTTTTTTATGGGAAACTATGGTTTCACACCATTTGGCATACACAAAGACGCTCCTGGGGAAGACGGAATTCTATTTCATTTGGGACCAGGGAATAAACAGTTCTACACGTGGGATGATCCAAAATATAACGCAATAGAACATCATTCAAAAGTCTTTCACAATGTATCTGAAATGCTTTCAGAGGGCAAGGCTCATGAGCTATCACCAGGAGACGCCATGTTTATCGCACATTATGTGTATCATATTGCCAACACCCCAGAATTTTCTGTGAGTATTGTATTGGATTATATCAACCCCCCGAAAGACCGATTTGAAAATGAACTCATAAAAGAAACTGCTGAAGAAGGATTGTCACATCAAACTGAATATGAGAAACCAATAAAACTGGATGCACCTCAGTCTAGCTTAAATGATCTGCTCGATATGCAGTCCGTTCAGAAAAAAATGGAAATTGCTTTTGCGAGAAAAATACTAAGCTTGAAAAGCAATGGAGGTATTCGAAAAAAATCAAATAAGATAAGAGCCACTATCCCTCCAACGGAAACTTTTTCAATTAAAGGCAAGAAAATATTTCCAATCTATTTGGATGAACAAGACCCAAAAAGCATTTTGATATTTGCAAGAGGTCATCGCATCGTTAAAAAACCTCATCCCATGTTGCCAAAATTAATTGATCAGTTAAACAAGGGAGAATCTATCTCGTTAGCAACCCTAAGACAACTCATGGAGCCGTCATGGAGCTTAATAGAAATTTTTAGCCTCATACAATAACTTTTAATTACAGAAGCAATTATAATAGACGGCATTACGAATGAAAAAGTTCTCTAAAAGCAATGGCTCGTTATACCCTATCTCTAAACCCAAAATTTCAGGGCTCGTAGGCTTTCTCTTCACTTTGTATTTGCTAATTTAGATATTTAAACCACTTAACCAATATTATACCAGCGCGCTACACCATTTGAATAAAAACCATACGCAACGAACTAAAGAAACACGCAAGCAACATTTGAAGGTAGAAAAAGTTAAATTGACAAAAATTATGATAACAATAATATCAAAATGGACAATATTATTGTTCGGATCATTTATAATTTTTATAGGATTTACAATGCTTTTTGCGCCAAAAAGAGCAAGAGCAACTTTAAGAAAAGCCGGAAGTACAAATTTTATAAACTATGCAGAGATTACAATCCGATTGATTCCAGCAGCAGCCCTTATTTTGTACGCTGATTTTTCCAAATTTCCTTTAGCATTTAAAATATTTGGATGGCTTATGGGCATAACATCGTTCGTACTTTATTTTGTTCCGAGAAAAACCCACCACAATTTTTCAATGAAAAGTGCCGATATGCTTAAACCAATTTATTTTCAATTGATTTCCCCTTTTGCTTTTCTATTTGGTGGATTGATAATTTTTAATGTAATAGGGCTTTAGCTAAAGAATAAAACTTTTTCTTGACGAAAAGTTGGTGAAAAAATAACACGTCAATTGTATTAGAAAAAACATCAATGGAAGAGGCACAAAATTTGTTTATCTTAGCTTCTTAAACCAGTATTATGTTAAAAACACTTTCCATTACCCTTCTTCTGTTGCTTACGGTCTTCCCTACATTTTCCCAAATCGTAGAAAAAGTAGAACCTGCATATATCAGCACTGTCCAATTCCGTGGTGCTACAGACCTCAGCCAACTGCCAATTATACGTCTTGGCGAACAAGTGAATTTATCGTTTGATGCCCTTAACGGCGAAGAAGAAGATTACTATTACACCATCACACACCACAATTTTGATTGGTCCCCCAGCGATCTATCCAAAAGTGAGTACTTGGATGGTTTTGACGATGTTCGTATAGAAACTTACCAAAACTCACTAAACACCCTTCAAATATTTTCGCATTACCAACTTACCATTCCAAACCGCGAAACACGGGCAATCGAAAAAAGTGGAAATTATTTGATTAGCATATTCAATAGCGATAATGAACTTATTTTCACAAGAAAATTCATGGTTATTGAAAACATTGCAACTGTGGCCGTAGAAATAAAACGTGCCCGCGACCTGAGAATAATCAACGAGAAGCAAGTGGTCCAATTTATTATAAATTCACCAAATCTGTTATTGATAAACCCAAAACAGACCGTTAAAACACTTGTGCTTCAAAATAGCAACCTCAACACCGCAATCAGAGATTTAGTGCCGCAATACACCATCGGAAATGAGCTTATTTATAGATACGATAAAGAAGCATCTTTCGGGGGTGGTAATGAATTTCTTGCTTTCGACAATAAAGATGAACGCTCCGCTACAAATGGGGTGCGTTCCATAGATGTTTCAGATGTGTATGAAAATTACCTTTATACAAATATTCCAAGATACGACAGGCCTTACACCTACAATCCCGATATAAATGGAAATTTTGTGGTTCGAAATGTAGATGCCCAAAACCAGGATATTGAAGCAGAATATGTGCGTATGCACTTTAATCTGCAGTATTATGACGATTTAGGCGACAAAGAATTGCATCTATATGGCAATTTCAACAACTGGACTATAGACGGTAGCACCTATATGAAATATGACCCTAAAAGTGATACCTACAGAAACGAGCGGCTTTTCAAACAAGGATATTACAACTATAAATACGTAGTAGTGAACCGGGACGGAAGTATTGATGAAGGTGCCGTAAGCGGTAATTTTTGGCAGACAGAAAACGACTATACAGTCATTGTTTATTTCCGTGATTTGGGGGCGAGGTATGATCGAATCATCGGTACAGGATATGCAAATTCCACCAAAATCAATAATAATTGATTTTCTAAAATATTAACCCAAGTGACAATTTCTTTTTTCAGATGGCAATGAAACGCAATAAAGATGGAAATTCCGGCGGCAGAAAATCTTTGCAATACCGTGACACAAAATGTTTGAATTGTGGACAACCACTTGACAAAAGTGATGTTTATTGCCCGCATTGTTCTCAACTCAATAGCAACAAACATCTTTCAGTAAAAGACTTCTTTGCTGAATTTTTAAACAGTATTGTTGTTTATGACTCCCGCTTGAGAAATACGCTGAAAGATCTTTTATTTCGACCTGGTGTTATTACCCGAAATTATGTGAAAGGACAGCGCTTGAAATATGCCAACCCATTTCGGTTTTTTTTAAGCGTATCGATTATTTACTTTTTACTGAACAGTTTGATTCAAGTTTTCCAACCAATTACAGAGACTGACCAGTTGGACCTAAATAATAATGATTCCGAAGTAATTGCTTTGGATTCATTGAAACAGGATTTTCTATCAAGTCGCTCAAAGGATATCATAATTTCTGATTCCTTAAAAAAGGAAGAATCCAAAAAAGCCTTCGAACCTATATCTGAAGAAACGTTGGATACAATGTCTTTTATCAATAGCTACTCTAAAAGATTTTCGCTTTATAACGAATATTACGAAAAAACAAAAATAAAATCCCCTTTGGCGGCATTGGACAGCCTACATCACCAAAATACTGCTTTCAACCGATGGGTTTATTCCAAAAATGTAACACTTGAAAAGATAGAAGAAAAGCCCTCAGAGTTTATCAATTACGTAATTTCTAAAATTCCCTTTTTCCTTTTCTTTTTTACTCCATTCTATGCTCTATTTTTCTGGTTAATCTATTCTTGGCAAAAATATACTTATATGGAACACACAGTTTTCATCTTCCATATTTTCAGTTTTATCTTTTTAGCAATGCTTCTTTTCTTAATTCCAGACCTTATAATCGGAACGCAATTTTTGGTGGTATGTCTATTCATTTTGATTGGCCCAATTTATTTCTACAAAGCTTTGAGAAATTTTTACGGTCAAAGTAGGCCGGTAACTTTAATAAAATTTGTATTTTTAAACACTGTATTTGTAATAGGATTGTCTTTTGCCGCAATAATTTTTGTGGCCGCAAGCGCAGCAGTATATTAAAAAATGGTACAACAGGTAACACAAGGAATTAAGATTTCGGTAAAAACCGAATTTGATGGTACGTTTTACAAAAACCGTAAAATGCAATATGCATTTGCCTATACTGTTACGATTGAAAACCAAAGTAAAGACACCGTACAACTAACTTCCCGTTCCTGGAAAATCAAGGATTCACTCAATATTACCGAAGTTGTGGAAGGAGAAGGAGTTATAGGTCAAAAGCCCATTTTAAAGCCCGGTGAAAAACACGCTTACACTAGCGGATGTCTTCTATACTCGCCATTTGGCGCAATGAAAGGCCATTACAATATGGTCAACTTCACTACTACCAGAAAATTTCGGGTTTCCATTCCGCTTTTCAATTTAAGCGCTCCTTTTTCAATGAATTGATTCTATAGAAGCCTTGCATTCTATTGGTTCTAAAATTTAAATACTGATTTACAAATTTCTTCTTTTTGCAAATCTTCGTAACGCATTTTTATAGCATCTTCCTTTTTAAAAATCTGCGTAATACTTTTTGTTTTCGTAAACCCACGATCCATGATAAGATTACTGTTCAAATCGCCTTCGCCTGCGTTTTTGTGGAATTGGAGCAGTTCATTTTCCGAAGGTTTTACAGCTTCAAACAAAAATTCTGAAAACCATTTTTCGCGTTTTTCCTTTAAGTTCTCGGGATATAATGGTGAGGAAGACCATATTTGGGGTGCCAACGGTTCTTCGGAAAAATGATATTCTGTTCCGTCCCAAACCAATTTAAATAATTGCACTTCACTTTTCCATTCAACCAAAACAACCGTGAAAGGTTCTATCTCATTGAAATCATATCTTGCTATTTCTTCCTTTAGATTGTCCGCCTTCAAAAAATCTTTTACTACTAATCCCCTACTCTTTCTATAAAAAGGTTCTCGTTGATGTGCTACAAATCCGCCATTCATCAAACAAACAATTCTTCTTTTATCACTTACACCTATCCACGTTCCGCCTGCCACCGCGTCTTTTGGAAAAAGCAATCGCACGCCTTCCTCTTCATAAATTTCTGGCGGAAAAGTTTCACGCCCCGGAGCTTCGTCGCGATTGGAAGTAAGTATGAAATCATTATTGGATTTTGGAATAAAAGTTATTGTACACATAGAAAAACATTTAGCCTTCTGTAAAATTAATGATTAAAAAATCACAAATCCTTTTGTTGGCAAAAAAGCGGAACGCTTAAGCAATTCCATCCAAAAACTGCTGACTGATACCACGAACTGAGCACTAAAAAATTTGTACCTTTACACTCTTCATAAACAGAAAAATAAAAAAGTTATGGGAAATGGATTTTTTGAAGTACCAATCGCAGTAAACGAACCAATAAAAAGCTACGCGCCAGGTTCTCCAGAACGCAAGGAAGTGCTTGATACATACAAAAAAATGTACGACACGAAAGTGGAAGTGCCTTTATTTATAAATGGTAAAGAGTTGAAAACCAAAGACACCAGTACGATGTCTCCCCCACACGACCACAAACACATTTTGGGAACTTACCATAAAGCTACCAAAAAAAATATTGAAGAAGCTATTTCAACATCGTTGGAAGCTAGAAAAAAATGGGCTGCAATGCCGTGGCAACAACGCGCAGCAATTTTTCTTCGAGCAGCCGAGTTGATTGCTGGGCCATACAGAGCCAAAATTAATGCCGCAACCATGCTTGCTCAATCCAAAAATATTTATCAAGCTGAAATTGACGCAGCTTGTGAACTAATAGATTTTCTGCGTTACAACGTTCAGTATATGACCGAAATATATGCCGAACAGCCAGAATCTACTTCAAGCGCATGGAATAGAATAGAATACAGACCTTTGGAAGGTTTTATTTATGCAATTACACCTTTCAACTTTACTGCTATTGCCGGAAACCTTCCCTCGAGTGCGGCATTGATGGGCAATGTAGTTCTTTGGAAGCCGAGTGACAGCCAAGTATATTCTGCAAAAGTAATTTTGGATGTTTTTAGAGAAGCAGGCGTTCCAGCGGGAGTAATAAATATGGTGATGGGTGATCCGGTGATGATTACTGAAACAGTGCTTGCAAGCCCAGACTTCAGCGGAATTCATTTCACAGGTTCAACACATGTTTTCAAAGATATTTGGAAAAATATAGGAGTCAATATTCATAACTATAAAACCTATCCGCGCATTGTGGGTGAAACTGGTGGAAAAGATTTCATTGTTGCCCATAAAACTTCAAACCCTAAACAAGTTGCCACGGCAATGAGCCGAGGTGCTTTTGAATTTCAAGGACAAAAATGTAGCGCAGCCAGCAGATGCTATATTTCAGAAAGTATTTGGAAGGATGTGAAGAATGATTTGGTTGCAGACATAAGCTCTTTCAAAATGGGTTCTCCTGAAGACATGAGCAACTTTATTACAGCTGTTATTCACGAAGGCTCTTTTGATAAACTTGCAAAATATATAGATGCTGCCAAGAAAGACAAAAATGTAGAAATAATTGCTGGTGGAAATTACGACAAGAGCAAAGGTTATTTTATTGAACCTACCGTGATCGTTGTAAAAGACCCAAAGTACACCACTATGTGCACCGAGCTTTTTGGACCTGTTTTGACGGTTTATGTTTTTGAAGATAAAAAATGGGAAGAGACTTTGCATTTGGTTGATGAAACTAGCGAATATGCATTAACTGGCGCCGTTTTCAGTGAAGACAGATACGCTTTGGAAGAAGCTGTGAAAATTCTTGAAAATGCTGCAGGTAATTTCTACATCAACGATAAACCTACGGGGGCAGTTGTTGGCCAGCAACCATTTGGAGGCGCAAGAGCCAGCGGAACCAACGACAAAGCGGGAAGCAAATTGAATCTTTACAGGTGGATTTCACCAAGAATGGTAAAAGAAACTTTTGTTTCGCCAACAGATTATAGATATCCTTTTTTGGGGTAACAGTTTAATTGAATTAATTAAAAAACCCATCCCGAATTATTTCAGGATGGGTTTTTTTATTTTTAGTAAAGCTTTCCTCTACTGGAAAATTACATTTTCACCCAACTTAGCGTGTTGTGAGTTTTTTGCACTATTATCGGCTTTCACCACCATTACAACGAAACTTAAATTGTTTGCATTGTATTCAGCTGGAACGTCGAATGTGTAGGTTTTTGAATAAGCCTGATAAGGAAGCGTTTCGGGAATATTATCTCCGAAAAGGCCTGAAAGTGAATTACGCAATGCATCATCATGAACAAAATCTACAATGGGATCGCCCATTCCATAATAAGGACTAGCAGGAGTTGAATCAAAATAATTGGCTTGATCCGCAACAATTCCACTTTCCAACAAATATACTACCAGTTTATCGCCTGGCTCGGAACCATTTCTGTAAATCACTTTTGCATCCACAGACAGTGTAGAACCACTAATTTGTGAGCTGATAGCAACAGAAAGATCTGTTTCTAAACCAGCAATACTTGTTAACACATCAAAATCATAAATTAGAGAACTAGGAGGAGTGGCATTCCATTTTACGGTTCTGTTTAATTGCGTTTGAGGGAAACTATCGGGTACATCAAATTCAGCCTGCAGATCATCAACTTGTGCAAAATCCATAGGATCAGGTGGGCCAATTGAACTTTCATGTATGGCAACTACTGAAATGTGGTTATCAGTCAATACCTTCGCCGAATCAATGGCCACTAAAGCTTTTAAGCAATAGCCACACCAAGTACCTGTGTAATCTTCTAAAACAATATTTCTTTTAGGAATATAAACGGAAAAAGTTTTTAATGGTGTTGTATAGCTTTCATTATTTACAACATATTCGGCATATACCTCAAAACTTCCCTCATTAGCAGAAGCAAAGGTAAATCCTGAAATAGCACTTCCATCTATATAAAAAGTTGCTTCAGAAGCAGTGTTGTTTCCATTTCCGTCCAAGAGACCAAAAGTAATGGTTTGGTTATTCATGGCTCTGGAAACATCAATTATCAAAGCTCTTTCCGTTGGCGCAAGCACTTCAAAGTTAAGGATATTACTAGTGATACTTTCATAAACTGCTTTTACAGTATACGTCCCAGTAGTACTAAAAGTATATGATGATTCTGGAATTTCAGCATCATTCACATATATTTTTGAAGAAGAAGTATAATCTTCCCCATCACTCCCTGTGATTGTAAAAGTAACTAGTTGATCTGTTGACAACACCTCAATTTCACCATCTCCTGCATCACTTTTAAGAGCTATAGAAAGGTTTTGCGTTTGAGTTCCAATTGGGTCCTCTTTCTTGCTACACGCAGCAATTGCTACAAAGGCAAAAAGAAGTAAAAATTTAAAATAGGGATACTTTTTCATAACAAATTATTAAAAATGAAGTGCGCTAATATAATCTATTTATAAAAAAAAGGCACGGTTTTAGAGTGTTAAATCAATAATTTTAAACAAAACAAATTAAGTTTTTATTAAAAATAACTTAATATTGCTACTCTAATTAATTGTATAAAAATTATTCGATGAAAAAATTACTCCCCCTTTTTCTTTTAATGGTCTCTTTCTGTGCCATTGCACAAAATGAATTGCCAAAAGTAGACATGACCACACTTGACGGAAAGCTTATCAATTCGCATGAGCTATCTACAGACAACAGCGTTGTTGTTGTGTCATTATGGGCTACTTGGTGCGTTCCATGCATAAAGGAACTTGATGCCATAAGCGTAATCTATCAAGACTGGCAGGAAGAAACAAATGTAAAACTCTACGCCGTTTCCATAGACGATAGTCGTGGTGTGAAACGCGTAAAACCTCTAGTAAATGGAAAGGGATGGGATTATACTGTTCTTCTGGACACCAACAATGATTTTAAACGTGCCGTTGGCGCTGCCACTGTACCATTAACTCTTTTAGTGAAAAACAACAAGATTGTTTACAGGCATTCTGGCTATAGCCCAGGCGCAGAGATGGAGCTTTATGAAAAAATAAAGGAATTTTCTACTGCATCTAATTAAAAAATTTACCAACCAAACCCATATAATGAAAAAACTTATTCTTGGAGCCTTTATGTTTATGGGCGCCATCTCCTTTTCGCAAGACAATGGCTACTTTTTTGGCGGCCTAGAATCAAACTCACAATGGCTTGTGCCTGATGATAAAATTGGTTTCGATGCCCCAGAAGATCGATTTAGATCTAACAATTATTTCCAGTTTAATTATTCTCTGGGAAAATTTACCGCAGGGGTTCAATATGAAGCATATTTACCTTCGGTTCTTTTGGGATACTCCCCCACTTGGGAAAATCAAAACGGAATTGGAACCTATTATTTAAACTTCAAAAATGAAACTCTAGATGTTACTGGAGGTTATTTCTATGAACAATTTGGTAGTGGTCTGATTCTTAGAACTTGGGAAGATCGCCAATTGGGGGTTAACAACGCTCTTAAAGGACTTCGTGTTAAATTTACTCCAACTGCCAATCTTGACATCACGGGTATTTACGGTCAAATCAGGAACGGTTTTGATGTTTCTGAAGGAGTGATTCAAGGCCTTGATGCGAATGCAGATTTAAGCGGACTTTTAAATATTGACGCCGTTGATTTGACGTTGGGCGCAAGCTATGTAGGCCGGTACCAATCAAACGGCGCTAATGATTCTATTCCTGCAAACATTAATGCTTATGGAGGAAGACTGGATTTCGTTGCCGAAAATTTCTATGGAAGCGTTGAAGCAATCACCAAAGATCCTGACGTACTTGTTAACGAAGGAGAAATTGCCTCACCGCAACTTTTTGATGGAACTGCACTTCAAGTGAACTTGGGATATGCCCAAAAAGGATTGGGAATTAATTCTACCTTCAGAAGACTGGAAAATTTCAGTTTTTATGCAGACCGTTATGCAGAAGGAAATTTATTTAACGAACAAATTGTAAACTACGTTCCCGCCCTTACAAAACAACACGATTATTTATTGTCAAATATATATGTATACAATGCACAACCTCGCTTATTTTTTGGTGATACCGAAAAAAGAGCTGGAGAAGTAGGCACACAAGTAGATGTTTATTTTTCGTTTGATAAAGAGTCTACCTTAGGGAAACTTGGAACCAAAATAGCAGGAAACTTTTCCTATTGGGCAGGTCTTGAGGCAACCTATAATGATGCCGAGCAAACATATGATGCAAAATTTATTGGAGATGGCGATCGTTATTTCCGAGATCTTAACATTGAAATCAAAAACCGTTGGTCTTCAAAATGGAGCTCTGTGGCCACCTTTCAAGATGTAATTATTGATAAGGGTGTTACTGAAGGCGGTCCATTGGGTGTTCAAGGTGATATTAGAGCGCAAATTGCAGTAATTGAAGCAACGCGTCGTTTTGAAGGTGGAAAAGCCTTACGTATGGAACTACAGCACCTTTGGATAGACAAAAGCAGAAAAAAAGTTGATAGAAAAAACTGGGCCGCTGGAGTATTGGAATACAACTTTAGCCCTGCCTTTACCCTTTACGCAGCAGATGCCTGGAATTATGAAGGCGAAGGAAAAATCCACTACTACAGTTTTGGCGGAAGTTATACCAAAGGCTCTGCACGTTTTGCATTAAACTATGGCCGTCAGCGCGGTGGTTTAATTTGCGTGGGTGGTGTATGTAGGTTTGTCCCCGAAAACACTGGCTTGACTGCCAATCTTGTAGTTACTTTTTAAGAAGTATATTTCATATAAAATAAAAAAGGGCTCCGAAATATTTCGGAGCCCTTTTTTATTATTTTGATTTAATAGGTTACTGAACAACAATTTTAGTTGTCTGAGTAGCTCCTTTTTCATTTTGGAATTGAACGATATAAGCTTGTGCGCTTAAATCTGACATATTAACTTCTTGACGACCTGTTTCAAAACGAGCTTGTTTTACAATACGTCCTCTTAAATCGTAGACTAGCATACTTACTGGCTCGTTAACATCCAAAACCAATTGATCGGTAACCACTGTAGATTGAACTTTTAAATTAACTACAGTATTTTCGTTTACACCCAAAGTAGGGCTATAACGATATGTGAAAGTTAAAGGCGTTCCTATTTCAGTAACACCATCTGCTTCATATTGATGGAAGGCAAAAATATAGTCAAGAGTATCTGTACCGTTACCTGGATCAGCATTTAAAAAGTGGTTTCCTTGACCTGTAGTTTCTCCAACAGCAATCGGGAAAACTTCTGGTGCAGTAGGAATTGTGAACCCAACTGAAAGATCAGTATAGCACTGTAATGCATAACATAATTCAAAGAACTCTCCTGTAGCATTTACAGCATCAACAAATTCAATTCTTGTATAAATTGTTTCTGACGGATTATCATTGGTAACGAAAAACTCCCAATTAGCTTCAGTCCCATATCCTTGAACATCAAATTCCAAGACATCGCCATTGTTAAGTTCATTTCCATTTATGTCTGTCACGGTATATTGTGCATTTGCAATTGCAACAGAACCCATTAAGGTTAAAAGAAGTAATTTAAGTTTCATTTTTTTGATTTTTAGATTAATTTATTTTCAATATTAATTTACTAAGATTTACAAAAGTAAAGATAAAAATTAAAAATCATCACTGCTTTATACATTCTATTACAGATATTTAACATTTCACTGCGAAAATTTGAATTAAAATTATATGAGTTTATTCCACTTTAATAGAATTGCCCCGTTATTTTATACCTTTTTGAATTTCAGTATTTTTTTTAAAGTATCTCTTTATTTTATTGAATTTATTTGAGTTTTTGAAATTGCAAAAGCAACATTTTAACATTTAAAGCATAAAAAATTATAGTTCAAGCAATTAAAATAAATTATAAAAAAGTACATTTGTAGTTATACTTATTTTTTCACAACATAAAAAATCTAAAAAATCATGTTTAAAAAACTACCCCTAAGTTTAGTTTTTGCATTGTTAGCCTTTGTTACATATGGACAAACAATCGTATCAACTTCCCCGCAAGATCAAAATGTAGTTCTTGAAGAATTTACAGGAATCCATTGCGTTTTTTGTCCTCAAGGTCATGCAATTGCACAGGCAATACAGGATGCTCATCCTGATGATGTATCATTAATCAACATTCACGTTGGAAGCTACGCCAACCCTGGCCCCGGCGAACCGGATTTCAGAACACCATACGGCTCTGCTATTGTTGGCCAATCTGGTTTAACAGGTTACCCGGGAGGTACCGTAAACCGACACGTTTTTCCTGGTCGTGGTATGACTAACGGAGGAACAGCAATGGGCCGAGGCAGTTGGACCATTTCAGCAAATGAAACTTTAGCAATAGGATCTCCAGTAAATGTAGGTGTTGAAGCAGTAATAGATGTACAAACAAATCTTCTCACAGTTCACGTTGAAGGATATTATACCAGCAACAGCCCACAAGGGACTAACTTATTGAATGTTGCTTTATTACAAAACAATACTAAAGGACCTCAAACTGGGGGGGGACAAGGAAATAATTACAACCACATGCACAGACTTGTTGAAATGATTACAGGTCAATGGGGTGAAGTTATTAATACAACAACTTCCGGAACTTTTGTGGATCGTACTTATACATATACAATACCAGCAGATTACAATGGCGTACCAGTTGAGCTTGCCGATATGGAAGTAGTTGCTTTTATTTCAAACACGCATCAAGAAATTCCTAGTGGAAGCAGAGCATACCCAACCTACACTGGTATTACAAATGCAAATGATGCAAACCTTAGATATATTGCTGAACTTCCAAATACTTGTAGCGATAATATTGCTCCAGAAGTAAACATTCAAAATACAGGTCAAAATCCAATTACATCTTTGAATATAGAATACACTATTAACGGAGACGTTCATAATTATAATTGGACCGGAGAAATTCTATCACTTCGCAATGAAACTATTGAACTTCCTGAAGTTCCATATACCATACAAGGAACGAATACCGTAGAAGTTAGTTTACCAAACGATGATGATAACACCAACAATAATGCGTCAGAAACTTTTGAAGAAGCGGTTGCCGGTACAGGTACAGTTTATATGGAATTACACACTGATAATTGGGGAAATGAGTGCAGATGGAATGTAAGAGATGGCTCAGGTGCAGTTATATATATTGGCGGACCTTATGGTAACAATCAAACCATAAATGTAACTTTTTCACTCCCTGCAGACTGCTATTCATTTACTATTCTTGATACTCAAGGAGATGGTGGTGGTGCTATAACACTTACAGACAGTGATGGAACAGTAATATACGCTACAAACGGAAACTATGGCGCAGGAGAGACTACACAGTTTTCTAGCAATGGAATATTAGGTGTAACCCAAAGTCAACTTGACAATATTAGCTTGTATCCAAATCCAGCTAGTACTGTATTAAATCTTAAAAATGCTGAAAACGCAACCATCCAAGTATATGATATTCTTGGAAAAATGATTCTTTCACAAGAAAACATTTCTATGGATGAGCAAATTAATGTTGCAAACCTTCAAACTGGAACTTACTTTATGAAAATTTCCAAGGACAATCTTGTAACTACAAAGAGGTTCCTAATTTCAAAATAATATAGTTTCCATAAATATTTTAAAACCCCGACTTGTTCGGGGTTTTTTATTATTTTAAACTGGTCTTTAAATTTTTTGAAATGAATTACTCTGTCAGTGAAGAAAAAATCGTTTTCGATGACCATTATAAAATGGTAAAAGCAAAAGTAACTTACGATACTTTTGATGGAAAACAAATAACCACTACCCGACTTGCTTTTGAAAGGGGAGATTCTGTAGCCATCCTTTTATGGGAAAAAGATTCCGACTCCATTCTTTTAACAAATCAGTTTCGTTATCCCACCTGCAAAAACAATGATGGCTGGCTATTGGAAATTCCTGCAGGATCCATGGAAGAAAACGAAAAGCCTAAAGATTGTATAAAAAGAGAAGTAATGGAGGAGTTGGGGTATAAAATTGAAACCCCAAAATTAATTACTACTTTCTACACTTCGCCGGGAGCTTCAACAGAGCGTATTTTTTTATTTTTTTCAGAAGTTTCAAAAAATGATAAGATTGGAAAAGGCGGCGGCAACGATCATGAAAATGAAGATATACAGCTGGTGAAAATTCCTGTTTCAGAAGTATTTTCAAAAATTTTGGAATTGAAGGACGCAAAAACAATTCTTGCGCTACATTGGTTTTTATTAAACCATCGGGCTCAATAATTAACCCTTAAATTTCAATGGCAAATGCACAACGCTTTTGGTTTCGAAAAAATCTTCCTCAAAAAAATCGCTTAGTGGAAAAACCGTAGCTTTTGGATAATATTTGAGCTCTTCAGACAAATCCCCCCCCTTTAAATAAAGAATTCCATTTTTTCGCTCGTGGATGCTTTTTTTTGCAATCTTTCCATTCACCCAATGCACAAACGTTTCCATTTGAGCAACGGCGCGACTCACTATAAAATCATATTTTCCAGAAACAATTTCTACTCGCGCATTGGTAGCTTTTACGTTTTGAAGCTGCAAAGCAGCCAAAACTTCTTCTACCACTTTTATTTTTTTCCCAATACTGTCCACAAGGTGAAACTCCACTTCGGGAAAAAGAATAGCCAATGGGATACCCGGAAAACCGCCCCCCGTGCCTACATCCAAAATTTTGGAACCTGGAAGAAATGTTTGGACTTTGGCTATGCCCAGCGAATGGAGTACGTGGCGTAGATAAAGTTCATCAATATCCTTTCGGGAAACCACATTTATTTTCAAATTCCAATCTTCATAAAGCGATTGTAGTTTCTCAAATTGATTCTTTTGATTATCAGATAATTGCGGAAAATATTTTAATACTAGTTCCATATTTTAAATTCAATCACAAAAGTATGCCATCTTTCATAAATTAATGGTTTTGAAACCTTACTTTTAAGTAAAAGATGATTATTTTTGTATTTTCCATAGTAAAAACCCCCAGTTAAACAATACATTTTGACATATACAAATCTAAATTTCTCGCGTGTTGACAGTGCCAAATTCTTTAGGACATTAAATTCGCGCGTTAACGAATATTTCAAGGACAACAAGATTGCCCGAACAGGAAACTGGAAACTTCATCTTAAAACGGTGGTTATGTTTTCCCTTTACCTTACGCCCTATTTCTTGATGCTTACCCTTGACTTACCAGATTGGGTGCAGTTGATTTTTACGGTAGTTATGGGAGTTGGGATGGCTGGCGTTGGGATGAATGTGATGCATGATGCAAATCACGGCTCGTATTCTTCAAAAAAATGGGTAAATAAAATAATGGGCAGCAGTATGTACATTCTTGCTGGAAATGTATACAACTGGCAAGTACAGCATAATGTGTTACATCACACCTACACCAATATTCACGGTCATGACGAAGATTTGGAAGCTGGAAGAATTCTTCGATTCTCAAAGCATTCAAAATGGCATAAACTCCACAAATTTCAGCACATTTACAGTCTTTTCTTTTATGGGCTTTTAACCTTCAACTGGGTGTTGACTACAGATTTTTTTCAGACTAAACGATACTTAAAGCGTAAGCTTTCCTATGGAAAACTACCAAAACCTGTTACACAATGGAGTATTTTGGTTATAACAAAAATGATCTATTTAGCACTTTGGATTTTAATTCCAATATTATTTTTTAACATCGTTTGGTGGAAAATTTTAATCGGGTTCTTTATTATGCATTACGTTGCAGGCCTTATTTTGAGTGTGGTTTTTCAACTTGCGCACGTGGTTGAGGATACCGATATAATGCTTCCGGACGAAAGCGGAACTATGAAAAACACTTGGGCTATCCACCAATTATTCACTACGGTAAATTTTTCAACCAATAACAGAATTGTGAATTGGTACACAGGAGGTTTAAATCATCAAGTGGAACACCATATTTTCCCTAATATTAGCCATGTTCATTACAAGAATATTTCAAAAATTGTAAAAAGCACAACAAAAGAATTTAATCTACCCTATAAAGAATATAAAACCACCCGCCGGGCTATTATTGCACATTTCAGACATTTAAAAGAAATGGGGCTTAAGCCTGCCGTACCCGCATAATACTTATGGATCAAAGACTTTCAAAACGAGTGAACGAGATGGCTACCTCGGCCACCCTGGCAATGGCTGCCAAAACAAGAGAACTAAAAGAACAAGGAATAGACGTTATTGGTTTGAGTCTTGGGGAACCAGATTTCCCCATTCCAGAATTTGTAAAAGAAGCGGCTATCCAAGCCATTAAGGACGATTATCACTCCTACACCCCGGTAGATGGTTATGGAGATTTGAAGAAAGCCATAATCAATAAATTCAAAAGAGACAATAACCTAACATATAAGCCTTCCCAAATTGTAGTTTCCACGGGTGCAAAGCAATCCTTGGCAAACTTGACGATGGTTCTTTTGGATGAAGGCGACGAAGTTTTATTGCCTGCTCCCTATTGGGTAAGCTATGCAGACCAATGTAAGGTTGCTGGGGGTATTCCAAAGGAGATACCTTCTTCTATTGAAACTGATTTTAAAGTAACTGCTGAAGCATTAGAGGCCGCAATTACACCAAAGACAAAAATGATTATTTACAGTTCGCCCTGCAATCCGAGTGGTTCAGTTTACAGCAAAAAAGAGTTGCGGGCACTTGCGGATGTTTTGGTGAAATATCCTGACATTATTGTTATTAGTGATGAAATTTACGAACATATCAACTTCATTGGAGCACATGCATCCATGGCGGAGTTTGATGACATGTATGATAGAACTGTTGTAGTAAATGGTGTTTCCAAAGCCTTCTCAATGACGGGTTGGCGTATTGGGTACATAGGTGGACCAGAGTGGATCGCCAAGGCTTGTAACAAAATGCAAGGGCAAGTAACAAGCGGCGCCAACTGTATTGCACAAAGAGCAACCATAACCGCTTTGGAAAATCCACCGAGCAAGATAAAATTTATGGTTGATGCCTTTAAGGAAAGAAGAAAGTTGATCTTAGGATTACTTTCAGAAATTGAAGGTTTCAAAACAAATGAGCCCGAAGGTGCATTTTATGTATTCCCAGACATTTCCTATTTCTTCGGAAAAACGTTGCGCGGAAAAAATATCAACACTGCTTCCGATTTTTCACTTTATTTATTGGAAGAAGCCAAAGTAGCAACTGTTACAGGGGAAGCATTTGGCGACCCTAACTGCATTCGAATTTCCTATGCAGCTTCGGAAAAGGACATTAAAGAGGCTATGCGAAGGATAAAAGAAGCCCTTAATTAACAATCTGTAACTTTAAAAAATATGTAAATGGGATTGGTTAAAATTGACCAATCCCATTTACATCTTATATTTTATCTGTAATTTAGGCACATGAAAAATTAACTATAAAACAATACTTTTAATGAAAACGAGAATTACCTTATTTCTATTTTTCTTCGCTTTCCTTATTCAAGGACATGCGCAAGAAAAAACAAATGCTACTTATGTTGGAAAGATCGGATCGATGGTCCATGTCCCCTCAATTGCCTCAAGAACTAATTTACCCCCTGCAACTACAAAAAAACAAGTAATGCAAGATGGCAGGGCTTCAAAAAACTTAATAGTACCAGGTAAAGACCCGCAGATTGAAGACGATTATTTCGTTCGAAATCCAGATAAAATGGAGCAAATACTTAGCGGTAGAGCTCCTTCCTTGGTTTTTGATGCTGCTCAGTCAAGTTCACAGCCAACAGATCCATCTATCGGCGTTGGACCCAATCACGCTGTAGTTGTTTTCAATACTGGTTTCAGAATATTTGATAAAAGCGGAAACCCGCTAACGGGGCAAATCAGTCCAAACCCAACCATTTTTCCAAATGGAGGTTGTTGTGACCTTACCATATCCTATGACAATGCTGCAGACAGATTTGTTATGACATTTTTGGGCAGCGGAGCACAAATTGCTGTGTCCGATGGTCCAGACCCAGTGAATGATGGTTGGTATGTCTATACTATTCCACAAATAGATGACTATCAAAAACTGTCAATTTGGAGTGATGGATATTACATTACCCAAAATTCTGGAGACACCAATAAAATCTATGCAATGGAAAGAGACAAGATGCTTCTGGGTGATCCTTCTGCACAAGTAATTGGATTTCCACTTCCTGGAATTGTAACCAGCGGTTTTTATAGCCCTCAAGCTTTAAATGTAACAAATGATGACTTACCTGCACCTGGAGGATTGCCAATCATATATTTACAAGATGATGCATGGTCTGGTGTTTCTCAAGATCACGTAAAGATTTGGACTGTTGATGTAAATTGGGCCACTCCTGGTAGTTCTACCATTTCAGCACCTACTGAATTTGTTACCACTCCTTTCATTTCCGTATTTGACGGTGGAAGTTTTTCAAACTTGACACAACCTGGTGGGGGGATCGATATTGATGCGCTTCAAGCTACAATAATGAACCAAGCTCAGTTCAGAAAATTTGGCAGCCATAACTCCGCGCTTTTCAATTTTGTTGTTGATACCGATGCTAGCAGTGGTGAACTTGCCGGAATACGTTGGTTCGAACTTCGCCAACCTAGTGATGGACAACCTTGGACCATCTACCAAGAAGGAACTTATACAGCTCCTGACGGAAAACACGCTTGGCATGCAAGTATGATGATGGACGTTCAAGGAAATATTGGTATGGGATATACCTCCATGGCAGGCCCAACCACTCCAGACCCAACAACCAAGAGAGTAAGTTCATACTATACCGGTCGTTATGCCAACGATCCATTGAACACGATGACCATTGCAGAAGAATTAATTGCAGCTGGAAACCAAAATATTCCTGGCTTACGTTATGGTGATTATAGTAAAATAGACCTAGACCCTTCTAACGATAAAGAATTTTGGTTCATTAATGAATATATGAACACTGGAAGAAAAGATGTGGTAGGTGTTTTCCAAATAGCTCCAAACTTTAATAATGATGTTGGTGTGGTTAGCATTGACGCACCAGTAACCGGAACACTTTCAAATAGCGAAACTGTTACTGTTACCATTTTTAATTATGGACAAAACAGCGCCTCAAACTTTCCAGTAACATTTCAAGTAGATGGTGGAGCGGTTATTTCAGAAACTTTCCCTGGTACAATCGCTTCTGCTGCAACTGCCCAATATACTTTTACAGCGACTGCGAATTTGGGTACAATTGGACAAACATACTCCATCACTGCTGAAACCAATTTAGTTGGTGATGAAGACACAACCAATGACGCACGCACCAAATCTGTTACTTATTTACAGCCCAATGATATAGGTGTTAGTGCCATTACAGCTCCTGTTTCAGGCACAGATCTTACTGGTTCTGAAAACATAGTTGTTACAGTGAATAACTTTGGCGGCGAACCAAAATCAAATTTTGATGTAACTTATGATCTCGATGGAACTATTGTTACTGAAGTAGTAGCGGGTCCCTTAGCTGGAAATTCCTCTACATCATATACTTTTGTACAAACAGGCGATTTTTCAGCTTTAGGGAGTTATAACCTAAGTGCATACACTTCATTACCTGGAGATAGCGATACTTCAAACGATTCAACTTCTGTTGTTATTGTTAAACAAAACTGTCAGCCAGTGGGTGATTGTTCATTCGGCGATGGTTTTCAGTTATTCAGTGTAACAGACATAAACAATCCATCAGGTTGTGAAGGCTATGCAGATTTCACAAATTTAGTAGCCGTTATGGATCCAGATTCCACCAATGACCTTACCGTAACTACAGGTTATGGAGATCAATTTGTTCGTGTTTGGATAGATTTTAATGATGATTTTGTATTTACAAATAACGAAATCGTGGTTAATAATGTGGTAATTGCTCCAGGACAAGGTGGTGGAACATATACTATTACAACAGATTTAGTAATTCCAGCCGGAGTAACTTTGGGACAACACCTAATGCGTGCGAAAACGAACTGGGACGGTCCTGTACCCGATGATGCCTGTGAGGAAACTTCATTTGGAGAAACTGAAGACTATACCGCTCAAATAGGAGTTTTAGGTGTTCAAGACAATATTTTTGACGAAAATGGTTTGACCGTTTTAACCTTAGAAAACAACAATTTCGACGTTAGTCTAAAAACAGTTAACTATTCTGGCGCTATGAATCTTTCGGTTTACAATACTTTGGGACAAAGATTATTGTTCAAAAAACTGGAAAACAATGGAAACGGATACAACTATAAATTGGACATGAGTTATGTGGCCAAAGGCGTTTATCTAGTTCGTGTTGGAAACAGAGATAATGGAAGAGTTAAACGAATCATCGTTAAATAAACCCAAACTTTTTTAATTTAGAAAGACCCAAAGTACAATTTGTACTTTGGGTCTTTTCATTAAATCTATTCCGTATTTTTTCAAAAACTGATAAGATGTTCAAAATTTTATTATTGGGTGGCGCCAGTGCATTAATTTTGACTTCAAACAACTCAGAGAACCCCACTTTTGAAGGACTAGAAATAGTAGTATCTTCACCAAAAACAGATTTCAGGATTTTTGGAAAACCCACTTCCCGACCCTATCGAAGAATGGGAGTTGTTCTAACCTACGATAAGCTAATGGAAATACTTCTGAAGTAATCGAAAAAGCAAAGATATTAGCTCAACAAGTAAAAGAAATTTTAGTAAAAAACTAAAATATAAAACTTTGAATTATCTATTCCTCCAGAAAAAAGGAGTCAACAGAATAAGCACAGTAAACAACTCCAACCTCCCGATAAGCATCAAAAAGCTGGACCACCATTTTGCGGCATCGGGCAAATAGGCATAATTACTCACAGGGCCTAGATCGCCTAGCGCAGGACCAATATTTCCCAAGGAAGATGCAGCACCTCCAAGGGCCGTTTTAAAATCTAAGCCAAGCCAAGAAAACACTAAAGTTCCCACGATAAAAGAAAGCATATAAAGAATGAAGAAACCTAGAATGTTAAAAACAATAGGCTGCGGCACCGCTTTTCTATTATAACGAACGGGCAAAATTGCGTGCGGGTGTAATGTTCTTTTAAATTCGAGCACGCCATTTTTAATCATAATTATATGGCGCATCAATTTAATACCACCCGCGGTGGAACCCGCGCAACCACCCAAAAACATCATTCCAAAAAAGAAAATTGTTAAAAATGGCGTCCAAAGTGTGTAATCCGCACTCACAAAACCTGTAGTAGTAATAATGGTTAGCACCTGAAAAAGCGCATGGCGGACGGCACTTTCAAATGGTCCCCAGACCATCGGATGTGCAATGCTTGAAAGCGTAACATCTGCTTCAAAATAAATAATAAGAGATGCTACAATGGTAAACCCAACAATAAAAGCTGTATATAGTTTAAATTCCTCATCCTGAAATATTTTTTGGAATTTTCGTTTAAAAGCGAAATAACTAAGTACAAAATTACTTCCCGCCAAAAACATAAATACAATGATGATATATTGCACCATAGGATTATCATTCCAAAAAGCGACGCTGGCATTTTTTGTAGAGAAACCACCTGTGCTCAATGTTGACAATGAATGGTTTATAGCATCAAAAAAATTCATCCCCGCTAATTTCAATAAAATGGTTTCGGCCAATGTGTAGCCAACATAAATCAGCCAAAGTCTTTTTGCTGTATCCGTAATTCGGGGATGCAGTTTGTCCCCACCAGGGCCGGGCGCTTCAGCAGCGAAAAGCTGCATGCCACCAATTCCCAACAAGGGTAAAATTGCTATTGCCAAAACGATAATTCCCATTCCACCTATCCAATGCGTAATACTTCTCCAAAACAAAACACCCCGCGGAATACTTTCAATATCAGTTAAAATGGACGCTCCCGTGGTTGTATAACCGCTCATCGTTTCAAAAAAAGCATCGGTAAAACTAGGAATTGCGTTTGTAAAAATGTAGGGTAACGTCCCGATAAGTGCCATAAAAATCCAGCCAAAAGCAACGATAATGTATCCTTCTCTTTTTTGGATTTCCTTTCGGTGGTTTTTGGTCAAAAGCATTATGATTCCTCCAACACCCAATGCAACGGTTCCCGCCAATAACATTTCTTTGAGCACACCATCTTCATAATACCAACTTACAATGGAAGACAGGAGCATAAAACCCCCATTAACCATGAGCAAAAGGCCCATTAAGTGCGAAATTATTTTATAGTTAAGTTTTGTAAGTGAACTCATTATATAAAGAGCTTTTCCACTTTTCCAATAGATTGCGGAAGACAGCAAACCACTACTCTATCACCATTTTTTATTTCGAAATCGCCTAGGGCAATAATGCCTTCTCCGTTTCTAATGACTCCTCCTATAATTGCAGAAACAGGAAAGTCAAGATCTTTTATTTTTCTGTTGCATACTTTGGAATGCGAAGAGACCTGAAACTCGAGCAACTCTGCATTCATGTTGTTAAGCTTCGTCATTGCAAGAACTTCGCCTTTGCGCACATAGCGGAAAATATTATTCGCTGCCAAAAGTTTTTTGTTGATAAGCGTATCAATTCCGATGGAATGTGAAAGCTGAAAATAATCCATATTTTCCACCAAAGCGATGGCTTTTTTTACCCCTTTAGATTTTGCGACCAAACAAGACATAATATTGGTTTCACTATTTCCTGTAACAGAAATAAAAGCATCCATATCTTCAATGGATTCTTCGGTTAAAAGATCTACATTTCTACCGTCCCCGTTTATTACAAGACACCCCGGAATATCATCGGCAATTTCAAAGGCTTTGTCTTTACTGCTTTCAATAAGCTTTACGTTGAAGCTACTTTTGCAAAGATCTTTTGCAGTTTTGTAACCTATTTTACTTCCACCGAGAATCATTACATTCTTAATTTCCTGCCTAACTTTTCCTGTGAGTTTAAAAATTTGTTCCACCCCATTTTTTACAGTAGTAAAATAAACCTGATCGCCTTCTTTAAATTGTGTATCTCCCCTGGGAATCAAAGTGTATTGGGTACCGAAACGCTGCAAGGCAATGGGAACATACTTTAATTCTGGATATATTTTCGCCACTTCTTTCACAGATTTGTCCACAAAAGACGAAGTACGCGAAAGGCTAAGCCCAATCATCGTCAATGCGCCATTTTCAAACTCATAAGTATCATTGAAGGCACTTTGGTTGAGCAAAAGTTCAATTTCGTTGGAAGCCAAGGATTCTGGGGAAATCAATTCGTCAATCCCGAATTTTGTAAAACCAACTTCATCTTTCCTGTCAATAAATTCGGTATTGGAAATTCGTGCAATAGTACGTTTGGCACCCAATTGCTTGGCAAGCACACAAACTGTAATATTTGTAGTTTCACTAGAAGTAACCGCTATTACCAAATCTGTATCTGCCACACGGGAGTCCTGCAAAACTGAAATAGAGGTCGCGTCGCCACGTACCACCCGTATATCCAAATGTGTGTCGGCATGTGCCAAGCAATCTCGATTTGTATCAATCAGTGTGATATCCTGAGATTCAAAAGAAAGCAATTTTGCAAGGTGAAATCCTACTTCCCCAGCGCCAGCAACAATAATTTTCATTGAACTATTTTTTAATCCCTAAAATAATTTTTCAAGATTGAATCCAAAAAAATATTTTAAAAATGAATCTTGGCAAAGATATAGAATTTTAATGCACCCCAAACAGAACCAAAATCATTGTATTTGTAACTGAAAACCATTGCAAATCTTAAAAAATATGTAGTTTTGCAGGCGCAATTTATGGAAAAGAAAATAACACCTTACAAAAATTCTTCGGAAGGAAAAAAGAAACAGGTTGAACAGATGTTTGATACTATTTCTGAAAATTATGATGGACTCAATCGGATAATTTCATTGGGTTCGGATATTAAATGGCGAAAAAAAGTCATTAAAATGGTTGCTGAAAAAAATCCAAAAAGCATTCTCGACATTGCTACCGGAACTGGCGATCTCGCCATTCAGTTTGCTGAAAAAACTTCCGCAGAAAAGATTGTGGGGTTGGACATTTCAGAAGGAATGCTTTCCGTTGCCCGAAAAAAGGTTTTGGATAAAAAGATTTTAGAAAAAATTGAATTTGTGCAAGCAGATTCGGAAGCGTTACCTTTTGAAGACAACACTTTTGATGCAATCACTGTTTCCTTCGGCATCCGTAATTTTGAAAATCTGGAAAAAGGTCTTTCGGAAATTCTTCGTGTGCTAAAAAAAGGCGGAATTTTTGTGGTTTTGGAAACTTCGGTGCCAACAAAATTTCCTTTCAAACAAGGGTATCATTTTTATTCAAAAACCATTTTACCGCTTGTAGGCAAAATATTTTCCAAAGATAAAGTGGCCTACAAATATTTAAGCGAAAGTGCTTCCGCATTTCCGCACGGAGAAAAGCTCAACAATATTTTGCGAAAAATCGGGTTTAATGAAGTGAAAAATAAACCGCAAACTTTCGGGGTGGCAACCATCTATAACGCTACAAAATAATTTATGAAGAAGCTATTTTTTGTATTGGCCGTTTTATTCATTGCAAACAGCGCTCACGCGCAGTGGTTTTT
>JAGXGE010000030.1 GCA_024637015.1 Aequorivita sp. | reverse complement strand
GTGAAATAGTTTCCGTTGGTTAATACTGGTAGTGTGTAGCTGTCGCAAGCTGTTACATCTGCTGGATCGTCAACTAATGGCGTATCGTTTATCGTTACCAAGAAGCTGTTCTCTGCAGTACAGTTCGGAGTGGTTCCGGTTTCTGCATACACATAGATCGTCTGGGTGGTCTCGACGCTGTAACCAGCACTCAAGGGCGTGCCCGTTCCACCGCTTCCAGTGAAATAGTTTCCGTTTACAAGCGCAGGTAGCGTGTAGCTGTCGCAAGCAGTAACATCATCTGGATCATCAACTAATGGGGTATCGTTTATCGTTACCAAAAAGCTGTTCTCTGCGCTACAGTTCGGAGTGGTCCCCGTTTCTGCATACACATAGATCGTCTGGGTGGTCTCGACGCTGTAACCAGCACTCAAAGGCGTGCCCGTTCCACCGCTTCCGGTGAAGTAGTTTCCGTTTACAAGTGCAGGTAGCTCGTAGCTGTCGCAAGCAGTAACATCACCTGGATCATCTGCCAAAGCTTTAGCTAATATTGTTAATTTTACGGGGGTGCGGGTTATTGATCTACATCCAGTTGTTCCCGAAACTGCTTCAGCATAATAGGTAATTGAACCCACTTGACTCCATATAGGTGGATTAACAACATTTCCTCCCACTGCTTGGTCATACCATACTATTGTATCGGGGGCTAATAAAGCATTGTTGGAAGTTGTTACAACACCCGAGCTAGTTTGATTATTATTTTGTAACGTAGCTGTTAATGGATTTGAAATTCCATCATTAGCATTTAATGTCTGTATAGGAGTTTCTTCACATTCTGTTATATCCTGACCTATTGGTGCATCGGGATTTTCATTAATAACAACGGTTGTAGTGGCTGTCTTGCTACACCCACTAGTTGTGTAAGAATATGTTACTGTATAAGTTCCGGTATTACTGTTTTGAACATTAATTTCGCCTGTACTAGCATTTATACTTAAACCTGCAGGAGCTGAAGAGTAGGTACCTCCAGAAACACCTGTTTGAGTTACCATAATAGGACCACTATTTTTACATACAGGGCTAGCTGCATAAGCAATAGTAGCGGTTCCAAAGCCAAACTGAACCTGAATAGGCTCAACAAAATCATTCAAAGCTGCTGGTGGAGCTGTTGAATTTTTAGTTTTTATAAAAAGTGTTTTAATACTCACACTAATACACGGATCTATTAAAGTACCAAATACATCTGTAAGGTTAATTGCAGCTTCTACATATTGTTTTGTGGTATATGTATTTGTGCCAAAACTTCCAAAAGGAACATTTACGTTAGCATTATTAGTTTGAGCAAAGGCATTTGCTGAATTTGTAGTTTGAAGAACGTAATCAAAATTATTTCCACCAACATTTTTCCATAAATAAAAATATACTGTAGCCACAGAGCCTCCACTTCCATATTCAACAGTAAGAAGAATATCATTAACAGTACGTCCCCCATCAGGCCCAGCTGAACTAAAGCCAAAACCGGGTGTAGTTGTTAATGTATTTTGTAAAAAAGAAAAATCTATATAGCTAGTACCCGTGGTGGTAGCACGATCACTACCTACAAAAATCCATTCATTATTACTTCCATCTTTACCAAGATGATACATGGCATTGTTGATGTCTCCCTTTCCGGTAACGCTTGAATTTGTCCAAATCCAGGTATTAGGGTTATCATTAAATTTGGAGCCTCCTGTAAATGAATTATCAGCATTTGTATTATAAACATCGCGTACTAGTCTTGTGAGGTTACTATTAACGGGGGTGCCGTCGTTGTTCAAAACAAAACCACCTGCACCTGCTGGTCCTTGAACCCAGTCACCAATGCCCACGGTGGGTGTATTTGATCCTAGATTTCCATCAATGTGAAAACCTCCAGTTGGAACAGTAACATTAACTGTTTGTGCATGTAAAATTCCAAAGCTTGAAATTAAACATACAGTTATAAAAAGTGAAATCCTTTTTATGTTTTTAAAGAAAGTAATATTATACATATCCTCTGTTTTTTTTTATTTTTCAAAAGAAAAATGCTCAAACTCCTTTATAATTTGCATTTAACAGTTCAAATATACTTCGGAAAAGTGTTAGGGAATTACTAACAAACAAGTATTAGTTGAACTGTAAAGAATAGTCGGCAAACGGCATAAATTGTATGAAAAAACATAGATTTTTGTAGGAAAAATATATACGTATATATACGTATATATACTGTATATAAGGATTTTGAAAACTTCTTAGGTAAGAAAAAAATTAAGCCATTGTTCCATTAATATTTAAAAATCTATTAATCTAAATATCATAATGAGCATATATTTAAATGTCTCAATTGTTCTTTTGAAGAAGATTTAAAAGCCTTAAAATTCAATAAAAAACTAAAAAAATATTTTAGAGACTCCTTCAGTTTATTACTTCAATAACAAACTTTATCTTTGCCACTTCATATAGAAAAATAGATGTCCTTAACAAAAGAAATAAAACGAAGAAGAACTTTTGGTATTATCAGCCACCCAGATGCTGGAAAAACAACTTTAACAGAAAAACTACTTCTCTTTGGAGGAGCCATTCAAGAAGCTGGTGCAGTAAAAAGCAACAAAATCAAGAAAGGTGCAACAAGTGACTTTATGGAAATAGAGCGCCAGCGTGGAATATCAGTTGCTACTTCTGTTTTAGCATTTGAATATGAAGGGATTAAAATCAATATTCTTGATACGCCGGGGCACAAGGATTTCGCTGAAGATACTTTTAGAACACTCACTGCTGTAGATAGTGTTATTGTTGTGATTGACGTTGCAAAGGGGGTTGAGGAACAGACGGAAAAATTAGTGGAAGTTTGCCGCATGCGAAATATCCCAATGATTGTTTTCATCAATAAAATGGATAGAGAAGGGAAAGACGCTTTTGAACTACTTGACGAAATTGAACAAAAGCTCAACTTGCGCGTAACGCCTTTAAGTTTCCCCATCGGGATGGGTTATGATTTTAAGGGAATATACAATGTGTGGGAAAAGAACGTAAACCTTTTCAGTGGCGATAGCAGAAAGAATATAGAGGAAACTATTGAAATTGAAGACGTAAGTAGTCCAGAATTGGAAAAACTGATTGGCGAAAAAGCTGCTAAAATACTCCGGGAGGAACTGGAATTAGTTTATGAAGTTTATCCAGATTTTGACCGACAAGAATATTTGGACGGTAAGCTTCAGCCTGTATTCTTTGGTTCTGCCCTTAACAATTTTGGGGTGCGAGAGCTACTGGATTGTTTTGTTGAAATAGCCCCTACCCCACGCCCAAAGGAAAGTAGCACACGTTTGGTGAAACCGGACGAAAAGGAGTTTTCAGGTTTTGTCTTTAAAATTCATGCCAATATGGATCCAAAGCATCGTGACCGCTTGGCGTTCGTTAAAATTGTTTCAGGAACTTTTGAAAGAAACTCACCATATCTACATGTTCGAAATGGAAAGAAATTGAAGTTTTCAAGTCCCAATGCTTTCTTCGCCGAAAAGAAACAAATTGTAGATGTTTCCTATCCAGGTGATATTGTAGGGCTTCACGACACCGGAAACTTCAAGATTGGCGACACGCTTACCGAAGGTGAAGAGATGCAATATAAGGGCGTTCCAAGCTTTTCTCCAGAACATTTCAAATACATTAACAACGCAGACCCAATGAAGAGCAAACAGCTTGAAAAAGGCATAGACCAATTGATGGATGAAGGTGTTGCACAGCTTTTCACTTTGGAATTAAACAACAGAAAAGTAATTGGAACCGTTGGTGCGCTACAGTTTGAAGTAATCCAATACCGTTTGGAACATGAATATGGCGCTAAATGTAGCTATGAAAACCTCAATGTTCACAAAGCCTGTTGGGTAGAAGCAAAAGATCCAAAAAGCGAGGAATTCGCAGATTTTAAAAGAGTAAAGGCAAAATTTTTGGCTAAGGACAAACGTGGACAGTTGGTGTTTTTTGCTGATTCAGCTTTTACTTTACAAATGACGCAATCAAAATATCCAAACGTGAAGTTGCACTTTGTGAGTGAGTATAAAGATTAAACCTTAATCGTATAAATAGGCTCTAATCTGTAGTTCATCCTTTCCAGTTCCGAGCCACATTTTGGCAGAACCATATCCAATTGTACTTTTAACTTGAAATCTTGCAGCAAATAAGGCAATGTATGTTCCCGGAGGTAGTTTAACGTAATCAGTTCCAGTAGTTTGAAAATATTGATGCTCTCCTACCTCTGGGTTACTATTTTTATAAAATTGACCACTCAAGCCAATTAAACCAGCGTATAAATTACAATTCCCTGGATTGGGGTCTATGCACCATTGTTTTCCATTAATAACATTGCCATCAGCATCAAGGACAACAGGGTCGCCACCAAGTGGGTCTGATGGATCATCTGGATTTGTCATAAAATAAAGACCTGTATGAATAATCCGTGCCCGCCTATCATCAAGTCTTTTCTTGTCTAGGCTATTTTCATCGTATACACTCCAGGTAACAGAATAATTTACCTCTAGTATGGCATTTGTGGTTAAGGTGAAGATTGCATCGGGGGCTATTACTATTCCAGCTGAGTTATAGCCACTTCCATAGCCCTTTTGAATTATTTCGTTTTTGGGGGTTTCCCTATCATCCAAATAATTTTCAGAATCAATAAGTAAGTTAACATTATCAGAAGCAGCACCTAAAACTAGATCGCCGGCGGCGTTTGCATATACACGAGTGGTTGCCCCAACGCCCAAATTATTAAGGTTGTATTCAGTAGGAGAGACATTACTCAATCCTTCAACCCTAACATTTGCATTAGCACCTGCAACATGAACCAACTCTAATGGGTTGGTAGTATTAATTCCTACTTGTGCTGATGACAATTCAACATTAAAGAGAAATAAAATAACAATAAATAAAAGGCTCAAATTTTTCATACGCTATTCAAATATTCTAATTTTTATATAATCTTCATCGCCACCAAATCCAACACTTGTATAACTAGTTGAGGAATCAGTAACTTGACCAAAAAAATACAATGTATGGGTTCCTACCGGCAAGCTAAAATAATTTTGTCCGTTCATATAAGGATTACCGGGCGCTCCACCATTTATGGTTTCAAAATATTGCCCGTTAATACCGTATTTATTACTTAATTCTTCCGGGCTTAATACTCCATCACTATCTATATCTACACAAAAATACGTAACTATTGATATTGCTTTTTTTTGTACAGGTTCAATAAATGGCGGTGGAACTGAAATATCACTTCCACTCACATACAAAGTGATGCCATACTTAATTTCAATAAGTGCATTAAAAGGCACTGTAAAAACGATACTATTATCTATAATTTGATCAACGGAAGAAACACCCACCCCATTATTAACGGCAATTCCTGTATGATTATAAGGTGAATTATAATTATAAGGATTATCTTCAAGAAAGTTAGGGATATCAATTAAGAAAGTTAGGGGTTCAGTTCCCGGTCCCGAACTGCTATAAATAGAGATATTACCATTTCCATCCACAAAGGCCGGTGAGGGTTTTAGACCAGAATTAAATTGTGAATCGTTCACGCTATTCAATTTCTCGATTCTAATTGTAGAATTTTGTCCTGCAATATGTAAATCTTTCAGGGGCTGTGTAGTTCCAATTCCTACTTGGGAGAAACCACAAAAGGAAGAAAAAAGTATAGTTGCAAAAAAAAATTTTAACATGTCCTTATTTATTAAACATTAATACTTTCGAAAAAACAAATAATTATATCCTGCAGCAAATTTTACATAGGTTTCCAAGGCGATTGTTGGATAACTATTATTTCTTGCCCTTTTATTTGAAGAAACCAACCCCCAAAATGTAATATCCCACTCGCCACTAGTTGGGATAGTAATATATGTTGTAGCACCATTGTAAAAAGGTCCTGCCACACTTTCTAAATGACCACTTGAGTAGGTTTTGGAAGTAGGACCATAATGTCTGGTGGCATTGGTTACCGGTAATCCCTGAGGTGAAAGTGTAATAAAGTTCGACACTCTGCGAGCAAACTCATCAGTTAAGATGACCTCATTACTATTTTTATAAATATCAAAACTAATATTATATTTAATCTGTATAATTGAAGGCCGGTTTACTTTTATGGTAAAGGTCTTAATCATTGTAGAATCTTTACCAGCAGTATTGTATTTCGATAAAGCTACACCTGTAGTGGGCAATGAGGTATCATTAAATGCTTCCAAATCTTCCGAATTAATTACGGTTTTCAGTCTTAGCGTAAAATCACCATATTCATCTACATATAATGGATATGTATCATTTTCCATATCCCCATCAGAATTAAAATCTCCTAAATTTAATGGGTTGTTAACTCCATTTAAACTCTCAATTCGAAATTTTTCTGATGAACCAGCTAAATGAAGGGTCTGTTGGGGATTATCAGTATTAATCCCAACTTGTCCATAAATAAGCTGACCGCCTAAAAAAATTAATATGTAGAAATTTTTCATTATGAATGTCGTTTTTTTTATTATTCACAATAATTATAAACATCAGTTTTTGAGGATATTAATTCCAAATCTATTCTATACAAATTTATAATTGAAAGAAAAATCTTATCTTTCGACAAGATGATTCAAATTCTCGTTTAAAAACCATTATTACTTACCTTCATTGCCTAATATCACTGAAAGAACCAGTCAAAAACTATAACAACTTGATTGCAAGCTAAATAAATTAAGCTTTGAATTTGTAATATATTAATTGGGGATAGAAGAATACAAAAAATGAAAATATTCTCAGTATTCAATGTGGAGGATTAAAACTTTCTTAAGATTCAAACACTAAATTAAATAAAAAGCCCTGCAAATTGCAGGGCTTTTATTTTTATGCTTCGCCTGTTGGGCCGAAGTTTAAAGGAATAGGCGGTTGCTCATAATCCTTTATTTCGCCGTGGGCGTTTTCAAATCTTTTTACATTGTCATTCAATGCCTTTAGAAATCTTTTGGCGTGTTGTGGAGTCAAGATTATTCTCGACTTCACTTTGCTTTTTGGAATTCCGGGCATTATAGTTACAAAATCAACTACAAATTCAGATACAGAATGATTGATAATGGCCAAGTTGCTATAAATACCCTGTGCCACAGCTTCATCCAACTCAATGTTTATCTGTCCTTGTTTGGGTTGTTCTTTTTTTTGATCTGCCATTTTATGTTAGATTTTAAATATCAGATCTTAAATTTCATTTAGAAAAATAAGACTAAAATAAAAAAGGTGCGTTTTAAAAAAACGCACCTTTTTCAATATTAATTATAATTTACTTCTTGTTTTACGCGGTTCATTTCCTCGAGCTCTTCTTTTGAACCTACAATTATAGTATCATATCTACGCATTCCGGTTCCGGCTGGTATTTTATGTCCTACAATTACATTTTCTTTCAAGCCTTCCAAGGTATCAACTTTACCAGCAACTGCCGCTTCGTTCAATACTTTGGTTGTTTCCTGGAAGGAAGCCGCAGAAATGAATGATTTAGTTTGTAAAGACGCTCTCGTAATACCCTGAAGTACCGGAGTTGCCGTTGCAGTGACCACTTCACGTGCTTCTGCAAGTACTTTATCATTTCTTCTCAATAAAGAGTTTTCATCACGAAGAGTACGTGGTGAAAGTATTTGACCTTCTTTCAAGTTTTCAGAATCACCAGCGTTAGTAACAACCTTCATTCCAAAGATTTTATCGTTTTCTTCGATGAAATCATCCTTATGAGCCAATTGATCTTCAAGGAAAGTAGTGTCACCCGGATCTTGAATCCTAACTTTACGCATCATTTGACGAACAACAACTTCAAAATGTTTGTCGTTGATCTTCACCCCTTGCAGACGGTAAACCTCCTGAACTTCGTTCACAAGATATTGTTGTACTGCTGAAGGGCCTTTAATGCGAAGGATATCTTCTGGCGTAATGGAACCATCAGAAAGTGGCATACCTGCACGAACGTAATCGTTTTCTTGAACAAGAATCTGGTTACTTAATTTTACCAAATACTTTTTCAATTCGCCTAATTTAGACTCCACGATAATCTCGCGGTTACCACGCTTAATTTTTCCGAAAGAAACTACACCGTCAATCTCGCTAACTACTGCTGGATTTGAAGGGTTACGCGCTTCGAAAAGCTCGGTAACACGTGGAAGACCTCCCGTAATATCACCCGCTTTCGCAGATTTACGTGGGATTTTTACAAGTACTTTACCAATCTTAATTTTGTCGCCATCGTCCACCATCAAGTGAGCACCAACAGGTAAGTTATAACTACGGATAACTTCGTCTTTCTTCCCTAAAATTTGAAGGGTTGGAATACGTTTTTTATCTCTTGACTCAGAAATTACTTTTTCTTGGAAACCAGTTTGTTCATCAATTTCAACCTGATAGGTAATACCTTGAACAATGTTTTCGTATTTAATTTTTCCAGCAAATTCTGAAATAATTACACCGTTGTATGGATCCCAAGAACACACTACATCGCCAGCACTTATACTGTCACCATCTTTCACATACAGTGTTGAACCGTAAGGAATGTTGTTGGTACTAAGTGTAATTCCTGTTTTCTTGTCAACAAGTTTAATTTCAGAAGTACGTGAAATAACGATATCAACTGTTTTTCCTTGATTGTCTTCACCTTTAACAGTTTTAAGATCCTCGATTTCTGCTTTACCATCAAACTTAACAACCAATTTGTTCTCTTCGGAAATGTTACCAGCAATACCTCCCACGTGGAACGTACGAAGTGTAAGCTGGGTTCCTGGTTCACCAATTGATTGTGCAGCCACAACACCAACAGCTTCCCCACGCTGAACCATTTTATTGGTAGCAAGGTTACGACCGTAACATTGTGAACAGATTCCTTGTTTTGCCTCACACGTAAGTGCAGAACGAACTTCAACACTCTCCAATGGAGATGCTGCAATAGCATCTGCAATTTCTTCGTAAATATGTTCGCCAGAAGCAACAAGCAATTCTTTTGTCAACGGATTAACTATATCGTTAAGCGCAGTACGACCAACAATTCGATCACGAAGCGATTCTACTATTTCTTCGTTTTTCTTTAAAGCCGAAACTTCAATTCCACGAAGTGTGTAACAATCTTCTATATTGATAATAACATCTTGCGAAACATCTACCAAACGACGAGTTAAGTAACCTGCATCTGCTGTTTTAAGAGCGGTATCCGCAAGACCTTTACGCGCACCGTGAGTAGAGATAAAGTATTCAAGAATTGAAAGTCCTTCCTTAAAGTTAGAAAGAATTGGGTTTTCAATAATCTCGCCTCCACCTGAGTTCGATTTTTTAGGCTTCGCCATCAATCCACGCATACCTGTTAACTGACGGATTTGTTCCTTAGAACCCCTCGCACCAGAATCAAGCATCATATATACAGAGTTGAAACCTTGCTGATCTTCACGAATACGCTTCATAGAAAGCTCGGTAAGTTCAGCGTTGGTTGCAGTCCAAATATCAATTACTTGGTTGTAACGTTCGTTATTTGTAATAAGCCCCATGTTGTAGCTGTTGATAATACCATCCACTTGTGTGTTGGCGCTATCAATCATACTTTGTTTTTCAGCAGGGATAATAATATCACCAAGGCTAAAAGACAATCCACCTTCAAAAGCGAATTTATATCCAAGGGTTTTAATTTCATCAAGGAAAGCTGAAGTAACAGGAACTGAAGTTACTTTCAAAATTCCACCGATAATATCACGAAGTGACTTTTTAGTCAATACTTCGTTAATGTAACCAGCAGCTTCAGGAACTTTCTCGTTAAAGATTACTCTTCCCAAAGTTGTGGTGATGATTTGTTTTACCAATTCACCTTTATCATTAAAGTCTGTTGTACGTATTCTTATTTCAGCATTCAAGTCTACCATTCCCTCATTGTAGGCAATAATAGCTTCTTCGGCTGAGTAAAAAGTTAAGCCTTCACCTTTCACTTTTACTTCATCAGTAGATTTTCTAAGTTTGGTCATATAGTAAAGACCCAAAACCATATCCTGAGAAGGAACCGCAACCGGCGAACCGTTTGCAGGGTTCAAAATGTTATGTGAAGCAAGCATCAACAACTGGCATTCCAAAATAGCCTCTGGCCCTAATGGTAAGTGAACCGCCATCTGGTCACCATCGAAATCCGCGTTGAATGCAGTACATACCAATGGGTGTAGTTGGATCGCTTTTCCTTCAATTAACTTAGGTTGGAAAGCTTGAATACCAAGTCTGTGCAAAGTTGGGGCCCGGTTAAGCATAACTGGGTGTCCTTTCAATACATTTTCAAGGATATCCCAAACTACAGGCTCCTTTTTATCTATAATTTTCTTTGCAGATTTTACAGTTTTTACAATACCTCTTTCAATCAATTTACGGATTACAAAAGGCTTGTAAAGTTCAGCTGCCATATCTTTTGGAATACCGCATTCGAACAATTTCAATTCCGGTCCAACGACGATTACCGAACGAGCAGAATAATCCACACGCTTACCAAGCAAGTTTTGACGAAAACGACCTTGTTTACCTTTCAATGAATCTGAAAGGGATTTCAATGGGCGGTTGCTGTCAGTTTTTACTGCTGAAGATTTACGGGTGTTATCAAACAATGAATCTACCGATTCCTGAAGCATACGCTTCTCGTTACGAAGGATAACTTCTGGAGCTTTAATCTCCATCAATCGCTTCAAGCGATTGTTACGTATAATTACACGACGGTATAAATCATTTAAATCTGAAGTTGCGAAACGACCACCATCAAGCGGCACCAACGGACGTAATTCTGGTGGAATTACCGGAACTACTTTCATAATCATCCATTCGGCTTTGTTCTCGCGGTTTTTGTTTGCATCACGAAGTGCTTCCACAACTTGAAGGCGCTTTAACGCTTCCGTTTTACGTTGCTTTGAAGTTTCGTTGTTTGCTTTATGGCGAAGGTTATAAGACAAAGTGTTCAAATCGATTCTTTGTAAAAGATCGATCAAGCACTCTGCTCCCATTTTCGCGATAAATTTGTTTGGATCGCTTTCATCCAAATACTGGTTTTCTTGTGGAATTGAATCAAAGATTGCAAGATATTCTTCTTCGGTAAGGAAGTCCATTTTTTTAACGGCTTCACCACCTTCGTATTTTGCAATACCTGGCTGAATTACTACATAACGCTCGTAGTAAATTATCATATCCAATTTCTTGGAAGGCAATCCAAGAAGGTAACCAATTTTGTTTGGAAGACTACGGAAGTACCAAATATGTGCCACAGGAACTACCAAATTGATATGCCCCACACGGTCACGACGTACTTTCTTCTCCGTTACTTCCACACCACAACGGTCACATACAATACCTTTGTAGCGGATTCTTTTATATTTGCCACAGGCACATTCGTAATCCTTTACCGGACCAAAAATACGCTCACAGAAAAGTCCGTCACGCTCTGGCTTGTGCGTACGGTAGTTGATTGTTTCGGGCTTTAATACTTCACCACGTGATTCCGCCAAAATGGATTCAGGGGAAGCCAAACCAATAGAAATCTTGTCGAATTTCTGTACTGTGTTTTCTTTATTTCTGTTCATCATGATTTAAAATAAACTTTGTTGTTGTGATTGAAACCATCTATAATGATTTCGTAAAGAATTTTGAGATCCCCGCCTTCGCGGGGATGCCAATTTATTCTTCTAATCTAATGTCAAGACCCAATCCTTTCAATTCGTGCATAAGTACGTTGAAAGATTCTGGTAATCCTGGTTCTGGCATGGTTTCACCTTTTACGATTGCTTCGTAGGTTTTCGCCCTTCCAATAACATCATCAGATTTAACAGTCAATATTTCTCTAAGTGTGCTGGATGCACCGTATGCTTCCAAGGCCCAAACTTCCATCTCTCCAAAACGCTGACCACCAAATTGTGCTTTACCACCAAGAGGTTGTTGCGTAATAAGTGAGTACGGCCCAATGGAACGCGCGTGCATCTTGTCATCTACCATGTGGCCCAGTTTAAGCATATAGATTATACCTACAGTTGCAGGTTGGTCAAAACGCTTACCGGTTCCACCATCAAATAGATAGGTGTGTCCAAATCTTGGAATTCCAGCTTCATCGGTCAATTCATTAATCTGATCTATAGTTGCACCGTCAAAAATTGGAGTTGCATATTTGCGACCTAACTTTTGTCCAGCCCATCCAAGAACCGTTTCATAAATCTGCCCAATGTTCATACGCGATGGTACCCCAAGTGGGTTCAACACGATATCAACAGGAGTTCCATCTTCAAGGAAAGGCATATCTTCTTCACGAACAATACGCGCAACAATACCTTTGTTTCCGTGACGTCCCGCCATCTTGTCCCCTACTTTCAGCTTACGCTTTTTCGCGATGTAAACTTTAGCGAGTTTCAAAATTCCAGAAGGAAGCTCATCCCCAACGGAGATAGTAAACTTCTCACGACGCAAGTTACCTTGAAGGTCGTTTTCCTTAATTTTATAGTTGTGCATCAAATCTGCAACCAACACGTTGGTTTCATCATCAGTTGTCCAAACACCTCCAGTTAAGTGGGTGTAATCGTCAACGGCGTGAAGCATTTTTAATGTGAACTTCTTCCCTTTTGGGAATACTACTTCACCAAGGTCGTTGTTCACTCCCTGAGCAGTTTTTCCGCCTACAATAGTGAAAAGTTTTTCAACCAACACATCTTGAAGCGCAACAAATTTTGCTTCGTATTTTGCCTCAAGTTCTGCGATGTCTTCTTTGTCTTTCGCACGCTTACGTTTGTCCTTTACAGCACGGGCAAACAATTTCTTGTCTATCACCACACCGTTTAAAGATGGCGAAGCTTTAAGCGAAGCATCCTTTACATCACCTGCTTTGTCACCAAAAATGGCGCGAAGCAGTTTTTCTTCTGGCGTTGGATCGCTTTCTCCTTTTGGAGTAATTTTTCCGATAAGGATATCGCCAGGTTTTACCTCGGCTCCAATTCGAATCATACCGAATTCATCCAAATCTTTTGTAGCTTCTTCCGAAACGTTTGGAATATCGTTGGTCAACTCTTCGTTACCCAATTTGGTATCTCGAACTTCCAATGAATATTCGTCAATATGGATAGAAGTGAAAATATCTTCACGAACCACTTTTTCAGAAATCACGATTGCATCCTCAAAGTTATAACCTTTCCAAGGCATGAAGGCAACCTTCATGTTTCGTCCAAGAGCAAGTTCTCCTTTTTCGGTAGCATAACCTTGACAAAGAACCTGTCCTTTTTTCACTCGGTCGCCTTTGCGAACAATAGGCTTCAAGTTAATGGAAGTACTTTGGTTTGTCTTTCTGAATTTTACTAATTGATATGTTTTATCATCAGAATCAAAACTAACCATACGTTCGTTTTCGGTACGGTCATATTTAATAGTGATTTCATTTGCATCAACATATTCAACCACACCGTCTCCTTCTGCATTTATCAATACACGGCTATCAGAAGCAACTTGTCTTTCAAGACCAGTTCCAACAATTGGTGAATCTGCAATCAATAAAGGTACAGCTTGGCGCATCATGTTTGAGCCCATCAGTGCACGGTTTGCATCATCGTGTTCCAAGAAAGGAATCAAAGATGCTGAAATAGATGCAATCTGGTTTGGCGCAACGTCTGCGTAATTCACTACGCTTGGCTCTACCAATGGGAAGTCACCTTCCATACGGGCAATTACTTTATCCGTATCAATTTCACCTTTATCTGTTAATGGAATGTTTGCTTGGGCAATGTGTTTTTCTTCCTCTTCTTCAGCAGAAAGATAAACTGGCTCATGCTTCAAGTCAATTTTACCATCTGTAACTTTACGGTAAGGTGTCTCGATGAAACCAAGATTGTTCACTTTCGCATAAACCGCAAGTGAAGAAATCAAACCAATGTTCGGTCCTTCTGGGGTTTCAATTGGACATAAACGACCGTAGTGTGTATAGTGAACGTCACGAACCTCGAAACCTGCTCTTTCACGAGAAAGACCTCCTGGCCCAAGTGCCGAAAGACGACGCTTGTGCGTAATCTCTGCCAATGGGTTGGTCTGGTCCATAAACTGTGAAAGCTGGTTGGTACCAAAGAAAGAGTTGATTACTGACGAAAGTGTTTTCGCATTAATCAAATCAATAGGAGTAAACACCTCATTATCACGAACATTCATACGTTCGCGGATGGTACGTGCCATACGGGCAAGACCAACACCAAACTGTTGTGACAATTGTTCACCTACTGTACGTACACGACGGTTGCTAAGGTGGTCAATATCATCAATCTCTGCTTTAGAGTTGATAAGCTCGATCAAATATTTAACGATGGTAATAATATCTTCTTTGGTAAGCACTTGCTTATCCATTGCGATATCAAGACCTAGTTTTTTGTTCATTCTGTAACGACCTACTTCACCGAGATTGTATCTTTGATCGCTAAAGAAAAGTTTGTGGATAATACCACGAGCAGTTTCCTCATCGGGCGGTTCAGCATTACGAAGTTGTCTATATATATGTTCTACTGCTTCTTTTTCAGAATTAGTAGGATCTTTTTGCAAAGTATTGTGGATAATGGCATAATCAGCCAAAAGGTTATCCTCTTTGTGCAACAGAATAGTTTTTGAACCAGAGTCAATTACCTCATCGATATGTTCTTTTTCAAGAACAGTATCTCGATCCAAAATAATTTCGTTACGCTCAATGGAAACAACTTCGCCAGTATCTTCATCCACGAAATCCTCATGCCAAGTTTTTAGAACACGGGCGGCCAATTTACGACCGATGTATTTTTTAAGTCCTGTTTTTGAAGCTTTCACTTCTTCCGCTAGGTCAAATATTTCAAGAATATCCTTATCCCTTTCAAAACCAATGGCACGGAAAAGTGTGGTTACAGGTAATTTTTTCTTACGATCAATGTATGCATACATCACACTGTTGATATCTGTGGCGAACTCAATCCATGAACCTTTGAAAGGAATTACACGGGCAGAGTAAAGTTTGGTTCCATTTGCGTGGAACGACTGGCCAAAGAATACACCAGGAGAACGGTGAAGCTGTGAAACAACTACACGCTCAGCCCCGTTTATGCAGAATGTTCCGCTTGGGGTCATGTAAGGAATTGTACCTAGGTAAACATCCTGCACGATGGTTTCAAAATCTTCGTGCTCGGCATCTGTACAGTACAGTTTCAACCGCGCTTTAAGAGGCACACTATAGGTTAGACCTCGCTCAATACATTCCTGGATGGAATATCTTGGTGGATCTACGAAATAGTCTAAAAACTCTAAAACGAATTGGTTGCGGGTATCGGTAATCGGGAAATTTTCCAAAAAGGTTTTGTATAATCCTTCTTGGCCTCTTTCTTCTGATTTGGTTTCCAACTGGAAAAAATCCTGAAAGGATTTAATCTGAATGTCCAAAAAGTCGGGATAGTCCGGCTTATTTTTTACAGAGGAAAAATTCAATCTTTCAGTTTGCGTTGCTGACATCTATGGACGGAATTTTAATTAAAATAATAATGAAAATCGTATAAAAAAGGCGTTAACCATTATATACGCAAAATGGTTTAGGTCTTTCCGTCGAAACGGAAGACCTAAACCTTAGGGTTTGGAACGTAAGGAGCTTACTTAAGCTCAACCTCAGCCCCAGCTTCTTCTAGTTGTGCTTTTAAAGCCTCAGCTTCATCTTTAGATACACCTTCTTTTATTGGAGAAGGAGCGTTGTCAACTAATTCTTTTGCTTCTTTAAGACCAGCACCAGTTAATTCCTTAACTAGTTTTACAACTGCAAGCTTAGAAGCACCAGCAGCTTTCAACATTACTGTGAATTCTGATTGCTCTTCTGCGGCTTCAGCAGCAGCACCTCCACCAGCGGAAACAGCAACAGCTGCAGCAGCAGGCTCAATGCCATACTCGTCTTTTAATATTGTAGCTAACTCATTAACTTCTTTTACTGTTAGGTTAACCAATTTTTCTGCGAAATCTTTCAAATCTGCCATTTCTATCGTTTTTAAAAATAATTGTGTTTATATAAATTAATTAGTGCTAAATGAAATTTTATCCTTCTCTTTCGGATAAGGTTTTAACAAGTCCTGCGATTGTGTTACCACCGCTCTTAAGAGCTGAAATAACATTTTTGGCAGGCGATTGCAACAACCCGATAATTTCTCCAACAAGTTCATCTTTAGATTTAAGGTCAACCAAGTTATCCAATTGATTGTCGCCAACGTAAATTGACTCTTGGATGTAGGCACCTTTCAAAAGCGGCTTATCAGATTTTTTTCTGAATTCTTTAATTACTTTGGCTGGTGCGTTACCAGTTTCAGAGAACATTAAAGAAGTGTTTCCTTTAAGTATTTCTGTTAATTCTCCAAAGTCCTTATCTGAACTCTCCATTGCTTTTTTAAGCAATGTGTTCTTGACAACTGCCAACTGAACACCTGCTTTGAAACAAGCACGACGAAGGTTGGAAGTGTTCCCTGCGTTAAGGCCTGAAATATCTGCCAAATAGATATTGGCATTATCAGACAACTGCGCAGTCAACGTTTCAATTACTTGTGATTTTTCTTCTCTTGTCATAATTTCCAGTTTTTACTGCTCAGTAAACCTTTTAGTATCAATTTCAACACCTGGGCTCATTGTACTAGACATAAAAATACTTTTTATGTAAATACCTTTTGCCGCTTGAGGTTTAAGTTTAACGAGGGTTGTTAATAATTCTCTTGCGTTTCCTGCAATTTTATCGGCATCAAAAGATGCTTTCCCGATTGCTGCGTGTACAATACCAGTCTTGTCAACTTTAAAGTCAATCTTACCAGCTTTTACATCTGAAACTGCTTTAGCAACGTCCATAGTTACTGTACCTGTTTTTGGGTTTGGCATCAGACCACGAGGACCTAATATACGTCCTAAAGGACCCAATTTACCCATTACACTTGGCATAGTTACAATTACGTCAACATCTGTCCATCCTCCTTTAATTTTGTCGAGGTACTCATCAAGACCTACGTAGTCTGCTCCTGCTTCCTTGGCTTCGGCCTCCTTATCTGGAGTTACCAATGCCAATACTTTTACGTCTTTACCTGTTCCGTGAGGAAGGGTAACAACACCTCTAACCATTTGATTCGCTTTACGTGGATCCACGTTAAGACGTATCGCAAGGTCAACGGAAGCATCAAACTTTACGCTGGTGATTTCTTTTATTAAAGCAGAAGCTTCAGCTACGGTATAGGTTCTATCCTCTACCTTAAGATTAGCTTCCTTTTGCTTTTTAGTTAATTGTGCCATTTTATAGATTCTTTTTCAGATTAAAAAGGTGCGTCACCTTTTACTTTAACTCCCATAGAACGTGCAGTACCAGCTACCATTTTCATAGCAGACTCTACGGTAAATGCATTAAGATCGGGCATTTTATCTTCCGCGATCATTTTAATTTGGTCCCAAGAGATAGTGGCTACTTTTTTTGCGTGTGGTTCACCGGAGCCTTTTTTTGCTTTAGCAGCTTCAAGTATTTGTACTGCAGCGGGTGGGGTTTTAATAACAAAATCAAAAGATTTGTCTTTAAATACCGTGATCGCCACTGGCAATACTTTACCTTGCTTATCTTGGGTTCTAGCATTGAATTGCTTACAGAACTCCATGATGTTAACACCGGCAGCACCAAGAGCAGGTCCAACTGGTGGCGATGGATTAGCAGCACCTCCACGAACTTGCAACTTAACTACTTTACTGATTTCTTTTGCCATTTCTAATTTTTAATGTGGTCTTTCAAAAGTGGAAGCCTCTGAAAAAACCTATTAAGCGTAACAATTAAACTTTTTCTACTTGCATATAACTCAATTCCAATGGTGTTTTTCTTCCAAAGATTTTCACCATTACCTCAAGCTTGCGTTTTTCTTCATTTATTTTTTCTACGGTACCGTTAAATCCATTAAACGGACCATCTATAACTTTTACTGTTTCGCCAGTGATGAAAGGAATGTTTACATTATCGTCTTTTACAGACAATTCATCTACTTTTCCTAACATTCTGTTTACTTCAGATTGTCTAAGCGGCACGGGGTCTCCACCTTTAACTTCACCTAAAAAACCAATAACGCCGTTAATTGATTTTATGATGTGTGGGACTTCGCCACCCAAGTTTGCTTGTATCATTATGTAACCCGGAAAGTAAACACGTTCTTTGTTCACTTTTTTTCCGTTACGGATCTGTATTACTTTTTCAGTGGGTACGAGCACCTGATCAATATAATCCTCAAGCTCCAATCGTTTTATCTCAGTTTCGATATACGATTTGATCTTGTTCTCCTGTCCACTTACTGAACGGACTACATACCATTTTTTTGTACTTGTTGTTTCGGTCATTTCTTACGACTTGATCCAGATGAAATATTGATCCACTACCCAACGGAATACTGTATCCACTCCCCAAATTGCCAAGGCCAACAGAACAGAAAAAACCGCTACAATAACGGTAAGCTTCTGCGCTTCTACCCAAGTAGGCCAGGTAACGTGGTTCTTAAGTTCTTTATACGATTCTGTAATATAGTTCACCATTTTGTCGCAGTATTAGTTTCGGATATTTCTGAAAGTTTTTCGCTTGTGCTAAGCATTTCAGAAAAAAATATTTTTTTTGCACGGGTTGGGAGACTCGAACTCACGACACCTGGTTTTGGAGACCAGTGCTCTACCAACTGAGCTAAACCCGTTTGTTTAGGATTAGCATCATTTACTTACTTTACGCTAAACCCGCTACAAAAGCCAAGGTATCCCGAAGTAAATTCGGGACACCCAGTGCTTTTAATTATATGATAATTAGTCTAAAATCTCAGTTACCTGACCTGCACCTACAGTACGTCCACCTTCACGGATAGCGAAGCGAAGACCTACATTCATTGCGATAGACTGAAGCAACTCAACGTTTATAGTTAAGTTATCACCAGGCATTACCATTTCAACACCATCAGGAAGCATGATTGTTCCAGTTACATCAGTTGTACGAACGTAGAACTGTGGACGGTAGTTGTTATGGAATGGAGTGTGACGTCCACCTTCTTCTTTTTTAAGGATATAAACCTCAGCTTTGAATTTAGCGTGTGGAGTTACAGATCCTTTTTTACAAATAACCATACCACGACGGATATCGTTCTTTTCAATACCTCTTAAAAGGATACCAACGTTATCTCCCGCTTCACCTCTATCAAGAATTTTACGGAACATCTCTACTCCAGTAACTGTAGAAGTTAATTTTTCAGCACCCATACCGATGATGTCAACAACATCTCCTGTATTTGCTACACCTGTTTCGATACGTCCTGTTGCAACAGTACCACGACCAGTAATAGAGAATACATCTTCAATAGGCATTAGGAAAGGCTTATCAACATCACGAGTTGGAAGTTCAATCCAAGCATCAACAGCTTCCATCAATTGAAGAACTGTATCAACCCATTTTTGCTCACCGTTGAGTGCGCCCAGTGCAGAACCAGCAATTACAGGTCCATTATCACCATCATACTCGTAAAAGTTAAGAAGATCACGGATCTCCATTTCAACCAATTCAAGTAGCTCTTCATCATCAACCATATCCACTTTATTCATGAATACAACCATACGTGGAATACCTACCTGGCGTCCAAGAAGGATGTGCTCACGTGTTTGTGGCATTGGTCCGTCTGTAGCAGCAACAACTAGAATAGCACCGTCCATTTGGGCAGCACCAGTAACCATGTTCTTTACGTAATCCGCGTGACCAGGACAGTCAACGTGTGCGTAGTGACGGTTAGCAGTTTGGTACTCTACGTGTGAAGAGTTAATTGTTATACCTCTTTCTTTCTCCTCTGGAGCGTTATCAATTTGGTCGAATGATCTGGCTTCCGAATAACCCGCATCGGCCATTACTTTGGTAATAGCTGCGGTTAACGTTGTTTTACCGTGATCTACGTGTCCAATTGTACCTACATTTAAGTGGGGTTTTGACCGATCGAATGTTTCTTTTGCCATTTTGTATTAATTTTAATCTTAGTTATAAATATATTAGTGTTACTTGTAATCAAATTTGAGCCAATGATAGCCCCGACGCTTCGGGGGAACCCATAACCTAAAATAAATTAGGCACTGACAATTTTTTTTGAGCCAATGATGGGAATTGAACCCATGACCTCTTCCTTACCAAGGAAACGCTCTACCCCTGAGCTACACCGGCGTAAAGTATTTAATTTTCTCCTTTAAAAGAAAGGAAGATATTCCTGCCTTCACAGGTTTTTGAGCGGGAGACAGGGTTCGAACCGGCGACATTCAGCTTGGAAGGCTGACGCTCTACCAACTGAGCTACTCCCGCATTTTTAATTCTGAAATCAGAATCTTGGTTTTCAATATTTCAATTCTACGTTTTCGCCGCTGCGAAAGTTTAAGTGTGGGGAGAGCAGGATTCGAACCTGCGAAGACGTAGTCAGCAGATTTACAGTCTGCCCTCGTTGGCCGCTTGAGTATCTCCCCGAGTCATTTGAAATTCAAATCTTTAAATCCAAATTTCAAATGAGTATTTCAAAATTTTAAAGAGCCGATAGAGGGACTCGAACCCACGACCTGCTGATTACAAATCAGCTGCTCTAGCCAGCTGAGCTACATCGGCTTTTTGACCCCTTTTTAAGGCTATTTTTTAGCCATAAAAAAGTCCGCTATTTCTAACGGACTGCAAATGTAGAGAAATTATTTTTTCTACAAAACTTTTTCTAAAAAATTATATTACAAATATGCTTTTTGTTTCTGTTTTCTTTTTTTGAGCTGCCTCTCTAAAGTCTTTACAACTTCATCTGTAGCCTCTTCAAAGGTCTTGGCCTCTTTCTTCACCATTAAATCGTCGCCGGGAATACTTAACAAAACTTCAACTATTTTATTTTCCTTCTCGCTCGTTTTCTGGACTTTCAAAAACACATCTGCAAAAACTATTTTATCATAAAATTGTTCGAGTTTAGACAACTTCTTTCCTACAAATACCAATAACTCATCCTTGGCCGCAAAATTTGGGGTCTGCACGTTTACTTTCATATTATATTATTTTAAAAGTTAATATACTATGTATTTTTACGCCATAGGCCTCATTTTGATTTGATTTAGTTTCGCGGGTGTGAATTTTTATAAACCTCTTTTAACTTCGCTATACTATTTTGTGTATAAACTTGTGTTGAGGCAAGACTGGAATGACCCAATAGTTCCTTCACCGCATTGATATCTGCTCCTTCGTTCAAAAGATGTGTTGCAAAAGAATGCCGCAAAATATGCGGGCTCTTCTTTACTTTCTCCGAAGTTTTACTAAAGTATGAATTTATAATCCTATAGACAAGCGTTTCATAAACTTTAACCCCTTTTTGAGTAAGAAATAAATAATCGGCATCTTTCATATTCTCAACCTGCTCCCGAAATGGCAAATACCCATTAATTGTATTAAGCACGGAAGGCAATAATGGAATGATACGTTCTTTGTTTCTTTTTCCTAAAACCTTAATGGTTTTCTGTGCAAATGAAATATCACTCAATTTTATATTGATGAGCTCTGCCCTTCGTATTCCTGTGGAGTAAAATAACTCAACGATCAAATGGTCGCGCAGGCCTTCAAAATTATTTTCAGCTTGCAGTATTTCCATTACGTTCACTATTTCCTTTTCGGAAAAAGGAACCTGAATTTTTTTTGAGGTTTTTAATGCTTTATGCTTTGCCAAAGGATTTATTTCAATCTGGCCCGTTTTCAATAAAAATTTATAATAGGTTTTTAGTGAGGATATCTTCCTGTTGACAGTCCGATTTGAAATACCCGAATCTACCAATGAAACAATCCAGCTCCGAACGATCGAATAATTCACATTTATAATTTCAGAATATTGATATTCTTCCGAAGCAAATAACCGAAAGTCTTCCAAATCTTTCAAATATGCGGTCACCGTATGTGGGGAATATTTTTTTTCTAGTTGAAGGTAATCTATGAATGCTTTAAAGGACATTTCTTAGAATGTGGGATACGAGTTAAATTTAGCGAATTTATTATTGTTATTTAAAATTGCTGGAAATAAAAAAATCCGCTGGAAAAAAATTCCAACGGATCTCTATTTTTATTCAAAAGGATTATAATTAAATATCTTCCTGATCTCTTAAGTTTTGAATATATTGAGCTTTTTGAATCTGTGCTCTTTTCTTAACAGAAGGCTTCATAAAAGCTTGTCTGGAACGTAGCTGGCGCATTGTTCCGGTTCTATCAAATTTACGCTTGAAACGCTTTAGCGCTCTGTCGATATTTTCTCCGTCTTTAACTGGTATAATTAACATAGTGTCATCACCTCCTCTCTTTAGGACGGCAAAAGTAAAAAAAAGTATTCAGTAATCAGTAATCAACAAACAGATTTTTTCAGAAAAATTATTCTTTATATAAAGATGCCCGTTTGCTCAAATCCTGAATTAGCTTCTCTTCCTCTTTACTTTCCAGCAGTACATTGTAGTTTTTCCAAAAGTCTTCATGGTATGGTTTTGTGGAAAAAATATCCGCAGACCATTCGTTTTGCTGTAGTTCCTGTTTTATGAGCTCAGGATCCTGAATGATATCACTAAACAATATTTCCTGAATAGTGTAGTAATATTGCTCGTCTTTATCAAAGCCAGGCTCTGCTTCGGTTTTAATTCTGTCAGAAGATCTATCACCTATGTTTACGAGTTTTGGAGTTTCGTAATAAATATAGTTTGGGTACATCTTTCCATTATATTCTATATAAGTCATTATAAGTTTGTGAATGGTCTGAGTATCAAAAAGGCTTTTGCTTCGCTTTTTCTGCACATCGGAAGCAGCAACCAATTCGTATTCCACTTTTTTTATGGCATAATTGTCATAATAAATATAGATCCACCCTTTGGGTTCAAAACCTTCATTATAAATATTTGACGTGTTCAGTCCAACAAAATCAGCACCTTTTGAAATCTTGATTTTATAAATTTTTCTGCCGTTGTCAACTAAAATGGTGTCGAGGTCAAACTGATGCTTTTCCAAAATATTCTTTCCCAATAAAGCACCCATAACATTGGAATTTCGAACCAAATTGAGCTTTCCCTTAAAAAGATTTTCCAAACCATTAACACGGCTATCGTTCCATTTTATGGCTTCAATTAAAGACGAGGTTTTGATTGAGCTCCTATTTAAATTTCCAGCTTTGGAGTTCATACTCTTAAGATATGCCGAAAATGTAAAGAGGCTGTCAATATCCCTTAAGTCATAGCTTTTTCGGGTTTCGTCAACATTTATTTTCAGATTGTTTTTTGCGCCGGAAGCATAACTGGAATCATATAAAGTGATGGCGCTTTCAATAAGCCATTTGTATTCCTTTTTGTTGCGCTCTTTATGGCGTAAAAATCCTTTTTGCAGATAAGGCTGCTCAGGTAAGTTTTTCGACAGTTTTTCAATTGCTTTTTGCACAATGCCATTACCGGTTGTTGGCCGCGGATCAGAAACAATTACAACTTCATCTAATGAGGCTACATCTTCTTCCAAAAATATGTCAGAACCATTTTCAAATTCACTTATAACAACTTTAAAACTTTTGTAGCCAATAGAAGAAATAACCAACGTATCCTTCAAATGTTCCTGCGGCACTTTTAAAACGAAATTACCATCCGCATTGGTTATGGAACCGATAGTTGTATTTTTAATATAAACACTGGCGCTTTCAATGGGTTCGTAAGTTAAGAAATCGGCGACCTTTCCCTTCAATTCTGTCTGGGCGAAAGTGGTTGCGCCGATAAAAAAAATAATTAATGCGAAAAAAATTTTTAAAGTGAAATGCTTCATTTCTAGTAATTAGATTTAAGAATAAAGAAAATATTATGTCGCTGGCTTGTACTCTTTTCCTTCTATGACCATTTTGGCAATAATCAAAATGAATTTTTGCCAAAATAGCCAAATAAATTTAGGTTGCCGGTTTGTACTCTTTTCCTTCTATGACCATTTTGGCAATAATCTCCCGAAGGATTTCTGAAGTTCCACCGCCAATGGGCCCTAACCTACTATCGCGTAACAAACGTGCTAATGGATAATCTTCCATATAACCATAACCTCCCAAAAACTGCAAACATTCGGTCATTACCTCATCTGCAACTTTTGTGGAAATCAATTTACTCATCGTTGCTTCCTTCACCACATATTCGCCATCATTCAAACGTTTTGCGGTAACATAATTGAAAGTTTTACAAACCTCAATTTCACTTGCAATTTGAGCAACGCGGTGACGCAATGCTTGAAACTTTGAAATACTTTTTCCAAAAGCAGTACGCTCTTTCATATATTGAATGGTATATTCCAAAGCAAACTCACTACGGGCATGGGCATTGATACCCATAATAAGTCTTTCCAAGGCGAAATGTTGCATTATATAAGGAAATCCAGCATTCTCCTCGCCTAGTATATTTTCAAGTGGAATTTCTACATTGTCAAAAGCTATTTCTCCAGTGTCGCTGGCACGCCAGCCCAATTTTTCCAATTTGGTTGCAGAAACGCCTTTTGCATCGCGATCAACCACAAAAATGCTGATGCCTTTGTTTCCCAATTCAGGAGCTGTTTTGGCCGCAACAATAAGATAGTCACTATAAACTCCATTGGTAATAAAGGTTTTGGAACCGTTTAAAATATAGCTGTCGCCCTTTTTTACTGCAGTACTTCGCATTCCGGAAACATCGCTTCCTCCAAAAGGCTCAGTTATACACAGACAACCTATCATTTCACCTGTAATACTTGGTGATAAATACTTTTCTTTTTGTCCGTGATTTGCTTCCTTTTTAAGGTGTGTCATCGCAAGATATGCATGGGCCCAAATTGCAGCAGCAAAACCGCCGCTATTCACTTTTTGAAGTTCTTCCAAAAAAATCACAGTGTAAAAAAGGTCTAAGTTCAATCCACCGTATTCTTCGGGCTGATAAATTCCGAAGTAACCCATTTCGCCAAACTTCTCCCATATGAACCGTTCAATATGGCCGGTTTTTTCCCACTTTTCAATATGTGGCACTACTTCTTTTTGAAGAAAATCCTGAAAACTCTTCCTGAAAAATTCGTGTTCCTCTGTAAAATACATTGTACTCATGCTTTTCTAATACTAATATTTATAGGCCTTTCGGCAATTTATTTTAGTTATTCTGTGGACAAATATAATTGAATTAGCTGTAACTTTCTTACCGTCATTCCTTCAATTTTGTCCAGTTCTTGCATGCTGGTAATTTTTTCACGAAGTCTTCGATATTCCCAGATTTTCTTTGCCATTTCAAAAGAGATGCTGGGAATGGTTGAAATATCTGAAGCGGAGGCTGTATTTACATTTAATTTTGAAATGTTCTTTGGAGTTTTTACTGTGAAGAGATTTAGAGTTCGCTGTACAACTAAAGGGTCCAAACCATAAACACTATACAATTGAATATCATCTGAAAACCCACCCAACTTTTCGCGATAGGAAATAATTCTTTTGCTGAGTGCTTCGCCAATACCGCTAACTTGCTGCAATTGTTCTTCGGTTGCTTTATTGAGGTCAATTTTTTGAACAAACGGTTTTTCAGTAAAACCTTTTTCGCTTTTATAATCTTTGAAATTGTTTTTTGGCTTTGGATTTGTTACCCAATCGGGAAATATGAAAAACGGACTCAATTCATTCAACAAAGAATCTGAAACGCCCGTTACTTTTTTAAAATCGGCTGCAGAATTAATCCACTTGTCTTCTTTTTTATATTGAAGCAACCGGTCAATTTCTTCATTGGACATTCCCAAAGTATAACCTTTATAATCTGTAATAAAATTGGGGTTGAAAGGATATTTTTTAGGTTTTCTGTTTTCAATTTCAACAAGACGAAGTGAATCCAACTCTTCCTGCATTGAAACAATTTCTAACGAAGAAGTATCAAAAGTATCCTCTTCCGAAAAATCTACAAACCAATAAATACACAACAATGAAATGATGAGAAGCAACAAAAGTAAAATCCCACTTCGCTGTTGTTTGGAGAACGTGAAGTGGGATTTTATATTCATTTGAAAAATTTTAATCCGATATAGCTTCTCTTTTCATTTTTATAGCGTCCAAATAGCGGCGCAATTGTTTTTTCACTACGGGGAAGAGGAAGAACAATCCAATCATATTTGGAAAAATCATCGCAAATATCATCGCATCGGAAAAGTCCCAAATAGATTTCATATTTGCGGCGGCGCCTATAATAATAAAGATACAAAAAAGAACTTTATAAACTAAATCCATGGTTTTACCTCTTCCGAAAAGATACTTCCAAGATTGCAGCCCATAATAAGACCAAGATATCATTGTTGATACTGCAAAAAGGAATACAGCAATAGTCAAGAAAATATTGGAATACGGGATAAATGCGTGGAATGCTTGAGCGGTAATTCCCGAGCCTTCATATGAGACACCGTCAATAATAGCAACACCATGACCAGTTACGTCTCCATATTCAAAATAACCTCCCATGTTAAAAATGATAATAACCAAAGCGGTCATAGTACATATAACTACTGTATCAATAAAAGGCTCTAAGAGTGCTACCAAACCTTCACTTGCCGAATATTTTGTACGTACGGCAGAGTGGGCTATTGATGCTGAACCAGCACCTGCTTCATTGGAGAAGGCCGCTCTTTTAAAACCAACCAACAGCACACCTATTAAGGTACCAACTCCTATTGCAGTGGGACTAAATGCTTCGGAAATAATTAAGTTTATAGCATCGTCAATTAGTGTATAATTGCTGAAAATTATATACAAACAAGCAATTATATAAAAAATCGCCATAAAGGGAACTACCCTTTCGGTTACTTGCGCAATCCTTTTTATACCTCCAATAATAATGATACCTACCAAAATAGCAAGTAATACGCCAATCCAAAAACCAGCTGCAGTACTTTGAAGGTTAAACAAATCTTTCAAAACAATTGTTGCTTGATTGGATTGTGCGGCATTACCGCCGCCAAAAGAGCCTCCAATACAAAAAACAGCAAATAGTACAGCAGCTATTTTACCTAGTGTTGCAAAGCCTTTTTCCTTAAGTCCTTTGCTCAAATAATACATTGGCCCCCCATATACAGTACCATCTGGACCAACATCTCTATATTGAACACCCAGAGTACATTCCACAAATTTTGTAGACATTCCCAAGAGTCCACATACAACCATCCAAAAAGTTGCTCCCGGTCCTCCAAGGGCAATTGCTAAAGCAACCCCCGCTATATTTCCGTTACCTACGGTACCAGAAACTGCTGTTGCCAATGCTTGAAAATGGCTAACTTCTCCTGCAGAGCTTTCATCACGTATTGTATTTACAATATCTCCATCAATAGCCAAATCATCATCAAGTGCCTCAACGTGTGCCTCAACGTGTGCCTCAAAGTCGTCAACCTTGTTCATGTCAACACCATGAGCAATACCACCTTCTCCATACAGAATATTGACATCGTGATTTTCTATATCGTCATATTTGCCTCGAACAGTTTGTATTGCCCGCCAAAAGTATCTGAAGTTAGGAAACCCAAAGTACAATGTAAAAAATGTGGCACTGAAAACAAGTAATATAAGAACAAATGGTATTCCAGCTATTTGAAAGAAAATAACACTAGAGAAAAAATTGGAAACAGGCAGAAAAGCCTGGTTAATTTGTTCATCAATCCCCATTTCGGGAGGTGTTTCTTGTGCAAAATTTAGTAATGGAATTAAAGATGTGATTAGCGAAAGAAGATATTTCCTCATATTGGATTTTTAAGGGTTGAGGCTTTAAAAATAAAGCGAAGCAATATCCTAAAAAAAAACTATATTTTTAAAAATTTGTGAATAAATTTATTGATACTTTCTTGAACTCCACACTCCGCTATAAAACCATCAATTTAGAAGCCTAATCGGGGAATTTAACATAGAAAATGAATCCAACTTTTTTGTATTAAAACAATTTCCGTTTAAGAAGTATCAAAAGTGTCTTAATCAAAAAATAAACGCACAAAAGTGAAATAATAAAAAACAGCAAAAGTAAAATCCCACCACGCTATTTTTATTAAACGTTAAGTGGGATTTCATATTTACAAAACTGCTTTTAAATTTCTTTTACTTCTTCACTTTCTTTATGAATGGTAGCATCCATTTTATCTATTTTAATTGCGTTTAGATATTTTCTCAATTCTTTTTTCACTTTCGGAGAAAGCAACACTAAACCAATAATGTTGGGGAAAACCATAGCAAAAATCATAGCATCTGAAAAACCAATGACAGCACCTAAACTTGAGGAGGCGCCCACCACTAAAAATATTAAAAACAACACCTTATATGTAGTATCAGAAACCCTTCCTTTTCCAAAAAGAAACTTCCATGATTGAAGCCCATAATAGGACCAGGAAATCATTGTGGATATGGCAAACAAAATAACAGCTATTGTAAGTACTATAGAAAAATTTGGAATAGCAGAATCAAAAGCCACCGAGGTTAAATCGACCCCGTTGATTGGTTGATTGGTTGCGTTGAGCATTACGTTACTTGCCGCATCAAGATTTCCATAAGTAAACAAGTTGTGCTTTGCATTAGTAATAATGATTACAATAGCGGTCATTGTACATATGATAACCGTATCAACAAAAGGCCCCAATAAAGCGGTCAGACCTTCACTGGCAGGATAGCGAGTTTTTACGGCAGAGTGTGCAATGGCAGCAGAGCCCACTCCAGCTTCGTTAGAGAATGCTGCACGTTGAAATCCTACAATCAGTACTCCAACCACACCGCCAAAAGCGGCATTCGGATTTGTGGCTCCCTCCCAAATTTGATTAGCTGCAAAGGGAATCATATCGTAGTTGATTCCTAAAATTATTAGACCAGCACCCACGTATACAATTGCCATAAAAGGAACTATCCTTTCAGTTACGGACCCGATTCTCTTTATTCCTCCAATTATTACCAAACCAACAATAACAGCCATAACCAAACCTACATAAAGACCAGCATTTGGTCCATCCCAATTCATTAATTGTGTTAACTGCGCTGCTGCTTGATTGGATTGAAACATATTCCCCCCACCAAAGGATCCTCCAATACACATTATGGCAAAAAAGATAGCCAATACTTTCCCAAGACGGGCCATTCCCATTTCTTTAAGACCAGTTGCAAGGTAATACATTGGGCCACCATAGGTTTTTCCATTTTCATCTACCTCCCTATATTTTACACCTAAAGTACATTCGGTAAACTTTGAAGCCATTCCTAAAAGTCCGGCAACAATCATCCATATTGTTGCACCAGGACCACCAATAGCAATAGCAACCGCAACACCGGCAATATTACCCAGTCCAACAGTTGCTGACAATGAAGCCGTTAATGCCTGAAAGTGTGTAACCTCTCCAGGAACTTCTCCTGTTAGATGAACTGTGTCTTGAATTTCTCCGTCCTTTACCTCAATTTCCTGATCAGCAGGAACATGATGATCCAATTTATCATATTTCCCTGCGGCAGTTTTTATACAAATTTTTAAATATCTAAAGTTAACCCCATTAAAATACAATGTAAAAAATAGTGCTCCCAACAGTAAAAGGATAATTACAATTGGCATCTCTTTTCCCGATATTGTTACGGGATAAAAAATCAAATCAACGATTGGCGTTGTATACTCAGCAAAAGCATCATTGATTTTTTCACCAAAGCTTTTTTGCTCTTGAGCCAAAGTAATAAAAGGTATAAAAAGGAGGGTAAATAGGGAAAGAAGATATTTCTTCATAGTAAATTTTTAAAATGAAACGCTTTTTTTCTTAAACGAAGCAAGATGCTTAAAAAAAGTTACAATTTCAAAGAAATGAACGGAAATCTGTTAACGTTTCCTTAAACCCCATACTCCTTTTTAAGACTTTCAATTTGATTGGGGCGCCCAATCAATATTAATTTTGAATTTTTTTGAATAATAAGCGAAGGTTCTGGGTTTACAATATATTCACCATTTTGGGAACGGTAACCGATTATGGAACAACCTGTTTTTTTTCGCACATCCAAATCTTGAATGGCCTGCTCCTTTCCATTTGGACACATTTTTTCAAAAGGAATTTGTTCTACATTAATACTGTCTTCCAATCCTGAAACGGACAAGTTATCCAAAAACTCCACAAGATCAGGCACCACAACAAGAGAGGCCATATGATCGCCGCCAATTTTATCTGGCATTATCACATTATCGGCGCCAGCAAGCTTCATTTTTTTGTAGCTGGTTTCTTCACTTGCACGACTAATTATTTTAAGGCCCTTGTTCATCTGCCGCGCGGAAAGCACTACAAAAAGATTATCGGCATCGCTAGGCGTGGCACAAATTAATGTGGAAGCTTTTTCTATGCCGGCTTTTAAAAGAATTTCATCTTCAATGGCGTTTCCTAAAATAAACAACGTATTCTCGTCGGAAAAACGATCGATTACCTCTTCATCCTTTTCAATAATTACAAAAGGGCGATTGTATGCCAGTAACTTCTGGGCGGCTTGTTTTCCGTTTCTTCCAAAGCCACATACTATAATGTGGTCATGCATAGATTCCAATTTTTTTTGCACTTTTTTCTGTCTTAAAATACCTATGTTTTTGCTTAAAATATATTCTGTGGTTACCGAAATGGAATAACCAACTATAAAGATACTGGAAATGATGAGAAGCGAAACAAAAATTTTTTCGGAAGGGCTTAATGGCATCACTTCGCCGTAACCAACAGTAGTAATGGTGATTACTGTCATATAAAAAGAATCAATCCAACTGTATTCCGAAAACAAACGAAAACCCAGTACACCAGACATGAATACCACGAGCAATAGAAGAAGTGCTACTGTTATTTTGGAACTGATGATACTCTTCATAAATCAAAAACAGAGGTTCGTTTGGTGTTCACAAGGTCTTTAAGCTTTAATAAAAAAGCAAATGTGAGGTAAATAGCAAAGCCAGCACCCAAAGTAGCGAAGGAAGCATAAATAAAGAACAACCGCACACTTTTAGCCCGCATACCCAGCCTGTCCGCAAAACGGGAAGACACGTAAAACCCACGTTTTTCAAGGTAGTGGCGTAATGAATAAATAGCTTGTAACATAGTTGCAAATTACACTTTTTCAGTATAAATTAACTAAACTAAATAAGTAAAAATTAATTCTAAACTTGTTGGTTTTTTCCCTTTTCTTTTTCTGAACCAATTATTAAATTACCGACAGCACATTGCAAACATTTGTTATTATCACAATATTCACCTTTTAACTGAAGCAAAGCCTGGCTTTGATATGCATTTTTGGAAGTATGTCTTAGTGAATTGAATTTCTTCACAATAGTGTTTTCTTCAGAAGAAATCTTTGAAGCCAGATTTAGTATTTCTTCGGAAATATCTCTGCCCTGTTGCACGGCATAACAAAATTTTAAAGGGATAATTGTGTTGATGATCAAAAGATCCACAAAACTTTTGGTGATGCGCTTTTTTCGTTCCAATGAAGAAATCCCGAAGTTGTAGTGTGTGTCCCAATAGTCGCTTCCGCAAATATTGAAAAGCTCGTAAAAATCCTTAATATCCTGGATAGCTATTACTTTTGAAAACAAATTGTCCCGCTCAAAATAAAGCATCGTAAACTGAGCCAAACGTACCGTTGGGAAATTTGGAGGCCGCAATCGAAAAAATTTTGGAACAATTACGTTTTCGTTTTGTAAACCAAATTTGTGCTTTAAATAGCTATATTGGTTTTTCAGGGTTTTGAAATACCAATCCTCTTTGTCCCCTTCCAACAAACCGGCTTGCCCCATTAATAACGCTTCCAAATCCTGCCGCTCCTTGCTGCATTTTGTAACTACTGAAAAATCTATAGATTTGGCAATGCTAAAAAAAGAATCACCGTTCACTTTCAGTCCAAAATTTTTACATAGCATTCTAAAAAGCAGGCTTTCCCAATGGTTTTGGGAATCTTCCAACTCCTTCAGAAGTTGTGATTCTTTGTTTTGAAGCCTTTCAAAAAAAATACGTTCCAGCCAATTTTCAATGATGAAATCATCAACCGATTCAAAATCAGTTTCACAATTGATCCATTTTTTTTCTTTTGAAAATAGCTTTTGATACTGCTCCAAAGTGTTTTTTGGAATGTGTCTTTTTACAACAAACGTCGGTATTTTGCTGCCATCATTTCTGAAGATTTCTGCGTCGTGCTCCCAAACCACGTGTAGGATCACATTATCATAGGCAGGATCTGTCTCATGCCCATGCGCATACCAATCTGATGATTTAATATGAATTTCAACATTGCCAGCCCAAAGCTGGCCTTCAAGTTCAATTTGTGAATTAAAAAAATCTGGCCCCGAATTTAAATTGTGGCTCCCTTTGTTCCTAATGTGAAATTTTTCATTGTTTGTAGTAAGAAACTCGCATACGTCAAACTTCTGAAATTTCCACACATAGTGCAGAAAATCCTCTTTCATTTAAAAAAAATTAGGGGGAGCCTTAAATAAGATTCTATAAATATAATGAAAAAATGTTACGCTTCTTCTTTTTCCATTTTCTCTTGATCCTCAGCTTGTTTATCTACTTTCTCTGAAACGTTATCCACAAATAGAATACGGTTCCATTTGTAAAGTCTACGTGAAAGAAGAACGTAACGAAAAACGCCTACGGTCAAAAAGATAATACAAACTACCAAGGCTATATAACCTAACCAATGTATATTGCTAAAATCTTTAAGCTGAAGTATGGCAATACCCCCCAAGAGCAAGTAGAGCGAAGAGCGAATATAAGAAAGTAGCGTGCGCTCATTAGCGAGTTTGGTGCGCTCCAAAGCCAAAATTTCATTGGTGTTTGCTGGCACGGGTTTAGTACGCAAAAATCGAAATAATTTTTTAGCTTCATTTTTCATAGTAGCCTAAAAATAACAAAAATCCCGCTCCATTTAAAAGGAAGCGGGATTTAATTTTAAATATCAAAAAAAACTATAATGCGCGAATAATATCGTGCTTAGTAATTATGTTATAGTTTCCATTTCCCAAATCTACCAAAACAGCATTGTTTTCTTTGTGAATCAATTTTGAAATCTCTTCAATTGGCGTGCTCTTTTTTACGACTGGGAAAGGTTTGTGCATTACCTCTTTTATAGGAAGATCTGCCACATTTTTGTTTTCCAGATATTTCCGAAGCAAATCGGTTTCGTCCAAAGCCCCAACAAACCCCGTTGTATCTTCCACAGGAATCTGGGAAATGTTATATTTTTTCATTCGCTCAATGGCGTGGCCAACAAGTTCTTCGGTCTTTACAGTAATCAAGGGTTTGTCTTCATGTTCCTTTATCAAATCGGAAGCGTTTTTGGCTTCGTCTTCTACAAAACCGCGCTCGCGCATCCATTCGTCATTGTACATTTTTCCAACATAACGACTTCCGTGATCATGGAAAAGAACCACAACAACATCATCTTTCGTGAATTTATCTTTCAATTGAAGCAAGCCTTTTATTGCCGCTCCTGCTGAATTTCCCAAAAAGAAACCTTCCATTTTTGCAAGTTTCTGTGTGTAGATTGCCGCATCTTTATCGGTCACTTTCGTAAACCCATCGATTACGCTGAAATCTACATTCTTTGGAAGAATATCTTCGCCGATTCCTTCCGTGATGTAAGGATAGATTTCATTTTCGTCAAAAATTCCGGTTTCGTGGTATTTTTTGAAAACACTTCCGTAGGTATCAATTCCCCAGATTTTTATGTTTGGATTTTGTTCTTTTAGATATTTTCCAACGCCACTAATCGTTCCTCCGGTACCAACGCCAACAACAAAATGTGTCACTTTTCCGTCGGTCTGTTTCCAGATTTCCGGACCTGTACTTTCATAATGCGCTTTGGTGTTACTTGGATTGTCATATTGATTAACATACCAACTATTCGGGGTTTCCTCCGCCAATCTTTTTGAAGTAGAATAATAACTGCGGGGATCTTCGGGTGCAACGTTTGTTGGGCAAACTATAACCTTACTTCCGACAGCTTTTAGAATATCTATTTTTTCCTTACTCTGCTTATCGCTGATTACGCAGACCATTTTGTAGCCTTTTACGATTGCGGCAAGTGCCAAACCCATTCCGGTATTTCCAGAAGTTCCTTCAATAATTGTTCCTCCGGGTTTTAATCTTCCGTCGGCTTCAGCATCTTCAATCATAGTTAAGGCCATTCGGTCTTTAACCGAATTTCCGGGATTAAAGGTTTCGTATTTGGCAAGAACCAAAGCGGGGATATCCCCAATTATTTTATTGATTTTTACCATTGGCGTGTTGCCGATGGTTCCCAATATATTTTCTGCGTATTCCATAATAAATTTTAGAAGTGCAAAGGTACAAAAGTGAATGGTTTTCCATTGCGTCGTTCTCCGCAATGTTATTCAAACCGAATCGCCTTCACCGGAGAAATTTTCGCAATTATAAAAGAAGGTATCAAAAGCATTAAAAGACAAAGTAAAAAAGTTCCGCCATTCAAAATCAAAATATAGTCCCAATGTAAATAAACAGGAGCTTCATTTACATAATATGTGTCAGGATTTAGTTTGAAAACCTTGCCGTATTTCTGAATCAATAACAACCCAATGCCAATAGCATTTCCCCAAAAAAGACCAACGCCAATTAAGTACATTGCGTTGTAAAGAAATACTTTCCGCACGCTCCAATCGCTGCTTCCCAACGCTTTCAAAATTCCTATCATTTGGGTTCGCTCTAAAATCAAAACCAAAAGGGCCGTAATCATATTAATGCCTGCCACCAAAATCATAATCCCTATTATCATAATAATATTGAAGTCGAAAAGATCCAGCCATTCAAAAATAGAGGCATATTTTTGACGGATAGTCTGGGTGTCCAGCGTACTGCTGGTTTCGTTGTAAACTTCATTCCCGATTGGGATTATTTGGTCAAAATCGTTCACAAAAACCTCAAAGGCGCCAATCTGGTCATCTTCCCATTTGTTCAACCGCTGGATGTGCCGAATGTCCGTAATGATAAACTGTTCATCAAATTGTTGAAACCCGCTATTGTAAATGCCCACAATATCAAAACCACGACTACGTGGGGTTTTGGAAACTTCATCGTTCAGAAAAAAAGTGGTCACTTTATCACCCAATTTCAAATGCAGCCTATTCGCCAAATATTCTGAAATCAGGATATCTTCATTCAAATCACCTTTAAAATCGGGTAGTTTTCCTTCTGTTAAATAATCTTCGAAATATTCCCAATCGTAATCGCTGCCCACGCCTTTAACCACTATACCTTCAAAATCGGTTTCGGTGCGGATCACACCACCTTTGGAAGCTGTAACCTGAACGTGTTTTATGCCGTTAATATTCTTGAATTCAGGATAAAAATCTTGATTCTTTGAAATAGGATTTTGGGAATCGTTGGAAAAGTTGGTGTCGAAATTTGTGATAATGATATCGCCATTGAAAGCAGAAACCTTTTCCCGTATCTTTTTTTGAAGTCCCACGCCAGTGGCGATGGAGATAAGCATCATAATAATACCGAGCGCGATTGCTGTGATTGCAATTTTTATTATCGGCGCCGAAATACTACTTTTATAGTCCTTGGAAGCAATGATGCGCCGGGCGATGAAAAATTCGAAATTCACTGAAGTTATATGGCTTTATCTTTTTTCAAAAATACAGTTTTATTGGTTGCTTTGACTATTTTTTCCTGCGGAAGTAAAACCACTTCGGAGAATAAAGAACAAAGTGAAGATAGAAAAGAGAATCAAGAAGCAACGGCCGGGACTCAAGACGAACGAATCATCGTTGGCGCGGAGCAATTTCAACTATATTCTGAATTACTAAAAGGTAAAAATGTAGGGATGGTTGCCAATCAGACTTCTTTTTTAGAAAATGAAAAGCAACATCTTGTCGATTTTTTGATTTCAAAAAATATTTCGGTAAAAGTAGTTTTTTCGCCAGAACACGGGTTCAGGGGGAAAGCAGATGCTGGCGAACACGTTAAAGATGCTGTTGACACAAAAACTGGCGTTCCACTTATATCTCTTTACGGCGACAACAAAAAACCGAAACTGGAACAATTGAAAGAAGCAAAAAAATTAGAAGAAGATATTAATAAAGGCGTGTCCAATATTGAGGTAATGGTTTTTGATTTACAAGATGTGGGTGCTCGATTTTACACCTATATTGCCACACTTCATTATGTAATGGAAGCCTGTGCAGAAGCGGGAATTCCATTAATTGTTTTGGACAGGCCAAATCCAAACGGACATTACGTAGATGGCCCAATTATGGAACCCGAAAACCAAAGTTTTGTGGGAATGAACCCTGTGCCTGTTGTTCATGGAATGACGATCGGGGAATATGCACAAATGCTCAATGGCGAAGGCTGGTTGAAGAATAAAGTGAAATGTGAGCTGACTGTTATTAAGATGAAAAACTACAATCATCAAAAAGAGTACTCGCTTCCCATAAAACCATCACCCAATCTGCCGAACGATCAAGCTATAAACCTCTACCCTAGCCTTTGTTTTTTTGAAGGTACATTTATAAGTGCCGGTCGCGGCACGGATATGCAGTTTCAGGTTTTTGGAGCGCCTAGTTTACCTACTGCAAAATATCCTTTTGAATATACACCTCAATCCAACGAAGGTGCAAAAAGTCCAAAATTCAAAGGACAACTTTGCCATGGAAAAGATCTTCGGAAGGAACCACGTTTGAATAAAATCAATTTGGAATGGTTGATTGATGCTTATAATGCCAACGGAAAAAAGAAGGATTTTTTCAATTCGTTTTTTATAAAACTCGCTGGAACGAAGAAATTGCAACAACAAATTGAGCAAGGTTTATCTGCGGAAGAAATTCGGGATTCCTGGAAAGAAGGGCTTGCTGGTTTTAAGAAGATTCGTGAAAAATACTTAATCTACGATTAATTATTTAAGATTTATTCTTCGTTTCATCTCCTCCACAATATTAAAAGCCGCTGGGCAAATGGCAACATTTTTCATTGTAAGGTTTGAAATTTGCTGAAATTTCTTTCTATCAGTATGTGGAAATTCGCGACATGCTTTTGGGCGCACGTCGTAAATACTACAATAATTATCTGCTCCCAAAAAAGTGCAGGGAACGCCTTGCAGCACATAATCTTTGTCTTCGTCAATCCTTAAATAGGATTCAATAAACTGTTGGGGCTTCATCCGGAAATGTTTGGAAATACGCTCTATGTCCTTATCCGTAAAAAGTGGACCAGTGGTTTTGCAGCAATTGGCGCACGTCAAACAATCTGTTCTTTGGAACTCTTCCTCGTGTAGTTCCTGCATCAAACTGTCGAGATGTTTTGGCGGCTTTTTCTTCAGCTTCGCGAAGAACTTTTTGTTTTCGGCTTCGGCTTCTTTTGCTTTTTGTGGAAGTTGTTTTAGGATATTTTCCATATCAATTTTTCTCTGTGCTCTCTGTGCCTTTGTGTCAATTTTTCACCACAGAGGCACAGAGGACACAGAGTTTTATTTATTTGGCTTGGTAAACCATTTCACCATTAATGAAAGTAGCGAGTACTTTTGTACTTGGAAGTTCTTTTTCATCAACTTTCATAATATCTTTATCAAGAACCGTAAAATCAGCAAACTTTCCTACTTCAATACTTCCTTTTTCGTTTTCTTCAAAATTTGAAAAAGCTGCCCAAATAGTCATTCCGCGCAACGCTTCTTCACGGGTCAAAACATCCTTCATTTGAAAACCGTTTTCCGGATAATTTTTTAAATCCTTTCGCGCAACAGCGGCGTAAAAAGTATACATCGGGTTTACTTGTTCCACGGGGAAATCGGTTCCCAAGGCAACTATACCGGCCTTGTCCAACATAGTTTTGAAAGCATACGCGCCCTTCATCCGTTCTGCTCCCACTCTATCTTCAGCCCAATACATATCACTTGTCGCGTGGGTTGGTTGTACCGATGGAAGTATATTGTTATTGTCATCAAAATAACTGAAATCCTGTGGTGAAATAATCTGGGCATGTTCCACTCGCCAACGTCTATCTGTTTGGCCTTCCAACACTTCTTTGTAAGCCCTTAGCACTGCAATATTTGCAGAGTCTCCAATGGCGTGTGTGTTCATTTGAAACTCGGAAGCCGCAATTTTTTCAGCCAAATAATCCAAACTATCTGCTGTTGTAATCATCGCTCCAAAATGACCTGGCATATCGCTATAGGGCTCGCGCATTGCTGCACCACGTGAGCCCAAAGCACCATCAGCATAAACTTTAAAGGAGCGCACATTTAGTCTGTCGGTTTTATAGATTCCGTTCTTAAGATAATAGTCACGATTTTCAGGACTGTTACTGACCATTGCGTACATTCTCAGTTTGAATTTTCCTTCTTTTTGAAGCGTGTCAATCAACTCAATAATATTTCTGCCCAAGCCAGCATCGTCAACAGTAGTCAATCCATTTTGAAGACAGATTTTTTCGGCATCCAAAAGCGCTTGTGTTGAAACTTCAGCGGTAATTTCTGGGAAGGTTTTTCCTATTAATCTCATTGGAGCATCAATAATTATTCCTGTTGGTTCACCATTTTCCAGAACTATTTCGCCACCAGCAACTTTTGTTTTTGAAGTGATTCCCGCAAGTTCCAATGCTTTTGAATTGACCAACATGGCGTGTCCGTCAATTCTACGTAAAGAGACAGGTGTATTAGGAAATAAGGAATCCAATTCCTTTTTTGTGGGGAAATTTTTATCCTCCCAATCGTTTTGGTCCCAACCGCGACCAATTATATACTCAGCGTTTTTCTCTTCCTGAAAAGCTACAACACGGCGCAAAACTTTATCAAAACTTGTTGTTCCAATCAAATCAACATTCCTTAATTCGAGGCCGAGACCGTATAAATGTGCATGTGCATCAATCAAACCAGGAACTACGGTGTTGCCTTTTGCATCATAAGTTTCCTTAATATTATATTTCAGCTCAAGTTCTGGCTTTAAACCTATTTCAAGGATTTTTCCATCTTTTACCACTAAGGCATTTGCGGTACTGAAATCCGCATCAACAGTATAAATTGTGGCGTTTTTTATAAGTAAGTCTACTGGAAGCTTATCAGGAGCGCAAGAAAAGATTGATATTGCTAATAAAAGGTATAGTAGTTTTTTCATAATTGATTTTAATTGATTTTAATTGATTTGTAAAAATAGAAAACATCCGCCAAAGACGGATGTTTTCAGAAATTATAATTTTTGGTGGATTACCAATCAAACTTATAGGTAACGCCAGCCAATCCTTGGATTCCCTGCACGGGATAATTTAGCCATTTTTCGTAGTTATTACTGAAGAGATTGCTTCCTTTTACAAAAGCCGAAAGTCTATCGGTGAATCTGTAACCAAAGCTTAAATTGGCATCCACATACCCATCCAATGTAATTTCCTGTGTAGTAAAGGGGTCTGCGTAAAGATCTTTGCGTTCTCCAACATAAAACAAGGAAGCACCACCGTATAATTTTTCGGTAATGTTGAAATTTGAAAATATTGAAGCCTTTAAATCGGGCAAGTTCCATGCTTCATTTTGAAAATCTGTACTGTAATTATTATAGGTCCCATTTATTCCCAAGGAGAATGTATTCGAAACTTCCACTTTTAACTCTGCGAAAAAAGCAAGTGTATTCAAATCGTCATAAACTACATTGAAAGAATTTCCAAATTGGTAACCTTCCAAATCTGGCGCAAGCAAATTGATGAAATTTGCCTGGAATAATGCTCTGTTTTCATCTTTTCCGTACGAAGCTCTCACATTGTAAGCCACAGAATTTGAAATTTTTCCTTTAATTCCTCCAAAACCTTCATACAGCTTTTTGGTTGGCGCAATATTTAACGTAGGCGAAACAAATGGGTTTTCTTCCTTGAATTTATAATAAGTGTTTTGCTGCAAACCACCTTCTGCCCCAACGTAAACAATCACGGTTTCATCCAGTAATCGGTATGATGCGTTCAATCTTGGATATAATGAAAAATCGGTATTGCTGTTTTCGGAATCCAAACTCACGTATGCTGCAACACCTAGTGAAACCGAAAGATCATCATTTACAAAAGTGATGGAAGGCGCCAGTCCTGCGTTTAAATAACTGTATTTAATATCGGAAGTATTTGTATAGTTTCTGTCAAAACTTCCGCTTAAATAGTCAATATCACCATCTACTTTAAAAGTCAAGTTTTCCAACGGAAAAGAAAACTCAGGTTTCAACGTAGCGTTAAATTCCGAAGAAGAAAACGCATCGGCCAAATAGCGAATATTCACGGCAGCTCTTTGAAAGTAAGTATCGTCCAACGCAATGCTTCCGCCCGCGTAACCGCTGATATAGGTTTGTTGTGGGTCAATTTGCACATTTGGCTCCTGAATATAAACCACATCTGGCACACCGTACCAATTGTAAAGTTGATGCTCCACGCCCGCGTCAAGTCTGTAAGTTGCATCTTTTTGGCGACTTGTATAATTGGCGTCCAAGCTCGTATCGTAATATTTATTATCCAGTATCACATCTTTTATATCGCCCTGTGAAGAATTATGGCGAAAGAAAAAACCAGCATTATCGGTGCGGCTTAATTCGAAATTACTGTAGAATTCGCCTAAAATGGAAGTGTAATTTCCAAAACCTAAAGTTGCATAATTATCATACAATTTAACGGGTTTTGCTTTTTCAACAGTTGTTGCTTTTCCTTTTGCTGGCGTAAAAGTGGAAGCCACAGGAACCGAGAAAATACTGTACTTCACCTCCTTTTTTGTGGTGGAAATGGAATCGTTCAACAACGGAGTTTCCTTCACTTTGAAGGCGTCCGAAATTGTTGGCGTATATGGTTTCACAATGTTTACAACCTCTGGATCAAGTTCTTTTTCTTGGGCGGTTGCGGAAAAGCCTATCACAATTAAGGCAATGAGGAAGAACATTCCCCTAGCCCCCTTCAAAGGGGGAACCAATGCTCCCTCCCTTTGAAGGGAGGGCTGGGGTGAGATGTTTTTTATGTCTAATGAAAATCCTGCTTTAAGGGTCTTGAACATAGTATTATTTTTTGAGTCTTTTGAGAGCTGATTAAAACGAACTGGTTTTTGAGACTTGTTAGGTTTATTCGATTTTAGTTTCCTCCAGTTTCCACCGAAGAATTGGTTTTTGCCTCTGCGTTTTTAATTACGGCGAGTTCTGCTTTTGCTTCTTCAACTACATCCGGATAGTCGGTGAAATTTTTGGTTACGCTTTCCAAAATGTAGGTTGCTTGGTAAGCATCTTTCAGTTCATAAAAATTCTTTGCCATCAGCACCAAACCTTTGGCGCCGTATAATTTATAGCCTGAATAATCCTTCGCTAATTTCTGCACGGAAGCGTTAGAGGCTTCGTAATTTCCCTCTTTATTTTTGAAATAGGCATCGTAATAAAGTGCTTCGGCAGCAAGTTGGCCAGTGGCGATTTTTTGTACTTCAGCATAAGCGGTTTTGGCTTTTGCTTCGTTATTTGCTTTCATCGCCGAACGGGCGATAATCACCTGCGCATCACTTTTTATGGAATTGTCAATTTTAGAATTTTGAAGCACTTTTTCGGCATAATTTACCGCTTCAGTGTACTGTTTTAATTCATATGAAGCCTTCATACTGTTGGTCTGCGCAAAAATGATATTTTGTGGAAAGTCTGCTTCAGCTTCCAAACGCGTTAAATATTTCAATGCATTTTGGTAATCCTTTTTGCCCAAATACAATTCTGAAACCCGCGCCAAAGCTTGCTCAGTAAACTCACTTCGTTCGCGATTTACAACATATTCAAAATGCGGAATGGCTTGATCTGCTTTTCCGTCTGCAAAATAAATCTGACCCAAATAGAAATGGGCATTTTGGGCGTGTTGCCCGTTTGGAAATTGCTTTAAATAAGCCTCAAAACGGCTTTGGGCTTGACTTTGACTGTTTTCCAGATACGGTTGTTCGGCAGCCAAATAAGCTGCATCGTCAAGTTCTGTATCGCCCACTTGTACGTAATCCAAAGTTTTTACCCAGCGCGCATATTCGTCAACATTCCCTTGATCTATATAGATAATTTTTGCGGAAGACACGGCTTGTAAAGCTTCTGGAGTTGATGGGAAATCCTTGGCCACTCTTTTAAAAATTGCCAGCGCTTCATTGCTTTTTCCGGTGTTGTCGTAAATCAAAGCTTTTTTCAGTAATGCTTTTGAAACAAAACTGCTGTTAGGAATATCGCGAATCATTTGATCGTAAGCCGAAATGGCTTCGTCATTTTTATTTTGGGCTACATAGGTATTCCCTAATTCATATAAAGCATCATCGCGATAAACAGATTTTGGATACTTTTTTACGAAAGCAATCAGTTCCTCAATTTTCTTTTCGCTTCTGTCCACAAAACCATAACTGATGGCTTTTTGAAATTGTGCATAATCATTATCGCCGCCCATTTCAATCGCTGCGTTGTAGTTTTCCATCGCCGGCCAATATTGGCTTGTCACAAAATAACTATCTCCCAAACGAAGTAAAGCATCTTTTTTGCGTGCAGTTTCGGCAGAAGATGAAGCCACATAACTTTTGAAGTTTGAGACGGCATCGGTGTAATTTTTCTGCTTAAATTGATTGTACGCCAAATTGTATTTCAAATTTTTATTTTCTGAAGTGTTCTGCGAGCCTGGCATCTGCATAAACTTTTTGTAACCAGCCAAGGATTTATCAAAGTTTGAAAGTTGGTAATCGCTTTCAGCTTTCCAATAAGTAGCGCGGGCAGCAAAATTTGGATCTTGCGATTCTTTCATGCTTTTATCGAAAAACGAAATTGCTTCGTTGTAATCGGCTTCGTTGTAAAGTTCGATTCCTCTATAAAATGCAACTTTTTGATAGGCTGCTTTGTCAGTAAAATTTTTGTTGTTTTCCAGCAAATCCAATGCTTCCTTATAGTTTTTTGAAGTAATATAACTGTCAATCAACAGTTTTTTCAATTCTTCATTATTGGCATTGTCAGGATATTTTTCAATGAAGGAAAGCAAAACCTGTGGCGTACTTTTATAGCTGTTCCCAATTTCATAGCTCAATTTTGCGTAATTCAAGTAAGCATCTTCTTGAATTTCGGCACTGAAATCCATTTCAGATGCATTTTTAAAGGCGTTCAATGCTTCCTGTTTTTTGTCTAATTTCAAATAACTTTCTGCTAAATGATAGTAGGCATTTTGAGCTACAGCGTTCTTTCCGTCCACAATTTTATTGAACTCGCCAATGGCACTTTCATAATCGCCCTGCTTGTAATAGGCGTAACCCAATTGGTAATAATCGGTATTGTTCCATTTACCGCGCGTGCCTTTGTATTCTTTTAAATATGGTACTGCCTCAGCATATTGACCGAGGTTGAAATAGCTTTCACCAATAATTTTTGAAAGTTGGCTCTGTTCCTGTGGATTGCTTTTATCAAACTGCTCCTTCCCCATATCGATGGCTTTTTGGAAGTTGCCAAGCTTGAAATTCATATCGGCTTGATAGTAACTGAGATCTTCGGAATAGCGTTCCTCGCCTTTTACTTCCTCAAAGTTTTTGTTGGCTTCCTCATAATCATCGCCTTCGTAAGCAATAAAGCCTAAATAATATTTAGCCTGCGAACCGTATTTCTGGGAAGTAGAAACTCTGTTGAAATAGGTTTTGGCGTCGTCATATCTTTTCGCTTTAAAATATGCGTAACCATTGTTGAAGTTGAAACGTTCTTGTTCACTTCGACTTAAACTTCCCTCGTCAACTTTGTCATACCATTTTTGGGCGTAGGAATATTTTCCGTTTTCAAAATAAAAATTTGCAACATCTATATATGCAGAATTTCGCTTCAAACTAGTGGGGTATTTCTCAACAAATTCCTCCATCAACTGATCGGCGTTTTGTTGATTTAACCTAACTGCCGCATTCGCAATGTAATAGGCACAATCGCTTTGTACGGTTTCGTCTTCGCTGTTATTTTTTATTTTGTCAAAAAGACTTTGCGCAGCCAAATATTGGCCGTTATTGTAAAGTTCCAAAGCTTGGTTGAATTCAGCGAGGTCGTTTGTATAGGCTGCAGTTTGCTGCGAAAAGGATGAAAATGAAACAGATAGAAAAAGTGAAAAAACAAGAAAATTTTTTATCATTATTTACAGTTTTTGTGGCGTAAAGATATTTAACTTTAAATGTAGCTTTTGGCGATACTGTAAATTTTTAAGGTTTAATTAACGAATGGATTTTTGTTGTGTTTTCTTTGTTTAATAACGCTTCATATGGCGAATAAGTATATCCGTCTTCAATAGAATTTAACATTCATTGAAAAGCTTAAAAAAATTACTGTAATTTTAAAACTTCACAAATTCTAAAAGCATTGTTATGAACAGATTATTAATTTTCTCCATCATATTATTATCACTTTCCGCAACCGCACAACGCAGCCCTTTTACAAATCTTACAGAAAAAAATGGTAAAATAGGCATTGGAACAACAGTTCCCGACGAGCTTTTGACGGTAAAGGGAAAAATACACACCCAGGAAGTGCTGGTCGATTTGGACGGAGCCGTAGCTCCTGATTATGTTTTTGAAAACTATTTTAACGGCTTTTCGGAAATGATGCCAGAATACAACTTGATTTCTTTGGAAGAATTGGAAGCGTTTTTAAAAGAAAACAATCATTTGCCCAATGTACCTTCCGCTGAAACAATGCAGGCCGAAGGAATTTCATTGAAAGAAATGAATTTGATTTTACTTCAAAAGGTTGAAGAATTGACTCTTTACACGCTTCAGCAACAAAAGGAAATTGAGGAATTGAAAAGCAAGTTTAAGCACATTGAAAAAATAGAAAAATGAAGTTTAAAATTTTAATAATTTTTTCACTATTTATTTTTAAACAGGGTTTTTCACAAGAAAATGAAAATCAAAAATTTCATTTTTATGTGAATATTGCTGATATTTCTTCATTAATCATAAAACAGAAAAATGACGGATTCTTTTCGGTGATCAGCAAGTATGATTACACAGAAACTTCTATTTATGAAAAATATAAAATCTCAACTTTTAATATAGCATACCCAAACACGGATAAGGAATTATTCAAAAATGTTTATCATATATCAACGAATGATAAAAATCTTTTGGTGCAACTTGAAAAAAAATATCCAAAAAAATATACGCGCGTTCTAGAATTTTTTCCTGCTCCCAACCCATATTACCCAAATGATTATGGTAATACAAGCCCTGTGAAGAATTTAGGCAATCCGTATTCAAGTCGAGATTTGGATATTATAAATGCTCCTGGGGCCTGGAGCATTACCAAAGGTGATAAAAAAGTAATTATTGGAATTTCAGATTCGCGGATAGACACCTTGAATATTGATATGAAGGGAAAGCTAATAAAAGATTTACACCCCGACAATCCAGCAAGAGTAAGTGATTGTAGCCATGGAACAAATGTAGCTGGCATTGCTTTCGCCAGAATGGACAATGCTTTTGGCAGACCTGGCATCTGCAGCGAATGTGATGGTATAAGCACCCGTTATGGGTCATTCAAGTATATAGAAGATTTGGTTGACGCCGGTGCGAAAGTTATAAATACAAGTTGGGCTATGTGCGGCATGGGTTCCCAACAAGAGGCTATTAACAAGCGAATTAGTGAATATTACGAAGACGGAATTATAATAGTAGCTGCCGCAGGAAATGGTAGGGATTGTAATCGCGATAAAACTTCTATTGGCGATCTAATGTATCCGTCATCATTTGATAAAGTTATCTCCGTTACCGGAGTATTTCCTGAATATCCTTTTATTGAAGATGGCTTTTTTACCAAAGACAATATTAACTACACCCATGAAGTAAGTGATCGACGAAGTGGATATTTCACAATAAATGAGGCTGGTGTATTGAATCCCGCGCCATTGGAAAAAGGAGTTCAAGTAAATACGGCAGTTGACATTGTTGCGCCCCGCCAGGGATATCTACTGGGACACGATATATGTGGAAAAGATGTTGTCTTTGGCGGAGCATCTTCAAGTGCAGCACCTTATGTTACTGGTACCATCGGCCTTATGTGGTCCGTAAATTATTGCCTTTCTTCCTATGAAATAGAAACCATTTTAAAATTGACTTCTGCAGATGTTGAAAATCTAAACGGGAATATTCCTTTTAAAGGAATGTTGGGAGCTGGAAGGCTTGATGCTTACAAAGCCGTAAAAATGGCGAATAATATGAAGAACTTAAACGGGAACATTACCATAAAAGATCGGGACTTTTATAGATTCGATTTTAAAATAGAACGTGCACAGCATAATATTATCGTTCAAAACCAAACATTTCGTGAAGATGCATCTGTAGATTTTAAAGCGCGGAATGCAATAATATTAAAACCAAACACACATTTAAAGCCCAATGCAGCTGGGAAGATAAAATTAGCTATTGACCCCAACATATCAAACCGAGAATGCGAGCCACAACCTCCCAAAAAATATGATAGGATCTTTAAATGATATTATTTTTACTAAATAATAAAACACATTTTTGTTTCCATTTGCTTTGCGTTACATTTGCTAAAAATAAATTATTTTATGGACCAAGCTGTTCTTCAATTAGAAAACGCCTCTATTTTTCAAGGTGAAAATCTCGTGCTTTCAGATGTTTCCGTTTCTGTGGAAAAAGGCGAATTTGTATATCTTATTGGGAAAACAGGAACCGGAAAAAGCAGTTTTATGAAAACCCTTTACGGCGATCTTCCACTTCAAAAAGGCGAAGGTCATATTGTGGGTTATGATTTGGCAACGCTGAAAGAAAAAGACATCCCTTTTTTAAGAAGAAAACTGGGCGTGGTCTTTCAGGATTTTAAACTTTTGAACGATCGAACTGTAAGCGACAACCTCCGTTTTGTTCTCACCGCTACAGGCTGGAAAGATAAAGCCGCAATGGAAAGTAAAATAAACGAAGTGCTCGATAAAGTAGACATGAAGACCAAAGCCTTTAAATATCCGTACCAACTTTCGGGGGGAGAACAACAACGTATAGCCATTGCAAGGTCCCTTTTAAACGATCCTGAGCTGATATTAGCAGACGAACCAACCGGAAACCTGGATCCGCAAACAAGTGTAGAGGTAATGGAAGTGCTGCGCGAAATAAACAAAAACGGAAATACCATATTAATGGCAACACACGATTATGCATTGCTATTGAAATATCCTTCTAAAACATTAAAGTGTGATCAAAACCAAATTTTTGAAGTGGTTCAAAAAACGGTTTAAACTTCATCTCACTTTTTCTGCAAAATAGCATTTAAAATTATACTGAATTTTTCTGCGCCCTCATTGGTTAGATGATCCGCATCCCGAAAATCTGAATCAATAAAACTTTCTTCCTGACTGAAATCAAAATAATGAACACCTTTATTTTGCTCTTCTAATTGAGATAGGGTTGCATTTATTTTTTCCTTTTTTGCTGTGTCCAACAGACTATAATACGTTTTGTAGACTGGCATTTCTATCAAAAATACTTCAACTCCTCTCTTGTTGCACAAATCAATCATTCGTTGCAAACGGTTTTTATTTACCTCAAAATCAAATAAATGGTCTTCGTGCTTTTTAGCTATCAATACTGAGATTTTTTCCTTATCGGGAACGATATTGGTTTCGTCCTGCATTCCAAACCCATTTCCATAACAACTTACAATGGTTCCATTTTGGAGATATTCTCCAAATAATTCTACAGATTTATCAAATCTTCTAACTAATGCTAGGCTGTATTGGTTCGGATCAAAAACGGATATAGAAGAAATGTTTAAATCCATTTGTTGCTGATAAAAATATCTTCTCCATCTATCTTCTGAAGAATTATCAACTGCAGAAAGTGTAAAATAACTGATGTTTAAAATTACGTTTCTTAAATTGGGAAGACTGTCAATATGTTTTTGAAGAAGCAATTCATCAAAATATAAACTTTGGCTTACGTTGGCGATATTGAAAGTGTTTGAAGTGAAATACTCCGGATTTATTCCAAAGAAAGCATGGGAATCGCCGAATACCAATGTTTCTATTTGATTGTATTCTGAAATAATTCGTTGATTTTTGAAAGTGAAATTATTTTCAGCTGTACGATAAAAAACCTCCGTAAGGCCCCATACCACAAAAACAGGTATTAAGAAAATCAGCAGGTTTTTATAAAATTTTTTCATCCTTAAAATTGAAAGTAAATAAAAGGTTGTAAATCGCCAGCGTAATAGAAAATGGCAAAAACCACCAAATAATAAATGGTATATCTAATCCATTTATTATTAATATAACCGATGTCCAATACGTGATCGCGATGTCTTTGGATCCATTCAATGACCATATAAAAGAAAAGTAAAAAAATACCACTTCTAGGAATTTGAGGCATTGTAAAAAAACTACTTGAAAATATTTTTCCAATGTAACTAAAAGCCATTGTCAAGGTTTCAGACCTAAAAAACACCCAAGCTATAACCACAATAAAAAACGTTGTAACGATTTTTAAAAACTGACTGATAGTAGGTAACTTTTTATCTTTAGCAAAGGGGGTTTCTTTTTTAAAAAACAATATAACAGGAATCACAAACAAGGCATGTATAAAGCCCCAGAAAACAAAGGTTAAATTTGCCCCATGCCACAATCCACTAACTATAAAAACTATAAAGACATTAAATATAAGCCTGCTTTTTGAAACTCTGCTTCCACCCAACGGAATATAAACATAATCCCTAAACCAAGTGGATAAAGAAATGTGCCAGCGACGCCAAAACTCTGACAGGTTTTGGGAGAGATAGGGATAATTGAAGTTTTTCATCAAGTCAAAACCCATCAAACGTGCTGTACCAATTGCTATATCGCTATAGCCAGAAAAATCTCCGTAAATTTGAAAAGCAAAAAATACAGCGCCAAAAAACAAGGTGCTGCCGCTGGTCACTTCATAATTTTCAAAAATATTATTTACCAACAATGCACAATTATCAGCAATTACCATTTTTTTGAAAAGCCCTCCCAAAATTAATCGAAGCCCGTCAACACTTTCATTATAACTGAATTTTCTTTTAACCTTAAACTGTGGCAATAAATGTGAAGCCCGCTCAATTGGGCCTGCCACCAATTGTGGAAAAAAGGAAACAAAGGCAAAAAATGCAACAATATTATGTGTTGGTTCAATTTTTCTGCGATACAGATCTATGGTGTAACTCATAGTTTGAAACGTATAAAAGCTTATCCCAACCGGCAGTAGAATATTCCACGAAGTAACTTTTAAGGGAGTTCCAAATAAGGCAAAAGCATCAACAAATGTTTCAACAAAAAAATTGAAATATTTAAAAGTCATTAGCAGTCCTAAATTAAAGAAGAGACTAATTCCTAAAAGTATTTTTCGCTTACTTAAATTGTTGGTTTTGCCCAACCATAATCCCACAGAGTAGTCTACAATTGTGCTAAGAAAAATCAAGGAAAGAAAACGCCAATCCCAAAAGGCATAAAAAACATAACTTACAACTACTAAAAATAAATTTTGTACTGAGAGAGATTTTTTAAAAACCGTCCAGTATAAAAGAAGTACCGTTGGGAAAAAAATAGCAAAATCTATGGTATTAAAAAGCATCTACTTGCTGTTATTTTTTTCTGCAATATACAAACAATACATCTTTTAACGATGGATGAAAGTATTCGTTTTTTTTGGGTTGTACCTTGAACATTCAACAATTATATTTTTAAAGTTTAAGAAACTTTCCTGTATTTTAGCGTGATGTACCAAATGCTTAAAAAGGTTGCGCTTTCTGTGGTTCCAAAAAAGATACTCTTTGAAAACGAGATTTTTTTTCGCTCTATTTTTTCATATCACTTACGTGGAAAAAACTACGAATGTTGTGTTTGTGGCCAAGGATTGAAAAAATTTATCACAATTCCTGACGGCGATCTGCTCTGCCCTTTTTGCGGAAGTCGTTCGCGAACCAGGAGACTTTATTCTTTTCTAAATGAAAATGATTTAATTGGCGGAAAAGTGCTCCATTTCTCACCGTCGCGAAGTGTATACAGATTGTTGAAGAAAAACCCAAAGATAACATATTTCAGTACTGATTTTGAAGATGAATTTCTTGCAGATTATCGTTATGACATTACCCAAATTCCTTTGGAAAATGATTTTTTTGACCTCATAATCTGCTACCATATTTTAGAACATATTGAAAACGATAAAAAGGCAATGGAAGAATTGAACCGCGTTTCGAAGAATGATGGGACTTGCATAATTCAAACGCCATTTAAAGAAGGAAACATTTACGAAGATCTTTCAAAAAAGACTCCAAAAGAAAGGCTGCAAGCTTTTGGGCAGAAAGACCACGTGCGCATTTATTCAGTGGAAGGATTGCAAAGTCGGCTGAAAGAAAATGGCTTTCAAAATGTTGAAATCAAAACTTTTCCGGCAAACGAACGTTACGGGTTTATGGAAGAAACTGTATTAATCGCCAAAAAATGATTTCCATCCTTATTCCAACATACAATTACAATGTTTTTTTGTTAGTAGAAAACTTGCAAAAACAATCCGAAAGTGCAAATGTTGTCTATGAAATATTAGTTTTGGATGATGCTTCAACTGATAAAAAATTCTTGGAAGAAAATTCAAAAATCAATTCATTGAAGCAATGCAGTTTTCAGGTTTTGGACCAAAATATTGGCAGAAGTAAAATCCGAAACCTTTTGGCGGAAAAAGCAAGGTATGATTGGTTGCTTTTTTTGGACGCAGACACATTTCCTTCAAATTCAGAATTTATATCAAAATATTTGGCGGCCTTTTCTAAGGAAGGTTCCGTTGTTTTTGGTGGAATTGATTACCCAAAAAACACTTCAGAAAATTTCAAATTAAGGTATAAATACGGTTGCGAACGTGAAAGTATGTCACTCGAAGAACGTCTTAAAAATCCATATCGAAGTTTTATAACAATGGGATTTGCCATTAAAAAAGACGTTTTTGAAAAAATAAAATTTAATGAAAACTTAGCCGGATATGGCTATGAAGACTCCGTTTTTGGGTATGAACTTCAGAAAAATAAAATCCAACTGCTTCACATAGACAATCCTATAATTCATTTGAATTTGGAAACCAATGAAGATTTTATTAAAAAATCACAGATGGCTCTCCAAAATTTGATGAAATTTTATAAAGCTGGAGAAATTGATGGAGAAACCGTAAAAATTCTAAAAACGTATTTAAAACTTAAAAAGCTTAACCTACTTTTTGTAGTTCGAAAGTTCTTTAAGATTTCTGAAAATTCATTGTTAAAAAATTTGAACTCCCCAAAACCCTCACTTTTCTTTTTTGATTTGTATCGCTTGGGTTATCTTAGTTCTCTCAAAGTGAAGAATGCCTAAATTTTCAGTAGTCATATCGGTCTTTAATAAAGAAAAATATATTGCAGACACATTGAAAAGTGTATTTGCACAAACCTTTACTGATTTTGAAGTCGTGATTCTAAACGATGGATCCACAGACAATAGTGAAGCCGAAATATTAAAATTCAAAGATCCGCGGATTCGTTATTTTTCAAAAGAAAACAGTGGGGCGTCCGCTGCTCGAAATTTTACAATCCAGCAAGCAACTTCAGAATATATTGCGTTTATGGACGCAGATGATTATTGGTATCCTTTTTATTTGGAGGAGCAAAATAGGTTGATTGACAAATTTCCAAAAGAATCTGTTTTTGCAACTGCTACAGAGATAAAGCGTAACGGAAAAACTTTTAAAAACAACTATTCCATAGATTTTGCAACAAAAGATATTGTTGTTGTAGATTATTTTGAAGCAAGCCAATTGGATTCGGTATTACTGAGCATATCTATAGTTATTAAAAAAGAGGTTTTTGAAAATGTAGGTTATTATGATCCAAAAATAAAAAGTGGGGAGGACACAGATCTTTACGTGCGAATCGGGCTAAAGTATAAAGTAGTTTTTAGTCCAAAAGTCTGTGCAACCTATGTTGTTAGGAAAAACAGTTTATTTCAGAGTGTAAAAAAACTGGAAGAAAAAGCGAATTTCGAAGCTTATGCAGTTCACGAAAAAGACAATCCCGCACTCAAAAAGTTTTTGGATTTAAACAGGTATTCGCTCTGTATTCTCGCAAAAATGGAAGGTAACAAAGAAGCTTTTAAGAAAAATTTTGAGAAGATAAATCAAGGAAACCTTAGTAAAAAGCAGCAATTCCTGCTACGTCAAAATAAAACTATTTTAAAATATCTTTCAAAAACAAAAGACAACTTGGAAAAGCTCGGGCTGCGATTAGGCACCTTTAAATAACTTGAATTCGTCGTATTCGCGAATGTAATCGTCTTCATTATATTCTTCGCTCACCAAAGAAAGACAAACGGCTCCGGAAGAAAAATTTTCCAACTCTCGCCAAACACCATTTGGAATTAACAAGCCTCTATCAGGTCTATTAAGGGTGATGACTCGACGGATTTTACCATTATCCAAGACCACATCAAAACTACCACTCAGCGCAATCAAAAATTGCTGTAACTGCTTATGGGCGTGACCACCACGGGTGGAGGAACTTGGAACGTCATACAAATAATAAACTCGTTTTATTACAAAAGGTAAAAAATCCTTCTCGACTACCGATAGGTTTCCACGACCATCGGGATCGCTGATTTTAGGTATTTCTTTGAGTGCTATTTTATCCAAATCAATGTATTGCATGCTGTAAAGTTTGGTTCCATTTTTCAGAAATGGCTTGCATTGAAAATTTTTCTACGGAAGCTTTTGCGTTCCTGTTAAGCGTTTTATAAAGATCCTCATCAAAACATAAACTTTGCAACGCTTCAGCAAATAAAGGTAAACTTCTTTCGGCAATCAGCAAACCGTTTTTTTTGTGCTGCACGATTTCCGAAGGGCCGGAAATTATATCCAAAGAAACTACAGGCGTTCCCAAAGAGAATGATTCTACCAACACCATTGGGAAACCTTCGTATTTGCTGGTAAGTGTTACGCAGCGGGCACTTTTTATAATTTCGAATGGATTTTTGGTGAATGGCAAAAACAAAATCTGCTTCGCGCACGGTTTTGAAGCTGCTAACTTTTGAAGCATCTCCTTATCCTTCCCATCGCCCAGAATAACAAGATTAATGTCCTTTTCCCATACTTTTGATTGTGAAAAAGCTTCCATCAAAAAAGAAAAATCCTTTATTGAATCGTCCAGTCTGCCATATGAAAGTATGTAGTTTTTGTTTTGAAGTATTTCAGGAAACTCGCCGCTTTCATTTTCCCAAGCAGGATTAAAAGCATTATGGATGGTCAAGGAATTGTTTATCCCTTCCTTTTTCAAAATTTGGTTTTCAATATATTCCGAAACGGCCACATTCAAAAGGTTTTTGCAGCAGATTTTTGAAAATGATGATGGATTTTCCGTGAGGTATTCAGCCTTTTTGGAGCTGTGCACCACATAAATTTTTTGCTGTTCGCGATAGATGAATTTTGAATAAAATAGTTCTCGCTCAAAATCATTTTTGGGGCGATGGTCAATAATTACATCAAAGTTTTCCTTTTTTAAATAATTTCGAAATTTTCGAAAGCGCAGCAACCGCTTCACTATCGAGTCTTTTCCGGTCTTCATTTTTCCCAAATTTAGCATTTTCCCACTATATGGGTAATCAATTTCATCATTCAAAATTACCAAATGAACTTCGTGGCCATATTGCTCCAACATTTGTGAAAGCATTGCGCAGGAACGCTCCAAACCACCTTTTGCAAGGGAAATGGAAACTAGGCACACTTTGAATTTCTTTTCGGCGGGCATCGCTATTTATTATGTATTTTTGGTCGCACAAGGCAAATATAGCTTTTATGAAACATCCAAGGCTAACTTTTGATCCTTCAAAAAAATGTATTGGGATGTTGCATGTGACCATTAAATAAAATATTATCGACACATGAATATACTTTTGGTGGGCGAATACAGCCGGTTGCACAATTCCTTAAAGGAGGGTTTGTTGGTACTTGGCCACGAAGTAACGCTAGTTTCATCTGGTGATGAATTTAAAAGCTTTCCTTCAGATATATTATTGAAACGGAAATACGATTCCGGAATTACAAAAAAAGTGAAGGTCGGGCTATACAGAATGTTTGGTTTGGATATTACTTCATTATCCTTAAAAAATCAATTTTTTCAGCAAAAAGAAAAATTCAAGAGGTTTGACAGTGTTCAGTTGATCAACGAAAGCCCTTTGGGAATTTTGCCCAAATATGAAAAAGAAATCATTTCATTTTTAAAGAAAAACAACAAAAAAATATTCCTTCTTTCTTGCGGAACTGATTATATAAGTGTGAAATATGCTTTTGAAAAAAAGTTTCGTTACTCAATTTTCAATCCTTTATTTGAAGGAAAGGTTTCTGAAAAAAACTTCTATTCCGTTCTGAAATATTTAAAACCTGAGTACAAAGATCTGCACACATTTGTATTTGAAAATGTAGCTGGAATAGTAGCCTCAGATTTGGATTATCACATTCCGCTTATAGGAAACGAAAAGTATTTGGGGCTGATTCCAAATCCTGTAAATACTTCAATCTTAAATTATCAACCCTTTTCAGAAGAAGGGAAAATCATCATTTTTCACGGGATAAATAGAGCCAATTATTTAAAAAAGGGAAACGATTATTTTGAAATGGCGCTTGAAAAAATACAACAGAAATATTCCGGAAAAGTTTCAATCATTTCAGTAGAAAATATTCCCTATTCTGAATATATCGAAAAATATAATTCGGCTCACATACTTTTGGATCAAGTGTTTGCGTATGACCAAGGATACAATGCTCTGGAAGCGATGGCAAAGGGAAAGGTGGTTTTTACTGGAGCCGAAACTGAGTTTTTGGAGCGTTATAATTTGAAGGAAGATGAAGTATGTGTAAACGCACTTCCCGATGTAAAATATCTATTTGAAAAACTGGAAGACTTAATTTTAAATCCAGAAAAATTAGCTTCAATTTCAGTAAACGCCCGGGATTTTATTGAACGTGAACACAACTATATTTCCATTGCCGAAAAATATTTGGAAACTTGGAAAAAAGCTTAGTTTTCAGCCTTTTTTTCCTGTTTTTTAAAATAACGGAACACGAGGAAAAACACCAAGAAAAAGTAAACTATGTATCTTAAAAAGTGTGCCATTACAACGCCTTCAATACCATAAATTCCCGCTAAATAATAGGAAAAACCATAGAAAAGTGCAAGCGATACTAATTCTGAAAATATAAAATTGCGCACCATTTTTTTTGCTAAAAATTGGTAACCCAAAACTACTGCAGCAAGCCTAACGAAATCCCCTAATAGCTGCCATTTAAAAAGCGGCGCCATTGCGTGAAAATCGGGATAAATGATTTGGATTACATAATCCCGCAAAAAATAAATCAGCAACATTCCCACCCCGAAAAGAGGCAATAAAGTTTTATAAATATTGAAAAGTTCGGCTTTAAAATCAGTTCTGTTGTGGATTCCGGCAAATTTTGGCAACACATACAATGTGAAAACGGCACTCGAAAAAACCATATAATTTTTAGAGATATTGGTCATTGCTGTCCATATTCCTGCATCGGCCATCGTAATGCGTTTTTGGATCATTACTCGAATATCAATTTCCACATAATTTAGTAAAACCGTAGAAAAAAAAGACATCAGCGAAAAAGCCAATAATTCTTTTGCCATCGGGATTCTGAAAGAAAGTTTTGAAAACTTAACGTATTCCCGAAGTACCTTTATAAAGATAAACAGCAATACAAAAAATTGCAAAGCCGGTGTGATTGCAATTGCAATAAGGGCTCCGTCGATATTGTGGCTAAGTAGCAAAGCCACTGTCAACGCAACGCTCAAAATATAACTGAAAATATCTATGCTAGCCAATTTTTTATAACGGGAAAGTCCATTGACGATACCGTTAAAAGCGCGGTACATACTTATAAAGGGAATAATTACCGCCAATAATTTTATGAGATAAGTATAATCGGAAGAATCAAAAATGGTAGTGCTTAGATAGCCCGCAAAAAAAAATAGCACTATGGAAACTACAACAGTTCCCAAAATAGTAAAAACAAAGACGGTGGAAAATAGTTTTTGCAGTTGTTCTTTATCGTCTTTATATTCGGCGACATATTTTACAACCCCGCTGAAAACACCCAATGAAGCAAACGAACCGAGCATTTCCAGAAGATTACGCAATGAACCAATCTTTGCGATTCCAGCTTCGCCAACAATCTCTGCCAATAAACGCTGAATAAAAAGTGAAATGACCAGCCGAATCCCAATAACGCCAGCATTTAAAGAAGTCATCTTTAAAAGTAAATTACCGCGTATGAATTCTGGAATTTTCAATTAATATTTGTTTAAAACTGAAATCACACTGTTCGCTTCTTCATCACTAAGTACTGGGCTCATTGGGATACTCAGAACTTGATTATGTATCTTTTCTGTAATTGGAAATGATAGATGTGAATACTCAGAAAGCGCCTCTTGTTTGTGCGGTGGAATCGGGTAATGGATTAAATGGCCAATCCCGTTTCGGTCTAAATAATCAATAAATTCGTTTCTGTTTTCAACCCGAACAACAAAAAGGTGGAACACATGGCTCTCACCGCCGTCATACTTTGGAAGTTTTATTTTTTCGTTTTTTATTTCTGAAATATACCTTTTTGCAATTGCTCTTCGCTGAATATTATCAGCATCTACCGTTGGCAATTTTACATTTAAAAATGCTGCTTGCAGCTCGTCGAGCCTTGAATTGAAACCGAGCAACTCATTCACATATTTAGTTGAAGTGCCATAATTTCGAAGTTTTTTGATCACTTTAGCCAAAGCATCATCATTGGTAGTTACCGCTCCCCCATCGCCCAACGCACCAAGATTTTTAGTGGGATAAAAACTGAAACCCGCTGCATCACCAATATTCCCTACTCTCTTGCCCAATTTATCTTTTACGCCATGTGCCTGTGCGGCGTCTTCAATCACTAATAAATTATTTTTCTTTGAAATCTTCAAAATTTCATCCATTGGTGAAAGCTGTCCGTATAGATGTACGGGCATTATTGCTTTCGTTTTTTTTGAAATTGAATTTTTTAGTGAATCAAGGTCAAAATTATAGGTATCAAAATCAGCTTCCACCAAAACTGGTTTCAAACCAGCTTGTTTAATTGCCAAAATAGTTGCAATATATGTATTGGAAGCTACCAAAATCTCATCATTCTCCTTTAGTTTTCCGAGAATTTTATAACCTTCTAAAATCAATCGTAGTGCATCTAAACCGTTCCCAACGCCAATACAATGTTTTGCGCCGCAAAATCTTGCGAAGTTGGCCTCAAATAACTTTACCTGATTTCCTAAAATGTAATAACTCGAATCTAAAAATTGCTGAAAACTTTGTTGGAATTGTTTTTCAAAGCGTGCATTTATTGCGTGAATATCTAAAAATGGAATCATAGCAAATTGAGTGTTAAAGTATCTGCAATCCTAGTATCCAAGACATAATTATCTACAGTGTATGAACGAGCACCACAGCTTTCTTTCCAAAAAATCAGTCCCTTATTCAAGTATTTCCCGTTTTCTTCACTTGAAATATTAAAGTCAAAATATCTTTTACTGTCTTTGTATTTTTCAATTATAAAATTATACGCAAGGTCTAGACTACCGTATATATTTTTATCTGCATTTCCAGAAACATATTGTGGATGGACTGTGGTTTTTGTTAAAAATATTGTTGTTCCCGCAACAATTTTATCGTCCTTATAAACACTAAATTGCTTGATATTTTCAGGAAAACGATTGGCCAATAATTTTATTTCAGACAATGAATGTACCGGTGCCACATCGTGTTTATTTTTTAGATTCGGGATGAGTATTTCGTCCCAAAATCCATCAAAATTAGTGTCCATTTTCACACTAAGTCCCATTCTGTTAGCTTTATTTATGCCCTCTCGCCTATTTTTTTGAAACCTAATTTTATTCTGATAATCTATTAAAAAGACTACGTCCCTCTTTAATAAAGTGGCATTCGCCAAAAATAAAAAATAGACCAATTCATCTGAAGGCAATAGGTTGTAAAATGGAGGTATTACCCTTATATCGAGTTTTAATATTCCATTGGAAGAAAGAAACTGGAGCATTGCCCTGAAGGCCTCAAATGCTGAAATTAATTTTGCGCTACTCTGTAGTACAAATCCACCATAGGTAAGTCCTTGGTGTGAGTAAACTTTGGAATCTCTTCGGTTCGCTGGGATAACGGCATACAGCTCTTCACCTTTATAGACCATCATTGAAAAATCTTCAAAACGATCCTTATGGTAATCCATAAAATCTCGCTTAAAAAGAAATGTGGCGTTTTTTGCAGAATCAATAAAATTGTCCCATTCTAAGCTGTCACTCGACTCATATTTTTTTACTGAATAACCTATCACCTCTCTTGTTTTTTATTTTTTAAAAGAAATTCATCTTACTGTTACCGATAAAAAATAGGTTATATTTTTTTGAATGTAATATTTCCGTTTTCATCAATATATTCATAGATTCCTGGCTCAGCACCCTCTTTAATTATTAAATAACTCTTGTCATCTTGCAAATGTTGCAGATATTTTTCATCATCACTTAAATAGGAAATAAGTATCCTAAAAACATTCACACAACTTTTAAAATAGGTGTCAGCTGCAGGAACTTCATTATTTGGCCATCTTATGGACAGCATAGCTCCAAAAGTACTGTAAATAACATCACGGTCTGTCGTTTTTTTATACACCTCTTGGCTATAGTCCAAACCTACAAAACCTCCGTGATCTGCCATGATCATAATAAGCGCTCCGGGATCCTTCTCAATTATTAGGTTCACTAATTTCTCGATTTTCTTATTTGCAATTTCTCTTTTGTCAAGCCATTGTGAACGCTCGGTCACTTTTCCTTTTGAAGCTGTCTTAGTACTAGAAATATGACTTGGTTCAAAAATTTCGATAAAAAAGAAATTTCCATCAGCTTTTTTTGAAGCTATTGTACTTTCCAAATCATTATAAACATCCCTTCCAACATTGAAACCTGTTGTTATATAGGGAATATCACTGTACTTGAAGTTGGTGAAATCATATCCGATTTTAGGGCGATTCACCATTAAATATGGATATTCAGTAATAAAATGAGTTTTATATCCGTTGATTTTGAAAATAGAAAGCACAGCATTCTCAGAAATTATATTTTTCCGTGCATTAAGCATTTCTGAATAGTCTTTCCTGTTGTGGTAATAATGGTGCTTCATCATAAATGTAGCACTGTTGGATGTTAATGTAGAAATATAATTACTTCTAAAATTTGGATAATTTTTAAAATTCCTTTCGCCTAAAAAAGTTTTAAATTCGGTATTGTCCACATTGTAAAACCCACCCTCAAGTTCAGAAAAGTTAACGTAGCCGTCAGGTTGAATATAATATATATTCGGTGTTTTCTCAAAAACAACACTTTCTATTGCATCTGGCTGTTGTTTCCAAGCACTTGAATAATTGAGGTATTTCATCAATATTGGCGCTAAGCTGAAAAGCCCAATAGCCGCCAAAAGCAGTTGGATTAAGACAAATTTTTTAAAGTGCCTTTGTAAAAAAAACGCTGCCAATGTCGAAATAATAAAGATTCCCAATATTATTTTCCGCTGCATGTCAGTGTATAAAATAATTTTTATAAAAAAGAGAAAAAGAAATACACTGAAAAAAGGCAATATATATTTTTCCCATTTTGAAACAAAAGAAAACGAGGAAAGCCATTTAAGTAATGAAAAGAAAACAATTGGAAACAATAGAAACAATGCCAAAAAATATCCAAACTGTTCCCAAGAATTAATCATTCCAAAATTTCGGGAATAATAAAAGACTAATGGATAAAGACCTACTCCAAGACCTATAAAAAAAGGGTTTCTTGAAGCATTTTCAAAAAATTTTCCAAAACTGTTGGTTCGCTTAGATTGCATTAGTACTTTTTAAAGACTACGTTCCCCTCAGGATCCAAATATTCATAAATACCTTTTGGGGCGTCAAAATTGATGAGTATATAACTTTTATCTGTCTGCAGGTTTGAAAGATACGAAGGATTTTCGCTTAAATAAGAAACCAAAATACGAAACAAGTTCACCGAAGTTTTCAATTTTTCGTCAAATTCTGGTACTTCCCCGTTGGGCCAATGAATGGATAAAATTGTACTGAAAATGGAGTTTACAAAGTCTCGGTCCGTGTTTTTAGTGTATGATTCCTGAGTATTGGTCATACCGACAAAACCTCCATGATCTGCCATTATAATTATTAAAGCTTCAGTGTCGTTTTTGAGGATTGACTCTGTAAGCTGGGTCAATTTTTTGTTGGATTCTTTTACTCCTTCAATATAATAATTCCGCTCGCCTTCAATCCCTTTGGAATCTTCCATTGTATTTGTAATATGTCCTGGATTGAAAATTTCAACAAAAAAGAAATTCGGGCCTTCGGGATATTTTTCCAAATAAGTATTAAAGGGTGCAATCACATCTTTCGGATCGCCAATTCCTTTGGTCAAAAAATTTATTTCCTCTAATGAAAAATTGCAGAAATCATACCCAAGCTCTGGCTTGTTTGTTAAGAAATACGGTTGTTCGGTGAGAAAGAATGTTCGGTAACCGTTATTTTTTAAAATTCTCAAAACACTGTTGTCCGAAACAATAACGTTACGTGCATCAATAGTTTCGGTGAAATCAGAACCCTCATTATAATAATGGTGCTTCATCATAAAAACCGCGCTATTGGTAGGCAGTGTGGCGGCATAGTTACTTCGAAAATTAGGATATGACTTGAAATTACTTTCTTCCAAATAATTTTCAAAATCCTTATTTTCAATATTATAATTCCCTTTCTCCAATTCCGAAAAATTTACATACCCATCCGGTTGGATGAAATAGATATTCGGTTTCTTTTTAAACACTGCAGTTTCGATAGCATCGGGCTGTTTCATCCATTCTTTGGAATAGTTCAATTGCTTTATAACAACGGGCGTTAATGTAAAAATGCCAATAACCGCGAGTATCAATTGAAAAACGATTATTTTTTTAAAATACTTCCGAAGAAACATAGTGAACAATACAGCAATTGCGAAGACAACAAGAGTCCGCAGCCAGCTAAAACCTGCATAAAGCGCAATATTTAAATAAAAGGCGAAGAAAAAAAAGTTTAAAAAAGGCAGTACAAAATCTTTATATTTTTTAAAAAATACGCCTTTGGATATGATGTGTGCTGCAAAAAAAATAACAAGCGGAGCCAATAAAAACAAGGATACAAAATACCCCAAATGGTCCCACGAATTTATCATTTTATAATTGTTTGTATAATAAAATAATAGTGGGTATAGACCAGCCGCAATAGCTGCCAACGCAGGATATGCTTTGTTATCATTTAAAAAAACGGAGAAAAATCCCTGCTTTTTTTTAGCCTTCATGGGTTTTGTTTTTCAATAAGTATAGCAAGCGTTTAGTGCCTTTAACAACTTCCTTTTTTTCAAGAGTAAAATACTGCAGGTAGCCCTTTTCAAATTCCGTTTCGTTGTAAAAATCGAAGTGATTTATAAATTCGCGTTTACGAACTAGTAACGATTGCGCCCAAGAATCATCTCGGGTCGGGAATTCAATGATTAGATTTTTTGAAAATGAAGCGAAGAATTCAGCCGATTTTTCAAAAGGAACATTTCCCGAAAGGGTGATGTGATGGATCAAAGCCAGAGCCATTGTAACATCTGGCGCATATTCGGCTAGACGTTCTATTAAAGAATTTCGCTCTGTATTGTTAAAACCAATGCCTGGTGCAGGTTGCAAAACATCGCACACAAAAGGAAGCATATTGGTTTCTTTGTTCTTTTGAAGCTGTTTGTAATTATAATCTACTGCATTGCTGTCAATATCGGTCACAATTATATGTGGCACACTGTCAATCACTGTTCGCGCAAAAGTACCGTCGTTGCCGCCCACGTCAATCAACTTTTGTGGGGCCAATGGTTTTATCCATTGTTTTATAAGTTCTTTTTTGGCTTCAAAAGCAGCCTCGTCATAATTGGTTTTGCTGTAATAATCACCCCATTCGCTTGCTTCTTTTAACATTAAACCTTTTATGTGATCATAAAGGCTTTCCAGAATATTCTCCTGCGCTTTTTTAGAAAGGGTGGCAATTTTGGTTTCGGCTTTGTAATCTTCACTATGCTTACTCTCCATTTTTGCTAGCAAGTGAATGTTTGGATAAATTACCGAGCTCAACTTAGTACGCGTGGGAAGCAACGAAGAAGTCAATTTCACAGGAATACCATCAATGTGCGTCTGCATCATTCTAAAAACCTCGGTGCCATGATATTTTGCAAGGACCAATGGCCCTAAAAAATGTGTGATAAATTGCTTGTAAGCGCGCCAAGGGGTTCCTTCTTCATAAAAATCGAAGGAAAGTGTGTCTATAAAAACAGGTTTCCCTTTGTGAAAAGTAACATTGTAGGCAGATGCATCCTTCAAAATAAAACCTTTTGAAAGTGCGTATTTTTGAATTTTTAAAGTGTGAAGCGCAGCGTGTTTGTATTGCTCAAAACTCCATTCGTAAGGATTTGTGATAAACGGAATTTCTTCCGGAGTAATGATTATCTCTTCCGAAGAAACAGAAGTTTCCTCATGCGGAATCAACAAACCATTCGAAATTAGATTTTTGAAAAAACCACTCTCTTTCAGTTTATTGTACTGCGGAAAATAGATAGGTTTGATGGCCCTTCGTAGGGTTTTACCATCATAAAACATATAACCCGAGGGATCGCGAAATGAGGCTTGGTGTGCTTCAGTCTTTTTTGTCATTGTTATCGGTGTCCTGCTCTTCAACGTCAATTGAATCGTAAGTATCTTCCTTCTCTTTTGTCAATCCGAAAAAAGATTTCACCTTATACATAACACCTTTTGAGAAAAGCAATATGCCCGCTGCTGCTGCCACTAACGCCTGTACTATCATTGCTCCCAGTCCTGGATCGAAATAAAGAAAATTCATACCTATTGTTTTATACTAAGTTTGCCATTAGGCGATAACAAATAAACTAAAAAACGCTGAGTTTATTGAATTGAACGCCAATTATCTTTTCTATATTTTATTTCTTTTACGATCCGTTTCTTTCAAATAAATTTTACGAAGCCTTAAATAGTGTGGTGTAACCTCAACATATTCGTCTTTTTGGATGTATTCCAAAGCTTCTTCCAAAGAAAATTTGATAGCTGGAATAATCCGTGCCTTATCGTCAGCTCCCGAAGAACGTACGTTTGACATTTTCTTGGTCTTAGTAATGTTTACAGCCATATCATCTTGACGTGTATTTTCACCAATAACCTGTCCTTCGTAAATATCTTCGTTAGGGTTTACAAAGAAACGACCTCTGTCTTGTAATTTATCAATAGAATAAGGAATCGCAGAACCAGTTTCCATAGAAACCAAACTTCCATTTTGTCTTTCCGGAATCCCACCTTTCATCGGTTGGTATTCAAGAAAACGGTGTGTCATAATTGCCTCACCAGCAGTTGCTGTCAACAATTGGTTACGCATACCTATAATCCCCCGAGAAGGTATAAGGAATTTGCATACCATTCTATCTCCTTTTCCTTCCATGCTTATCATTTCACCTTTACGAATGGTCACCATATTGATAGCAGTTCCACTTACATCTTCAGGTAGATCAATGGTCATTTCCTCAACAGGTTCGCATTTTACACCATCAATTTCCTTGATAATAACTTGTGGCTGTCCAATTTGCATTTCATAACCTTCGCGACGCATGGTTTCTATCAAAACAGAAAGGTGCAAAACTCCACGGCCAAAAACAATAAATTTATCAGCACTGTCCGTTGGTTCCATGCGCAAAGCAAGGTTTTTCTCCAACTCCTTTTCAAGGCGCTCTCTAATGTGGCGCGAAGTAACAAACTTTCCATCTTTCCCAAAGAAAGGTGAATCGTTGATGGTGAAAAGCATACTCATTGTAGGCTCGTCAATGGCGATAGTTTTTAAAGCTTCTGGGTTTTCGACATCGGCAACAGTATCACCAATTTCAAAACCTTCCAAGCCTACCAAGGCACAAATATCTCCTGCCTTTACTTCAGTAACTTTTTTGCGGCCCAAGCCTTCAAAAGTATGGAGCTCCTTTATTTTAGATTTTACTATTTTTCCATCGCGTTTAACTAGAGCAATTTGCATTCCTTCTTTTAATACTCCTCTTTGTAAACGGCCAATAGCAATACGACCAGTAAAAGATGAAAAGTCCAAAGAAGTGATCAACATTTGCACGTTTCCATCCTCAATTTTTGGCGATGGAATGTGTTCCAAAACCATATCTAGCAATGGTTCAATATTATCTGTTGGATTTTTCCAATCATCGCTCATCCAGTTATGTTTGGCAGAGCCGTAAACTGTTGGGAAATCAAGTTGCCATTCTTCTGCGCCCAATTCAAACATCAAGTCAAATACAGCTTCGTGAACTTCTTCAGGAGTACAGTTTTCTTTATCTACTTTATTGATAACAACACAGGGTTTCAAACCAAGATTGATTGCTTTTTGTAATACAAAACGTGTTTGTGGCATTGGCCCTTCAAAAGCATCTACCAAAAGCAAAACACCATCGGCCATATTCAATACACGCTCTACTTCACCACCAAAATCGGCGTGACCAGGAGTATCGATAATATTTATTTTAGTGTCTTTATATATAACTGAAACGTTTTTTGAGGTAATGGTAATACCGCGTTCGCGCTCCAGATCGTTGTTATCCAAGATAAGGTCTCCTGTATTTTCGTTTTCACGGAAAATACTACAATGGTGCATAATTTTATCAACCAGCGTGGTCTTACCGTGGTCAACGTGTGCAATAATAGCGATGTTTTTGACTTTCATAAACTTGCTCCTTTTTTTAAGAGGGTGCAAAAGTAGTGTTTCTAAGTGGATTAGAACTAAAAGTTGTGATTTTATTTTGATTGGAAAAACCAGATTTTAAAGTAAAAAAGCCATAACTTTAAGTTAAATATTTAGTTATGAAGACAAAACTACTATTTACACTTTCAATCTTTTGGGCTATTTCAGGGTTTGCACAGCAATTTGGCCAACAACAGGTTATTTCTACGGAAACTGAAAAACCTTATTTATCAATCCCTTTTGATATAGACAATGATGGGTTTGTTGATATTTTAACTGCTTCTGGTGAAACTTATAAAATGAGTTGGTATCGAAATTTAGATGGTAACGGGAATTTCAGCTCAGAAATTATTATCAACGAAACTCCTGTTTATTATCTTTCAGTTGACTTTGTAGACATAGACACTGATGGCGACATGGACATTTTATATCATAGCAATAATGCAAGTTATATTGCTTGGTTAGAAAATCTTGATGGGGCGGGAAATTTTGGAACGGAGCAAATTATAAATGAACAGGATTTTATTTCTTCAGTTAAAACCTTAGACATGGACAATGATGGGGATCAAGATTTGATTGTGGCATTGGCCAATAGTTCTAGCGTGAAGATTGTGTGGTATGAAAACGAGGACGGACAAGGCACCTTTGGACCAGAAAATTTATTGATTCAAAATGATAATGAGTTTGCTAAAATATTACTTGAAGATATTGATAACGATGGCCTATTGGATATTTTGGCAACAGAATTTGTTTATGTTCAGGGTAAGATTTTTTGGTATAAAAATTTAGGCAATGCAACATTTGGCCCAATGCAGATTATTTATCAATTCCTTTATGTTCAATCTGGAGGAACAAATATTATTGAATTTCAATATGCAGATATAAACACAGACGGAAAAAAGGATTTAATAATGACCTCTGTAGATGATAATTCCGTTGTAAGCACCCATTGGCTTGAAAACTTAGATAATCAAGGAAATTTTGGAGACCTTCAATCTATAATATTAGATTTTTATGATCAATACCTTTTTTATGATCTTGACAATGATAATGACAATGACATGCTATTATGGAATAGAGATTTAGATAATGTTTCTTGGAAAAAAAATGAAGACGGAGAAGGAACATTCGGAACACCTATTATTATAAATGCAGCAGCTGATTTTGCAAGTGACGCAAAAGCTGCAGATTTTGACGGTGACGGTTGGCTAGATATTGCTTCTGCATCTAGCGGTGACAATAAATTAGCGTGGTACAAAAACAACACTTTGGGCATTTCAGAAAATGAAATTGCCAACTACCATATTTATCCAAACCCAACAAGTGGAGTTCTTTATATAGAATCAAAACTACCTATTTCGCAGATTTCTGTTTTTACTATTTTGGGACAAAGTATAGAAAGAAAGCAAAACACCAATCAAATTGATCTCTCCAAAGCAGAAGCGGGTGTTTATATTTTAAATATTGAAGATGAAAATGGAAATTCCCAAACCCATAAAATTGTGAAAGAATAAATCTTGGTAAACTTCCATTGATTTTTCAAAGTTGGGCGAAAGAAGCTTTTAACTACCTTTGTTTTAAAATAAGGAGAAACAATGCAACTGAATAAAATCCCAAAAATAAAACACACAACTTCCAACAATTTCTTCCTTCTCGCTGGCCCCTGCGCTATTGAAGGCGAAGAAATGGCGATGCAGATTGCTGAAAAGATTGTAAAAATTACTGACAAGCTGGAAATTCCCTACATCTTCAAAGGAAGTTTCAAAAAAGCAAACCGAAGCCGGATTGATAGTTTTACTGGAATTGGCGATGAAAAAGCCTTGAAAATACTCCGAAAAGTTTCCGAAACTTTTGGCGTTCCCACCGTTACAGATATCCACGAAGTGAGTAATGCGGCAATGGCTGCGGAATATGTGGATGTTTTACAAATACCAGCATTTTTGGTGCGCCAAACCGATTTAGTGGTAGCAGCTGCTGAAACAGGAAAAGTGGTGAACTTGAAAAAGGGACAATTCATGAGCCCGGAAAGTATGAAGCACGCGGTTACAAAAGTTACCGATTGCAACAATCAACAAGTTGTTATCACCGATCGCGGAACGATGTTCGGGTACCAAGATATGATTGTGGATTTCCGAGGCATTCCCACAATGAAGCAATATGCTCCCGTAGTTTTGGACGTCACCCATAGTTTACAACAGCCCAACCAAAGTGCTGGCGTTACAGGGGGCAGACCCGAAATGATTTCTACAATAGCACGTGCAGGAATAGCCACAGGTGCGGATGGCATTTTTATAGAAACTCATTTCGATCCCGCAAACGCAAAAAGCGATGGCGCCAATATGTTGAATTTAAGCCTACTGGAAAAACTGTTGACAGATCTTGTGGCCATCCGAAAAACCATTAATCAGTTATAGGCTGAAAATAATCTATAAAAAAGAGCCCTGCCAGCGTTTGCTGGCAGGGCTCTTCGGCTAATAACAGAACTTTATAAAATAAGAAATGTTGATTCTTAACAAAAAAAGACTGTTCCCTTTTAGGGAACAGTCTCAGAATTTAAAACTTATAAAACTCCCCAATTAAATAAGTATTCAAATATCGGGCTAAAAACAGATACCAATCAAGAGGGATTTCCCCCAATTTTTTACAGGGTTTTTCCTGTTTTTCTATACTTTGGATAGTGACTAAAAAAGAAAAAGCTGCTTCTTTTCGGAAACAGCCTTTAACCTCTTGTCTAAATTAACTCCCCAATTAATTTGATACTGTAAAGATGCGAAGAAGACCAACATCAGTCAAGAGGAAAAAGCCTGAATTTCATGGGGGATTTCCCCCTTTTTTACTATAAGATATTTCCTACAAATTGGTATTTTAAAAAATTAGCTTCCAAAAATATTTTAGAATTTAATTTGGATGAGAAGTATTTTTATATTTACTTTGTTTTTCAAAGTACTTTATTATGAGCGAAAATGATTATTTGAAAGACATCAGCGAGATTAAAAACTTAATGAACCGCTCTTCCCGTTTTATATCGCTCAGTGGGCTCTCCGGGATTTTTGCGGGAATCTATGCCATTATTGGTGCCGTCATTGCATATCTATATCTTTTCCCGAAACCTGGGGAATTTCTCACCCTACATAGCTGGAATTTTAAATTATTGGTCGCACTCTTAGTCTCTGTAGCCATACTCAGTGTAGTTACTGCTTATTTACTGACTACCCAAAAAGCAAAAAAAAACAAGGAAAAAATCTGGGACACCACTACCCGTCGTTTACTCATAAACTTTTTAGTGCCGCTTATTACCGGTGGTATATACATTATCATAAAACTGAACAGCCAACATTATGGTCTAAGCGCTTCATTAATGCTTATCTTTTATGGACTGGCACTCGTAAATGCCTCAAAATACACTATTGGAAACGTAAAATATTTGGGCTACGCCGAAATTAGTATTGGATTACTTTGCGCAGCCCTACCAGGTTATGGCCTCTGGTTTTGGCTCTTGGGCTTTGGACTATTCCATATTATCTATGGAAGTATTATGTATTTAAAAGAGCGAAAAAGCTAAGCGTGGGCATTATAGACAACATAAATAAACTTTTTGATCATCGTATTCGCCTGGGGATTATGAGCATTCTTGTTGTGAACGAAGATGCCGATTTCAACCGTCTTAAAGAATTGCTTGAAGTTACCGATGGCAATTTAGCCAGTCACATAAAAGCATTGGAACAGGCAGAATATATTTTGGTGGAAAAAAGCTTTGTGGGAAGAAAACCAAACACCAATTACACAGCCACAAAACTTGGAAAAGCTGAATTCAAAAAGCACATCGACGCACTTGAAAAACTAATTCAAAAACCAAAAAAGTAAGAAATATATTTTTTTATTAATTTACTTTGAAAAACAAAGTACTTTATCATTAATTAATAACAACGCTAAAACATGAAAACACAAAAAAGTAAACTTGGAATAAATGAAAACAAAAGACTAATCGCCATTATATGCAGCGTTATTCTACTATTGTTGGTACCCTTGATAGCCATGCAATTTACCGATGAAGTAAATTGGGATCTTTTTGACTTTATAGTTATGGGATTCCTATTGCTCGTCACTGGGCTTTGGTGTGAACTAGTATTGAGAAAAGTAAAAAAAATAACCCATCGATTCATTATCTGTGCAATGATTTTAATCATGCTCTTCCTTATTTGGGCAGAACTTGCCGTTGGCATCTTCGGTACACCAATTTCAGGATCATAGATTGTAAGTAAAATTTCTCAAACCTTAAAATCAACAAAATGGAATTAAAAAGAAATAAATTTGGAAACTGGATGCGTAACTCCATCACCGCAAGAATGCTTGTGGTCGGGTTTTTATTATTAATATTATTGATACCGTTGGAATTTGTAAAATCCCTTATCAACGAAAGGGCATACAGGCAAGAGGAAGTGGTCCGAGAAATAAATGAGAAATGGGGAAATGAAGTCCTACTTTCTGGCCCAATTGTGAAAATTCCCTACAAAGTTATTTCCGAAGAAAAGATTTTCAACGAGAAAAGTAATTCCTATTATACAAAAACAAAGGAAACTGTGGAAAACGCCTATTTCTTTCCAGACAAATTAAATATTGTCTCCCAAGTTGACACAAAACCGTTAAACCGAAGCATCTACGAATCGGTTGTTTATTCCGCGGTCATCGACATTAAGGGAAGTTTTCCGAAAATTGATTTTACGAATACCGATATTCCCGAGGAAAATATACTTTGGGAAAAAGCTACCGTTCTTTTAAAAACGTCGAATCTAAAGGGAATAAAGACCACACCTATTGTAAATTTGGATTCGGAAGCTCTATCTATGGCGCCACAGTATTCCAAGGAATATCTGAATACTATCCAAAGCAATTACATTGCAAATGGAAAGGAAATTTTTACTGAGTCGCTGCCCTTTTCTTTCAATCTAAAAATTAACGGCAGCGAAAGCCTGAAGTTTTTGCCCATAGGAAAAGAAACTGACGCCACAATGAAATCGAACTGGCACTCCCCTAGTTTTGACGGCAACTTTTTGCCGGAAGACACCAACAAAGAAATCAGCAAAGATGGTTTCACTGCCAATTGGCGTATTCTACAAATAAACCGACAGTTTGAGCAATCGTTTTTTGGGTATCTTCCGGATCTTTCGGCATCTGCCTTTGGAACCAAACTTATTATTCCCGTGGACGAGTACCAAAAGAGTGAACGCACCGCTAAATATGGTTTTATGGTTATCGGGCTAACGCTGTTGGTGTTTTTGTTGATACAATTGGTAAGCAAAATCTACATCCATCCGTTTCAATATGTAATGATCGGGTTGGCATTAGTAATGTTTTATACCTTACTTATCTCCATTTCCGAACATAGCAATTTTTTAAAGGCATACGCCATTGCCGCTTTTTCGGTACTCGCACTCATAACAGTTTATTCACGGGCAATTTTGAAAGGGTTTAAGTTCCCATTGCTTATCTGCGGTTCGTTGGCTTCGCTATATGGTTTCATCTATGTCATTATTCAGTTGGAAAACTATGCGCTTTTGGTTGGTAGTATTGGACTTTTCTTAATTCTGGCAATTATAATGTTCGCTTCGCGAAGAATTGATTGGAACAATGAATAGATTATGTTCCGTTTGGGCGCAGTTAGGAAACTATGGCTACTAATCACAAGTTATGGACTGCGCTCGAACGGACATTCAAATATTTCAAACGAATCTAAAAAAATGAAGAACTATTTAATTTTATTTATAATACTCCTCCTGCTAGAATTTGCAATTGCTTATTTCCACTTCAATTCTTTCATTAGAGGATTTTTAGGGGATGTGCTCGTAATATTGTTACTGTATTCTTTCCTAAAAATCTTTATAAAAAATAACGTTTTAAAAACTGCACTTTCTGTCTTGGCATTTACCTATTTCGTGGAACTGTTACAGTTTTTTAAGCTCGCTGCAAAATTCGATATACAGTCAGAAATACTGTTAACCATTATTGGTTCCGTGTTTGACTTTTGGGATTTGGTTGCATATACGCTGGGCTTTATACTAATTTTATTAATCGAAAAAATATTTATCAAAAATGAAGACCTTAAAAACATTTCTCTTTGATCGTTTCCATATATTGTTTCCGCTTTTTTCGGGCTGTTTTTAAAATTGGGATATTGGAGTTTTGAAAAATATATTTTCGTTTATATAAAAGGGTGATCATTTTGTAATTATAATATTTAGTCTATTTTGCAAGTCAATTAACTGTGACTTTTATGTTTTTGCGTCCCATAATCTTATTTACTCTTTTTCTTTCACTTCATTCTATTCATTCCCAAGAACGCCAAACATCCGAATTTGGCGAACCTTCTGAAAGCGATTTTACCCTAAAAGTTTACGAAAAAGATACCACGGCCGCGGCGGTGGTTTTGTTTGATCAGGGTTATTATGAATTTGAAACTGTGGGCGATTATATTAGGCTAATCAAAAACGTTTACAGAAAAGTAAAAATCTTTGATTCCAAAAGATTTGATGGTGGTGCCGTTGATATACCTTTGCTAGTATCTAATGGTAATAGCGAAAAAGTTACAGGGTACAATGCACTTACTCATAATGGGCCATTAAAAACCTATGTTGCTTCAGATGCAATATTCGTAACCTCTGCACCTCATATCGGTAAGGTTTGCCGTATTGTTTTTCCAAATGTTAAGAATGGAAGTATCATAGAATATACATATAGACTTGAATCTCCATTTTTTTTTAATTTTGACGGATGGGAATTTCAAGGGGAACTTCCTAAAATATACAGCGAATTTATAAGTAAAATCGCTGGAAATTTTCGCTATAAAAGTGTTATGTATGGTAAGCATCCATTGTACTTTCAATCATCAGAAATAGAACATGGATGTTTTAGACCTGCTGAACACTATTCGGTGGCTGATTGCGTAACCTCCGTATATGCAATGACTGATGTGCCTGCTTTTCATAAAGAAGATTATATGCTTTCATCAAGCAACTATATATCTCGAATAGATTTTGAGCCCATAGAATTTGTGGGGCATTTTGGTGGCACAACCAAATTCTCCAATAAATGGGAAGATGTGGACAAGCTTTTCAAAAAGGGTGACTATGTAGGTAAACAATTAAACAAAACCGGTTATTTCAAAAGGCGTCTGCCCGATTCAATTCTTTCAAAAACTGTCAATCTTGAAAGAGCAAAAGCAGTCTATAGCTTCATTCAAAACCATTATACTTGGGACGGTACTTATTATAGTTCAGAGACAGAGGTAAAAGATGCTTTTGATCAAAGAAAAGGAAGTATTCCAGAAATCAATCTTTCACTAATAAATGCGCTGGAAGCTGCTGGGCTAGATGCAAAGTTGATGTTGCTTTCCACAAGACAAAATGGACTACCTACGGAACTGTATCCTGTAATGACAAAATTTAATTACAGCATCGCAGTACTCAAAATTGCAGACCAAACCTTTCTGTTAGACGCAACCAACAAACAAGCTCCTTTCGGAGTCATTCCCTTTCGGGCATTGAACGTGCAAGGCCGTGTAATGAATTTTAAAAATGGAAGCTACTGGATGCCCATTGAGCCTTTTAAACAAAACATCCATTATGCAAATGCGCAAATAGCTGCTGGGGCGGATGGCAATTTCTCCGGAAAAGTAAACCAAGCAAGTTATGGGTATATTGGGCTGGAAAAAAGGAGCGCTATTGAAGAGGAAACTCTTGAAGCATACATAAAAAGTGAGGAAAAGGAAAAAGCGGGAATAGAAATTGACAACTATCAGGTAGAAGACCTCAGCGAAATTGAAAAGCCGTTCAAAGAAAACTACAGCATTTCCATAGAACCCGAAACAGTGGGAGACAAAGTGATTCTCTACCCCTTTTTCAACAAAACTTATATTTCTGAAAATCCCTTCACAATGAAGGAAAGAAGTTACCCGATGGGTTTTGGCTTTCCTTTTACAAACACCTATTTAATTTCCATAGATCTTGGCAAAATGTATGAAATTGAACAACTACCCAAAAGCCGAAGCATTAAACTTCCTAGGGAAGATGGCGAGTGCACAGTAACCTATGTTTCAGAAGATGGAAAAATAAACATTCGCTTTAATATGAAACTTGCCGCATACCGTTTCCCTCCCGACGCATACCAATCCATAAAAGAATTTTTCGGCACTATGATAACGATGTTGAAGGAAGAATCCATTATTTTAAAAAAAATATAATATGTTTTTAAAAACTTTACTTTTCACTAGCTGTTTCTTTTTATTATCATTTTGTTACTCCCAAACACAGTCTGTGCATACCTTTGGGGAACCACTGCGTGAAGAGTTTGCTATGACCAGCTATTCCTTAGATCCGGACGCAGCGGGAGTGGTGCTTTACGAAAGAGGAAATTATACCGTAGATGCTGCCGATGGTTATATCAGGCTTATAAAAGAAGTACACCGAAAAATTAAAGTATTCGATGCCAAAAACTTTGATTATGCTACCGTAGAAATACCATATTACCGCGAAAACAATGTTCGAGAAAATATAAAAGACCTTAAAGCTATTACACACAACGGCAAATCGAAAGTTTATGTGAGCAGTAACGCAATCTTTGATACTGACGAAACCCAGCACTGGTCTCTTAAAAAATTTACATTTGCCAATGTTCAGGATGGCAGTATTCTAGAATATTCCTATAGAGTAGAAACCCCGTATTTTTTCAATTTTGGGGGCTGGTCATTTATGAATGACCTACCTACTATTTACTCAGAACTTCACACAGAGATTCCTGGAAACTATACTTTTAATAGAACTCTTTATGGCGATAGAAAACTTGATGTGAACCACGCCGAAATAAAAATGGATTGTTTCCATCTCCCTGGCTTTAAGGTTCCTGGTGACTGCGAATCGGCAACCTACGTAATGAAAGGAATCCCTGCTTTTAAAGAAGAGCAATATATGCTCTCTAGGGATAACTACATGCCCGCATTAAAGTTTGAACTTCGCGATATAGTCCGCTTAGATGAAAGCAGATCGGCCTTTTCCAAATCTTGGGACGATGTGGATCACGAGTTTAGGTACGATAAAGATTTAGGGCGGCAATTAAAATATACCGGTTTCTTTAAAGATCAACTGCCCTCCTCTATACTTTCTGTATCTGATGAACTGGAACGCGCAAAGGCAGTTTACTATTTTATTCAGGATAAAATGTCTTGGAATAACGAAACACGGATCCTAGATGACATTCGTGTTAAAGAAGCTTTTGAAAAGAATGCCGGAAATAGTTCCGAAATCAATTTGGGACTTATTAACGCCTTGGAATCTGTTGGTCTGGATGCGAAGATAATGCTCCTGGCAACCCGGGATAGAGCTATGCCTACCAAACAATACCCAGTTCTTACAGACTTTAACTATGCCATTGTATATCTAGACATCAACAACACAAAGTATTTACTGGATGCAACGGATAAATACACTCCGTTTGGAGTACTTCCCTACCGTGACCTTAATATGGAAGGACGTGTTTTGGATTTCAAAAAGGGAAGCTATTGGGCACCTATTGAGCCTTTTGCCAAAAATATGCATTATGTGAATCTGCAACTGTCCGCAGATGAAACTGGCCAGTTTTCTGGAAAGGTCAATGAAGTTTCCACAGGTTATATTTCTGTTGAAAAGCGAAAGGAATACAATGAATTCAGTAAAGAGGAAATCATTAAAAGAAAGCAAAGCAAAAATGAAGGCTTGAACATTACAAATCTTGAAATTCAAAATGAAAAGGATCTTGAGCAACCCTACAAGGAAAGCTACGATATTTCATTGTACGAACAGCCCGTGGGCGACAAGCTATTTGTGTATCCGTTTTTGATGCAGACCTATTTTTCAGAAAACCCTTTCAAAAAAGAAAACCGCCAATACCCTATAGAGTTTGGATTTCCCATTACAAATAACTATTTAATCTCCATGGATGTTACGGATCAATATGAAATTGTACAAACACCTGCTAGCCGCCTTGTGAAACTGCCAAATAACGATGGCGAAATGTCTATTGTTTACAGCCAAACAGCAAGCAAGGTAAATATTAGATTAAGCGTAAAGTTGGACAATTATACCTTTTCCCCGGAAGCTTATAAAACGCTTCGTGAATTTTTTACAGAGTTGATAAAAATACAATCGGAAGAGCCTATTCAGTTAAAGAAGATTTAAAGAAGAATATTAGGCATCCCTATTCTTTTCCTGAATCTTTCGTATGACAGCCGTAGCGGTTCTTCTTGAAACAAAACGCGGCAATTTAGACAAGAATTTGTTGAAGTTTCCCGGAATAGCCACAACTTTTCCTTTCTGCATGGCTTCATAACCGTACTCGGCTACTTGTTTTGGGCAGGCAATATTGAACTTTATTTTATTCTCTGAATTTTTTGTCCCGCTGGAAACCACTTCCTGAAAACAGGTTTTGGTCTGCCCCGGACAAAGCGCGGTAACAGTAACTCCTGTACCTTTCAGTTCATTGGCAATGGCTTCAGAAAAGGAAAGAATATAAGCTTTGGAGGCGTAATATAAAGACATCAAAGGGCCGGGCTGAAAAGCTGCAAGGGAAGACATATTCATTATTTTTCCATTGCCCCGCTCAACCATTCCCTTTAAAACGAGTTTGGTTAAATGTGTAGTAGTAACCACATGCAGATTTAGCATTTCTGCGTCACGTTCCCAGTCAGTATCGTTGAAATTACCGAAAATTCCGAAGCCAGCATTATTTATAAGAACATCAATTTGCCTATCTTCTATAGCTTTAAAAATTTCACCCGCTACATTGCAGGTGCTAAGATCTTTGTGTATTAGTTGAATTTTGGGGGAGTAAATAGCAATAATTTCCTGCTTTGCTGTTTCAAGTTTTTCGGCATCAACATCCACTAAAATAAGGTCGTAGCCATCTTTTGCCAATAGCAAAGCCAACTCAAAACCCAGTCCCGAAGCGGCTCCAGTTACTAGAGCTGTTTGTATATTCTGCTCAGTATGTTTCAATTGCATGGTTGTTAACAAAAAGTTAATTTGCTAGTCGGCAATTTCAACATAATCCTGTAGATATGCAAATCTGGGAGTCAATTTTCCTTCCTTTGTAGTTATTTGGGCACGATGCAGTATTCCATCCTTATCGCCATTAAAAAAAGCGGGAATTACATTTTCCAAAAACATATCGCCAAAACCCTCGCTGGCATCTTTGGGAAGTTCGCAGGGCAAGTTATCTACCGCCATTACAGCTATTGCCCCAGGAGCATCAAAAGCGGTTTCGCTTTCAGTCTTTCGGTCGTAACCGTAAAAAGGATTTGCAACTGTGGAAGCACGTAGCGTGCAAGCTACGGGACCATCTACATCACAAGAAATATCGGCTACTAAACTTATTTTAAAGTCAGGACTTTTGGCGTCCTCCCTAGTGAAAATATAGGGCGCACCGTTTCCGTAGAAATGGCCCGTAATAAACATATCGCTCACCTTGGCGTATTTCATAAAATCACTTTCGTAATCAGATGGGTCGTTGTAGAATTCTTCTTTGACAAATTCGCCACCGTCTTTGTGTTTATTGTATTCAGAAACGTCAATCAGACAATAAACGGGCTCATTGTAATTTTTAGAAAGGTAATCGGCATCGTTAACTTCGCGGATTTTCAAGTGATCCAAAATCTCCTTTGCTCCTCTCGTAACTTTCCCCGTTCCCGAAAGAATAATATTTATATTTGGAAGTGTTATTTTATCCAATTCTGCTTTTACAGCTTTCAGGTCGGAAAGGGTTTCTACTTTTGGAAGCGTGAACAGCTGATCGCGCAAACCCAATTCCCTAAAACCATTATAAGCGCCCACCAAGCCTGCGTAATACCCAAAACCAATCAGCCTGTGATTCTCTACATTCACGATAGTTTCGTGATCAAACATTTCAATATTTTTGTTGAGCATTGCCTTTAATAGCTTTCGGTTGTAAGGCTGTTTTTTAATGGTATGGCTAAAGTAAAAGTATTTTTTGTTCGGAATTAGAGCATCTACCGGCACTTCCTTTACACCCAGCATTATGTCTGCTTCAGAAACATCATCCAACACTTCAAAACCTGCTTTAGCATAAGCCTCATCAGAAAAAATGCGGATATCGGAAGATTCTACAATTATCCTCGCATCGGGAAATTGCTTTATGACTTCTTGGCACTTTTCCGGCGAAAAAACCACCCGACGATCTGGTGGGTTTTTGCGTTCTTTGATGATGGCAAAGGTTATAGGCATTTGGTATGCTTTTTGAGTAATTATTAGGGTGGCAAAGATAGGGTTTTTCATGTATCTTTGCCCGCTCTATAGAAGTTGTAGGCTAACTGATAACCGATAACTGACAACTGAATAAAGGGGCCGACTGGTTTTGACAGCGGGTCTAATTGTATTGTAAGCATGTCGAGCGCTGGGATATAGCTCGTTAATATCATATTTCACACTTTTTAAACGGCGAGAATAACTACGCCCTAGCTGCATAATCCGAATTACAGTAGGATGTGCCTCGGCCCACAAGGTGGGCAAGCAGGAAGTCACTCAACGGCCTTGGTTTGCGGCGGTTGATATAGTGGCTTCGTAAAAGTAAACCTAGCTCTGTTAGTGCTTTGATGGCAGGGTGAAGCTCAAGTGAAGATAAGGGGTGCGTTGGTAGTTTTCGACCGGCAATCCCACGAAAACCTAAATGAAAACTAAGCATGTAGAAGGCAGTATAATTGCGCGTTTGGACGAGGGTTCGAATCCCTCCGGCTCCACAATTAATTTATAAGAACGCCCTATTTACAGTAATTCGTAGATAGGGCGTTTTTCTTTTTCCCGACATCTTCCCGACATTTCAGTAAAATCTAATAAGTTGAGGTTTATAATAGCTATTTTTCATTTCTTCTATACTACTTATAACATATAACCCCCCCCTTTAAAATATTCAAGTGAGTAAAAAGAAAAGATAATAGCGATGTACACGCCCGGCAATACTCAAAGTTTTTTACCCCATACCCCTTTTAAATTCAATTTAAAAAGAGGGCGAATTATAATTCTCGCTAATTTTATTTTTTTATTTCTTATATATATAATATGTTGCAAATTCTTGCATACTTACTATGCACCCCCTTGCATACTTAGTATGCACCCCCTTGCATACCTTTATTTCTATTAGTTAAACATTTTCCCAAATATGAGCTCAATTCATAATAGATTTTATCACAATCATATTCTTTTCCTTTTATATTGTAACTATCATTAAAACGTTCTGTTAAATCTTTAAAATTATCCAAATGTGGCTCAAATTCACTTTTAAGACTTTTAAAGAAATTAGGTTTAAATTTCATTAAAAACTGAAGGGGTGTAAGCCAGGAGTTATTAGACTCGCATAATTCTGTGAAGCTATCGGAAAGCCTTAGATACCGGCGGTTATTTATAACTATTCGTTCTACAAATTCCAATCCCACTAATTCAGAAATACGTAATTTTACAGTTCTTTTTTTGATTGACAAAAAAATACAATTATCACAAATCAATTTATCCGAAAAGTATAAATACATTTTCCCCTTAATCTTCTTTTTTTTAAGTCCGGTATTTGTTTCTTTAAAACTATCTGCCAAAAATGATAAAATACAAATTTTCTCATAAGTCATATATTCCAAAGGGTAATTATTGATTTCTAAAAATTGTTTAATTGCTCTTTGATTAATATAAATACTAAATCTATATTGTTTTGTTTCTTCCATTAAATTGTATCTTTGTGACTGTATCAAACTTGCCAGTTTGTACAATCATTTTGAACAAATTAGGGAGCTGTTTTAGGCTCCCTTTTTTATTCTTAGTAAGTAGTTATGTTCTTTGAGTATTGCAGTTTGCAGTTTCTTTTGGACTGGGTAAAAGTTCGGGAATATATCCAGTACAAAAGTATTCCAGGTGTTTATTGACTGAGCAATAATAAAATGCTGAGGATTTTCAAAATCTTTGCCTTTGGCCGTCTTTTGATCCAGTATTACCGGCCGCGAAAAATTACCCTCAAATACAAAATCATTTTGAGTTTTGGCAAGGCCGGACTTATAGCACCGTTTCCAGTTGGTTTCGTTTCTTAGGAATAGCCAGTATTCAAAATAACGGCTCCGGTCGTGGTAACCATTATCATTTTCAATACGGACTATATTTGTGAATAGTTTACAATCCTTTAGAATATCGGTATTGATCAACTCAAATTCCTTTATAGGATTTTCGCCAGTACTTTTTTTGAGGGCATAGATCCCCCGGAAATATCTCAAATTGCCGGTTTGCATAACTCTATTTATTTGAATTACACAATACCTCGTTGATCTCTTTCCGTTTGAAATACGTACGGTTCCCTATTTTGTAGTGTTTAAGTATTCCCTTGTTGCACCAGTCGTGTAAACAAACAAGGGAAATTTTTAATAGCTCACTTGTTTCTTTGCGTGTTAAAAGATCGTCCGGCTCTTTTGGTTGAAAGTATTGTTTTAAATCTTCAATTTCTTTCCTTACCCCTTGTAGAATGTTTTCAGTTAATTTTTCGGGAGTAGTTCCAGTTACTAATGTTGTATTGTCCATAACAAAGTATTTAATGTTTGGACAAATGTATTTTAGCAAATAGGCGACAATAGGCGACAAATAGGGGTTTTTAATCTCCTATTGCTCCCTACTATCAAAACTTTTTAAATAGTCATTAAATGAAGTTCTATAATATGTATTCGTAAAGTCATTTTTAAACTTTGGATTTTTTGGATCCAGTTTTTCAAAAATTTCTTTGTATTCTTTATTCCAATATTCCGCAAATCTCGTTGAGGTACATACGATCTTATACTTTAGTTCACTATCGGTATTCTTATACCACATTTCCCTAAAAATAAAACTAATTGCCGTTTTTTTATTTTCTTCTTTTACAATCCATTCAGAAATTAAGAAGTTGAAAAAACATTCACTTTCCGAAGTTTCAAATACAATACGGTTAAAATTCTTTTCGGGGGTTTTAAGGGCGGTTTGGTTTACTCGAAGCTCCCTAATCATTTCATTGATTATTTGTATTTCCAAACAATCATTAACGGCCATTATCAAACGAAAGTAACTTTTTAGGCCTAACGGTTTTTCTTTATCCAGTTCGTTTTGAAATTCCCCAAAATCATTATTAGAAAGATTAACCCGGTATTCATTTAATAGCTCATTAATTTCACTTTCTATTAATTCACAAGTTCCATTTTCAAAATGAACCCCCTTTATTGTATAGGGGTTCCAATGTGGCAAAATATCGTACTCTTTTAAAGTTTCTAAAAAGTTAATCCGGGCGTTATTGTCAACTGCATATTTATATAATGCGTTTTCAACTATGCTATTTTTATAATCCTCAGCAACTTTTAAATTAATTCTATTGTTGAGTAGATCAAAAAATTTATTTCTAATCTCATTATTTGCCATTTTGCCTAAATCATTTTGAACAATTAAAACTTTATGCACTCCAAGTGCGCTCTTTAAAATCCCGATAATCTAAAAATAGGGCGTTTTCTGCCCTCGTTTCTGAAATTCCGTGTAGATATTCAAAACATTCTTTTGCGCTCGGGAAATACGGCAATAAATTAAAATACGTTTTGCAAAAGTCCGGTATTGTTTCCAATCCTTTTCCAATGGTACGAATTTGAAAATCACATAAATTGAAAAACATTTTTTCGCCATTGATTTTTTTAACCTCAGCATTAAGAAAATCAAAACATTCCTTTTGGGTTTCGTACTGGGGTAAAAGCATTAAATAAGTTTCGTAAAATCCTCTAATTGTGGTTAAATCATTCATTGTATCCAGTTTTTAAAAAATTTAGTTTAAATAAATTATTGGGAAAGTGTTTAATTTTACCCCTATATTTTTCAAATAAAATCTTAATTCCTTTTCTTTTTTTTCTCGTTCAATACGTTCTAAAGTACTTATTAAACCTTTAATTCCTTTATTGTTTAAATCATTCATTGGTTCCGGTTTTAATTAATTTCAGTTTTGCGGTTTTATTCTTTTTGTGTTCCTGGTCTTGCCAAAAGCTATTTAATACCTCAGCATTATCCATTGCGGTTTTGCCAATGTACTGTAAAAACATTTTTTCTGTGGTGTGGCCTGTAATAGCCATTAATACCGGAGTGGGTAATTTGCCGTAATGGTTTGTTGCAAAAGATCTCCGGCAAATATGACTACTTACCAATTCCCATTTTTCATATTCCCCCTTTACTTTCCGATAAACTTTCGGTTTCAATTTTTTCTTTTTTGCACCATTAACAAGCTCTTTTAGTTCAACGTCTTTACATACTAATTTTATATAATCGTTAAACCTTTGGTCTGAAATAGGTCGTGGAAATTGGCCGTTGAGGTTGTTCAAAATCTCAATTACTTGTGAGTGTAAAGGGAGGACAATTTTTTGTCCGGTTTTTTTAGCCGTATATTCTATAAAGCCATTGTGTATATTTCCAACTGTAAATTTCAATAAATCACTTACACGTGCTCCGGTCCATACGCCAATTATTAACCAATTCCGGGCGTTTTCTAAATAAGGCGTTTTACTAAAGTCGTGTTTAAAAATAGTTTCGATTTCACTTTCTGAAAGTGTTATAAAGGTCGTGGGTTCCTTCGGTTGCCTAAATTCCTTTTTATCAATATCCTCACTAATTTTTAGGCCGTAACCTTTAGCACTTTTCACAATAGTTTTTACAAATTTCAAATAACGCCCGGTTGTATTGTAGCTGAGTAACTGTATATCGTGAAGGAAATAAATAAAATCTTTATGAAAAGCCAAATTAATATCTGTAACCTTTAAACGTTTTTTCTTATAGGTTTCAAACTCTTTTAATTTATTTACTATGGTTTGATATTTTTTTGAGGTTGCCGGAGTTACCCCAATTTTACCGTTTGACTGAATTGAGTTTTTTAAATTCTTTACAAAATAATTTCCGTAGTCAACTATATAGTTAAAATCTACATTCTCATTTTGATTAAAAAAGCTCTCTATTGTACTTTTTAGCCAATCACTATTAATTAACTGGCCGGAGGTATAACTATCATTGAAAACATTTAAAATATGGCTCCTTAAATCGTTGAGGTCATTTTGTACGTTTACCTTATCGGGAAAGTCCGCTATCTGTTTAACCAATCCTTTTTTATTATTCCAGTACTTAGGATCAATTAAAAGCTGAGTAGATTTTGTAAAGTCGAATTTACGGCCGTGTACCAATCTTAAATGAATTGTACTGGGGTTTCCGGCTCCTTTTGTGAAGTATTTTATTGTTGCCATTAGAAAATATCATTTTTGAACACTTCAAATATAGCAAATGTTAATATTCTTCCCGACATCTTCCCGACATTTTACGTATTTATACTATCTAAGTATTACGTATTCTAATTATAGATATTTTTCAAATACTCGTAAACAGTTATTAATAAAAGGTTTTTACATAATTTTATTGTGAAAAAAAATAATTTCAATTAGATAGGTTCGATTCCCTCCGGCTCCACCATCAGAAAGCCACACCGACAGGTGTGGTTTTATTAGTTCATGGAATTGCTGAACTTGCTCAAAACAATGGAGCAGACATACCTTCATCCTTTTTCTTCTTTTTTGCTTTTTTGTTTGAAGGCTCTGCGAGATCCTCCATCATATTAAAAAATTTACCGGTATTGGTTACATAGCTATCTGCCAGCATATTGTAATTTTCTAGCATCTCCTTTGTTATCTGTCCGGTAGAGCCAATAAAGGTATCGTTATTTACCGTTTCCTTAAACCAAGCCAAGGTTAGACCGATAAGCTGTACATAATAAAAGTTATTGGTTATACTATTACATCGATTGAATTTTGAAATGTGAGCAAAAAAAAAGCTCGTAGCCTCACATCTACGAGCTTTTTATTTACAAGAACCTAAAGATTTTAGGGTTCAAGTGCAAATGCCACTGTTCTGCCGTAATCTCTGGCAACGCGCGATTTACCGTCCGTAGCCGTAGAAATTATGCGCAATGTTTCAGCAAATGCGGCTTTTCCAGTTCCATCTACATAACATTCACCCAACAATTCTGAAGGGGTAAAACTTTTGCTGTAAATTCCCGTAGTCGTGTCTAGGGTATAGCCAGAGGCACTATCTATAACCATTCCTTTTGCATTGGCTATGGGTACTCCCCCACAGGTACCTTTAACCACACCAAAGCTAAACTCAGCAAAATTGGTGGGATGGACTGCTTTAAAGGTAAGTTCAAGTTCAGCTTCTTCCCCATCGGGTTTATATTTCACGAAGCCACAACAGTTTGAAGAAGCAGGCACGTCATCTACATTTACTGTGTAAATATCGCCTGCGCACTGACCGTTGTCTATTCGCATAATAATATTGAAAGCATCCGCATTGGAGGAATTTGGATTTTCCAATAGAATATCGGGTGCATTTTCACTAAAACTCGCGTTGTCGTGTCTTGGCGTTTTGAAGGTTGTCCTTGGAAGATTTTGTAAAAGATTGCCTCCCTTGTCGAACAGCTCCAACTTAAATTGGTATAACCCATCTCCCGCAAGCTTCGTGGAATCAAAGGTCATCGTATTCATATTATACGTTTGCTGATGCCAATGCGGATGCGAATCCTCAGATATATTGAACGGCGCCATCTCTGGCAGTTCCGGCGGTATAATATATAAGTTATCATTCGGGCCCTCTGTAAAAGGACCAAGTTTCACACTGTCTGCACCCCATTGTTCATCGCCGTTTGAATCCTCATAGATATAGTCATATCCCTTACTAAACGTGGCGCCCATAGGCTCCAATGGCTCATACGAAGTTTCGGGAGACAAATCGGTACTTTTTATTTTCCTATAACTCCAACGATAATAATACATATTGGAATTTGGCAAATCATTGCCGAAGCCCATTCTAAAAGTCGGAATCCCGCCAAATGGTCTTTTATAATCATCTACTGTGGTAATTAAGAAACTGTCTCCAGATGCGCCTGCATCCGTTAAACCAATCCTATCATAAGCTACAGATTGCATTGGGGGTGGTAGCAGTTGATGCGTCTGTTTTATATGGGAAACGCTGGTATATCCAACAGACCTTAAAAAGACATTTTGCCCTGGCAAATGGCAATCGCAGCAGCAATCGCCTGCAACCATCTCGTGAGTAAGATGAATGTTTATATCGGTACCACAAGCGTAGTTCCAATGGGTATTGCAAGGGATGGGCGGTTTGTAAACTGTGGTCCAAACCCCATTGATCATATATTCAACCCAAATATAAATATCAGGCTTATCGCCAAAGCAGTTATAGTAAACACTCTTTTCAAACCTACCGCTGGCATTGGTTTCTACTACCGCCAATTCCTTACAACGGTAAAAATAAGGCCACCACCACGGCCAAAAGCAGAACCATGGATGCAACAACATATAATTTTTTGCTATAGCTTCCCTAATAGTATTCAGGTTGCCAGAGGCAAATTGCTGTTTTATTTCAGGACCCAATTCGGGTAATTTGGAAATGGTTTCCTTACGTATCCCTTGAAGCGATTGCGTTTTGAAAATATTCTCTTCATTTCCCCCTTCCATCATTGGAAAGCGTTCAATCCGTTGAAAAGGCTCAGGATCTGGAATGGGAATCGGGAATTTAAATACTGGCTTCAATATGGCATCTGGCACCTTGGCGATAATGTGATCCGGTATTCTATTGATCCAATACAAAATAGGATCAATCTCACAAATATGTACACGCGCCCTGCAAACTGCGCGATCTTCCCAATTGTTGCCCGTGTGGAACCATTTTGAAACTTTTCCACTTACGCGGCATTTGCACCAAAGCCAGAAGCGGGATAACACCTCAGGAATGGGCAAAATAGAGAAGCCTTGGTTGGCGTCCATTTTTATCAATGCCTCGTATGCCTTATAGCTTTGCAACTGTTCGGCAGTGTTTATTCGGGTGATTTTTTTGTCGGAAGCGGGAGCGATAAATAGCCTGAGCTGCTCAGGATTTATTTTCATTTCCCTGTTTTCCTTAGGCAATTTCTCTAGATTGAATTCCAAGATATTGTCTTTCACATATTGCCATTGAAGCAACTTACCCCTGCAATGAAAAAGAAAACCGATAAGTGGAAAATCTCTTTCTGGGGGTTGTTCAAAATCTACTTTGATTTTGAAATTTCTGTTCGGGTAGTCAGGATTTTTTGCCATGATTACTTGATTATAGGTTAGTGCCTACTCTATTTCAATTTGGATTTTGGGCATACTCCATTAATTCATATTGCTTGTTGACGGCAATCAACAAACCTTGTACGTATTAAATGGGAAGTTCTTTGTAGTATATACTAAACAATGCAAGCCAAGCAAATCTTTAAGAGGAGAGAAATCCTTTGCTTTTAAATACCTACAAATAATGGCATTAAATTAATAATCCTTCTTTATTTGGAATAGTACAAAAGCGACAGCTTATTTTAATAAAAGAAAGGAAGCAGGGTATTTTATAGGTTCCATTATAAAGAGTTTGTTGTAGCTGATGGCTACCCTATAGCTATATCCTCCTTTTTACATTTTCAATACGAAGGGCAGGACGGGAACTATTTTCAAAAAGCTTTGTGGGACTGGCGCCAGCGAATTTTTTGAAATCCTTGATCATATGCATCTGGTCATAGTAATCACAATCCAGTGCAATGCTGGTCCAGCATTTTTCAGGAGACATTAACTTTAATTGTATGGCACGATTGAAGCGTAACAAGCGGCAAAATGTTTTGGGCGAAGTTCCTACCTGTTTCCTGAATTTTCGTTCAAAATTGCGCAGACTCATTTTGGCCATCGCTGCATATTGTTCTATAGGTACTGAGCAATTGGACCGCAATATGGCATTGGAAACCAAGTCCACTCCCTTTTTACTAGCAGTTGCTTTTTTTTGTGTAACATACTTCTTTAGGTACTCATCGGTGAGCGCTGCCATTTTAAAAATGTTTTGTGTTTGTTGGAGTTGTTCACAATGCAGGGTAATCTCTTTGCCAAAAACGGTTTGTGCATCTACAATTTTATTCGTGAATTCCTTTAACGGTAAACCGAAAAGGCTATGGAATCCATTCGGGGTAAACTGTATCCTAAAAATGGAATATTCGCCCTTAAATTTCCAACTTCCACTAAACCTTGTAAAAAGTCCTTTTAGCAAAGCACGTTTTGATTTATTGTCACTGGAATCATTGCCGTTAATTGGCAAACCTTTTGGGTGTTCCTCAAGAAAAAAGAGTAGGCACATTTCGGGGCCGGAGTAGCACGGCCAGCATAGCTCTTTTTGATAGGTATTAAATTTCAAAAGGGTGTAGGTGCGCACAAAAGGCGCCAAGAAAATACTGGGTGGTATGTTTAGGATTTTGGGCATTCAATAATTTAATAATCATTAATTGCAACGTATTTAATTCTGATCTAAGGTCTTTTTTGTTGTCATCCTACTAATGTTTTTAAGTTGGACAATCAGTAAGAAAACAATTGAAAATTAACGCCGAATAAAAAGCGAACTGCTTAGAAAGAGGAGAGTTTTGGTTTATACCCAAAATGGATATCAACTATGTAAATTTAATAAATTATTGAAAACCAGATACTTTTAGAAGATATTTTTTTTAAAATTGGATATAAACTATGGTTTTGAAATCTGCGCATATTCTTTTTGAAACTTTGAAAACAGCTATAAGGGCTTTTGGTGGAAATGAAAAAAGTTTGGGAAGAGGCTATTAATATTTTGGAGGTGGATTGAGAGCTATAAAATAATAGTTGGAGAGACATAAATTACAAGCCTTCGCAAGTAAGGATGAAGAGTTTTAGGCTTAGGTAGCAGATACAATTAGACAAAGCGGATTTACAAAGTGATAAGTACTTAGTTTGTTTTTCTAGATAAGGTGAGTGGGTTAGTAATGAGTAATGGAGGGTGAGAGATGAAGCGTGAAGAGGATTGCTTCGCTTTGCTCGCTATATATTTATGGGCTTTTTAGATAGTGCTAAATTGGTTTTATAATTTAAGTAAGCTCTTTATTTTTTCAAAATCTTGATGGTATACGCCATCATTTGTTAAGGTTTGGAAATCTCTTACTATTGAAACTTCCAAGGGTTCATTTTCAATTCTTTTTCCATTTATAAATTCAAGATATAAGCGCTGTGATTCGTCAAACTTATCCTGTAATAAATAGCTATGTGCCAAATTGCATTTTAAAGGAAGAATGGGAAGTTCTAATTTTGATGCCGTTAGCACTGTTATTTCTGCTTTTTTAAATTCTTTTATTCTTATGTATAGCCACGACAAATCGTTATATGCATACCCAAGTTCATTGACTATTTTAGCATTTTGTGGATATTCATTATACACTTCTTCAAGTAGATCCACAATTTTCAGTTGAAATACAATTTTTTCAGCAGGTACTATTGTTGAGTTGATTTCTTCAATAAAAGCATCTACTTTTTTAAGAGTGACTTCCGATAGAAGTTGTTCCTCGGTTAAGCTTTTAAAGTACTCCAGATAATATTGGCAATCACTATTCATGGTTTTTTGCACTGGTGATGGTTTATCAAGTTTTTGCAAACGTTCTTCAACATCATCCAATAAGTCTGTACAGATTTTTTTATAGCTAAAATCCATGCTGTTCTCCAATTTAACCATATATAATTCAACGAGATTCATGGTTGTAGCACAAACATCATCATTAAAAATTTTTGGTTCTTGAAGAGCAAGTTTTTTGCGCATTCGCAAGGCCGTCAAAAAATGCTCTTCGGCTTCCTCAATTTTTTTTAGCTCCAAGTAAAACAACCCCAAATTGTGAAGCGAAGTAGCTAAATAGTGCGTGTATTCCTCTGGATGTGCATCTACTAAATCATTATAAATGGCACTCGTATTTTGCATATACAAAATTGCTTTTTCAAAATTTTTGATTTCAGCAGATAAAATACCCATACTGTTGTAGGTTGCTGCAACGTAGGGAAAAAATTTAGGGGTGAAGTTTTCGGCTAAATCAATATAGTGTTCTAGCGCTTTTTCGAAATACGTCAACGCATTTTTATAATCTTCATTAGATTTAAAAGTGACTCCCAAATTATTGTAAACTGAAGCCAAATAAGGTTGATAATATTCCTTGTTCTCATTGGTTAACCCTTCAAATAAATCCAAAGATTTTTGGTAATTCACTTTGGCATCATGAAGATTGAATTCTTCGGTATACAGATTTCCTAAATTATAGTATGAACTTGCTTTTAATGGATTAAAGCTTTTGTCGGAAATTTGATTACACACCGCAATTACCTCTTTAAAGTGTTTTTTTGCAAAAAATAGTTTGTTTTTTTGGGTATATGCTTCGGCCAAAGCAAAATTCGTGTTCGCCAAATGCGGAAGAAACAATTCATTTCCAGTTTCAGTAATTTCCTTGTATATCTTTAATGCCGTTGTATAATTCTCAATGGCTTTCTTGAGATTTGAAGTTAAATAAATAGCTCCCAGATTATTATAAATGGCAGCTTTATCGCCCAAATTTCCAGCATTATCATCATTGGTATGAAGGATCAGGGATTCTTCAAACATGGATGCTGCCCTGTCTGGATTTTTTGTTTTTAGGTACAACCTACCCAATACATTATAAAGATCTATTTTTTGGTCAATAGTCTCTGCAACTGCTAAAGCATTTTCATACCCTTGCAGCGCTTTTTCAATATCATTTTCTTGCAAAAATATACTCGCAATACTAATCTGCTCTTTAAATAAAGTATCCATTTTCAATGTGTTTGAAATTTTTATCGCTTCTATACATGACTTGGGTATTTCTCTGCGTTATCTTTACAAATACCAACGTATTCAATCCTTGATAGCTCGTCATATTCTAAACCATCAAGAAATATGGTTGGTTTTTGCATATCGATTAAACGAAATTTTTCATCTGAAAGTTTTTTCAGTAAGGACAAAACTGCAAACTCAGCGGCACTTTCCATGATCTCAAATTTATATTCACCAAAAAAGAGCTTTCCTATGGCAACGCCAAATGAGCCTCCTACCAACTTTTTATTTTTCCATATTTCCACAGAATGGGCAAATCCCTTTTTATGCAATTCTAAAAACGCACGAAAGGAACGTTCGGATAACCATTCATTATTCATACGGTCTTTTATATTATATACTTGTTGGCATACCCGTAATGCGTTTTCAAAATTAGTATTATGAGTTACTTGAAAAGTATCTTTTAATGAATTGTACCCATCTTCTGGGAAATCAAAGGAATCTAAAAATATTACAGTTCTAGGATCTGGAGACCACCATTTAATGTGCTTTAATGGAAAATGCCAGTAGAAAATGCCACTGTTGTATGCCAGTAACAATCTTTCAATATCCATATCGCCACCAACGGCTAACAATCCCTCATTATCTGCATAAAAAGCTGGAGGGAAAGCAATTTCATCTTTGGATAGTTCAAAATATGGCATGCTCTTACTGTTAGTATCCGTTTAATTGATATCTAGGTTGTGCAAATCGTCTAGCTCCCCTAATTGCTTTAAAATCTCAAACGTTTTTTTTGCTTCCACCTCATCAACAATACTTATGGCTGCTCCAACATGTACCATAACATAGTCATTTATTTTTGCGGCAGGCACTAATGTTAGGCTTACTTCCTTGAGAACACCATCAAACGAAACCTTACCAATTCTAAAAGTTTCATCTAGTTGGGCCGTTATTTCAATTAATTTTCCTGGTATGGATAAACACATGGTTTCTTATTTTAATGTAATTCTACTTTCTTTTAACCATTGATACCAAGCTTCCATGCCATCTCCAGTAGTAGCAGACAACTCAAAAAATTGCAAATGCGGATTTACTTTTAATGCATTTTCCTTTAGCTGTGCCAGATCAAATTGCAAATAAGGCATTAAATCAATTTTATTTATGATACAGATATCGGAAGTATGAAACATATCTGGATATTTTAAAGGTTTATCTTCCCCTTCTGTAGTGCTAATGATAACAACCCTTTTGCTTTCACCTAAATTGAACATAGATGGGCATACTAAATTACCTACGTTTTCGATCATTAAGATTGAATTGTCACTTATGTCTAGCTTTTTAACTGCGTCATATACCATATCACTTTCCAAATGACATCCTTTTCCTGTGTTTATTTGTATAACAGGAATTCCAACTGCAGCTATTCTATTGGCATCATTCAATGTTTGCTGATCGCCTTCGATAACATAAAATGAGAGGTCCTCTTTTAAATCTTTTAAAGTACGCTCCAACAAAGCTGTTTTACCTGAGCCTGGTGAACTGACCAAATTAAGCGCAAAGATGCTTTTTGCCTCAAAATATCCTTTGTTTCTGGCAGCCATAATATCATTTTGCTGCAAGATATCTTGTTCAATTTCCAACACCTTTTTTTTATGGGGGCTGTGTTCATGGCTATGAGAATGGCCATCGTGGGTGTGTTCATGACTATGGGAATGCCCATCATGATTATGTTCATGATTATGGGAGTGCCCATCATGGGTGTGTTCATGAGTGTGTTCATCTTCGTGCGAATGATGATGCTCATGATTTTGATGCTCGTGTTGATGGGTTTTAATTTCTAACGGGTTTTGTATAACAACCCCATTTTTTTCACTTCCACAACCACATGTTCCACACATAACTATTTTTTTTATTAATTAAACAACCTCTAAAGCTTTAACCCGTAACTCCTTACCTTTTAAAATTCCTTTGAAGTTACTTTTACATTTTGGGCAAGCATCATAAAAATGTGTAATACCAAATACGGTATCACAATCAATACATTTCGCCTTACCCTTAATCGTAATAATCTTCTTAATTGCGTTTTCTAAAACTGTATCCTTTACGGCAGCTGGCCAAACAAAATTTAAAGATTCAAGTTCTATTCCAGCCAGGGTACCAATTTCCAGTTCAATCAATTCAACCGCCGTAGCGTTTGCTTTTTTTGTTTCGTCTTCCGCAATTTTAACAATCCCTAAGGCAACTGATAATTCGTGCATTCTTAAAATTTGACTATTGAATAGATGATAGTAATATTAGATATAAAATAATTCTGCGAATATGATAAATGTCATATTACCAGTCAATTATGCTATTTAAATTTAGTGCATTACATCTCGCTTTGAAAAATAATTAACCATACTTACAAAAAATACAGTCATGGCCACAAAAAATGAAGTTAAGGACAAAACGTACTACGAGCATATCATAGATCAGGGGTATAGTAGACGTGATTTTATGAAATTTGTCACCTATATAACGGCATACATGGGTTTAGAAACTAGTATGCTTGGGCAAGTTGCCAAGGCATTAGAGACTACCACTAGAGTGCCTGTAATTTGGGAGCATTTTCAAGAATGCACTTGTTGTAGCGAATCATTCATACGCTCAGACCATCCAATTGTTGCAGATATTATCTTAGATAAGATATCGTTGGATTATACCCTTACCTTAATGGCAGCGTCGGGACATCAAGCAGAAGCTGCTAAAAAAGCGACTATGGAAAAGTATAATGGTGAATACATTCTTTGTGTTGAAGGATCCGTTCCTTTGGGAGATGACGGTAACTATTGTTGTATTGCAGGAAGGTCTGCAAAGGATGTTTTGGAAGAATCAGCCGCTGGAGCTAAAGCAATAATAGCTTGGGGCAGTTGCGCCTCCAATGGTTGTGTGCAAGCCGCTTATCCAAACCCAACTGACGCCACACCAATCCATAAGATTATAAAAAACAAACCAATCATAAGAGTTCCAGGTTGTCCTCCAATAGGCGAGGTTATGGCTGGTGTAATTCTTCATATCATAACCTTTGGAAAATTTCCTGAACTCGACGGACTGGGAAGACCTAAAGCATTTTATTCAAAACGCGTTCACGATACTTGCTACAGAAGACCCTATTATGATGCAGGATTATTTGTTGAATCTTTTGATGATGAGAATGCAAAAAAAGGATACTGCCTATACAAAGTAGGGTGCAAAGGACCAATGACTTATAACGCATGTGGAACCATAAAATGGAACAACGGTATTAGTTACCCAATACAATCAGGCCATGGGTGCTTTGGTTGTAGTGAAGAAAATTTTTGGGACAATGGACCTATATATGAACGCATGACCGGATTACACGGGTTTGGCATTGAAAGTTCAGCAGATACAATTGGTAAAGTAGCCGCAGGTGTACTTGCTGGAGCTATAGGAGTACATGCTGTTTCTGCAGCAATCACAAAACGAAAAGAAGTTTCCGACCATATTGCGAGAGGTAAAAAAAATGAACAAACATTAGATTCTTAAAAATGATATCATGGCAAATAGAATAGTAGTTGATCCAATCACACGAATTGAAGGTCACTTAAGAATAGAAGTTGAAGTTAAAAATGGTATCATAACCGATGCCTATAGTTCCAGCCCTATGGTGCGAGGTCTTGAAAACATTGTTGTAGGCAGAGACCCCAGAGATGTCTGGGCGTTCGTACAACGTGCCTGTGGTGTTTGCACCACAGTTCATGCCTTGGCTTCAGTGAGAGCTGTGGAAGATTCTATTGGAATTGAAGTGCCACCAAATGCAGAAATGGTTCGAAACATAATGCTTGGAACCCAATATATGCATGATCACACGGTGCATTTTTATCATCTCCATGCTTTAGACTGGGTAGATGTAGTTAATGCATTAAAAGCAGATCCTGTAAAAACATCTGAGCTTGCACAAAGTATTTCTAAATGGCCAAAAAGTTCTCCAGGCTATTTCTCTGACATAAAAAAACGAATCACAAGGTTCGTAGAAAGTGGTCAATTGGGAATTTTTGCCAATGGATATTGGGGGCACCCTCAAATGAAATTGCCTCCAGAAGTTAATTTAATGGCTGTGGCTCATTATTTGGAAGCCCTGGACTGGCAAAAGGAGATTGTAAAAGTGCACACCATTTTTGGTGGAAAAAATCCGCATCCTAATTACTTGGTTGGTGGCATGGCCTGTGCCATTAATACAGATGATATTGGAGGTATTAATATAGACCGCTTAGAATATGTTGGGAAGTTATTAAAACAAGCAAAAGAATTTGTAGAACAAGTTTATATCCCTGATCTCTTAGCTATAGCGTCTTTTTACAAAGACTGGGCTGGGATAGGCAAAGGATTTGGAAATTATATGTCCTATGGAGAATTCCCCATAAATGGATATAATGATGTTACAAACTTTAAGTTTCCCCAAGGCATCATTTTAAATCGGGACTTATCCAAAATTTATGATGTTAACCATAGAAATGATGATATTGAAGAGTTCGTAAACAACTCTTGGTATGACGATTACGAAGAAGGCAAAGACAAAGGAAAACACCCTTGGGACGGGGTAACCAAAATTAATTATTCTGGCCCCAAACCTCCTTATGACCAACTGGATGTAAATCAGAAATACAGTTTTGTAAAAACTCCTAGATGGCGTGGAAAACCTATGGAAGTTGGCCCATTGGCTAGATTGCTAGTAGGTTATGGCCGAGGAAATAAAGAAATTCAAGAAGTGGTCAATGGCGCCCTAGCTCATTTAGAGGTTCCCGTTGATGCTTTGTTTTCTACCTTAGGAAGAACGGCGGCAAGAGGTATTGAAACTCAATTGGTAGCCAATTGGACCCTTGAATTCTATGAGACCTTGCTACAGAATATTAAAAGTGGCGATAGCCGAATGGCCAATATGGAAAAATGGGAACCCGAGAAATGGGCTCAAGAATCCAAAGGGGTTGGTTTTGCTGAAGCACCTAGAGGTGCATTAGGGCATTGGATACGAATTAAAGATAAAAAGACTGAAAACTATCAGTTGGTAGTGCCAAGTACTTGGAATGCCTCCCCTAGAGATCCGAAAGGACAGCGGTCCTCTTATGAATCTGCTTTATTGGGAACTCCCGTAGCAGATACTGAACTACCACTGGAAATTATTAGAACTATTCACTCTTTTGATCCTTGTCTGGCTTGTGCAGTCCATCTATATGACGAACATGGAAATCATATTTCTAAAGTTCAAAATATTTCAAGTTGTGATATATAATATTAAAGGTCATGATGAAAACTAGAAATTATAAAAGAGTTTACGTTTGGGAGCTGCCCGTACGAATCTTTCATTGGATTAATGTCTTGGCAGTTACAGTGCTTGCAGTAACAGGCTTGATTATTTCAGATCCACCAGCTATTTTATTAAATATGGACGCTAGTGAAAGTTATTGGTTTGGAACAGTACGTTTTATACACTTTACCGCTGCCTATATTTTCTTCTTCAACATGATTTTAAGAATATACTGGTCTTTTGTCGGTAATAAATATGCAAGCTGGCGCGCCTTTTGGCCTTTTACAAAAAAAATGTGGCAAAACTTTTTACACGTAATTAAGGTTGACGTTTTTTTACAAAAGGAAGAAAAGCCAGACATTAAAGATGAGAGTATAGGTCATAATAGTGTTGCCGCTATTTCTTATATAGCTCTTTTCGTCATTTCTTTAGTACAAGTGTTTACAGGCTTTGCCCTTTATGCAGATATGTCTAACTGGTGGCTACCTCAATTGTTCACATGGGTGGTGCCATTACTGGGAGGAGATTTCATAGTTAGAACGATACATCATTTTTCTACTTGGATCTTCATTCTATTTGTCTTAATACATGTGTATTTGGTTTTCTACCACGACTGGTTGGAAGGAAAAGGTGAAGTTTCATCTATGTTTGGAGGTTATAAGTTTGTTGATAAAGACCGTTTAAAGGATAAAACAAAAGAATCCGTTTCAGAGAACCTACCCAAAACTACTGAGCAAGAAAGCTAAATTCAAAAACATTCCCAAAATAGAAGCAATGACTAAACAAGATAGAACTCCTGTAGCAATAAGTAGTGATGCCTTCTTTTTTGAGAAAGACAAGTCCAATAGCATTTTGATATTGGGTGTGGGCAATTATCTAATGGGTGATGAGGGGGTTGGTGTTCATGTAATACAGGAAATGGCAAAATTGGAATTGCCTGATTATGTCGATATTTTAGATGGTGGAACAGGTGGTTTTTTATTGCTTAATTGTTTTGAAGCCTATAAAAATGTAATATTTATAGATGCTACCATGGATGGAAAAGAAGCAGGGACAATTTCTTTGTTACGCCCTAAATTTGCATCCGATTTTCCGACTGCCTTGAGTGTTCACGATGTTGGGTTAAAGGATATGATAGAGGCTGTTTATATTACAGAAGCAAACCCCGATATTCAATTATTTACAGTTTCTATTCAGGAAGTTATCCCTATGACTATTGAATTAAGTGCAAAGGTAAAAGAGGCCATACCCGAGGTTATTAAAAAAATATTTGAATTGACAGCCCAATTACATGATTAATGTTCTTAAATCCTATAAGTCATTTAAAATTACAATAGCCGGTCTTGTTCAAGGTGTTGGCTTTAGGCCTTATGTTTATGTTTTAGCAGATCAATACAAGTTAAAGGGATCTGTTTACAATAATGAAGAAGGCGTCATTATTAATTTATCTGGAACTCAAAAAAAGATTCTTGAATTCTATAAACACTTAATAAATAATCCTCCAGAAGTTTGTAAAATAAATAAATACAAAATCGAAGAAGTGGATTTTATAGACTTTGATGATTTTAAAATTTTGCCTTCCCAAAAATCTGGCAAACTAAATCTACTCCTCTCCCCTGACCTTGCTATTTGTGAAAATTGTAAAAATGAAATTTTAGATGAAGCTAACAGACGTTACCACTATCCGTTTACCACTTGCGTAAATTGTGGGCCAAGATGGGCAATTACCAATTCCTTTCCATTTGAACGCGAGCATACAACCATGCAAGCATTTGATATGTGCGAAGTTTGCCAAGCAGAATATATAAACCCCACAAACAGACGTTTTCATTCCCAAACCAATTCGTGTTCAAATTGTGGTATTAGCTTGCAGTTGACAGATGCTAAAGGTACTGATTTGGAACTTTCAGAAAAGTGGATTTTTACTAAAATTTCAGAGTTGTTAAAAGCAGGTAATATCATTGCTATTAAGAACACAGGAGGTTATTTGCTTTGTTGTGATGCCAGTAATAAAAAGACAATCCAGCAATTAAGGGTTCGAAAAAATCGGCCTAATAAACCTTTTGCTATTTTGTTTCCAGACTTGGAGCTTGTTAAAGCGTATGCTATATTAAGTCCTGAAGAAGAAAAAGCACTTAATTCGAAGGAACGACCCATCGTTATTGTTCAAAAATTAAATTCCACCTATAATCTGGCGATGCAGGATTTGGCTCCAAACCTAAATCAGCTGGGCATTATGTTGCCCTATTCAGGAATTTTAGAATTACTAGCTAAAGAAGTAAAATTCCCCCTTGTTGCCACTAGCGGAAATATTCATGGATCGCCTATTATAAGCACTCAAGAAATTGCGGTTTTGGAATTAAGTACTATAGCCGATTATTTTCTGCATCACAATTTAGAGATAACGCACCCACAGGATGATTCCGTACTAAAATTTAGTGCAAAACAAAGTCATAAGGTAATTCTTAGACGCTCTCGAGGTTATGCACCCAATAGCTTTGGATGCTATATAAGTAATAAAAAAATTATGGCCATGGGCAGCCATTTAAAGAGCACAATTGCTTTTATGCCCAACGATTACATTTACATAAGTGAGTATTTAGGAAATCTAGATAATTTTGAGGTATATAATAGATTTACAAACACTTCCGATAAATTCATGGGTCTCTTTGAAGAAGTGCCTGATGTTGTTTTGGTAGATTCACACCCCTCCTATCTCAGCACCCAATATGGTAAAGAATTGGCTCAGGAACTGAAAGTTTCATATCAGGAAATTCAGCATCACAAAGCGCATTTTACATCTGTTCTTGGGGAGCATAATCTATTTGCAGAAGAAAATCCTGTTTTGGGAGTAGTTTGGGATGGTACTGGCTATGGTGAAGATGACCATATTTGGGGAGGAGAGTTTTTTAAGTACCACCAATCTGAAATAGACCGACTATCGCATTTTGAATATTTCAGTTGGTTGGCAGGAGATAAAATGGCAAAAGAACCTCGCCTTTCACTATTATCGTTGGTCAATGACAATCTTCAACCTGAAATCGCCAATCGGTTTTCTATAGAAGAATTTGCCATCTACCAATCCCTTAAAAGTCAATCGCATTTAATGACATCTTCTGTAGGCCGCCTCTTTGATGCAGTTGCCTCCTTATTAAATATTTGCCATATTAATTCTTATGAAGGGGAAGCAGCTATGTTGATGGAAAGCTTGATCATAGACTTCGACTTAAGTAAATGTAAAAGCTATGGTAAATTGTCAAAAAACGGAAATATACCAACCCAACTCCTTTTTTATAATTTACAAATGGATATTAAAAAGGGAACTGAAAAGAAAACAATTATTATCAATTTTCTGTACACTTTAGCAAGTTTGGTATTTGAAGTGGCGAAGCGTCAAAATATTAAAAAAATTGCCTTTAGCGGAGGCGTATTTCAAAATAGTATCCTGATAGATATGCTATATGAATTGGGAGAAAATGAATATGAATTGTATTTTAATCGTAACTTAAGTCCTAATGATGAGAACATTTCTTTTGGACAGCTCATGTATTATTTGCACATAAAAAATTGAGAGATGAAGTATTTAAGTGAATATAGAAATTTAGAGGCAACCAAAAGCTATTTAAGGCTTATTGAAAAGACCGTAACAAGGAATTGGAACATCATGGAAATATGTGGTGGCCAAACGCATGGTTTGGTGAAAAATGGAATATTAGACCTCTTACCTGAGAAAGTACAAATGATTCATGGACCAGGTTGCCCCGTATGTGTTACCCCACTAAATTTAATAGACAAAGCCATTGAGTTATTGGAAAATGATGTAATTGTTTGCTCTTTTGGAGATATGATTCGCGTGCCAGGGAGCAAAAAAAGTTTATTGGAGGCAAAGGCAAATGGTGGTGATTTACGCATTTTATATTCTCCTTTGGAAGCCGTAAAAGTGGCTAGGGAAAACCCAGATAAAGAAGTGGTATTTTTTGCAGTAGGGTTTGAAACCACAGCCCCAGCTAATGCTCTATCAGTGCTTCATGCTCAAAAAGAAGGGCTTAAAAATTATTCCATTCTAGTTTCACATGTACTAGTACCTCCTGCAATGGAAGCCATATTGGATGATAAATTTTGTACTATAAATGCATTTTTAGGTGCAGGCCATGTATGTGCAATTATGGGTTATGAGGAATATAAGCCTATGGCTGAAAAATATAAAATTCCCATCGTAGTTACAGGCTTTGAACCACTGGATTTGGTTCAAGGAATTTATATGGCTGTAGCTCAATTAGAGAAGGGATTGCACCAAGTAGAAAATCAGTATGCTAGAGTTGTTAAAGAGGAAGGCAATAAAGCAGCCATCAATGTTATTAATGAAGTATTCCAAATAGGCAATAGAGCATGGCGTGGAATTGGTGAGATCCCAAACAGTGGCTATGTATTAAAAGCTGCTTACAAGGATTTTGATGCCGAATCAAAATTTGGCATAAGCAACATCAATGCACCAGAAAACAGTGATTGTATTGCCGGAGAGGTTTTAAGGGGAATTAAAAAACCGCATCAGTGCAGTCAATTTGGAAAAGCCTGTAATCCTTCAAATCCTTTAGGGGCGCCAATGGTTTCTTCAGAAGGGGCCTGTGCAGCATATTATCACTTTTCGGACACTTTAATATCTTCAGAATAAATGGACAATTTAGCATTAGAAAACATCAATTTAGGCCACGGAAGTGGTGGCAGGATGACTCGGGATTTGTTGGATAACATCATATTTAAAACATTTAATAATCCATACTTAAATCAAAAACATGATGGTTCTATCGTGAAGTTTAAAGGTGAAATTGCTATCTCTACTGATAGTTTTGTGGTTTCACCTATTTTTTTTAAAGGCGGTAATATTGGGGAGCTAGCCGTTCATGGAACCGTGAACGACGTGGCCATGTGCGGAGCGGTACCAAAATATTTATCCCTCGCTTTTATAATTGAGGAAGGTTTAAAGATAGCGGATTTCGTTACTATTGTAAACGCTATAAAAAAAGCTGCTGATGCCAGTGGTGTTCTGATAATCACTGGAGACACAAAAGTGGTAGAACGAGGAAAAGGAGATAAAATATTTATCAATACCACGGGTTTCGGAGAAGTGCATCCAAAGGGAAGCATTGCAACTGACAACATAAAAGTTGGCGATAAAATAATTATTAACGGTTCAATTGCACAGCATGGAATGGCTATTATGTCTGAACGGCAAGGGCTTGAATTTGAATCGGATATTGTGAGCGATACCACTAATTTAAATTTTTTGACCAACAAACTTTTAGATGTTTTCGGAAACAAAATACATTTTTTTAGAGATCCAACACGGGGTGGCTTATCGAGTGTGCTTTCTGAAATAGCAACCGATATTAATAAAGGAATTGCTATTTATGAATCAAAAATTCCTTTGGAAAAACAAGTTGCAGCGGCTTGTGAAATTTTAGGACTAGACCCAATGTATGTAGCCAATGAAGGCGTCTTTATAACTATTGTAGATTCTAGTATTGAAAATGAAGTGGTAGCATTAATGCGCAAGGATAGTAAAGGAAAAAACACTAGCTGCATTGGTGAAGTTACTGGTGATCACCCTTCCAAGGTCATAATGCACAATACAATTGGTGGAAAAAGAATTGTAACTCCTTTAATTGGAGAACAACTACCAAGAATATGCTAAACTCTTAGCAGCCAATAAATTCCAATAACTACCGCAAAAAGACTAGTAGCAATTCTGATGCTCTTGAAATATAATTCGTTGTGTTCTATTCTAACATAGGAAGAAATGTTGCCCACTATAAAAGCAAAAGAAGACATTGCCAATAAAGTGCCACCTCCAAACCCTATGATATATACCAATACATCCGATTGATTTTCAAAACCTAAAACAGGTAAAAACAGTAAAAAATGAGCAATCCCTGCCAAGCCATGTAAAAGACCTATGGAAAAGGAAGAAAAATTACTTTTTTTTACTTTGAAATCATGTGAATGACTATGCGATTTATTAGTATTATGGCTATGTATATGTGAATGGATAACTGGGCCATTTTCACTATGAGAATGCAAATGTTCATGGCTTTTCTTCTTTATAAGAATACCATATAAGAACCAAGCTCCAATACCTATTAATAAAACGCCCACCAATTGTTCACTATGTGAGGATATATTATTTATAGGTATTAACCCCTTAAAGAAATAAAACAAAGTACCAATAAGCATCATTCCTGCTAAATGACCAAAACCCCAAGAAAGTCCAATCTTCCATGCTCCTTTTTTTGATTCAACTGCAAAAGGCATAACTGCGGCCAAGTGATCAGGCCCCATGATTACATGTAACATAGATGCAATTAAACCTGCGATTAAGGGAAATGCTATATGCATATTTTATGTATGTAATAAAGCTAAACAAATATCAAGACGATTTTTCTTCTTTAGAATGATAAATATCATATTACAGAAAACTTTGGGAATAAGCTTGTTATGTAATTCAAAACACAATTACCAAGGTAAAAATAAACCTACCAATTTTGAACATTTTGTTTTGTTGTCTGTTTTTTCTGTGTCGGCACTTCGATACATTCTGCTTATCAGCGAAACATTCAGGAACCTTCATGAGGTACGAATTACGAATTACGAACGACGAGCGACGAAATATAAATTAAGAAGGACTTCTATTAAATACAAATCAAAGGTGGCCGAGTGAATTCCTTAGAGCGCAGCGAATTGGAATTTGTATCGAGGCTACCGATATCAAAAGACTAGTCTATTTCATCAGTAACACTCCCACAATCCAACATATCGTTTCCAAAATAAGGGTTGCGGATTTCCTGCTCTTTGCTCAACCAATATACGCCCACATTGTTATTTGCCATTGGGCAAAAATCTACATACACCTTTTGATTGATGCCAAAGGTTTTTAGGGCATTTAGCAAATGTGCTGAAAGATGAATAAAATGTTCTCTTTGCTTTTTGATGTCTGAAGTACTGGATATTGTGCTAGTAGCTGTATTTAGCTCCTTTTCTAACCGCATCCAATGAGTATGTGCCGTATTGTCTTTCAGTAATTCCATATTCACTTCTGTAATTTTATTAAGCAATTTGCTTGCGCCTTGCTTTGCCAATTCTGGGTTGTCTTTTGCCAAGGCATTTTGCACAGCTATGTAAGCGTCAAAAACAACTTGTAACTGGGTTTGGAATTTTGAAGACACTTCCAATCTTCTGACATTTGATCCACGGTCTTTAGTTTCCGTGTTCGTTGTACTTTCCATTTCTGAATGTCCTTCGTGGCCAATGGTTGTTTTGCTTCCCTTAGCATTCATCATACTTTTTTTGCCTTGTAACTGCGCCGCAGTATCTACTGTAAATGTGCCATTGGTTACCACTTCTTCGCCGTTCTTTAGTCCGTCCACAATAGTGTAAACATTACCATTTCTAGTTCCTAAGGTTACTTCTCGCATTTCAAAAACAGGTTCATTAGGATTTGTTTTAACATACACCGAAGACCTGCTTCCCGTCCAAAGCACAGCGGTTGCAGGAACGGTAATCTGTGATTGGGTTGCATTATCTTTGGACATCTGTACTGTTGCGGTAACGAACATGCCAGGCTTCAGGATATCGTCTTTATTATTTAAGGTTGCCCTAACCGAAACGGTTCTGGATTTGGTATTCAAAGTTGGGTCAATAAAAGATACTGTAGCATCAAATTCCTTGTTGGGATAAGCTTTGGTAGTAACCTTAATTTTTTGTCCTTCCTTTAGTTGTGAGATTTGATTTTCATAGGCATCAAATATTGCCCAAACCGTACCCAAATCACTTACTTTTACAATGGGTTGTCCTTGTTTCACATAGTCGCCTTCCTCTTCCATTTTCTGAGAAACCGTGCCAGAAACAGTTGCGTAAATCGGAAAGTTTTCCCGTACTTTTCCAGATGTTTCAATTTGGTTGATTTGGCTTTCCGAAAGTTTCCACAATTTCAATTTATTTCGGACGGGATTATATAATGCAGGTTGTGAAGTTTTCATAGATGCTGCAGTTAAAAGTTCTTATTGCGCAGCGACGAGTGAGGGTGCATAAATGGTTGCCAATAATTGTCCCTTTCGTACTTCTTCGCCTGTAAAATTAACATTCAGTTTTTCTATGCGCCCTTCAAAATAGCTCGCCTGTACCGCATTGGCTTCTTCATTCGCCATTATCTTACCCGAAAGCGACATTTTATTTTCTCCTGTTCCTAATGCATTGCCTACTATGGTGGTTTGGATGTTCGCCAGTGCCATCGCGTTATCGGACATTTTTATTTCGTTCATGGCAAGTCCTTCACCTCCCGATTCTGCCGGAATCAAATCCATACCACAAATAGGGCAATCGCCAGGTTCGGGTTGCATAATCTGGGGATGCATGGAGCAGGTCCACATTTAGTTTTCTTGGTGTGCATTTTCCCTATCGGTACTATTGATGTTTTCCGAATCGTTGGTAGAACCTCCAAAAAAGACATAACCCAAGGTTAACCCTAAACCTAAAATGACTGCATAACTAATATACTTTTTCATAATGATGTTATTAAAACCTTTCAAATTTTATATTTATCCGAATCTGCGCTAGGGATTACTCATCGATAACTTTTTATTTGAAATCGTGAATGCTACGCATTTGCAGTGGCATCCTTTTTTTGTCTCGCCTTTTTGCGGAACAAAAAAAGATATAGCGGAAAGCCCGCCCGAGCGCCCAAATTCTACTTGTTGCTGTTTTCCAATCGGTTTAACATTGTCTTCATTTCTTCAATCTCTTTTCTCTGTGCCTCAATAATCTCTTCCGCAAGTTTTTTGACTTCTGGGTCTTTGATATCGGCACGTTCACTGGTTAATATAGCAATGGAGTGATGTGGTATCATGGCTTTCATCCAAAGGACATCACCAATGATTGGTCGTTGCGCTCTTACCAAACTTAAGGCACCAATGAAAAGCACAAGACTTCCAATTAAAATGACCATATTTTTTTTCTTGTCTTGGTACATTTTCCGCATAAATGCCCACATAATGACCGCCATGGCTGCAATACCTAAACATGACATGTAAAATCGTGTCAGACTAAAATAGACGTGGTCTATTGCATATGTGTTTAGATACATTGTAATGTACATGGCTACAAAGGATGCCGCTAGCATCAATGCAAATTTTGTGTAATTTCCTTTTCCGTTGTGTTGATTTGATTGTTCCATTTTTATTTGATTGTTATGGTTAATAATCAATTTTTTACTCTTTTTATTATTTTTCTTATCGTTGGTGAGGATGTGATCCATAGCACAAATCCGCTTAATACAGTAATCAGCCCCAAGAGTGAAAAAGCACGTAACACAAGGGTATTAAAATTGTCGCGTCCTTCATAATCCATCGTGTGGGTCATCCATAAAAAATCGAACCATCTCCAAGCCCGATGCCTTACAGTCTGGAATTTTCCATCCTTTATGGACACATAGGCTTTGAGTGCCTCGTCATGATTATAGGAAATAACATAAGCAGGCAAGAGTTTTTCGCGGTATTCATGCTGGACATCTACAGTTTCGATTTTTTCGATGTTACTGACTTCCAAATCAGCTTGCATATAATTTTTGGCAACATACACAGCTTCCTCGGAGGTGATTTCGTTTTTTAGAGTTCCATCGAGGGCACTATATAAGTGTTTGTTGTTAATCCAATAATAGGGTTTAGCATTGATATCGCGTAATTCGATGGTACTTATGCCCACTTTCGTGTTGAGTTGCGATGGACTAATGAGCGTTTCGAAGGGTTTAGGCTGATAAGCAAGATTTTTGAATTGGTCACCATGAATCTCATCGATATCGGTCCAACTGAAATAGAGGCCGCTGATGGTCCAAAACAGAAATTGAATCCCTAAAAAGAGACCCAAATACCTGTGGGTTTTCCTAATTTTCTTTGCTGTATGCCTTTTTACCATGTTATTGTTTTACTTTAAATGGAAAATTGATAGTTACTTTTTCCCAGGCCATTGAGATGATACCTTCTGTTTTACTGACTTCTTTCACCTTGTATTCCAAATGTTCCGTTATCGTATCACTAATAGTTGGTGTGACTTTAAATTTTAGAACATCATCTTTTGCATCAAAATCGTCTTTTCCATGTTGATTCCAGTTTTTGTTTATCATAACGGTCCAATCTCCCTTTGATGGAATGACAAAAAATCCATATTTTCCTGATGGAAGCGTTTTTCCATCAATGACCAAATCTTTATTGGTTTCTAACCACGTTGCATTGTGTGCTCCAGCTTGCCATACGCTCTCATAACCTACAAGACCTCCAAAAATAATGCGCTCCCTAACACCAGGTGAAGAATAATCTATATGAATATGGGCATCACCAATCATAGCCATCGCTGATGTGTGTGGACTTAAAACCGGCTTTTTGGTTTCTTCTTTGGTATCAACGGTTTCCATATGATTTTTATGGTCTTGTTTCTCTGATGGTTTCGGCTCATTTTTGCAACTCAAGATTAAAAGTGGTAACATTAAAAGTATTCGTAATTTTTTCATCTTATTTTGATTGTTTGGTTATAATTAAATTTTTGCTGTTCTTAATCTTAAGGCATTCATGATAACAGACACCGAACTGAAACTCATCGCCAAAGCGGCAATCATAGGAGACAGTAATAATCCAAAAAACGGGAATAAAACGCCCGCTGCAATGGGCACTCCTAGAGTGTTATAAATTAAAGCGAAAAATAAATTTTGCTTGATGTTTTTCATGACCTTGACACTTAAATTTCGTGCTTTGACAATGCCCTGTAAATCGCCTTTGACTAAAGTCATTGCCGCACTTTCTATGGCGACGTCAGTTCCTGTTCCCATGGCAATGCCCACATCACTTTTTGCGAGGGCTGGCGCATCATTGATGCCATCGCCTGCCATAGCGACTTTTCTGCCTTCCTTTTGGAGACGCTCGACTTCGTTTAATTTGTCTTGTGGCAGCATTTCCGCCTTAAAATCGGCAAGATTTAAGGTTTCTGCTACGGCTTTCGCGGTATCATGATTATCTCCCGTGAGCATAATGACTTTGACGCCATGCGATTGCAATTCTTCAATAGCTTTTTTGCTGGATTCTTTTATTTTATCGCTGATGACTACATACCCTACCGCTGTGCCATCTACAGCAAGCATTGAAACAGTTTTACCCAATTTTTGCTGCTCGGTTACTTCGTTAATGATTTTATCAGACATGGACGCCTTAGCTTCTTCCATCATTTTTTGGTTACCCAGAGCAATGGTTTTTCCATTTACTGTACCTGTAACACCTTTGCCAGTTACGGAACTAAAATTAGAAGTTTTTAAAATTTCAGTGTTCTGCTCCTTTCCGTATTTTACCGTGGCTTCAGCCAATGGATGTTCACTGGAACTGTTAACCGACATAACGTATTGAAGTACTTCTTTTTCTGAATAGTCAACATGTGTAGCCCCAATTTTTTCAACAGATGGTCTACCTTCCGTAATTGTCCCTGTCTTATCGATAATCAATGTATCAATTTTATCCATCTTTTCGAGAGCTTCGGCGTTTTTAATCAGCACACCATTTTGAGCACCTTTACCTACACCTACCATGACTGACATTGGTGTTGCCAATCCTAAAGCACAAGGACATGCAATAATCAAAACGGCGATGGCATTAACCAACGCATATACGTAAGCAGGTTCAGGTCCGAAAATAGCCCAAACAATGAAAGTTATGACCGAAATTAGCACTACGACAGGTACAAAATAACCTGAAATTCTATCTGCCAATTTTTGAATAGGTGCCTGACTGCGACTGGCTTTATTCACCATGTCGATAATTTGAGACAATAAGGTGTCTGACCCCACTTTTTCGGCCGTCATCAAAAAGGATTGTTTGCCGTTAATAGTGCCACTACTTACCTTGTCGCCTTCCTGTTTATCCACAGGAATGGGTTCCCCCGTAATCATGGATTCGTCCAACGAGCTATGTCCTTCGCTAATCACCCCATCGACCGGGATTTTATCACCAGGTTTTACGCGAAGAACATCACCTATATTTATCGCATCAATGGTTATGGTTTCTTCTTGACCATCTACAACTCTGACGGCTTCATTGGGTGCTAATTTCAACAATTCCTTAACTGCATTATTGGTTTTACTATGTGCTCTTGCCTCCAACAATTGACCTAACAACACCAAGGTCAAAATAACGGTTGCGGCTTCAAAATAGACATGGACTGTTCCTGCTTCAGTTTTAAATTGCGCCGGAAACACATCTGGAAACAGCATTCCGAAAACACTGAATAGCCACGCTACGCCTGCTCCAATCCCAATAAGCGTGAACATATTGAGGTTCCAAGTTTTGATACTGCGATAGGCACGTTCAAAGAACATCCAAGTCGCATAGAACACGACTGGAATAGAAAGAGCAAACTGAATCCAATTCCAAGTTTTCAACGGAAGCATATCATATAAAGGATTATTTGGAATCATTTCCGACATAGCAATCAAAAAAATTGGTAATGTGAATGCTACAGAAATCCAAAACTTTTTGGATAACTTTTTATATTTTTTTTCTTCAGCTGAAAGACTTGGCTCCATAGGTACTAAATCCATCCCGCAGATTGGGCAATCACCGGGTTGATCGCGTATAATTTCGGGATGCATTGGGCAGGTATACTGCGTCCCTGAAGGTTTTAACTGGGTTTGCTCTTCCACCAAATCCATGCCACAGACAGGACAATCGCCAGGTTTATCGTAGGTTTTATCGCCTTCGCAGTGCATAGGGCAATAAAAAGTGCCTGTTCCTTTCCCTTTGGGTTTTTCAGGTTTAGTATGTTTATGTTCAAGTTGGTGATCTCCTGGCATGGAAATACTGTATCGCCCATTACTATCTGACTCAAGAGCTTCCTTAAAAGTTTCTAAAGGAATATGTGAACTCATTTCAATAATGGCTTCTGCCTTTTGCAAATCTACTTGAGCTTCAACGACGCCTTCTACACTATTAAGTGTTTTTTCAACATGCGAACGACAGCCATTACAGGTCATTCCTGAAATTCTATAAGTATGTTTCATATTTCTAATATAGTATTTATACTGCAAAAGTCATTTATATTACCATGACTATTATGTATGATTTTGATGAATTTATATAAAATTGGGTACATCTATTGATTCATTTTATTAATTCGATATTTCATTCTTTGTTACTTCTTTTCTATTTTTCTTTTTAATAACTGAGCATTGATGGCCACAATAATCGTACTCAAACTCATAAATACAGCTCCTACTGCTGGTCCTAAAACAAAGCCTGAAGAATATAGAACGCCAGCCGCTAAAGGAATGGCCACAACATTATACCCTGTTGCCCATATTAGGTTCTGAATCATTTTATTGTACGTAGCCTTTCCGAACAAAATAAGGTTGGCAATATCTTGTGGATTGCTATTTACTAATATAATATCGGCTGTTTCGGCAGCTACATCAGTACCAGAACCAACAGCGATTCCTACATCAGCTTTGGCAAGTGCGGGCGCATCGTTTACGCCATCTCCAGTCATAGCCACAAACTCTCCTTTCTTTTGCAACTTTTCTACAATTTCTACTTTTTGGTGTGGTAACACTTCGGCATAATAGCCATCCAAACCAAGTTTATCGCTAACAGCTTTGGCTGTTTTTTCGTTATCGCCAGTTGCCATCAAAACTTTGATATTGTTCTTTTTAAATATTTTGATAGCTTCCGCAGATTCTGGTCTTATTTCATCAGCAAGGGCAACATATCCTGCTAGTTTTCCATCAATTAATATGAATACAACAGTTTCAGCAGCGTCACTATAAGCATCTTCAGGAATAGTTATTTTTTCATCCCTTAAATAACCAGGACTAACCACTTTTACTTGCTTACCTTCTACATTTGCCTCTACGCCTTTACCTGTAATAGCATTAAAGTTTTCAGGTTTTGGGATGGTAATATTGTCTTGTTTGACTTTTTTAATAATGCCTACGGCAATAGGATGTTCCGAGCTTTGTTCCAAGGCACTGGCAAGCCGCAATACTTCATCTGAAGAATACTTTTCATCTACCGATTCAATTCGGGTAACGCCAAAATCCCCTTTGGTCAATGTTCCTGTTTTATCGAAGAGCAATACCGATATTTTACGCGATTCTTCAAAGGCAGTTCTATTGCGAATCAATAGTCCATTTTGGGCAGAGACGGCCGTAGAGATTGCAACAACTAATGGAATAGCGAGGCCCAATGCGTGAGGGCAAGCAATAACCATAACTGTAACCATTCTTTCCAGTGCATATACAAATGGAAAGCCCATAATCAACCAAACCGCCAACGTACCAAATCCAATTGCCAAGGCAATATAAGTCAACCACTTTGCAGCCCTATCGGAAAGGTTTTGCATTTTAGATTTGGTTTTTTGCGCTTCCTCTACCATCGTGATGACTTTGTTGAGATAGCTGTCTTTTCCAGTATGTTCAACCTTTACTTTTAAGGTGCTATTGCCATTTACAGAACCACCGATTACCTTATCTTTTTCTTCTTTTTTTACAGGCTTGGATTCTCCTGTGAGCATTGATTCGTTTAAATAACTTGAACCTTCGATTATAATACCATCAGCAGGAACTTTCTCTCCCGGCTTTACCAATATCACATCATCTTTTAATAAATCTTCGAGTGAAATATCCTCGATAGTATCACCCTTTACTCTGTGAGCTTCGGCAGGCATCATACTAACTAGAAGTTGCAAGGCTTTTGATGCTCCAAGAACACTTTTCATTTCTATCCAATGACCAATAAGCATAATTGCGATTAGAGTTGCCAGTTCCCAGAAAAAATCAACACCACTCAAACCAAAAACAGTTGCAGAACTGTAGAAATAAGCGACACTTATTGCCATAGAAATAAGCGTCATCATCCCTGGCGCACCATTCTTTATTTCTGTAACAAAACCCTTAAGAAAAGGCCATCCACCATAAAAATATACAACGGTAGAAAGCGCAAAAAGTACATAAGGATTTCCGGGAAGTAAAAATTCATACCCAAAAAATTCTTGGATCATTGGCGAGAAGAACAATATTGGAATGGTAAGGATTAGCGTAACCCAAAATCGTTTTCTAAAGTCTGCAATCATCATTTTATGATGGTCGTGTCCCATTTGTCCATGTCCAGGATTATGGCCTGAGTGGTCACCGCTCCCGTGGTTCATTTTAGAATGGTCCATTTCTTCGTGATTGTGATTATTATGATTTTCCATTATAGTATTGTTTAAGTCTTATCGTAATTTTTTTCTCATTGCTTCTGAAATGTTTTCAGCATAGACGCCATAAGCATCTACCAAAAGACCCTTAATTCCTTTTTTGGATGAAATGGCATAAAGGACACTGTTGTCATCGGTACTGC
>JAGXGE010000029.1 GCA_024637015.1 Aequorivita sp. | reverse complement strand
TATTGTTTAAGTCTTATCGTAATTTTTTTCTCATTGCTTCTGAAATGTTTTCAGCATAGACGCCATAAGCATCTACCAAAAGACCCTTAATTCCTTTTTTGGATGAAATGGCATAAAGGACACTGTTGTCATCGGTACTGCTCATACCTTCAAAACGATGTATCTCATCAACATCAAAATCTTCTGGATGTAATTTCAATTTTAAGGCATTGCATTCCAGATGTTCAGTCTTCAAATTAAAATCGACGGTATATCCTTTTTTCTTTAAATGCGCCATAGTTTCTGAAAGTGTATCGTAATTTTTCATTTGTTTTTATTTATAAGTCATTGTAAAATAACTGTTATCTTCTTCGGTAAATTTCTGAAAGGTTAATAAACCTTTTCCATTCAATTTCTCGTTAACCGTATAGTCGAGTTGCTTGATGCGAATTCCCCACGCATAGGCCTTAATATTGATTTTTGAATTAATATTGGTTTTGTTGCTCTCTAATTTTCGGTCGTAAATTTTTATGCTACTTTTTGAACCAAAAAAGTTTAATAAGCCTGAATCAAAACTCATTTCCAGTTCTATATCTTCAAGGTTATTTAAATCGTATAATTCTTTAAAATTTTTAGAAGTGGTATTGATTTCAGTTTCTTTTGATTTTGGGTTTGAAAACGGAAACGCCATTACCATCACACTGGCTTCATTTGGCTTACAGCGATAGGTCGTTGTATATTTATCGGTGGATTTTTTGTCTTTGTCAAATAATTCTGTGATTACCTCAATTTCAAAATATCCATTTTTTCCTATTGTTTTACCAGCTTCAAAAGTTTGTTTGTTGAGAAAAACACCTTCTTCATCAAAATTCTCCCGAATGACAAACCTGTCTGAAATCTGCCCAATGAGCATTTCAGTTTGTCCATTCATTGTTATGCTGAATAAGATGAATAGTAATATGAAGCCCTTTTTTCTCATATATGATGCATTAATTTCTTTACCTCTTTTGCCATTATATCGCTTAAATCGATGCCATTTGACGGATGCGGAATGGTATTGCAAGTGACTATTTTTTCTACACCGGAATCCAATAAATCCTGATAGGCATTTCCTGAAAATACAGGGTGAATACCAATGCATATGGGAGGTTTCATTCCGGCATTTTTCAAATGTTGTACAGTTTCAATCATCGTGCTTGCCGTTGATATGATATCATCCACTAAAACAGGTGTAGCCTCCTTGTATTTATCTACATCAGGAACCGAGACTTCTACATCACGGTCGCCGTGACGCACTTTTTGTAATACCGTAAATGGTGCTCCGGCATTTTTAGCAACTTCAGAAACCCATTGCTCACTTTCAGAATCGGGACCAATGAGGACAGGGTTTTCTACGTTTTCTTTTATCCAATCTGAAATAGCATCGGCAGCGTGAATGACCTTATTTGGAATTTGATAAACTTCTCCCAGAGAACTAATTCGGTGCAAGTGTGGGTCAACTGTAGTAATACTATCGGCAAAACCTGAAATCAGTTTTCCGAAGAAACCGGAAGTAACGCCTTCACCTTCATTAAAAACTTTGTCCTGACGCATATACGCCAAATAGGGTGCTACCAAACAGGTACACATTGCTCCCAATGACTTGGCTGTATGGCTTACAAAATAAAGTGGCAATAATTTTTCGTCCGGTTCGTGCAAGGTGCAAATTAGTACTACACATTTGCCTTTAACATCCGATTGAATACGTGTGTAAGATTCCCCGTCTGGAAACTTGCGTAAGGTTGCTTTTCCTATTTCTGCATCCATCTTTTTTGCCAAAAGCTCTGTGAGTTCTTCATTGCCGGGAAGGCTAAATAATATCGTTTTCATTGGATGTGTTTTTAAGTAATGGTTAAGATGTTATTGTGGTAATTTTTGTATTCCAATGCATAGTTAAGTTCGCCTTTGGACTCCGCATATATGGTATATAGTAATTGGTTTTCTTCAATTTTTTCATTTAAATGGACATTTAAAAGAATCCCTGCGGATTTAGATTGAGGTGCACCCGAAAGCTTGGCGAGTTTTGCAATCTTTCTGTTATCTATTCGCTCTAAAATCCCAGAGGTTTCTGCTTTAATTTCGATTATATAGGGTGCTAGAACAGGTTTTGAAAAGCGACCTTGTGCATTGCAAATGGCCATGAATTTTTTATAGGCTTTACCAGATTTAAGTATTTCTTTGGCGGTTTCTGTTCCTTTTCCTTTATCGACTTTCCCCGAAAGTTCTATAAGTTCCCCTGACAAAAGCAATGCTCTTTCCATTAAGTCGATTGGTGCATCTCCCTCATTTTTCAAAACTTTCAGTATATCGATGGCTTCTAAAGCAGGACCAATACCTCTTCCGACTGGTTGTGAGCCATCTGTAATAATAACTTTTACATTCAACCCAACAGCCGTTCCAACGGTTTCCATATGGTTTTTTAGTTTTTGTGCCATTTCCATACTGCGCACCTTGGCAGTTTCTCCCACGGGAATATCAATAACAACGTGCGTGGATCCTGCCGCAGCTTTTTTTGAAAGTACCGAAGCGATGAGCTGCCCTTCACTATCAATATCCAAGGCTTTTTCAATTTTAATTAGAATATCATCCGCAGGACTCAATTGAGCTGTACCGCCCCAAACAATGCAGCCTCCTTCTTTTTCAACTACGATTTTTATTTCTTCTAGAGAAAGCGTCACATTGGTCAGAACTTCCATAGTGTCTGCTGTACCTGCTGGTGAAGTGATAGCTCTCGACGATGTTTTTGGCATCGTAAGCCCGTAAGCAGCCACAATGGCAACCACTAATGGTGTTGTTCTGTTGCCAGGCAATCCACCAATGCAATGTTTATCGACCACAATTTCTTTGTCCCAATTCATTTGCTTACCAGATGCTATCATTGCTTTTGTGAGGTCAGATATTTCATCAATATCCATTCGGTCGCCCGCACAGGCTGTTATAAATGCCGAAAGGTGGATGTTGGAATAATCGCCTTCCACTATATCGGTTATAATCTCATTATAAGCCTTGTAATCCAGTTTTTGATTATAGATTTTAGCCCTAACGTGGCTTAACGATTCAATAGGCTCCAAATGGGAAACATATAAAGTTTCATTTTCAGAAACATTCAACTTTTTTGCAGCCGCATCTGATAGCCCAATTTCATTTGGTAGGAGAATATCTGAATTTAAAACATTTAGACTTGCTACAATTGATGTGGTTGTATTGGATATCCTAATTCGGGTAAGTGCCTCAAACCCTTCGGAAACACAGACGTGGCAATCTTCACGCATATATACCACGTTTTCGTCCTGGGTATAAATGCCGAGATGTTTATACTTTAGAATGTTTGAGTGTTGTTCCATACTATTTCATTTTTCAAAATTTCAAAAACCTATTTTATTTCTTCAATATTGTAGAGTTGCGGGATTTCCGCATCCCAACCATAGGTTTCCTTTATTCCTTTTTGAAGGGCTTTTGCACCTTCTTTTTCTCCGTGCACAATAAAAATTTGCGCTGGCTTATTTTTTATTTTGCTCATCCAATCAATTAATTCAGCGTGGTCTGCGTGTGCCGAGAGGCCTTGAATTTCGGCTACTTCCATTTGAAAGGATACCGTTTTTCCGTACACTTTTAATTCCTTGTCGCCTTCCAATAGCTTTCTACCACGGGTGCCTTCAGCTTGATAGCCTACAAAAAGCAAAGTGTTATTTAGGTTTTGTGCTTGGGTTTCGAGATAGTTGAGCATTCTTCCACCAGTAAGCATTCCGCTTCCTGCAATCACGATTTTTGGTTTGTCGTCGGTTCGTAATTCCATAGTTTCACGATAACTGCTTACGACCGTAAAATGTGAACACATTTCATCACATTCATTGTCTTCCAATCTGTGCCAATCCCTTGTACGATGAAACAATTCCAATACACTAGCTCCCATTGGACTATCCATTATCATTTGTACTTTTGGGATTTTCTTTTCCTTAAGTAATTTCCAAAAAATCAGCATCATCAGTTGGGCGCGTTCTACTGAAAAACTTGGAACGAATAAGCTTCCTCCTTTATTAACGGTGTCGTTGACCAATTTTTCAATTTGTGGGATTGCTTCAACTTCATCTGGATGAAACCTTCCTCCATAAGTAGATTCAATGAAAAGCACATCGGCTTTTTTTGGTTTTAGGGGTGGATAGAGCAATAAATCATTGGTTCTTCCAATATCGCCCGAAAAAACAAAACGTTTTCCGTTTACATCCAACTCGATGTAAGTTGCACCCAAAATATGCCCGTTGTACTGGAATCGAGCCCTGATATTGTCAAACAGTGGAATCCATTGAGATTGTGGAATTCCTTTAAAATGCGGAATGGTTTTTTCTACATCCTTTAAATCGTAAAGCGGTTCAGCAGGACTGTGTTTAGAATAGCCTTCCTTATTGGCACGTTCAGCTTCTTGCTCCTGTATTTTTGCACTATCGTTCAAAATGATTTTTGCAATGTCCAACGTGGGATTGGTACCGTGGATGGGACCATTGAACCCTTGTTTTACCAATCGAGGTAGATAACCAGTGTGGTCTAAATGACCGTGGGTAAGCAATACCATATCAATTTCTGAAACTTCCACGGGTGGATATTCCCAGTTTTTAAGGCGCAATTCCTTTAATCCTTGAAAAAGTCCACAGTCTATCAGTATTTTTCTATCTCCTGTGTCCACTAAATATTTTGAGCCAGTTACTGTACCTGCCGCTCCCAAAAAATGGATGTTTATTTTATTGTTTTTCATTTGTATTTTATTTAGTGTCCACTACAACAAGAAGGCGCGCTTCCTTTGTCTTGGTTCGATTTGCTCAATTCCGCTATTTCATTATATAGATTGCGGGAATCCTCTTTGATTATGAGTGCCAACTTCTTTACGGATTTAGGCTCGAAGTTTACCATACCAAGTAAAATTTCAAGGGCTTCCTCAAGTAGTTTTGGATCATCTTCCAATGCTTGGTAAAATGGCTCTAGGTCAATTTTTTTCTTTTCTTGCAGTTCATCTGTTTTCATCTGTTTAAATTTTATTGTTTTTTATCGGTCAGATGTAATTCGCCATTAGACATCTCGGTTGGTATCAAGAATTATTATGGCTCATTTCATAATTTTTGTTTTTAAGATTGTTGAACTTTTATATTATTAATCTTCAATTGCTTTTACATAGCGCTTCTGAATCTTCTAAAATCTTTTTGTATCTTTTTTTATCAATTCCTATCTTTTCCAATAACACAGGTTTTTCGTGAAGCTCTTTGCAGAGGACAATGCCTTCATCTAATAACTTTGTTTTTTCAGCTTTGGTCAGCGTGGTTAATGCTGTTAAAGGGTGCAGGCCCAACTTATCTATTCTGTCTTTTAAACCATTTCCAGTAGGGTAATCCCAACTTGTTAATAATAATTCTACACATTTGCCATATTGAATAGCGTCAGTAGTAAATCGGGTATTGGTGTAAACTCCTCCTTTATGAAGTTTAGCCTCGTGACCTTTTTGGTATTCCCATTGTTTTTCAACATCCAAAAATCTTGAGTGGATATATAAAGGAATTTTTACATTGCAAAACCTACCTTGATCACTATGGTGTTTACATTCAATCATATAATGTTTGTTATCTTTTTGCGCTATCACATCTATTTCGTGCTGAACGCAATTACCCTGAACTATGACACCAACCTGTGTTGAAAAACCTTCGTGCTCCAATAGTTTGCCTACCAATTTTTCAAAAGGAAAACCAGAAGGACCTAATTCCATCAGGGCTTTTTTGAGTTTGTATTTTGAAGCACTTACACGGGATTTACCTTTAAGCATTTTAAATGCCATTTGATAGATTTTTTTTGTGGTAATGCCATCATATAATTTGTCTTGAACTTGCGCTACTATTTGCTGAATCAATTCTTCACTTGTTTGGGAACGTCTTAAGGAATTGATAAGCTTATCCACATCAAAGGCTACCACGTCGCCCGAATACTTTACTATGTTGATTGGATGTTTCATTTTTTAATATGTATGGTCATCACTGGAAGTTCAGAGTGATTGGTTACACCCTCGGCTATACTTTTTGAAAATAAGCTCAAAAATCCTGTCTTTCCGTGGGTACTCATTGCAATTAAATCTACTGGCTGATGTTTTAAAAATGTATTGATGCCTGCCTCTACGGAAGACTCGTTGTGAACGCTCATTGAAAACTTCTTTAAATCGGGAAATTTTTCTAGGAATTCTTTAACAGGGTTTAATCCAAGTTCTATACTATTAAAGTCCGTGTCTGTATTGATACGTAACAAATGAATTTTAGCATTACATTTTTCAGCTATGGAAAGCACTGCTTGAAACGGATGACTCACATCTTCTTCAAAATTTGATACAAATAGAATGTTCTTAAAGGGAAATGTTACTTCCTTTTCCTTTACCACAATAATTGGTGCGTTTGCTTTTCTTATAATTTTTTCAACATTACTGCCTGTTACTTCCCTAGCCAGTCCTTTTGTGCCGCTGCTTCCTGTAATGATAAAGTCGTGATGAAAATGACTGGAATGTTCCAAAATATCTTTTTGTCCTGAATCAAATTGTAGAAAAGTTCGGCATTTCAACCCTTCGTGTTCTGCCTCTTTTTCCAACGCACGTAATTTGGCTTTGGCAATACCTATTTGTTTGACGGTTTCGGGATAGCGCTTTTCTTTTAGATTATCCAGTTTTACCCAATTAACAGGTGTAGTCATCAAGTGCAAAAAATGTATCTCGGCATTGTATAGTTTGGCCATTTGAACGCCTAAATTGGCTGCTTTTGTGCAGTTTTCAGAGAAGTCGGTAGGTACAAGTATGTTTTTCATTTTTTCTATGTTTTAATTATTTGGTTTCCATTTAAAATCACAGACATTTGCTCCTCCTGCAATGCTGTTGTTGCGTTCTAACTTGGCATTCCACATTTTGGCAAGGGGAAAATCCAAAGCGCACCAAGTATTGACACAAAACTCTGAAAGACCTTTGCCCTTAAAATATTCTGCCACAGGACACTTTTCGCAATTAAAACGAACATCATCATCTGGTTGTGGAATATTTTTCCATTTATAGGAAGGGCTGTTAAAGGGAAACGTCCTAAAAAGTTCTGTGGCATATGCCAGCCTTTTTGGATTGTTTTTATATTTTAACCTTGTTAAGTCCCAGGAAAACCTCCCCATAATTTTATACACCTTCCAAGCTATATCATAAAAATATTGTGTGGTTTTTGCATCGCTTATACCTCTTTCAGTAAGTTCATTATAAAAAGCGGTGGACATACCAGCGAGATGGTCCATAACTGTTCCTCCAAAAGTGGGTTGTTTTTCGATATCTCTTCGCAGTACTTTATAGCGAGACCAATATACTTTAAGGATAGCTTCTACTTCATCCTTCTTAAATTCAGAAGACAGTATTTTTCTGGCAGCCTTTGCTGACTTTATTTTAAACCAGAACAAAATGAGTTGTAACATATCCTTTAATTTTAAAACATTTAATCTGCTGCCGTAATTTGATTCCCAGAAGCGGTTTGTTTTTCAAAACAGTCGAGATTGTAGATGGTGGTTTCAGCAATGTTGATCATTGAAGTATGTGTGCTGAATACCGTTGTTTTCATTATTATTACTTTCCAAAAAGTTCTAAAAGTTCAGACAATTCATTATTTACCTGATGTTGCTTAACTACTTCTTCAAAAGGAGTTAGATGCAATTGATTGTGTAAAACCCCTACCATTACGTTCTTTTTAGCTTCTAAAAGTGATTCTACAGCCGCGACACCCATTCTGATTCCCAACATTCTATCGAAAGCGGAAGGATTGCCACCACGTTGCACGTGTCCCAATCTAGTAATTCGCAAATCAACATCTGAATTTATTTCCTTGATTTTCGATGCAACCAATTCCGCACCCAATTCATCCCCTTCAGAAATCACCACAATAAAAGCGTCCTCGCTATCATAGTCCCTAACTTTATTCAATAAATAAATAAAGTCTTTGCCACTCTCGGGAATTAAAATGGCATCTGCTCCTGTGGTAATTCCTGAATGAATGGCAATGTAACCTGAATCCCTTCCCATAACTTCCACAATAAATACACGGTTATGAGATTCGGCAGTGTCCTTTATTTTATCGATATTTTCAATTGCTGTGTTTACTGCGGAATCAAAACCAAGGGTATAATCAGTGCCAAAAATATCATTGTCAATGGTTCCCGGAATACCTATAAATGGGATATCACATATTTCTGAAAAAGCAAGTAGTCCTTTAAATGTGCCATCCCCACCAATAGCAATCAAAGCATCTATTTTGTTTGCCTTTAGGGTTTTCAAGGCTTTATTTCGACCTTCCAACTCCCGAAAACGTTTGCTTCGTGCCGTCTTTAGAATAGTACCTCCTTTTTGAGTCAGTTTTTGTAATTCGTGTGATTTCAATGGAACTAAATCACCATCTATCAATCCTTCATATCCTTTTAAAAAACCACTTACTTTAATATCATTCACTTCCGCAGATTTTGCAATAGCATACAATGCAGCGTTCATTCCAGGACTGTCGCCTCCAGAGGTAAATACACCTATATGTTTAATAGATTGATTCATTATTTTATGTTTCTATACGCAATATTATATTTCAAGCTATTGTAATTTTATCGTCCAGATAAACACTTTGAATAGTATTGATTAATTTAATCCCTTCACTGAATGGTTTTTGAAATGCTTTTCGTCCCATTATCAAACCAGAACCTCCCGCTCTTTTATTGATGACAGCTGTCGTAACTGCTTCAACCAAATCAGACTCACCTTTAGAGCCACCACCTGAATTTATCAAACCTATTTTCCCCATATAGCAATTGGCTACTTGCAATCTGCATAGGTCAATTGGATGGTCTGTTGTCAACGTTTCATACATTTCATCATTATATTTACCAAAACCTATCTCTTTAAAGCCAAAATTGTTTGTAGGCAATTTTTGTTTAATGATATCTGCTTGAATAGTTACGCCAATATGATTTGCCTGTCCGGTTAAATCTGCTGACGCGTGGTAATCTTCTTTCTCTGTTTTGAATGCCTCATTACGTGTGTAACACCATAAAATTGTAGCCATTCCCAAATTATGGGCTTCTTCAAAAGCTTCAGCTATTTCTTTCAGCTGTCTGTTACTTTCTTGTGAACCAAAATAAATAGTTGCACCCACGGCAATTGCTCCCATATCCCAAGCCGATTTTACCTTGCCAAAGAGCGTTTGGTCATATTTATTGGGATAGGTAAGAAGCTCATTGTGATTGATTTTTACAATGAATGGTATTTTGTATGCGTATTTTCGGGCGTTCAGTCCCAAAACACCAAAGGTGGAAGCCACGCCATTGCAACCTGCTTCTATCGCCAATTTTATAATATTCTCAGGATCAAAATAGTCAGGGTTTTTATAGAATGAATAGGCTGCACTGTGCTCAATACCTTGGTCTACAGGAAGTATGCTCAAGTAACCCGTACTGCCCAAATTTCCGTGATTATACAATTGTGAAAGACTTCGCAGTACCTGCGGATTTCTGTTACTATTTAGAAATACTTTTTCAACACTATTTTTGCTTGGGGTTTGAAGTTTATCCTTCGTGATTTTTTCACAAACGTGTTCCAAATAGAAAGATGACTTCTTTCCTAATAGTTCTGTGATATTTTTTTCTGTTTTCATTTTAATGAGAATTAATGGATTCCTAAACTGTCATTGGTTTTGGCAATAGATTTTGCTGCATCTGCTTCAATTCCAGTAAGTGCTCGTATGGCATCAATAGTTTCAGGAATAACAATGGCTTGGTTATCTACTACATAGGCATAAAAAAGTTCGTCTCCGACCACTTTTAGCATATCTTCCCAGAGTGCTACCTCATACATATCACCCCAGGGCCTTCCCATATCCAAGAACATTTCCTTAATCGTGTTGTTTGAAACCAGCCCCTGGTCATAGCGGATCATTTTAATACGTGTAGATGTTTTAAATGCTTCTAAAATCTCATCTCTGGATACCTTTTTGTTCAACTTTACATTCCAGTAATGCATATGGCTCAAGGTCTCGGGTACTTTAACTGCGGCAGTGATGACATCCAAATCAGGGTCGACACTTTTAGCGTCAGGACCTTGATGGCTTGGAATGTCTTTTTCGGGAACCATCGTGTTCATAATACCACCGAGATGACTTTCCCAAGGATCAGTAGCTCTTCTTAAAAGTGTACCTCTTGCATAATCGAGTAAGTTGGCTCTTTTTAAAGCGGTCAATGTTCTTAAGATAGAGGTAGTGTTGCAGGAAACAACCCTTGTGGCATCCAGATTTATAGCCGATTTATAATTGTTTTCAGCACTGAAAGAGTGGCCTGTGGTATCGTGTTTTTCGCCTCCTTGTAGAATAAATTTGATGTTTTGTTCTTTGTAAATAGCCACATTTTGAGCCGCAATTTTTTTAGGCGTACAATCCACGACGAGATCTGATTTTTTCAAAAGCTGCTGCATAGTGCCTTTTACTGAAATCCCTTCTGATTTCATTTTATGGGTTGCTTCTTGAGTGGCTGCGTAGATATCATATTTTTTTCTTACGGCATTTTGGATGCGCCAATCGCTAATGATATCGCAAACTCCGGAAAGCTTCATATCATCCTGTAATTGAATGGCACCGGCCACTCTTTTTCCAATGACACCGTAGCCTATAACTGCTATGTTTTTCATTATATCAAATTTTTTAATTATAATATTAAATTTAAATTTCTTTCTGTCAGGCAGAATGCTGTGGATGTGTCTTAATGTACTGGCATAAAGTGTTTTTACACCACATATTTATCCCAAAGCCCATAGGTTTCCTTTATTTTTCCTTTAGAAAAAGATAGTGCTGTTACCAAGAGTCCCGTTAAACTTGTGCTTAAAGTAAGCGCTATATTGACATCTTCTATAAACCAGGGCATTATGGCCAATATAAGGCCTAGCAATACATTAAAGTAACGCAAGCTCCTAATTACCTCTGCCATGGCCATTACCGCAAATACAATTACAAGTGCCCCACCCAAATGATTTAAATCGGCAAATGGAGTTTCTATTCCAATCCCGAAAGCCGTGGGAGAGGCCATCAACCAAATCCCTAAAACTGTGGAGATCGTCAACATCCAGGGGAAGGACATTCCCCAAATTGAAGATTTAAATACTACCCATGGGCGGTCATTAAGTTCTGTCATTTCAGGGGAACGTTGATCTGTTTCAGTGGACAGTGCTTCACCACCTTTCCAGAAAACCTTCCATAAGGAATCTCCTTTTTGTTTTCTTTGAACCATATGTTGCCACATGGCAATCACTTCATCAATTTGCAAGGGGATCATTGGAAGCATAACTATAGCTGAAAACAGGCACAGAGCACACCAAGCCCCTACTGAAAGC
>JAGXGE010000028.1 GCA_024637015.1 Aequorivita sp. | reverse complement strand
TTTTGCCAAAAGTGTAAATAAATTCATATTTACAGCAGTAAGCAATGTTTTTGATGCCCAAAACCCTGTTCCCATTTGAAGGATTGCAGCTGGTGTTGGTTGGTTGTCTGTGTTTTCCATTTTTAATTTAGATTTATTGTTCAATTTTAATTGTCACTGCCATATTTTATCTGTCGGCTATATTCTTCAGCATCAAAAGTTCCTTTCGACTCTTTTATTAAACCGTTCTCATCCAATTGCCAAAGCTCAAAACCACTGATTTTTACTTTTTTGCCTGTGCCGTTTGGGCCCGTATTAGTTCCTGTTAATGTCCAATGAAACTCCGTGCCATATGGGGTTTTTACCAGACTGTCAAAGGCGACAACCATATCCTCAGGAAAGGCGTCCATAAAGGCCTTGGCATCTGTGGCAATTGCGGTTCTTCCAACTGAAGGAATGCCATTGTTTATATTTAGCGAACCATCTTCGGCATAAAACAAAGCCACAAAATCTGGATTTTGACTGCACCAAGCCTGCGCATAACTTTTGGCAAAGACCATTGGGTCATAAATTCTTTCCGCTTCTGGAATACGGGTTGAGGTGAACGAAATATTGATAAACTTCCAAACCTCGTTTTCCTTTATCAATGTGAAATAATCAATGTTGTTCAAAAGCGGAACTCCAAAAGCATGTAAAACCGCATCTGCCTTTACGAATGCCAAGTGACCATCGCTTATGTGTATTGTGTATTCTTTTACGGGTTCAAAATAAGGGCGATTTGTTCTGTTTTTTGCCGCTTCAAAATATTCACTCATGAACATGGTTTCGGTAGTCCATTTGCCATCTCTTAATCTTGCGGTTGCTAGATTTGCTTTATCTGACATCATTTCTGCCATAGCATCCAAATTGTAATTGCCTGCCACAATTAGAAATTGTTCAATGGTTGCTTTAACAACTGCTTCGTCTTGGGTGTAAACTTGTACTGTTTTGTTTGTTGTTTGTGCTTTTTTCAATGCATCGGAATTTTGGCCAACAGCTTGATTTATTTGCATAAAGCTGAAGGCAAGACATATCACCGAATAGTATTTTAAAGTGGTTGCCATTTCTGTAATGATTTGAATACTCGAAATTTGTAATTTAGGCCTTTATTCTTATATCTTTTTAATGATATTTCTTTACGATAATTGATTTTGTAGAAGCCGAATTCCCCCGAATTTTCGCGACGGTTTTATATTCTTCTGAAGAAGTAAAATTTTGAAGTTGTTCTATGGATTCCCATTCCAGGATGATGAATCGATTTGGGTTCCAGTTACCTTCCATGGGTATTACTTTTCGATTAGGTTCCAGGTCAAACGCCATCCCACCAGAGCGCACCAAATAGATTCCGCCATATTTTTCAATAAGTGGTTCCACTTTTGCCCGATACTGTTGGTATTGAAGTGAATCGTTCACTGTAATATCCAAAACCATCAATATTTTTTCTGAAGGCATTCCTGTTATATGTGAATCAACACTCCCATGGGGGTCACTGTTTTGGGCATTTACTGTATATACGCCCATAAACAGAAAGATTAGAAGTTTAAGTATTTTTGTTTTCATCTGATTTTATGTTTTTTTGAGCTAGGCGTCTTTTTTCTTTTCTTGCTGTTCTTGTTTGCTCAATAAATTATATTTTCCAAAATTCTCCCGAGATTACTTTCAGGCCTAGCTATCTTTCGGTCTACAGCGAACACTTGCTGAATTTCATTTTTCAGGTGGCACAGTTCCAGTTCAGAATATTGATGCCATTCTAAGGCTTCTTGAATTTTTTCTAGGCTCTCATCTTCGTCATCATTTTGTGATTCTTGATACATTTTATCGAAAATTTCATCGGAAGTTTTTACTTTTATGAGCTTTATTTCCTCTTCGTTCTCTATTTGATCAGCTTTAGCGCACAGTAGGAGGATATATATTTTCAGTTCTTCTTTGCTCCAAGATGCTGCGTTAGTTTTCATAACCTTGTTTTTAGATGAATTCTTTTAAAGTGAAATGTACGGCACGGAATCGCCGTACCGCACATTCAACTTCTTTATTTATTTTCTATCGGCAACTTTTACATCGCCATTGATACCACTCAAATCTGGACGGAAAATCCAAACTTCAGTTTCACCGCCATTGGTTACGTCCATCCAATCTTTTAAAAACTGGGTCCAACTTCCAGCTCCATTCATTTCGTCATATTTTTTTGCTATGCTATTGTCTTGGCCCAACCAAGCAGATTTATCAAAAAATGAAATGACTGCTAAGTCTCTTCCTTCCTTGGTACTTGCAAATTCATTTGTGTAAATACCATAAATCTCATTTGGACTTTTTTGAGCATACACGTCATGCACCTTTTTCACTAACTTCATGGCATCTTCATTTTTACCTCTTTTTATATCCCATGTATCTACAGCCATATTTTTTATCGTAAAATCTTTTGGAAACCTAGAGAGTTCTGCCTCAAAACGCCAATAAGTTTGCGCACCACTATCGTTCAGCATATATGGAGCTATATTATTGTTCCAGTCGGCATCGTGGCCTTCTTTTTGGGCTGGTCTGCTATCTAAAGAGCTCCAAGGAAATGGTCCCATAACCCATACATAGTTACCAGTATTTGGTCCGTTGGAAATCCAGTAAACACGAACGCCATAAGGGCCATCGCTGTGGTACTTTTTGTTGTGTGCCGTAATTCCTTTTTCAAATTGGGTTATTTGAGTTGGGTTAGGCTTTAATAGTGCATTTTCGAATACGCCGTATTCGGTACTGTTTTGCGATATTGCTAAAAAAGGCAATAAAAGCATTGTAAAAATTATTTTTCTCATAATGGTTAATTTGTATTCGCCATTGGCGAATGGGTTAGTGTTAAATTATTTCGCTTAATTAACTGGGAAGTTTATAATGAAAAGTTCGGCTGATTAATCCAATAATTTCGCGTTATAATAGGCCGTTTCTGAAGTGATTTTTCCCTCTTCATTAAAATTCATTTGATAATGAATTGGCATGGTAATCGCTTTTTTGTCAGCTTTGCGGATAAAATTTATATTCCACCAAGAAAGAACTACCCCCATATCACCCATTTCATAATGTAAATAGTCTGGATAGCCTACCATGTCTATACTGGAAACATCATATTTCTCTAAAATCTTTTTGTCTATTGCTTTTTGTTCTGTTAAGGAAATGCTTTCCATAGTAGGTGAACTGGAATCTACAAACTCTACATCTTTATCATAAAAACTGTACGCTTTGTCCCAATCATTGTTCTCAATGGCATAAATCATTTTCCGAACGGTGTTTATGTTTTCGTGATGGTTGTAGATGGTACCATTCTTCCTGTCGCTAAAACTTTGGCGAATTTCTGAACCAATATTGTCGTTGCTATAGGTTATAATGGTTTGTATTTTATTGTTTTTATTCACTACAAACAACCGGTGCAAGGGTTGGTTCATCTTAACGCCTGTTTTTTTGTGAACACCTTTCATGTCTTCCCAGGTTTGTACCCACATCACATCTTTTTGGTTGTCGTCTTTGTATTCCAAAGCATCGGGATAAGCACCCGGCGCTCGGCTTATTGAAAAATAATCAAGGGCGTCATTCCATCCTTTGGCAGATTTTGAAAAGCCTGCTTTGTCCTGCCCTTTGTCATTTGCGTTGGTACTCGTACCGTTATAGGCCTTAAAGTCATCGGCCAGATAGCTAGCTACTTTTTCTGAATCGCCGGCAACAAAGGCTTTGGTCATGTCTTCTACTGTGTTAATGGCAGGGTGGTCCATGTAAATGGTTCCATTCTTTTTTTGTGCGTAGTTGATGAATGTACATAGCATCAATACTACAAGTAATACTTTTTTCATAATGTTTAAATTTTGTGCCAACCTAAGGTTGACTGGTTAGAATTAATTTGTTATTAATAATTGAGGGATTTTTAAAGCCCTTTTTGTTTAGCTACTTCCTAATGTTTACTAGCGTTACATTTTTTTAAGTACAGTGGTAACAGGAACGCTAATTACACCTGCATTTTGCATTTCTTGCTGAAGTCGTGGGTCGCTTGTGAAAGTATCCAACACTTCAACACTGGGGGCTTCAAAAATCATAGTTACATCGTTTGGGTTTTTAACTGAGGTATAAACCCCCAATTGTTTAACACCCACTTTGGAACGGTTGGGTTCATCGGCATCAAAATTTACTTTCCATTGTGAAAAGTCTTTTACTTCGTGTTGCATTATTACTGTGATCATTATGTATGTATTTACTTGGTTAATATTCTGTTTTTTTACTTTGAATAACTGTTTAAAGTGCCTTGAACGGGTCTGAATTTCATTCCCAAATCGTTCATTGCTAACGTGTTTATGTAAACTAGATGAGCTGTATTTTTGGGCTCTTGGTGGTTCAGCATCAAGCTCATGTCGCTTACTGGGTAGGATTCGCTACTCAACAAATAATTTTTGCCGTGCAATCCGGAAATTGTCGCAGCTTTAAAAACGGCCTCCGCAACATCCTTAACATCTACCGTCGCCATTTCCGCATCGGTATCATAGAGCATTTGTACAAATGGATTGGGGGCGATTTTGTTTTTAAACAGAAATTGCAACCCAGTTGAAGTGGAATCTTCCCTATTTGATAAAGATTTTCCCATAACGCCCACCGGCGAAACTGAACTGATCTCAAAAGAAAGTTTTGGGTTTTCTCTTATGAATTTTTCCACAGTTTGGTTTGCAATAAACTTCGCCTGTGCATATGGATGGCTTTCTTCGCTCATAAATGGCGTGTCTTTTTCGCTAAAAGTATCACTTGGTTTTTTACCTCCTGCAGGCAATGGAAAGTTGGTATTATATGATGCAACAGAAGCTATAAAAACAACATTTTCAATCAATGGTGCTTGATGAATGGCTTTCAGAAAATTCTCTGTTCCTTTTATGGTTGGGTCAAAAAGCTCTGTTTGTGGATCTTTTACGTCCAGTTGAAATGGTGTGCCGCCGTGGATCACAATTTCACAATCACTTATAAAGTCTTTCAAAGTTTCCAAATCCTCAACTTTTAATGCGCTGATGTTAAGATTGTCTGAATTTTCCAAATTAAAAAGATGTTGGTACTTCTCACTCTTTTTAATGTCGGTTACAGATACTTTTACATTGTATCCTTCTTCTAAAAATTTCTTGGTTGTATGACTTCCAATAAAGCCAGAACCACCTATGATGCCTACTGTTTTCATAATTTTGGTTTTGAATTAGACCTAACGGGTTAATTGCATCCTCACTCGCAATGCCCGTTAGGTCTAGGTAATTACTGTTCTCCTTCTGCATCAGGGGTAGTGCCTCCGTCCGTTTCACTTTCTTCGGCCTCTTGCAGTGTCCGCATATCCAGCATGATTTTTGAAAGATCCCAATAGCCAAACTCCTTCACCACTTTACCGTCAACAAATTGGGCTGTGATGTGCGCTGGAATGGTGTATGTTTTGTTATTGGCGGCAAGCGTACCTTTCCATAGGCCCCAAAAGTTCACCCAAGTTTGGTCCTTATCGGTCACTACCATTTCATATTCAGATTCTCCGTCCACATAGTCCCAACTGGAAAAAAGGGCAGCATCCTCTTTGCCCATCGCTACCTCTTCGGCTATGGTCTTGCCTTCTTCCTCAATCACATTGTTCATTATTTTGGCGGTATCAGCATAGTGGCTAGCCAGGGCTTCCCAGTCCTGTTTTTCGTAGGCGTCAATCACTTTTTTGTAAGTGTCAATTTCCGGTGATTGCTGGGTGTAGCGCTTTTCTTGTTTTTGACAAGCGGTAATTGAAAGGACTATTGCAAGTCCTAAAAAGATTACTTTTTTCATGAATTTTAATATTTAAATTGGTTAGTTAATTTTTTCTTTCATTCAGCTTGAATATAATTTATATGGGGTGTTGTAATTCTTTATCAAAATTGGACATCACTATCCATGTTTTTTGAAATACTTTCTGTTCTTAATTGCAATTTTTCCAAGTCCGAGATGATTTTTAATATATCCAAAAGCCCAAGTTCGGTAACAATTTTTTGCTTCATTAGTAGGGATTATTTACTGGGTTATAAGTTTCAATTTCTGGCGATTGTTGGGTATACCAGTTTTCTTGTTTTTGGCAAGCGGACATTGAAAGGAATATTGCAAACCCAAAAAAGAGTACTCTTTTCAAAATTTTGAATGATTTAAATGGTTAGTTAGTTGAAAAAAAATGCTGGGGAGTACATCTAAATAACTGACAATCAATGAAAATTGAAAGCGCTTTAGGACGAACGTACTTTATTAGTGTCCGAAGAGAGAGATTTGTTTATCGAAGCGTAATTAAATGGTTTGCAATCGCTTAAGAAGTTCAGTGCGCATAGCTTTGCTCATAGGGATGGCTTTTTTTGAAATAACCACGTGCGTACCAGCAACTTCATCTATTTGGGAAATATTGATAATATAGGAACGGTGTATTCTGAGAAAATGGTTCTGTGGAAGTTTTTCATCAATGTCCTTCAAGGTCATTACCAACAAATACTCACGCTCTTGTGAAAATATGCGACAATAGTTGCGGTCAGCTTCAATATAGTAGATGTCTTTAATGTCTATTTTTAGCATCTTCTCGTTATGACGCACGAAAATGCGGTCGTTTAATATAAAATCGGTTGCATTTCCGTAATCTATAGATGAGTCGTTTGCATTTCTGTTTTTCCCATTTTCGGAAGCTTTTTCCAATATGATTCTATCTACAGTTAATTCTATAGCCCTTTGTAGATCCAGTTTTTTGAAAGGTTTGCTTATAAAACCATATGGGTGCGTTTCCTTGGCGCGGTTAAAATGAGCTTCATCCGCATTGGCGGTTAAATAGATAATAGGAATATTGTAATACCGTTGAATTTCTTGTGCGGTTTCAATACCATCCATCTCGCCTTTAAGTCGAATGTCCAAAAGCAAGATGTCTGGTCTCTCTATTTTTATTTGTGAAAGTGCTTCTTCGCCGCGGGGCAAAATACCGGTTACTTCATAGCCCAACTCTGTTAGCTGCAATGAAATATTGGCGGCAATAACCATTTCGTCTTCAACAATCAATATTTTTATGGCTTTGTCCATCAAGCTATTTTGAAGTTTTTAAAGTTAAAAAATACTGCGGTTCCGTTTTTATGGTCTTCGGAAATGGTACCGTTCAATTGTTGTGTAAGTAATTGAATTAATTGGGTGCCAAAGCCTGTGCCTTTTGGTTGTGAGCCTTCCGTTTTGCCAATACCGTTGTCTGATACTTTTAATAAAAGATCGTTGTCTTTTTTGGTAAGGCTTATGCGTATTTGTCCTTTTACTCCTTCGGGGAAAGCGTATTTCAGTGCATTCGTTAAAAGCTCGTTTACGATAAGTCCTATTGGAACAGCGGTGTCCACGTCCAGGTTTAGATCGTCCATTGCACATTCAATTTTTACCTTTTCCTCGGCATTAAAAGTGTCCAGTACACCTTCACCCAAATTCATAAAATAATCCTTCATTTCAATACTGCCCAAATTTTCGCCTTGATACAGTTTTTGGTGGATAATGCCCATACTCTGCACGCGATTTTGGCTGGCAAGCATAGCTTCCTTGCTGGCACCGTCTTCCAGTTTTGCAGATTGAAGGGCAATAAGGCTTTTAACCATTTCAAGATTGTTTTTTACACGGTGGTGGATTTCTTTTAGCAACAGTTCATTTTCAGCATTGCGCTTATCAAGCAATATATTTTTATGTGCTAACTCTTCATTTAATATCTTCAGTTTATGATTACTCCTTTGTTTAAGCCTATAATTACGATATAATAATCCCAGCAATAAAGCACCAATAATTAAGGCCACACTATAAATGGTTTTTTGTTGCCTATTAGCAGCGAGCTCTTTATCTTGTTTGAGCACATCTACCTGTAATTCACTTTCACGAAGGCTTCTTTCGTTTCTTTCTACTTCGATAATATTGTTAGCCTCTGACCATTCAATATGGTATTCAAGAGCTTTTTTGTAATCTC
>JAGXGE010000027.1 GCA_024637015.1 Aequorivita sp. | reverse complement strand
CAGCATATGGCAAATAGCTAAAACTAAGGTGGTTATAGCGACGGGGCTCACCTCTTACCTTTCCGAACAGAGAAGTTAAGCCCGTTTGCGCCGATGGTACTGCATCCTGTGGGAGAGTAGGTCGCCGCCTTCCTTTAAAGCTCCCTCCATGTATTTGGAGGGGGCTTTTTTTATGGAAAAAGAGGACTGAAACTCCATTACGGTCTTAGCAAAGCCCTTTTTTCTAGTCTAATTGGTCTGCTACTCTAATGTGCTGATTTATTTAAAGGGCTATTAAAACCTATGGAACAAATCGTCATATATAAAACTTCCTTTCCTGTAGTATTTATCGAAAAGTAAAAGTCTATTACTGAGTGGATACTCAATGGTATGAATGTGAAGGGATGCCTTTGTTCTTTAAGAATGATTTTCATACATCATTCATAGTGTATTGTAAATGAAATATTTACTATTAATTCTTCAGTTTTTAAAATCACTCCTGTTTTCCAAAATATCTTTCTTGTTTCATATAACAATATTTTATATCTTAACTCAATATAAATAAGATAATTATGAAAACCTTTACTTCACTTAAAAGTGTAATTTCACTACTTTTAATTTTAATAGTTGTATCAGTATCTGCACAGGAACGGATTGCTGTTATACAGGACTCACAGGTGCGATTACTTGATACCGACAATGGCGATATAATTAATCCATCATTTATTTCTTTGGATTCTGGAACTCCAAAAGCATTAATTCAAGTGGCGGATGAAATTTGGATTGCATACCAATTGGCAGACAAAATAGAGCGGTATGATCTTGATGGAAATCTTTTGAGTACAATTAATACTGGTATGGACAATATTCGAGGTTTATCCATTGTGAATGGAACTGAGGTATGGTTGTGTAATTCTGGAACTAATAATGGCGCGCCTGGTGAAGCTATTATCCGCTTTGATTTTAGCGGTAATAACTTAGGTTTTTTTAATACAACACCCCAATCAGACTCACCATTTGATATTATTGATAATGGTGATGGAGAAGTGTATATTTCATATAGTGGAACCAGTAATATTGAGAGACGGGATTACAATGGTGCTTTTTTGGGGAATATTGTTGAGCAGGGTGTAGTTAATTTTGTCCAACAAATAGAAATTGAAGAACCAGGTGTGATTTTGGCGGCCGTATTTAGTATTATAAGTGGCGGAAATCAGAATGGCTTATATCGTTTTTCTGAAACTGACGGTTCTATAATTGATTATTGGAGCTTAGGTAATTTAAGAGGAGTTGCCAAACTTGGAAACGGAGATATTTTGTGGTCTAGTGGTGCTGGAATAAGTAAATTAAATCCAGATACAGGCGTGAGTGTTTTAATAAATAGTGGTACGACACAATATTTTGGAAGACTCAATCTGGACGGTTGTGTAACACCAGCTACTCCTACTGGGGATTCTATGCAAACTTTTGTGCAGGGAGCAACATTGGCCGATATTGTTGTAGATCCAACAGATGTTACTTGGTTTGCTACTGAAGCAGACGCAATGAACAACACCAATCCATTGCCTTTAAATACTCTTTTAGAGAACGGGCAAACCTATTACGCAGTAAATATTGTTGACGGGTGTTTAAGCGATCCTTTTGCTGTAACTGTAACAGTTACTTTAAGCACTACCGAGTTTAACGATACTAATTTTAGCTATTACCCAAATCCTGCCCGCGATATATTGACACTAAAGCATACGGCTATAATTTCTGAAATTTCTGTCAATAATTTATTGGGACAGAATTTACTCAATACACATCCCCAGACTTCTGAAGTAGAACTGGACTTATCCTTTTTGCCTAAAGGTATTTACTTAATAACCCTGAGGGCTAGTGAAAATATGACAACAATTAAAATTATTAAAGAATAACCAATATATTGAATATTATGAAAAAAGGCTGCCATTTACTGGCAGCTTTTTTTTATACATACCCAGTCAAAAATTGTTGTAACCAATGCTAATGTAAAATATTGAAAACATTCAGTGTTCTCGTATTCTCTCGGAAATTATACAAAGCTTTAAATTATAAAAAATAGGCTATAACCACTGCCACAACTACCGCTGTCATTTTGGTAAGATTGAATTTATGGTTTTTTGAACTTTCAAAAAGAATTGTGGTTGAAACGTGAAGAAATATACCAATAACAACTGCAGTTATTTCAGTTTCATAGTGATGAACAATGTTGTAGTTTGTGGAAATAAAACTGCTTAATGGTGTCATCAAAGCAAAAAAGAATAGAAAGAATAGAGTTGTAGACCTACGATAGCCAGCCGTTATAAAAAAGAAAGATAAAATTATTGCTACCGGAATTTTATGAATTATTATGGCAAGCAACAAATTATTTTCTTCTGAAATTGGAAAACCTTCCATAAAGGCGTGAATGCTGAGACTCACAAACAATATCCAAGGGAAATGCTTTGCTTCGGAATGTAGATGAACATGCCCGTGCTCTGCGCCTTTGGAAAAGAACTCGAGGAATATCTGCAATAAAATACCTAGCATTATATAAACGCCAATACTTTTCGATGGTGTTTCAAAGACCTCCGGCAATAGCTCAAATACGGTAATTGATAGAAGAAATGCCCCACTGAAAGCAAGGAAAACTTCCATATTGCGCAATTCCTTTTTCTTTAGGAATAAAGCAATGAAATAGCCTATGGCTACAGCCAAAAAAAGCAATAAATAACTCATCAATTAAAAATTAGTATTAATCTTTCGGAAGTGTTTCTATCAAAATCATTGAGTTGATAATCACCGAAAATGTGTTTTAATTCAACTTTTGCTTCTTTAAAGTAGGCTTTAAAATCTTCCAAAGTCAAAGCTTTTACACGCTCTGTATAAAAATAGTCTTTTCCTTTATCATTAAAACGTATGTCTTTTACGATATAACCATCTTCAACGTATTTTTCAATATGAAAATCAATATCGCCCACTTTCTTTTCCTCTGAAGGAACTAATTTCTTAATTGCTAACTCAACGTTCAAAAAATCAATAACCCCATACCCAGTTGTTTTTAACTCAGCCTTTATAGATTTGATAGTTCGTAGATTATCAATTTCGCTTTCAAAGTACCCAAAGCTCGTAAAAAGATTAAAAACTGCATCAAACTGTTTCGGATAGGGCAAACACATATCGTGCACTTCAAAATGGAGCTTTGGTTGTTCATATTGCTTGGCATCGTTAATACTTTCTTTGGAAAGATCAACTCCGGTAACGTCAAAACCTTGCTTATATAAATATTTAGAATGTCGACCTCGCCCACAGGCAAGATCCAGAATAGTGTCATTTTTTTGCAGCTTCAAATAGTTAGTAAGTGTATTCATAAATAACGCCGCCTCCCTGTGGCCTCTATCTTTATAGAGCTGATGGTAATAGGGCGTATTGAACCACGAAGCATACCAATTGTCCTTTTCTTTTTGCATACTTATTGTTTCACCCTGCTAAAATACTGTATTTTTGCAGGAAATCTGTTTATATATTATGGTAAAGAATTTTAAAATGGTTGCCAAAACCCTTTTTGGTATGGAAGAACTTCTCGCACAGGAACTTCGCCAATTGGGCGCTTCATCTATTGAAATCGGTATTAGAAACGTTTCTTTTGAAGGCGATACCGGATTTATGTACAAAGCAAATTTATGTTGCAGAACCGCTATTAAAATCCTGAAACCAATCACTGCCTTCAATATTTTTACTGAAGAAGACCTTTACAAGAAAATATATGAAATGCCGTGGGAAAATTATATGGATGTGAAAGGAGCATTAGCGGTAAACGCTACAGTTTTTTCTGATGTCTTCACACATTCACAATATATCGCACTTAAAACTAAAGATGCAATCGTTGACCGTTTTCGCGATAGGGAAGGAGTGCGTCCAGATGTAGACTTGGACCATCCCACACTTCGCATCAATATTCACATTGATAGAAATATTTGTACCGTTTCACTGGACAGTTCTGGGGAATCCCTGCACAAGCGCGGTTATAAAGTAGAAAGCACACTTGCGCCTATAAATGAAGTTTTGGCTGCAGGAATTATTATGCTTTCAGGATGGCAAGGTCAATGTAATTTCCTGGACCCAATGTGTGGCGGTGGAACTATGCTAACCGAAGCTGCAATGATTGCGTGCAACATTCCGCCAAACTTAAACCGCGACGAATTCGGTTTTGAAACTTGGCCTGATTTTGATGTAGATCTTTATGAAAAAATTGAAGAAGCCGCACTCGCAAAAGTTCGAGATTTTCCACATAAAATTTATGGTTTTGATACCGACCCAGTAGCAATTAACAAGGCTAAGGAAAACATTAAAAGTGCTAATCTGCAGGATTTTATTGAAGTTAAGCAACAAGATTTCTTCCAAAGCGAAAAGGAGCAGGACAAACCATTATATATTGTTTTCAACCCACCTTATGACGAGCGAATTTCGGTTAATGATATTGAAGAATTTTATAGTTCTATTGGCAATACCTTGAAACGCGGTTATCCTGGCACACAGGCCTGGATGATTACATCAAATATGGAAGCTTTGAAATTTGTTGGACTTCATCCTTCAAAAAAGATTAAGCTCTTTAACGGAAAACTGGAAGCGAAATTAGTGCGTTACGAAATGTATGAGGGTAGCAGGAAAGCCTCTAAACAGTAGCTATTATTCAATTACAGTTTGAAATTTTATGGATTTTCTGTTTCAATTTTTGAAATCTCGGTTCGCTTAAAAATTGGAATTAAATACGAAATAGAGTATCCATAGCCTACTCCAAACTTACTGTAGTCATAGGTTCTATTGAAACCGGGAATATATAGGTTGGCGAAATTTTCAGGTTGGTCTTCCGTGATTTTTCTTTTAATTTGGGCATTTATTGAAAGGTAAAGGTTGTTGAATATTTCGGTTTTTACGCCAATAATCACTTCGGCCCAATGTGCAGTCAAACCACTAAACTCTTGTGGTTCAGTTATAAGCTGTGATGGAAATGCAGGATTGTCTGTATAGATTCTGTAACTCAAAAGCTCCTGTTTAAAAGTTGAAAAACCATAGCGAAGTCCCAGAGTGATGGCATTCTCCATTCCCAACCAGTTTTCATAAGCGTTATAATCAAAACCTATTTTGGCGTAGCTTCCGCTGGTTTTTGAGGTAACATAAGGTTCTATCCAATCTTTCTCTTCATTACCAAGTTCCAACGCGGCATAAAACTTTTTCGTCACCCTAAAATCGCCCATAATTTCAAAACCGGAATACCCATTTTCAACCAGGGTTCTTAAGGGTTTTGCCAAATCCACACCCACTCGTATCCCATATTTTTCAATTTTTGGAATTGTATCGTTGGATGTTTCATTTTTCTTTTGCGCCAACAAAATTTGGGCGCTACAAAAAAGACTAATGAAGAATAGTAAGGTGGGCTTCATTTTCATCATTAATTGTGTCTCTATTTGTTATAATTTCTTGAATCCAGTTTTCAGTTCCTTCTTCCTCCAAAGTTGTTTCCAGATTGTCAAATTCTGTTTTAAACCCGCAGGCACGGGTTACATAACTATTATTGCGCTGGTAAACAAACACAATACTATCTACATTTATAATAGTATCTGTAGTTGTTATTGTAGTTCGAATAAACTTGTATTTTGTTGTGTCAGAATTTGTGTTAAGCGGAATAGCAATGGAATCTGTGGTAGTTCGTGCTAAAACCTCGACCGAATCCGTATAATTTGTTATAATACTTAAACCAACCACTTGTTTGCGGTTTGCAGGATTCACAATATCATTAAAAGTAATTATCAAATTAGGCGTAGTGGCCGTTCCTTCTGGACAGATATCATCCTTTGTACAGCCTTTGAAGGCGAAGATTATAAGGATGAGTACAATTATTCTTTTAATCATATTTTAATTTTCGTTTTCAGAAAAAATCAGCGCTTCTCCAAAAGTACAACATTTTCCACGTGATGCGTCTGCGGAAACATATCTACTGGTTGCACCTTTATCACTTTATATTTTGAATCCAATAGCGCTAAGTCACGTGCTTGGGTCGCGCTGTTGCAACTTACATACACAATTTTTTCAGCACCCAAATTCAATAATTGCGTAACAACATCAGCATGCATGCCATCTCGCGGTGGGTCTGTAATAACAACGTCTGGTTTTCCGTGGGTATTTATGAATTCTTCATTGAAAACCTTTTTCATATCGCCCACGTAGAATTCAACGTTTTCAATATTATTTAATTGCGCGTTTTGTTTTGCAGCTACAATTGCGTCCGGCACAGCTTCAACACCAATTACTTTCTTCGCTTTTTTAGCGACGAATTGCGCAATAGTTCCGGTTCCCGTGTAAAGATCATAAACCAGTTCATTTCCGCTTAAGCCTGCAAAATCGCGGGTTATTTTATAAAGCTCATACGCTTGCTCGCTATTGGTTTGGTAAAACGATTTGGCGTTTATTTTAAATTTCAAGCCTTCCATTTCTTCAAAAATATGATCCCTTCCGTAGAAAAGTTCTATTTCCTGATCATACAGGGTATCGTTTCCTTTGGAATTGATTACATATAAAAGAGAAGTAATCTGCGGAAATTCTTCAGCAACAGCTTTCAGCAATAATTTTCTATTCGCTTCATCTTCGTGAAAAAACTGCAACAAAACCATCACTTGGCCAGTAGAAGTGGTGCGGATCATCAAAGTCCGTAAAAACCCCTCCTGATTCCTAGTATTGAAGAAAGATAGTTTTAATTCTTCCGCTTTTGCTTTAATAAAATCACGGATTGCATTACTTGGATCGGCTTGAAGGTAGCAGATTTCCAAATCCAAAATTTTGTCCCACATTCCAGGAATGTGGAAACCTAAAGCATTTCGGTTTTCTATTACTTCATCGCTTTTAATCTGTTCCAGCGTCAGCCATTTGTTGTCGCTAAAGGAAAACTCCATTTTGTTGCGATAGAAATATTGCTTTTCGGAACCGAGGATTAGTTGAAACTCGGGCAATTCTATTTTACCGATGCGCTGCAGGTTTTGTTCAATTTCTTTTTGCTTATAAAAAAGCTGATGTTCATAGCCAAGATTTTGCCATTTGCAGCCACCACAAGTCCCGAAATGTGGACAAACAGGCTCTACTCTTTTTTCGGAATATTTTGAAACCGAAAGTACGGAAGCTTCATAAAACGCTTTTTTCTTTTTGAAAGTTTGTACCGTTACAACATCGCCCGGAACGGCATTATTAATAAAAACAATCCTTCCGTCAGGAGCTTTGGCAACGGCTTTCCCTTTTGCCCCAGCATCAATCACTTCGAGGTTCTCAAAAATCACTCTGTTATTTTTTCTAGCCATAGGCGCAAAAATAGCATAATTGTTAAGTTTAAATCCTGTTAAGGCTTCAAAAATTGTGGGATTAATTTAGTAATTTGCAAGCCACGGAGGATTCCGCTCCGAAAAGCAGGAATCAATTATATTTTACTTCAAATTATTACAATCTTATGTCAGTTTTAGAGCAAACAGCTTCACAAAAAGCTATTGAATTGGAAAACAAATACGGAGCCCACAACTATCATCCGTTGCCTGTGGTTTTGAACAGGGGGGAAGGCGTGCATGTTTGGGATGTTGACGGCAAGAAATATTACGATTTTCTTTCGGCATACTCTGCGGTAAACCAAGGTCATTGCCACCCAAAAATTGTGGACGCAATGAATGAACAAGCAAAAACGCTAACACTTACGTCACGTGCCTTTCATAATGATATGCTTGGAAAGTATGAAAAATTTGCTTGCGAGTTTTTCAATTACGATAAATTGCTTCCAATGAATACGGGTGCCGAAGCTGTGGAAACTGCTTTAAAAATTTGTAGAAAGTGGGCGTATGAAAAGAAAGGCATCGATGAAAACGAAGCCGAAATTATAGTTTGTGAAAACAACTTCCACGGAAGAACTACTACTATTATATCCTTCAGTAACGATCCTGTAGCGAGAAAGCATTTTGGTCCCTACACCAAAGGATTCATAAAAATAGAATACGACAATATAGAACAGCTACAACAACATTTGGAAAGCAATAAAAACATTGCTGGTTTTCTTGTGGAACCTATTCAAGGGGAAGCGGGCGTGTTTGTTCCTTCCGAAGGATATTTAAAAAAGGCCAAAGCACTTTGCGAAAAGCACAACGTACTTTTTATAGCAGATGAAGTGCAAACAGGAATTGCTCGAACAGGTCGCCTGTTGGCAACTTGTGGAGATTGCAGTTGTCCTGAAAAAAATTGTAGTGGAACGCCAGATGTAAAAGCTGATATTTTAATTCTTGGAAAGGCGATGAGCGGTGGCGCTTATCCTGTTTCTGCAGTTCTTGCGAATGACAATGTGATGAGTGTTATAAAACCCGGAACACACGGTTCTACTTTTGGTGGAAATCCTGTGGCTGCTGCCGTTGCTATTGCGGCACTCAGCGTAGTTCGTGATGAAAATCTTGCTGAAAATGCGGAGCGGCTAGGAAAAATATTCCGAAGTGAATTGAACAAGTATATCGAGACAAGTAACATTGCAAAATCTGTCCGAGGAAAAGGCTTGCTTAATGCGGTTTTAATTAACGATTCCGAAGACAGCGACACAGCTTGGAACATCTGTTTAAAACTTCGCGATAACGGTTTGCTGGCAAAACCTACGCACGGAAATATTATCCGCTTTGCACCGCCATTGGTTATGAACGAGGAACAACTTAGGGATTGTGTTTCAATAATTATTAAAACTTTAAAGGAGTTTGAATAGATATAAAAAATAGTTTTAGATGTCCGTTCGAGCCCTTCAGCTTTGCTAAGGATAAACTAAAGTCGAGAACTGCAAGTTCCTGACTCTAATTAAGGTCTCGACTGCGCTAGACCAGACAAATTAAAACGGCCCCGAGAATATCGGGGCCGTTTTTTTTATTATGGGAAAATTTAAACCCTCAGATGAGAGAGCTTAATTCTTATTGATTGTGAACAATAGCTTTGTAGTCTATTGCGATATCATCAGCTGTCATCAGTTTCACTAAATACACACCGTCACTTAAGTTACCGGTGTAGAAACTGTATTTGTTGTTGTCGCCTATGTTTGATTCAGAAATAACCAATTTACCGCTCATATCATAAACTGCAGCAGATTTGATAGTGTAACCTTCTGGGTTGCTTACTTCCAATTGCTGCTGTGGATTGTTTTGGAAAAAGGTTACGTTTTCAAGAACAATAGCTCTTGTTTCCAACTCGGTTTTTGGCGTATCTTTCTTAATGTTTGGATTGCGGAAAACAATATAGAATCTACGATCGTATTTGCCAGCAGGAAGGCTAAGTGTAGAGCCAGCGGCAGTGGCTGCAGTTAATTCTTTATACGTGTTTTCTTGACTGTCAAAAAGGTACACGTGCTGGTATGGTTTTTTAATTTCTTCTTTTAAGAGAAGTTGAATAGTAGTTGGTTTATTAAGTTTGAAAGCAATAGGTATTTGTTTATTCTGCGCATATTGTATACCGTTGATAACAAAAGGTCTACGAGCATTGTCATTACCAATAGGAAAATACGCATCGGTTTTTAAATCCTGTGCACTCACTCCGTCTAAACCGCGATCATAGCCATCAGTAGCTTGGTCGTAAAATGCTATTACCATATCTCTCGTTACAGCCTCGTCAAAAACAGCCCATAAACGCAACATAGGTGTGCGGGTATCTATTGTTTCTGCAGCAGTTGAAAGTGTTGGGTCTCCATTTAGATTTTCTTCAACGGCAGTATCGTCACCGTCAGGTCTTTGGAATACAGAGCCAGCAGTTCCTTCTTTTATAAAAATACGATGTGAATTTTTGATCTTAACGTACCCATCTGGAAGTGGTGGGGTAACGCTAAATGTATCACCAACAAACATGATGCCTTGACCAATGGGAGCGTATCTTTTGTTTTGATCATTACTACCAGTTCCTTGTCCTGTTCCCCCGTTCCCACCTCCTGCATAATAAAAGTAAAAAGGAGCTGCAGTATATGTTCCTGATGGATTGTTGTCGCTTAAATTACTAACATCTTGAGTACCTGGGACCCAAACACCATAACCAAATGGTTTTTCGGAGTAATAGTGGGAAGGTACTGTGCGGTCTTCATCATAATACCATAAAGCTGCAAGTTCCTCATTGTCGGCATCGTAAAATAGTTGATTAAGGTCCAACGCAGAAGGGTATGGATTGCCCGCAAGGGTCATTTGGGGGAATGGTGACATTGGGTCAGCAGGATTAAATAAAGGCTCTCCAACTGGAATAGAAAAGGTCCCGCTATTTGGTCTTCCTCTGAATTCATATACTTGGTCGCTACCTGGAGCGGCCAATCCTAATCCTTTCATAATAAAACCAAAGCCTGCCGGTGCAGCATTGTTACTATTCATTCTAGCGTAATTTCCAGCCGCTTCGGTTCCAGGAGTCTTGAAGGTATATAGCCATCTCGTAGAAATTGTCATGCTAGGAATTAATGTTCCTTCCCGACCTGTTGTGGTGAGTGATTGAAGAGCTGCAGTAACACTTGTTGCTGGCAATGGTTCGTATAAGTGCTGTACTCCAAAACTTCGGTTTCCAGCGACTGCAGCCGGATGCGTAATGGGAGAGCACCAATAGTAATAGGCCCATGCGTTCGTTTCTGGCGTATTTTGTTGTACAGAAAGTTGGCCATTTCCACTGTTGGTAGATGTAGTACCTCCTTGTATTAACTGGGCGTTGTTTCGCAAGTATATACTTGCTTCTTTATCGCTAAGATTACTGTTTCGAGTAAGGTTTATTTCTTGTGTTACATAAACTATTTGGTCACTTACATACACAAAAGAATCTTCCCCGCCCGAAGTTGGTTTTACGGTCAACTGTGCAAAAGCGCCAAAAGATGTTAAAAGTAATGTAGAAAAGAGTAGTAGGTTTTTCATATTTTTACGGTTTTAAAAGCTTTCATGTGGGGCGTCAAAGCTTTTTTTCACGGATTAAATTTAAAAATAAAATTCAATATATTATTATAGATTGATGCAAATCTACGTAAAATTTTCGTTATTAGGGGTTTAACTAAGTTAAATCAATTAATTATTCGAGTTATTAAAAGCAGCTATAAATAGTTTAAGAAATGAAGATAGGCGATAAAGTTTCGGTGTTAGATGATGCCATTTCGGGCGTGGTTACAGGGATTAGTGGCAATGAGGTTACTATCAAGACAGCTGATGGTTTTGAGCTGGATTTTTTGAAAAGCGAGCTTATTGTCATGGATGGCTCCATATCAAAAAAAGAATTGTCAGAAATGGATGTTTTTTCCATTGTGTCAGAAAAGAATTACAAAAAGCCTGGAAAAACCCAACGCGTAAAGCCGAAGGAGCGAAATTTGCCGCCTATGGAGGTTGATTTGCACATAAATCAATTAGTGCCAAAAACCCGCGGACTTAACAATTATGAAATGCTTAACATTCAGTTGGACACCGCCAAAAGGCAATTGGAATTTGCCATGTCCAAACGCATCCAAAAAGTGGTTTTCATCCATGGCGTGGGCGAAGGTGTTTTGCGCACTGAGCTGGAATATCTTTTTAACCGCTACGACAATGTAAAGTTCTATGATGCAGATTTTCAAAAATATGGGCGTGGGGCTACTGAAGTGTATATTTTTCAGAATAGTGGTAGTTAGTATTTAGTACTTAGTAGTGAGTATTGAAATGTGGGGTGTGAAAAGTTTTTTTATTATTCGTTTTTCACTATTTAAAACTCCGGTCTAATGGTTTTGTCTTTTGTTTCCACGTTTTCGATAGTTCCCATAGTCAGGGTTTCTTGAGTTATTTCCTCTTCACCATTTATTAGCACCAAATTTTTCAGTGTAATCTTAACGCTTTTAAAAATTTTATAAGTGTGTATGCGATATTGGGTGATTTCATACGTATCAGCCACAGCAGGATTCAAATAATCTGGTCCCACTGAAGTATCTGTTACATCATTGGTGGGGTCTAAGTCCCCGTTTTCGTCCTCGTTACGAGTCAGCACGCCGTCTCCATCATCATCATCGTCAAGATAATCGGGTATTCCATCGCCATCAGTATCTTTAGGATTTGTAAAAGGATCATTATCACCATCTGCGTTTTCAGTGTCCAGCTCGCGAGCGGTGGGCACATTGTCTCCATCATCATCCAAATCATACACATCTGGAAGGCCGTCACCATCAGTATCGCCATCTACTTCAATATTGGCAGGAACGCCGTCATTGTCCTCATAAACAAAAGTAGTAACAAATTCTGCGGTACCGGAGGCCGCGAGATAATCTTCCGTTACATTTGGCGATGTAGGCGGGATGCTACTGCAAAAATAGGAAGTGCCCAAAGCACCATCATAGGTTCGGTAGTTTACGAAATTTGTAGTGCCATTCAAAGTGTAGGATTTGGTTTCTGCGGTTTTATAAATGCTATCCGTAACACCCAGTTTTAAGGAAAGGCTTTCCAGCGCTTCTGGGTTCACTTTGTAAAAAACATAATTGCCAAGGTTGCCGCAGGTTTTCAGTTCGGCATTGTCAAAATTGAAGGTTGTTATAATGATATCGCCGTCATTGCAACTCTGCAAAAGAAGGGTAGCTATAAAAAGGAAAAGAATTTTTTTCATCGGGAATTAAAAAATCGTCAACGGTTACAAAGTAACGCATTTCTTTTTAACTGAAACGCGGGCAAAACTGTTTTAATATGTATTTTTGCAAACCAAAACAGCGGAGCGGAATTTGCTCCAAATGTAATAGAAATCGGTTGCATGCCGTTTTTTATTAAAAATCTTGTCAATGAAGAAAGTTTATTTTGATAGTGCGGCTACTACGCAACTTAGAGATGATGTAATTACTTGTATTACTGAAGTCTTAAAAACCGAATATGGAAACCCCTCATCTACACATTCTTACGGCAGGTCTTCCAAATCGTTACTTGAAAATGCCCGAAAGGAAATTGCAAAGTTTTTAAACGTTAGCGCCAGTGAAATTATATTCACTTCTGGGGGCACTGAGGCTGATAATCTTATACTTATTAGCGCGGTTCGCGACCTGGGCGTAAAGCGAATTATTTCGAGTAAAATAGAACACCATGCTGTATTGCATACCTTAGAATGGCTTCAAAAAGAATACAATACTCAAGTAGATTTTGTGAAGCTGAATGATTGTGGCCAAGTGGACCATGAAAATTTGGAAAGTTTGTTGTCAGCTACTTCAGAAAAAACGCTGGTAAGCTTGATGCACGTAAACAATGAAGTGGGTAATTTGTTGGATTTAAAGGAGGTTGCATTGCTTTGTAAAAAACACCAAGCACTTTTTCATAGTGATACTGTTCAGTCCGTTGGGCATTTTGAACTTGATTTTAAGGAAATACCTATAGATTTTGCCGCCTCGGCAGCACATAAATTCCACGGGCCAAAGGGTGCGGGGTTCGCTTTTATACGAAAGAATTCTGGGCTTCGGTCTCTGATTCACGGAGGAGAACAAGAAAGAGGGCTTCGTGCTGGAACTGAAGCTGTGTATGCAATAGCAGGAATGGCGGAAGCTTTAAAAATATCATATCAAAATCTTGAAAAAGAAAGAAATTATATCACCGAGGTGAAAAACTATTTTAAGGAACAGCTTTCTGCAAACGTTCCTGGGGTAAAATATAACGGCAGTTGTGGCGATAATGAAAGTAGCACTTACACGTTGTTGAACGTTTGTTTGCCTATTTCCGCAGAAAAAGCGATGCTACTTTTGTTCCAGTTGGATTTAAAAGGAATTGCCTGTTCTAAAGGTAGTGCATGCCAAAGCGGGGCTGAAGGAGGTTCGCATGTTTTGAACGCTATCCTTAGCAAAGAAGATCTTCAAAAACCTTCCATTCGTTTTTCATTTTCCAGTTTCAACAAAAAGGAAGAAGTTGATTATGTGGTGGAAGTGCTGAAAGAGTTTATCGGTTAGTTTCTGTATTGGGTATTGAGTATTCATTTTACCAACTTAGAAACTAGAACACATTAAAACCTCGAAGTAATTTTTAAGTTGAAAACACGGGGCGACAAATAGTTTGGAATTGAATATTGCACCTTGGTGTAAACGTCCCTTACAAAAGTATTTGTAATAGAGTTCTGCACATCAAACAAGTTGAATATCTCTGCGCCAATAGTTAGTTCCTTAAATGGTTTTAACCAACCGCTTTCCCTTAATTTTGTATCATCCACAATCACATAGCTAACGCCAAGATCGGCACGTTTGTAATCTGGCAAACGCACTTGATATTTATACGGATCTGCATAACTGGGCGAACCACCGGGAAGACCTGTGTTATAAGTAAGATTTAAATACATTTTAAGAGAAGGAATCACTTTCACATAATCCTGAAAAAGCATTCCAAACTTCAGGCGTTGGTCTGTTGGGCGGAAGATGTAACCACGGTCGTTAATATTTTCTTCAGTCTTCAAATAACCAAAACTCAACCAACTTTCCGTGCCGGGAACAAATTCTCCCGCCAAACGCAAGTCGAGCCCGTAAGCATAGGCAACTGCATTGTTTGTGGCGCGGTAACGAATGCGGACGTTTTCTAAAGTATAAGGGTTTACGTCTGTTAAATGCTTGTAATATATTTCAGAATTCAATCTAAAAGCACGGTCCCACATTTTAAAACTGTAATCGTTGCCAAAAACAATATGGATTGATTTCTGCGCTTTTACACCAGGACGAACTGTACCTGAGGAATCGCGTAGCTCTCTATAAAAAGGAGGTTGGTGATAAACCCCGCCAGAAAGACGGAAAAGCATATCCATTTCCCAATCCGGTTTTAAGGATACCTGCGCTCTTGGGCTGAAAACAGTTTGTGTGGTACTTGTAATGCCTTTTCCGCTAACGGTCCAGTTATGGGCACGAACACCTGCGTTTAGCCACAAATCACTATTGCCAAGGCTTGTTTTTCTGCTCCATTGTGCATACCCCGAAATTCGGTCTATTTGTGCGTCGTTAATTGCCCTTACATTGGTATAGGGTTCAATAGGAGAAGTGTATGGTTCGTATGGCTGATTGTTCGGTGGAAAGATAGGAGGGCGAATGGAAAAACCTGCTGAATCAATAATTTCATACTCCTGCACGCGATCGCGAATATCCTCGCGGGTATATTTAATGCCGTACTCAATATTATTTTCATCAATATTCACATTTCCTTTGTGTTCTAGATTTAGAATCAAGGCATCCAAGTCATTTCTGGCGTGTGTAAGCTGTCCGCCAATGCCTTCGGTAAATTCCACTTCACCTAAATTCTCATCACCAATGCTTGTGTTTACTTCCCCCAACCGGTATTCGGCTAAAATATCATAATATTCCTGTTCGGTGGTTTGGTAAAGGGAAGCAATAAATTTTGCGGTATAATTATCGGAAACTACCCAAGTAGATTTCAACGCACCAAAATAGGTATTGTATCGGTCTTCTTCACGGCCCTCATAAAATACAAGTAGCGCGATTGGGTCTGTTATAGTACCGAAATTTGTTTGACGTGTTAATGGTCTATAATTGTATTCGTTTATGGAAACATTCCCCAAAAAGCTAAGCTCAAATTTATTGGTGAATTTATAAGTAAGATAGGTTTGTGCATCGGCAAATTTTGGTCTGTAGTTGGTTTCGGTCTCTTTGGCATTTACCAAAAGACTGTTGTCCCGATAACGAAGCCCTACAATTCCTGAAAAACGTCCATTTTTTGAAATGCCTTCCACAGAACCGCTTGCGCCCAAAAAGCTCAAATCCAGTGAAGCGCCAAAATCAACGGGACGGCGATAGGTGATATCCAAAACGGAGGAAAGCTTGTCGCCATATTTCGCTTGAAACCCTCCTGCGGAAAAATCGACATTGCTGGTAAGATCGCTATTTACGAAGCTTAAACCTTCTTGTTGGCCACTTCTGATAAGGAAAGGTCGATATACTTCAATTTCGTTTACATACACTAAGTTTTCGTCATAGTTTCCTCCACGCACGGCATACTGCGTACTCAATTCGTCATTACCATTAACGCCGGGAAGCGATTTTAATAGGTTTTCTACACCAGCGTTTGCGCCCACCATTTTGCGGATTACTTCGGGCTGAATATTTACTAGGCCTTCAATACGTTTGTTTTCGCGACCGGAAATTACTACTTCTGGGATTTGTTCCACATCAATTTTTAAAACTGGATTTAACTCATAATCCTCGTTTGGACTTAAATTAAAACGCAGTTTTGCAAACTTGTGGCCTACGTGCGAAAAGGTAACTATAACCTCTTGGTTGGAAGGAATTTCCAGCAGGTAATATCCGTTCAAGTCTGATATGGTTCCAATATCATCATAAGTAACATTTACTCCAGATAGCGGAATGTTGTTTTCGTCCAAAATAACTCCTCTTATTGTAGCTTTTTGAGCAAATACAATGGTTGTGAAAAAAAAGAATAGGAGTGTAAGCGGTAGTTTAATTGTTTTCAAAAGCAAGGGTTAGGGGTGTTTTCTGAAAAATTTTGCTTCAAATGTAGCACTATTTCCAACATTATCTATAACAATAAGTTTCAAATTATTTTCAGATTCCAGATTCACATTATCATTGAAATTATATGTTAGAACGTTTTTTTTGTAATCATATTCCATCAAAATGAATTTTCCGTTGATTGTTGCGCGGTACGAACTGATTCCGCTAAGATCATCGGTAATTTTCACTTTCAGGAAGTTTTGGTTACTGATCCATTTTCCCTCAGAAAAATTAACTGGTTTTATCTTTGGAGGCGTAGTGTCTGAAGCTACTGTGTAATCTCCAAAGGTTCGAGTTTTTCCCGTTAGTTTGTCGCCATTGCGCGTCGTTGAATTGTAATAAGGCTGTCCTCTGTAGTTTAACCTTCCGATAAAAAGTTTATCCTTGTCAGCTTCATTATATGCTGAAATATCTGCAGTGATTGAAATATTTGTGTGAATTGGAATTACATCTTCGTGAAACTTCAGCGTATCACCTTTTGCTTCAATATTTAAATAGGTGTCTTCGTATAAACTATTTGCAGGAATATAGATGCTGAACTTTCCTTTGGTTATTGAAGTGGCGTGGTCTGCATAAATGTAGTCATCGGTCTTTTCAACATTTTTCGGATCCAATATTTCAAGTTTCTTCCCTTCAATGGGGATGGAAACCAAAATGTTATTTCCGTTAAAATCGTCTACTTCTACTGTGTAAATTGAATTAAGGCTGTCTGCAATTGTGATAAAGCCATTTTCGTCCTCATTTGTAATAATGCTCAACGGGTTGTTTTTTTCCCTGAAAAGCTTTTGAACCATACTTTTATTGGTTTCGTAGTAGTTGTAATCTGTATAACGGTTTAAATAGCGTGTTTCAGAGAAGGAGAATTTGTTGAATAATACTTCAAATTTTTCGGTACCGTTATAGGTTGTCTTAATTTTATAGGAACCGTTTTTATTGGAAGCACCATTTTGTTGGTCATAGGTTGTGATTCCAAAACCAATTTTTCCAAAAGCAGTAAGGTTTTCTGCTTTATAACTGCCGTCTTTTTGTTTTGTCAGTCTTAGCTTTGTTCTGTTTTGGCTTTGGTTTATCTGGGCGTCCTCACTTATAGGATACGCAAATAGCGCACTGATTATAGGTGTTTTTGAGTCTGGAATTTCTATTCCAAAGAGGAGTGGGTTCATAGGCCGTTGTGAGGAATCGCGGACTTCAAAATGCAAATGTGGGCCACCGCTGCCACCCGTGTTTCCAGAATAGGCGATTATATCCCCTTTTTTAACTGGCAAAAGGGTTTTGTCGGGAAAAAGCTCAACTTCAAAAGTTTCCTTTTTGTATTGAGTATCTTTTATATATTTTTCAATTTCGCCAGCATAACTCCGTAAATGACCATAAACAGTAGTATATCCGTTTGGGTGAAGAATGTAGAGCGCTTTTCCGTAACCATAATGCTGCACTTGTATTCGGCTAACGTAACCATCAGCTGGAGCATATACCGGAAGCCCTTCTTTTTGTTGTGTTTTTAAATCGAGGCCACTGTGAAAGTGGTTGGCGCGCATTTCGCCAAAATTTCCCGCAAGCACTAAATCAATATCCAGTGGGTTCGAAAAATAATCCGTTGGAATGTCTGTCTGTGATTGTACAATACCTCCCCAAAAAAGGAGCAACATAAAAATTTTATTCATTGGTCAAAAATAAGAATACGCTATAACTAAATGGGGAGAGGGGCGATTTATTGTATGCAATATTCAATATTACAAAAAATAATGGAAAACAGTTTGCTTATTAGGGATGGTATGCTAACTTTGTGAAAGAAGTATTGAATATAAACTTTAATGAGTAATCTTTCTGAAATAGTTGATTCTCTTGAAAATAGGATTAGCAAGCTGCTCAACAGGCACGAAAAATTAAAAAAGGCTAATGCAGAATTGGAAGAAGAACTTGCAGTTTTAAAATCGAACCAGCAAAAAATTCAAAAAGAAATTGAAATTTGGAACGAAAAGTGCAACTCATTAAAATTAGCAAATTCAATGCTTGGCAGCGACCAGCATAAACGAGAAACTAAACTCAAGATAAACGCTCTCATTCGGGAAATTGACCAGTGTATTACCCAGCTTTCCGAATAAAAATATAACAATGGCCGAACCATTAAAAATTAAAATATCAATTGCGGACAGGGTTTATCCCTTGACTATCAATCCTTCTCAGGAAGAGGGATTGCGGTTGGCTTCAAAAAAGATAGAAGAGATGATTAAGAAGTTCGAGCAAAGTTATGCCGTACGTGACAAACAGGATGTATTGGCCATGTGTGCCCTCCAGTTTGCCGCCCAGGTAGAGCAAAAACAAATTGATAAATCCAGCGAAACGCATGAAACAGAAGCAAAGCTTAAAGCTTTGGATCGTTTATTGCAGGAGCAGTTATCATAAACGTTCTTTAAATTAAATAAGGTTACTGCCTACATTAATATTCATTTTTGGTAAACTCAACACGAATTCTTTAAAAAGGGTGAGTTGAAGTTGTAAAAGCGAGCCGTCTTTGAGCGGATACTTGATCAGCTTGTTAGCCCTAAACATTCATTTTAAGGAGTTTATTCAAAATAAATATATTGATGTAGGCTTTTTTTATACATATAAATCAACGAAAAATGGAAATAATAATACCTGTAATAGGCGTAGTCGTTGGTATTGCGATTGGTTTTTTTATTGCAAAAATACTGGAGCGCAAAAATGCATCCCAGCTTATATTAAGAGCAAAAAAGAGCGCATCATCAATACTAAAAGAAGCAAAATCTGAAGCTGAAACACTGAAAAAAGATAAGATACTTCAAGCCAAAGAGAAATTTTTGGAACTAAAGTCAGAGCACGAAAAAGTAATATTGAACCGTGATAAAAAGATTTCAGAAGCTGAAAAAAGAACACGAGATAAAGAATCACTAGTATCCAGTGAACTGGCAAAATCAAAAAAATTAAATTCAGAATTAGAAGAAAAACAAGCCGATTACAGCGAAAGGATTTCGATACTGGAAAAGAAGCAAAGCGATGTGGATAAACTTCACCGTAGCCAGATAGAACAATTAGAAGTAATCAGCAGTCTTTCAGCAGAAGATGCGAAGTCACAGCTAATGGAAAGCTTGAAAGACGAAGCTAAAACCCAGGCTATGGCTTTTATTCAAACCTCTATGGAAGAGGCAAAAATGACCGCTCAGCAGGAAGCCAAAAAGATAATTATCAACACCATTCAGCGTATTGGGACAGAAGAGGCTGTTGAAAACTGCGTTTCAGTTTTCAACCTTGAAAGTGATGATGTTAAAGGTAGAATCATTGGCCGCGAGGGTAGAAACATTCGCGCTATTGAAGCTGCCACTGGTGTTGAGATTATTGTGGACGACACGCCGGAAGCCATTATTCTTTCGTGCTTTGATTCCGTAAGAAGAGAAATTGCACGTTTGTCGCTTCACAAATTAGTGACTGATGGCCGTATTCACCCCGCACGTATTGAAGAAGTAGTTCAAAAAACTACCAAGCAAATTGAAGAAGAAATTATTGAAGTTGGAAAGCGTACCGTTATCGATTTAGGAATTCACGGTCTGCACCCAGAGCTTATTAAAGCGGTGGGACGAATGAAATATCGTTCCTCTTACGGACAAAACCTTTTACATCACTCACGAGAAGTTGCACGACTTTGCGGTGTTATGGCAGCTGAACTAGGCTTAAATGCCAAATTAGCAAAACGCGCTGGATTGCTTCACGATATTGGAAAGGTTCCAGAAATGGAAACTGAAATGCCTCACGCACTCTTAGGAATGCAATGGGCCGAAAAGTATGGTGAAAAACCTGAAGTTTGCAATGCCATTGGTGCTCACCACGACGAGATTGAAATGACTAACTTACTTTCGCCAATAGTTCAAGTTTGTGATGCTATTAGCGGGGCGAGACCTGGGGCAAGACGTCAAGTATTAGACTCTTACATACAGCGATTGAAGGACTTAGAGGATATTGCTTTCGGTTTTGCAGGGGTGAATAAGGCTTATGCAATTCAAGCTGGACGAGAACTTCGTGTAATGGTTGAAAGCGAAAAAGTAAGTGATGAAAAGGCAGCACAGCTTTCTTTTGAAATCTCTCAAAAAATACAAACGGATATGACCTATCCTGGGCAAGTGAAAGTTACCGTTATACGTGAAACACGTGCGGTGAACATAGCGAAATAAAAAAGGCCCACTAAGCCCCACAGGGGAAATTGTTACTATTGTAAAAAAAAGTAAAAAGCTCCTGTTGGAGCTTTTTGCATTTTGGTAATTAGAAAGAGTTCCCACTTTGGGGGCGGAAGGGGACTATTCGTCATAAATATTCTTATAGCCTTTGGAAGGCTCTTCAAAAAACTTTCCAGTAATATATCTGTAGTGGTGGTCTAATTTGGTTATTTTTTCCATGTCAGCATCTGATAGCGATACATCAGCAGCTTTAAAATTTGCGATAATGTGATCCTTAGTTGTTGATTTTGGAATAGTGGCACATTCTCTCTGATTGTTCCAAGAAATAAGAACCTGTGGCACAATGGCGTTGTGTTCTTTAGCTATTTCTTTTAAAACATCAAGATTCAGCATATTTGGTTCATCCTGTGCTTTCATAGAATCAGATCGATCTCCCGATCCAAGCGGGGAATAGGCAGTAACATTAATATTTTCGCTTTTGCAATAATCAAGCAAAGCATCTTGCTGAAGCAATGGATGGAGCTCCACTTGATTCATTTCAGGTTTAATAGTAGCTTTTGAAACGAGATCTTTAAGTTTCTTTTCGCTGAAATTGGAAACGCCAATATGTTTGGCCAAACCATCTTTTTTAGCTTTCTCCATTTGTTTCCAGGTTTCTATAATTGGGGCTTCCTCAGGAGTTAAGTAATCCTCGGGTTTCTTTGGAAAGTCTACACCATTTCTAAATGCTACTGGCCAATGGATTAAATATAAATCCAAATAATCTAGCTGCAACTTTTTGAGTGAATCCTGCAAAGCTGGAATAACCTGTCCTTCAGCGTGTGAATCGTTCCATAATTTGGAAGTAATAAATACATCTTCGCGGAATATTTCGCCTTCGGCAAAAATTTCTTTGAGGGCTTCACCGATTATTTCTTCGTTTCCATAGGCTGCAGCGGTATCTATATGACGGTAACCTGCGTGAAGGGCATCTTTTACAGCTTGTTTTACATCGCCGCCAGTGGCTTTCCAAGTTCCAAGGCCGATTGCGTGCATAGTGTCTCCATTACTAAATTTTAATTTTTTCATAATTTTCGATTTGAAATTTTTCTTTTTTAAAATACGAAAGGTTGGTTACGCTGTAAAGAAATTTAGCGGGTTTAGCTTTTATTTAACCTGAGGAAGCCTTAGAAGAATCGATTAGTTTATGAGTTGAGACAGGTTTAGCACTATGCGTATCTACTTCTAAACATCTTGACTATTTTCTGGGATGGAAGCGGTTTATTACTTCAGTTAGGTGTTTACGGTTTATATGTGTGTAGATTTCTGTGGTGGTGATACTTTCATGACCAAGCATTTGCTGGATGGCACGGAGGTCTGCACCGTTTTCCAGTAGGTGCGTGGCGAAAGAATGACGAAAGGTGTGCGGACTAATTGTTTTGCGAATTCCTGTTTTTTTCGCCAGGCGTTTCACGATTGTAAAAATCATTGCACGAGTCAATTGTCTGCCGTGTTGGTTTAGGAAGAGCGTATCTTTTGCTGTGGCATCAATTTCTTGGTGCACGCGAATTTCCTTCCTATAAATAGTAATGTATTTTTCTGTAGTTGGGCCAATAGGAACCAAACGCTGTTTATCTCCTTTTCCAGTTACCTTAATAAAACCTTCGTCAAAATAAAGATCTGAAATCTTTAGAGATGTAAGTTCTGAGACACGGAGTCCGCAGCCATATAATGTTTCAAGAATGGCACGGTTTCGTTCTCCTTGTTTTGAGCCTAAATCTATGGCATTTATAAGGGCGTCAATTTCTTCAACGGCCAATGTATCCGGAAGCTTTCTGCCCAGTTTTGGGGATTCAATGAGTTCCAAAGGATTTGTTTTTCGGTAATCTTCAAAAATCAGGTAATTAAAAAAACCTTTTAATCCAGAAATGAGGCGGCTCTGTGACCTCGGATTCACTGCTTTTGCGATTTCATAAATAAATTGCTGCAACGTTTCTTCAGAGATTTCAATTGGAGAAACCTGCATTTCATTGGTTTCCAGCCACCGCATCAGTTTCTTTACATCCAAAGAATAGTTGATAATGGAATTTTCAGAAAGCCCACGTTCCAAACGGAGGTAGTTTTGATAATCCTTTAAACTCTGTTGCCACTTCATACTGCTATATTACCACTAAAAACAATAGTTAACAAAAAACTAAATGTATTTTAAGGCATAAGATTAAAGGTATATTTGCGTTTTAATATAAAACTAAAAAAATCCAATTATTATGAAAAAATTGATTGTAGCAGTAATAACAGTATTTATAGGAACGACCGCTTTTTCACAGGAAATTGATCTTGGTGTCAAAGCTGGGGCGAACTTTGCGAATATTTCCGATGTGGATAACCTTTCAAGCAAAACGGGCTTTCAGGCTGGTATTTTTGCCGGAATCAAGTTTACCGATAAGGTCGGTATTCAAGCTGATTTGCTTTACTCACAGCAAGGGGCAAAATTTGATGCTGGGGAATTTGATTTAACGTATGTCAATGTTCCAATTGTTTTGAAATACTATTTAGTACAAGGGCTAAATATTCAGGCCGGACCACAATTTGGTTTTATAGTGGATGATAAAATTTCTGATGTTTTTGGAGATATATATGCTGCCGAAAAATCAGATGTTTCTGGAATTGTAGGCGCGGGTTATGATTTCCCTTTCGGAATTAGATTGGATGCGCGATATAATTTTGGCTTTACGGATGTTTCCAAAGAAGTTGATGGAAAAAACAAAAACAACGTTTTTTCAGTAGCACTTGGATATTCCTTCCTATAAAAAAATATAAAATATTGATTTTAAAAGCCGTCCAATTGGGACGGCTTTTTTATTTAATACAATGTATTGTAGTGGTTACCGTAGGTTATTTTTTTAGAATAAAAAATTTTTTAACGACTGAAATACAACAGTTTATAAGACTTGAAGTTGAGAAAATGGTTACATATAATCTAGATTTTGTTACATACGTGTTATTTGCAGTTTAAAAATTTATGTTATATTTAATATGACAATATTGTCAACCAAATTAATTTTAAAACTTTTTTATTATGAAAAAACTTTTACTTTTTACAGCAGTTGCAATTTTTGCATTTGTGAATGCAAACGCCCAAGGTGAATTTAGAATTGGTTTTAAAGCCGGTGTTAACATAGCTTCTATTGGAGGAGATTATACCTATGGAGTAGGTAGTTTCGGCTCGCGAACGGGTTTCCATTTGGGTGCGCTCGTTGAAGTGCCAATAAATGATAAATTTTCAGTCCAACCCGAGATTTTGTATTCCGCAAAAGGTAGTAATTATGATTTTTCCTCGGGAGATTCAGATTTAAAATTAGACTATATAGATTTGCCAATTTTGGGAAAATACCACATTATACAAGGCCTAAGTGCTGAATTAGGTCCCGTTATTGGGATATTGGTTAAGGCAGATTATGGTGATGATGACTACAAAGATGAATTCAAAAGCATAGATGTTGGAATTGGCATTGGCGCTTCATACCGCCTTCCAATGGGTGTTTTCTTTAGTTTGCGCTATAATAAAGGGTTAATTGACGTTAATGATAGTGATGATCCTTTCTTGAATTATAAAAAGCAGAACAACGTTTTCCAAGCATCAGCGGGATATTCGTTCTAAATTGATCAACACTATATTTTATAAAAGCAGGAGCGCTATGTTCCTGCTTTTTTTATTTTCTATATTTGCCCTATGAAAATTATAATCATCAATGGCCCAAACCTAAACCTGCTCGGCAGGCGGGAAAATAATATCTACGGAAATGAAACTTTCAATGATTTTTTTGAAAGATTACAAAAGAAATATGCAAACCAAGAAGTTTCCTATTTTCAATCTAACATTGAAGGCGAATTAATCGATAAAATTCAGGAAGTAGGGTACAAATTTGATGGAATTATTTTAAATGCTGCTGCTTACACACATACATCTATAGGTATTGCCGATGCGGTGAAAGCTATAACCACACCCGTAGTTGAGGTCCACATTTCCAATACATTTTCAAGGGAAGATTTTAGACACAAAAGCTATATTTCGCCTAATGCAAAAGGTGTGATCGTTGGCTTTGGACTGCAGAGTTACGAATTGGCTTTGCAGAGTTTTTTGAAGTAAAGCGAAAAGGAATTAGCGAAGAGCGAAAAGAGAAAATAAAAAAACCGCACTAGTGCGGTTTTTTTATTTTCTCTTTTCGCTCTTCGCTAATTCCTTTTCGCTTTACTTCAAAAAACTCTGCAAAGCCAATTCGTAACTCTGCAGTCCAAAGCCAACGATCACACCTTTTGCATTAGGCGAAATATAGCTTTTGTGTCTAAAATCTTCCCTTGAAAATGTATTGGAAATGTGGACCTCAACTACGGGTGTGGTTATAGCTTTCACCGCATCGGCAATACCTATAGATGTATGTGTGTAAGCAGCAGCATTTAAAATAATTCCATCAAATTTGTACCCTACTTCCTGAATTTTATCGATTAATTCGCCTTCAATGTTAGATTGAAAATAGGAAACTTCTTGGTTTGCATATTTCTTTTGTAATCTTTCAAAAAAATCATTGAAAGTTTCATTTCCGTAGATATTATTTTCCCGCCTGCCGAGCAGGTTTAGGTTTGGGCCATTGATGATTATAATTTTCATAGGGCAAATATAGAAAATAAAAAAAGCAGGAACATAGCGCTCCTGCTTTTATAAAATATAGTGTTGATCAATTTAGAACGAATATCCCGCTGATGCTTGGAAAACGTTGTTCTGCTTTTTATAATTCAAGAAAGGATCATCACTATCATTAACGTCAATTAACCCTTTATTATAGCGCAAACTAAAGAAAACACCCATTGGAAGGCGGTATGAAGCGCCAATGCCAATTCCAACATCTATGCTTTTGAATTCATCTTTGTAGTCATCATCACCATAATCTGCCTTAACCAATATCCCAATAACGGGACCTAATTCAGCACTTAGGCCTTGTATAATGTGGTATTTTCCCAAAATTGGCAAATCTATATAGTCTAATTTTAAATCTGAATCTCCCGAGGAAAAATCATAATTACTACCTTTTGCGGAATACAAAATCTCGGGTTGGACTGAAAATTTATCATTTATTGGCACTTCAACGAGCGCACCCAAATGGAAACCCGTTCGCGAGCCGAAACTACCTACTCCATAGGTATAATCTCCTCCAATAGAAGCTATGTTAACACCGGCTTTAAAACCAATTCTAAATTCACCTTGGGCGTTTGCATTCACAAATGCAAAAATTGCAACTGCTGTAAAAAGTAAAAGTTTTTTCATAATAAAAAAGTTTTAAAATTAATTTGGTTGACAATATTGTCATATTAAATATAACATAAATTTTTAAACTGCAAATAACACGTATGTAACAAAATCTAGATTATATGTAACCATTTTCTCAACTTCAAGTCTTATAAACTGTTGTATTTCAGTCGTTAAAAAATTTTTTATTCTAAAAAAATAACCTACGGTAACCACTACAATACATTGTATTAAATAAAAAAGCCGTCCCAATTGGACGGCTTTTAAAATCAATATTTTATATTTTTTTATAGGAAGGAATATCCAAGTGCTACTGAAAAAACGTTGTTTTTGTTTTTTCCATCAACTTCTTTGGAAACATCCGTAAAGCCAAAATTATATCGCGCATCCAATCTAATTCCGAAAGGGAAATCATAACCCGCGCCTACAATTCCAGAAACATCTGATTTTTCGGCAGCATATATATCTCCAAAAACATCAGAAATTTTATCATCCACTATAAAACCAAATTGTGGTCCGGCCTGAATATTTAGCCCTTGTACTAAATAGTATTTCAAAACAATTGGAACATTGACATACGTTAAATCAAATTCCCCAGCATCAAATTTTGCCCCTTGCTGTGAGTAAAGCAAATCAGCTTGAATACCGACCTTATCGGTAAACTTGATTCCGGCAAAAATACCAGCCTGAAAGCCCGTTTTGCTTGAAAGGTTATCCACATCGGAAATATTCGCAAAGTTCGCCCCAGCTTTGACACCAAGATCAATTTCCTGTGAAAAAGCGGTCGTTCCTATAAATACTGTTATTACTGCTACAATCAATTTTTTCATAATAATTGGATTTTTTTAGTTTTATATTAAAACGCAAATATACCTTTAATCTTATGCCTTAAAATACATTTAGTTTTTTGTTAACTATTGTTTTTAGTGGTAATATAGCAGTATGAAGTGGCAACAGAGTTTAAAGGATTATCAAAACTACCTCCGTTTGGAACGTGGGCTTTCTGAAAATTCCATTATCAACTATTCTTTGGATGTAAAGAAACTGATGCGGTGGCTGGAAACCAATGAAATGCAGGTTTCTCCAATTGAAATCTCTGAAGAAACGTTGCAGCAATTTATTTATGAAATCGCAAAAGCAGTGAATCCGAGGTCACAGAGCCGCCTCATTTCTGGATTAAAAGGTTTTTTTAATTACCTGATTTTTGAAGATTACCGAAAAACAAATCCTTTGGAACTCATTGAATCCCCAAAACTGGGCAGAAAGCTTCCGGATACATTGGCCGTTGAAGAAATTGACGCCCTTATAAATGCCATAGATTTAGGCTCAAAACAAGGAGAACGAAACCGTGCCATTCTTGAAACATTATATGGCTGCGGACTCCGTGTCTCAGAACTTACATCTCTAAAGATTTCAGATCTTTATTTTGACGAAGGTTTTATTAAGGTAACTGGAAAAGGAGATAAACAGCGTTTGGTTCCTATTGGCCCAACTACAGAAAAATACATTACTATTTATAGGAAGGAAATTCGCGTGCACCAAGAAATTGATGCCACAGCAAAAGATACGCTCTTCCTAAACCAACACGGCAGACAATTGACTCGTGCAATGATTTTTACAATCGTGAAACGCCTGGCGAAAAAAACAGGAATTCGCAAAACAATTAGTCCGCACACCTTTCGTCATTCTTTCGCCACGCACCTACTGGAAAACGGTGCAGACCTCCGTGCCATCCAGCAAATGCTTGGTCATGAAAGTATCACCACCACAGAAATCTACACACATATAAACCGTAAACACCTAACTGAAGTAATAAACCGCTTCCATCCCAGAAAATAGTCAAGATGTTTAGAAGTAGATACGCATAGTGCTAAACCTGTCTCAACTCATAAACTAATCGATTCTTCTAAGGCTTCCTCAGGTTAAATAAAAGCTAAACCCGCTAAATTTCTTTACAGCGTAACCAACCTTTCGTATTTTAAAAAAGAAAAATTTCAAATCGAAAATTATGAAAAAATTAAAATTTAGTAATGGAGACACTATGCACGCAATCGGCCTTGGAACTTGGAAAGCCACTGGCGGCGATGTAAAACAAGCTGTAAAAGATGCCCTTCACGCAGGTTACCGTCATATAGATACCGCTGCAGCCTATGGAAACGAAGAAATAATCGGTGAAGCCCTCAAAGAAATTTTTGCCGAAGGCGAAATATTCCGCGAAGATGTATTTATTACTTCCAAATTATGGAACGATTCACACGCTGAAGGACAGGTTATTCCAGCTTTGCAGGATTCACTCAAAAAGTTGCAGCTAGATTATTTGGATTTATATTTAATCCATTGGCCAGTAGCATTTAGAAATGGTGTAGACTTTCCAAAGAAACCCGAGGATTACTTAACTCCTGAGGAAGCCCCAATTATAGAAACCTGGAAACAAATGGAGAAAGCTAAAAAAGATGGTTTGGCCAAACATATTGGCGTTTCCAATTTCAGCGAAAAGAAACTTAAAGATCTCGTTTCAAAAGCTACTATTAAACCTGAAATGAATCAAGTGGAGCTCCATCCATTGCTTCAGCAAGATGCTTTGCTTGATTATTGCAAAAGCGAAAATATTAATGTTACTGCCTATTCCCCGCTTGGATCGGGAGATCGATCTGATTCTATGAAAGCACAGGATGAACCAAATATGCTGAATCTTGATGTTTTAAAAGAAATAGCTAAAGAACACAACGCCATTGTGCCACAGGTTCTTATTTCTTGGAACAATCAGAGAGAATGTGCCACTATTCCAAAATCAACAACTAAGGATCACATTATCGCAAATTTTAAAGCTGCTGATGTATCGCTATCAGATGCTGACATGGAAAAAATAACCAAATTAGACCACCACTACAGATATATTACTGGAAAGTTTTTTGAAGAGCCTTCCAAAGGCTATAAGAATATTTATGACGAATAGTCCCCTTCCGCCCCCAAAGTGGGAACTCTTTCTAATTACCAAAATGCAAAAAGCTCCAACAGGAGCTTTTTACTTTTTTTTACAATAGTAACAATTTCCCCTGTGGGGCTTAGTGGGCCTTTTTTATTTCGCTATGTTCACCGCACGTGTTTCACGTATAACGGTAACTTTCACTTGCCCAGGATAGGTCATATCCGTTTGTATTTTTTGAGAGATTTCAAAAGAAAGCTGTGCTGCCTTTTCATCACTTACTTTTTCGCTTTCAACCATTACACGAAGTTCTCGTCCAGCTTGAATTGCATAAGCCTTATTCACCCCTGCAAAACCGAAAGCAATATCCTCTAAGTCCTTCAATCGCTGTATGTAAGAGTCTAATACTTGACGTCTTGCCCCAGGTCTCGCCCCGCTAATAGCATCACAAACTTGAACTATTGGCGAAAGTAAGTTAGTCATTTCAATCTCGTCGTGGTGAGCACCAATGGCATTGCAAACTTCAGGTTTTTCACCATACTTTTCGGCCCATTGCATTCCTAAGAGTGCGTGAGGCATTTCAGTTTCCATTTCTGGAACCTTTCCAATATCGTGAAGCAATCCAGCGCGTTTTGCTAATTTGGCATTTAAGCCTAGTTCAGCTGCCATAACACCGCAAAGTCGTGCAACTTCTCGTGAGTGATGTAAAAGGTTTTGTCCGTAAGAGGAACGATATTTCATTCGTCCCACCGCTTTAATAAGCTCTGGGTGCAGACCGTGAATTCCTAAATCGATAACGGTACGCTTTCCAACTTCAATAATTTCTTCTTCAATTTGCTTGGTAGTTTTTTGAACTACTTCTTCAATACGTGCGGGGTGAATACGGCCATCAGTCACTAATTTGTGAAGCGACAAACGTGCAATTTCTCTTCTTACGGAATCAAAGCACGAAAGAATAATGGCTTCCGGCGTGTCGTCCACAATAATCTCAACACCAGTGGCAGCTTCAATAGCGCGAATGTTTCTACCCTCGCGGCCAATGATTCTACCTTTAACATCATCACTTTCAAGGTTGAAAACTGAAACGCAGTTTTCAACAGCCTCTTCTGTCCCAATACGCTGAATGGTGTTGATAATTATCTTTTTGGCTTCCTGCTGAGCGGTCATTTTTGCCTCTTCCATAGAGGTTTGAATAAAAGCCATAGCCTGGGTTTTAGCTTCGTCTTTCAAGCTTTCCATTAGCTGTGACTTCGCATCTTCTGCTGAAAGACTGCTGATTACTTCTAATTGTTCTATCTGGCTACGGTGAAGTTTATCCACATCGCTTTGCTTCTTTTCCAGTATCGAAATCCTTTCGCTGTAATCGGCTTGTTTTTCTTCTAATTCTGAATTTAATTTTTTTGATTTTGCCAGTTCACTGGATACTAGTGATTCTTTATCTCGTGTTCTTTTTTCAGCTTCTGAAATCTTTTTATCACGGTTCAATATTACTTTTTCGTGCTCTGACTTTAGTTCCAAAAATTTCTCTTTGGCTTGAAGTATCTTATCTTTTTTCAGTGTTTCAGCTTCAGATTTTGCTTCTTTTAGTATTGATGATGCGCTCTTTTTTGCTCTTAATATAAGCTGGGATGCATTTTTGCGCTCCAGTATTTTTGCAATAAAAAAACCAATCGCAATACCAACGACTACGCCTATTACAGGTATTATTATTTCCATTTTTCGTTGATTTATATGTATAAAAAAAGCCTACATCAATATATTTATTTTGAATAAACTCCTTAAAATGAATGTTTAGGGCTAACAAGCTGATCAAGTATCCGCTCAAAGACGGCTCGCTTTTACAACTTCAACTCACCCTTTTTAAAGAATTCGTGTTGAGTTTACCAAAAATGAATATTAATGTAGGCAGTAACCTTATTTAATTTAAAGAACGTTTATGATAACTGCTCCTGCAATAAACGATCCAAAGCTTTAAGCTTTGCTTCTGTTTCATGCGTTTCGCTGGATTTATCAATTTGTTTTTGCTCTACCTGGGCGGCAAACTGGAGGGCACACATGGCCAATACATCCTGTTTGTCACGTACGGCATAACTTTGCTCGAACTTCTTAATCATCTCTTCTATCTTTTTTGAAGCCAACCGCAATCCCTCTTCCTGAGAAGGATTGATAGTCAAGGGATAAACCCTGTCCGCAATTGATATTTTAATTTTTAATGGTTCGGCCATTGTTATATTTTTATTCGGAAAGCTGGGTAATACACTGGTCAATTTCCCGAATGAGAGCGTTTATCTTGAGTTTAGTTTCTCGTTTATGCTGGTCGCTGCCAAGCATTGAATTTGCTAATTTTAATGAGTTGCACTTTTCGTTCCAAATTTCAATTTCTTTTTGAATTTTTTGCTGGTTCGATTTTAAAACTGCAAGTTCTTCTTCCAATTCTGCATTAGCCTTTTTTAATTTTTCGTGCCTGTTGAGCAGCTTGCTAATCCTATTTTCAAGAGAATCAACTATTTCAGAAAGATTACTCATTAAAGTTTATATTCAATACTTCTTTCACAAAGTTAGCATACCATCCCTAATAAGCAAACTGTTTTCCATTATTTTTTGTAATATTGAATATTGCATACAATAAATCGCCCCTCTCCCCATTTAGTTATAGCGTATTCTTATTTTTGACCAATGAATAAAATTTTTATGTTGCTCCTTTTTTGGGGAGGTATTGTACAATCACAGACAGACATTCCAACGGATTATTTTTCGAACCCACTGGATATTGATTTAGTGCTTGCGGGAAATTTTGGCGAAATGCGCGCCAACCACTTTCACAGTGGCCTCGATTTAAAAACACAACAAAAAGAAGGGCTTCCGGTATATGCTCCAGCTGATGGTTACGTTAGCCGAATACAAGTGCAGCATTATGGTTACGGAAAAGCGCTCTACATTCTTCACCCAAACGGATATACTACTGTTTATGGTCATTTACGGAGTTATGCTGGCGAAATTGAAAAATATATAAAAGATACTCAATACAAAAAGGAAACTTTTGAAGTTGAGCTTTTTCCCGACAAAACCCTTTTGCCAGTTAAAAAAGGGGATATAATCGCCTATTCTGGAAACACGGGTGGCAGCGGTGGCCCACATTTGCATTTTGAAGTCCGCGATTCCTCACAACGGCCTATGAACCCACTCCTCTTTGGAATAGAAATTCCAGACTCAAAAACACCTATAATCAGTGCGCTATTTGCGTATCCTATAAGTGAGGACGCCCAGATAAACCAAAGCCAAAACAGAACAAAGCTAAGACTGACAAAACAAAAAGACGGCAGTTATAAAGCAGAAAACCTTACTGCTTTTGGAAAAATTGGTTTTGGAATCACAACCTATGACCAACAAAATGGTGCTTCCAATAAAAACGGTTCCTATAAAATTAAGACAACCTATAACGGTACCGAAAAATTTGAAGTATTATTCAACAAATTCTCCTTCTCTGAAACACGCTATTTAAACCGTTATACAGATTACAACTACTACGAAACCAATAAAAGTATGGTTCAAAAGCTTTTCAGGGAAAAAAACAACCCGTTGAGCATTATTACAAATGAGGACGAAAATGGCTTTATCACAATTGCAGACAGCCTTAATTCAATTTACACAGTAGAAGTAGACGATTTTAACGGAAATAACATTTTGGTTTCCATCCCCATTGAAGGGAAGAAACTTGAAATATTGGATCCGAAAAATGTTGAAAAGACCGATGACTACATTTATGCAGACCACGCCACTTCAATAACCAAAGGAAAGTTCAGCATCTATATTCCTGCAAATAGTTTATACGAAGACACCTATTTAAATATTGAAGCAAAAGGTGATACGCTGAAGTTTCACGAAGATGTAATTCCAATTCACACAAATATTTCAATCACTGCAGATATTTCAGCATATAATGAAGCTGACAAGGATAAACTTTTTATCGGAAGGTTAAACTACAGAGGACAGCCTTATTACAATTCAACGACGCGCAATGGCGACAAACTAACGGGAAAAACTCGAACCTTTGGAGATTACACAGTAGCTTCAGACACTACGCCTCCAAAGATAAAACCAGTTAATTTTTCTGAGGGAAAATGGATCAGTAACCAAAACTTCCTGAAAGTGAAAATTACCGATGATCTTAGCGGAATCAGTTCGTACCGCGCAACAATCAACGGAAAATTCATTTTGATGGAATATGATTACAAAAAAAACGTTCTAACATATAATTTCAATGATAATGTGAATCTGGAATCTGAAAATAATTTGAAACTTATTGTTATAGATAATGTTGGAAATAGTGCTACATTTGAAGCAAAATTTTTCAGAAAACACCCCTAACCCTTGCTTTTGAAAACAATTAAACTACCGCTTACACTCCTATTCTTTTTTTTCACAACCATTGTATTTGCTCAAAAAGCTACAATAAGAGGAGTTATTTTGGACGAAAACAACATTCCGCTATCTGGAGTAAATGTTACTTATGATGATATTGGAACCATATCAGACTTGAACGGATATTACCTGCTGGAAATTCCTTCCAACCAAGAGGTTATAGTTACCTTTTCGCACGTAGGCCACAAGTTTGCAAAACTGCGTTTTAATTTAAGTCCAAACGAGGATTATGAGTTAAATCCAGTTTTAAAAATTGATGTGGAACAAATCCCAGAAGTAGTAATTTCCGGTCGCGAAAACAAACGTATTGAAGGCCTAGTAAATATTCAGCCCGAAGTAATCCGCAAAATGGTGGGCGCAAACGCTGGTGTAGAAAACCTATTAAAATCGCTTCCCGGCGTTAATGGTAATGACGAATTGAGTACGCAGTATGCCGTGCGTGGAGGAAACTATGACGAAAACTTAGTGTATGTAAACGAAATTGAAGTATATCGACCTTTCCTTATCAGAAGTGGCCAACAAGAAGGTTTAAGCTTCGTAAATAGCGATCTTACCAGCAATGTCGATTTTTCCGCAGGAGGGTTTCAAGCGAAATATGGCGACAAGCTTTCCTCCGTTTTGGATATCACCTATCGCCGTCCCGTTGATTTTGGCGCTTCACTGGATTTGAGCTTTTTGGGCGCAAGCGGTTCTGTGGAAGGCATTTCAAAAAATGGACGTTTTTCAGGAATTGTAGGGCTTCGTTATCGGGACAACAGTCTTTTGGTAAATGCCAAAGAGACCGAAACCAACTACAGACCAAAATTTGCCGATGCACAAACCTATCTTACTTATAAATTCACCAATAAATTTGAGCTTAGCTTTTTGGGGAATGTTTCCATAAACGAATACAATTATAGACCATTAACACGTCAAACAAATTTCGGTACTATAACAGACCCAATCGCGCTACTTGTATTTTATGAGGGCCGTGAAGAAGACCGATACAATACCTATTTTGGTGCGTTGAAATCTACTTGGGTAGTTTCCGATAATTATACCGCAAAATTTATTGCTTCCCTTTACCAAACCACCGAACAGGAATATTATGATATTTTAGCCGAATACCGGTTGGGGGAAGTAAACACAAGCATTGGTGATGAGAATTTAGGTGAAGTGGAATTTACCGAAGGCATTGGCGGACAGCTTACACACGCCAGAAATGACTTGGATGCCTTGATTCTAAATCTAGAACACAAAGGAAATGTGAATATTGATGAAAATAATATTGAGTACGGCATTAAATATACCCGCGAGGATATTCGCGATCGCGTGCAGGAGTATGAAATTATTGATTCAGCAGGTTTTTCCATTCGCCCTCCTATCTTTCCACCGAACAATCAGCCATACGAACCATACACTTCTCCTATTGAACCCTATACCAATGTAAGGGCAATTAACGACGCACAAATAGACCGAATTTCGGGGTATGCACAATGGAGCAGAAAAACAAGCCTTGGCAATAGTGATTTGTGGCTAAACGCAGGTGTTCGTGCCCATAACTGGACCGTTAGCGGAAAAGGCATTACAAGTACCACACAAACTGTTTTCAGCCCAAGAGCGCAGGTATCCTTAAAACCGGATTGGGAAATGGATATGCTTTTCCGTCTTTCTGGCGGGGTTTATCACCAACCTCCTTTTTATAGAGAGCTACGCGATTCCTCAGGTACAGTTCGTCCTGGTGTAAAAGCGCAGAAATCAATCCATATTGTTTTTGGCAACGATTACAGTTTTAAAATGTGGGACCGTGCTTTTAGATTGAATTCTGAAATATATTACAAGCATTTAACAGACGTAAACCCTTATACTTTAGAAAACGTCCGCATTCGTTACCGCGCCACAAACAATGCAGTTGCCTATGCTTACGGGCTCGACTTGCGTTTGGCGGGAGAATTTGTTCCCGGCACGGAAAGTTGGTTGAGTTTTGGTTATTTGAAGACTGAAGAAAATATTAACGACCGTGGTTACATCTTCCGCCCAACAGACCAACGCCTGAAGTTTGGAATGCTTTTTCAGGATTATGTGAAAGTGATTCCTTCTCTTAAAATGTATTTAAATCTTACTTATAACACAGGTCTTCCCGGTGGTTCGCCCAGTTATGCAGATCCGTATAAATATCAAGTGCGTTTGCCAGATTACAAACGTGCCGATCTTGGCGTTAGCTATGTGATTGTGGATGATACAAAATTAAGGGAAAGCGGTTGGTTAAAACCATTTAAGGAACTAACTATTGGCGCAGAGATATTCAACTTGTTTGATGTGCAGAACTCTATTACAAATACTTTTGTAAGGGACGTTTACACCAAGGTGCAATATTCAATTCCAAACTATTTGTCGCCCCGTGTTTTCAACTTAAAAATTACTTCGAGGTTTTAATGTGTTCTAGTTTCTAAGTTGGTAAAATGAATACTCAATACCCAATACAGAAACTAACCGATAAACTCTTTCAGCACTTCCACCACATAATCAACTTCTTCCTTTTTGTTGAAACTGGAAAATGAAAAACGAATGGAAGGTTTTTGAAGATCTTCTTTGCTAAGGATAGCGTTCAAAACATGCGAACCTCCTTCAGCCCCGCTTTGGCATGCACTACCTTTAGAACAGGCAATTCCTTTTAAATCCAACTGGAACAAAAGTAGCATCGCTTTTTCTGCGGAAATAGGCAAACAAACGTTCAACAACGTGTAAGTGCTACTTTCATTATCGCCACAACTGCCGTTATATTTTACCCCAGGAACGTTTGCAGAAAGCTGTTCCTTAAAATAGTTTTTCACCTCGGTGATATAATTTCTTTCTTTTTCAAGATTTTGATATGATATTTTTAAAGCTTCCGCCATTCCTGCTATTGCATACACAGCTTCAGTTCCAGCACGAAGCCCTCTTTCTTGTTCTCCTCCGTGAATCAGAGACCGAAGCCCAGAATTCTTTCGTATAAAAGCGAACCCCGCACCCTTTGGCCCGTGGAATTTATGTGCTGCCGAGGCGGCAAAATCTATAGGTATTTCCTTAAAATCAAGTTCAAAATGCCCAACGGACTGAACAGTATCACTATGAAAAAGTGCTTGGTGTTTTTTACAAAGCAATGCAACCTCCTTTAAATCCAACAAATTACCCACTTCATTGTTTACGTGCATCAAGCTTACCAGCGTTTTTTCTGAAGTAGCTGACAACAAACTTTCCAAATTTTCATGGTCCACTTGGCCACAATCATTCAGCTTCACAAAATCTACTTGAGTATTGTATTCTTTTTGAAGCCATTCTAAGGTATGCAATACAGCATGGTGTTCTATTTTACTCGAAATAATTCGCTTTACGCCCAGGTCGCGAACCGCGCTAATAAGTATAAGATTATCAGCCTCAGTGCCCCCAGAAGTGAATATAATTTCACTGGCGCTAACGTTTAAAAACTTTGCAATTTCCTTTCGGGCATTTTCAAGTAACGATTTGGAAGACCTGCCGTAAGAATGTGTAGATGAGGGGTTTCCATATTCGGTTTTTAAGACTTCAGTAATACAAGTAATTACATCATCTCTAAGTTGCGTAGTAGCCGCACTATCAAAATAAACTTTCTTCATTGACAAGATTTTTAATAAAAAACGGCATGCAACCGATTTCTATTACATTTGGAGCAAATTCCGCTCCGCTGTTTTGGTTTGCAAAAATACATATTAAAACAGTTTTGCCCGCGTTTCAGTTAAAAAGAAATGCGTTACTTTGTAACCGTTGACGATTTTTTAATTCCCGATGAAAAAAATTCTTTTCCTTTTTATAGCTACCCTTCTTTTGCAGAGTTGCAATGACGGCGATATCATTATAACAACCTTCAATTTTGACAATGCCGAACTGAAAACCTGCGGCAACCTTGGCAATTATGTTTTTTACAAAGTGAACCCAGAAGCGCTGGAAAGCCTTTCCTTAAAACTGGGTGTTACGGATAGCATTTATAAAACCGCAGAAACCAAATCCTACACTTTGAATGGCACTACAAATTTCGTAAACTACCGAACCTATGATGGTGCTTTGGGCACTTCCTATTTTTGCAGTAGCATCCCGCCTACATCGCCAAATGTAACGGAAGATTATCTCGCGGCCTCCGGTACCGCAGAATTTGTTACTACTTTTGTTTATGAGGACAATGACGGCGTTCCTGCCAATATTGAAGTAGATGGCGATACTGATGGTGACGGCCTTCCAGATGTGTATGATTTGGATGATGATGGAGACAATGTGCCCACCGCTCGCGAGCTGGACACTGAAAACGCAGATGGTGATAATGATCCTTTTACAAATCCTAAAGATACTGATGGCGATGGAATACCCGATTATCTTGACGATGATGATGATGGAGACGGCGTGCTGACTCGTAACGAGGACGAAAACGGGGACTTAGACCCCACCAATGATGTAACAGATACTTCAGTGGGACCAGATTATTTGAATCCTGCTGTGGCTGATACGTATGAAATCACCCAATATCGCATACACACTTATAAAATTTTTAAAAGCGTTAAGATTACACTGAAAAATTTGGTGCTAATAAATGGTGAAGAGGAAATAACTCAAGAAACCCTGACTATGGGAACTATCGAAAACGTGGAAACAAAAGACAAAACCATTAGACCGGAGTTTTAAATAGTGAAAAACGAATAATAAAAAAACTTTTCACACCCCACATTTCAATACTCACTACTAAGTACTAAATACTAACTACCACTATTCTGAAAAATATACACTTCAGTAGCCCCACGCCCATATTTTTGAAAATCTGCATCATAGAACTTTACATTGTCGTAGCGGTTAAAAAGATATTCCAGCTCAGTGCGCAAAACACCTTCGCCCACGCCATGGATGAAAACCACTTTTTGGATGCGTTTGGACATGGCAAATTCCAATTGCCTTTTGGCGGTGTCCAACTGAATGTTAAGCATTTCATAATTGTTAAGTCCGCGGGTTTTTGGCACTAATTGATTTATGTGCAAATCAACCTCCATAGGCGGCAAATTTCGCTCCTTCGGCTTTACGCGTTGGGTTTTTCCAGGCTTTTTGTAATTCTTTTCTGACACAATGGAAAAAACATCCATTTCTGACAATTCTTTTTTTGATATGGAGCCATCCATGACAATAAGCTCGCTTTTCAAAAAATCCAGCTCAAAACCATCAGCTGTCTTGATAGTAACCTCATTGCCACTAATCCCTGTAACCACGCCCGAAATGGCATCATCTAACACCGAAACTTTATCGCCTATCTTCATTTCTTAAACTATTTATAGCTGCTTTTAATAACTCGAATAATTAATTGATTTAACTTAGTTAAACCCCTAATAACGAAAATTTTACGTAGATTTGCATCAATCTATAATAATATATTGAATTTTATTTTTAAATTTAATCCGTGAAAAAAAGCTTTGACGCCCCACATGAAAGCTTTTAAAACCGTAAAAATATGAAAAACCTACTACTCTTTTCTACATTACTTTTAACATCTTTTGGCGCTTTTGCACAGTTGACCGTAAAACCAACTTCGGGCGGGGAAGATTCTTTTGTGTATGTAAGTGACCAAATAGTTTATGTAACACAAGAAATAAACCTTACTCGAAACAGTAATCTTAGCGATAAAGAAGCAAGTATATACTTGCGAAACAACGCCCAGTTAATACAAGGAGGTACTACATCTACCAACAGTGGAAATGGCCAACTTTCTGTACAACAAAATACGCCAGAAACGAACGCATGGGCCTATTACTATTGGTGCTCTCCCATTACGCATCCGGCTGCAGTCGCTGGAAACCGAAGTTTTGGAGTACAGCACTTATACGAACCATTGCCAGCAACAAGTGTTACTGCAGCTCTTCAATCACTCACCACAACAGGTCGGGAAGGAACATTAATTCCTAGCATGACAATTTCTACGAGATGGCTATATACCTTCAAGACTCCTGGAACCGAAGCGGCTGGAAATTACGCTAGAATGAATAGTAACAATGCTGCACCGGCAGGCTTTGGTTTTATTATGAAAGGATTAGGATTGGCCGCTCCAGGTAGCGACCAAGTATATGAATTCAGAGGAAGACCAAATAGCGGGACCTTTTCTATTCCAGTTGGAGAGCCTTTATTTAATCCTGCTGACCCAATGTCACCATTCCCCCAAATGACCCTTGCGGGCAATCCATACCCTTCTGCGTTGGACCTTAATCAACTATTTTACGATGCCGACAATGAGGAACTTGCAGCTTTATGGTATTATGATGAAGACCGCACAGTACCTTCCCACTATTACTCCGAAAAACCATTTGGTTATGGTGTTTGGGTCCCAGGTACTCAAGATGTTAGTAATTTAAGCGACAACAATCCATCAGGAACATATACTGCAGCTCCTTTTTACTTTTATTATGCAGGAGGTGGGAACGGGGGAACAGGACAAGGAACTGGTAGTAATGATCAAAACAAAAGATACGCTCCCATTGGTCAAGGCATCATGTTTGTTGGTGATACATTTAGCGTTACCCCACCACTTCCAGATGGGTACGTTAAGATCAAAAATTCACATCGTATTTTTATAAAAGAAGGAACTGCTGGCTCTGTATTCCAAAGACCTGACGGTGACGATACTGCCGTTGAAGAAAATCTAAATGGAGACCCAACACTTTCAACTGCTGCAGAAACAATAGATACCCGCACACCTATGTTGCGTTTATGGGCTGTTTTTGACGAGGCTGTAACGAGAGATATGGTAATAGCATTTTACGACCAAGCTACTGATGGCTATGATCGCGGTTTAGACGGAGTGAGTGCACAGGATTTAAAAACCGATGCGTATTTTCCTATTGGTAATGACAATGCTCGTAGACCTTTTGTTATCAACGGTATACAATATGCGCAGAATAAACAAATACCTATTGCTTTCAAACTTAATAAACCAACTACTATTCAACTTCTCTTAAAAGAAGAAATTAAAAAACCATACCAGCACGTGTACCTTTTTGACAGTCAAGAAAACACGTATAAAGAATTAACTGCAGCCACTGCCGCTGGCTCTACACTTAGCCTTCCTGCTGGCAAATACGATCGTAGATTCTATATTGTTTTCCGCAATCCAAACATTAAGAAAGATACGCCAAAAACCGAGTTGGAAACAAGAGCTATTGTTCTTGAAAACGTAACCTTTTTCCAAAACAATCCACAGCAGCAATTGGAAGTAAGCAACCCAGAAGGTTACACTATCAAATCTGCTGCAGTTTATGATATGAGCGGTAAATTGGTTATTTCTGAATCAAACATAGGCGACAACAACAAATACAGTTTCTACACCGGTAACTTAAGTGACGGTGTGTATTTAGTGAAACTGATGACAGCTGATGATATCGCAATAGACTACAAAGCTATTGTTCACAATCAATAAGAATTAAGCTCTCTCATCTGAGGGTTTAAATTTTCCCATAATAAAAAAAACGGCCCCGATATTCTCGGGGCCGTTTTAATTTGTCTGGTCTAGCGCAGTCGAGACCTTAATTAGAGTCAGGAACTTGCAGTTCTCGACTTTAGTTTATCCTTAGCAAAGCTGAAGGGCTCGAACGGACATCTAAAACTATTTTTTATATCTATTCAAACTCCTTTAAAGTTTTAATAATTATTGAAACACAATCCCTAAGTTGTTCCTCGTTCATAACCAATGGCGGTGCAAAGCGGATAATATTTCCGTGCGTAGGTTTTGCCAGCAAACCGTTATCGCGAAGTTTTAAACAGATGTTCCAAGCTGTGTCGCTGTCTTCGGAATCGTTAATTAAAACCGCATTAAGCAAGCCTTTTCCTCGGACAGATTTTGCAATGTTACTTGTCTCGATATACTTGTTCAATTCACTTCGGAATATTTTTCCTAGCCGCTCCGCATTTTCAGCAAGATTTTCATCACGAACTACGCTGAGTGCCGCAATAGCAACGGCAGCAGCCACAGGATTTCCACCAAAAGTAGAACCGTGTGTTCCGGGTTTTATAACACTCATCACATTGTCATTCGCAAGAACTGCAGAAACAGGATAAGCGCCACCGCTCATCGCCTTTCCAAGAATTAAAATATCAGCTTTTACATCTGGCGTTCCACTACAATTTTTTTCAGGACAACTGCAATCTCCACAAGTTGCCAACAGGCGACCTGTTCGAGCAATTCCTGTTTGCACTTCATCTGCTATAAAAAGTACGTTGTGCTTTTCGCAAAGTGCTTTGGCCTTTTTTAAATATCCTTCGGAAGGAACAAACACGCCCGCTTCCCCTTGAATAGGTTCCACAAGAAAACCAGCAATGTTTTTATTGCTTTCCAAATGTTGTTGTAGCTGTTCTATATTGTCGTATTCTATTTTTATGAATCCTTTGGTGTAGGGACCAAAATGCTTTCTCGCTACAGGATCGTTACTGAAGGATATAATAGTAGTAGTTCTTCCGTGGAAGTTGTTTTCACAAACTATAATTTCGGCTTCGTTTTCATCGATGCCTTTCTTTTCATACGCCCACTTTCTACAAATTTTTAAAGCAGTTTCCACAGCTTCGGCACCCGTATTCATTGGAAGCAATTTATCGTAATTGAAAAACTCGCAAGCAAATTTTTCATACTTTCCAAGCATATCATTATGAAAGGCACGTGACGTAAGTGTTAGCGTTTTTGCTTGTTCATTCATTGCGTCCACAATTTTTGGGTGGCAATGACCTTGGTTTACCGCAGAGTATGCCGAAAGAAAATCGTAATATTTCTTGCCGTCAACATCCCAAACATGCACGCCTTCCCCCCTGTTCAAAACCACAGGCAACGGATGATAGTTGTGGGCTCCGTATTTGTTTTCCAATTCAATAGCTTTTTGTGAAGCTGTTTGCTCTAAAACTGACATAAGATTGTAATAATTTGAAGTAAAATATAATTGATTCCTGCTTTTCGGAGCGGAATCCTCCGTGGCTTGCAAATTACTAAATTAATCCCACAATTTTTGAAGCCTTAACAGGATTTAAACTTAACAATTATGCTATTTTTGCGCCTATGGCTAGAAAAAATAACAGAGTGATTTTTGAGAACCTCGAAGTGATTGATGCTGGGGCAAAAGGGAAAGCCGTTGCCAAAGCTCCTGACGGAAGGATTGTTTTTATTAATAATGCCGTTCCGGGCGATGTTGTAACGGTACAAACTTTCAAAAAGAAAAAAGCGTTTTATGAAGCTTCCGTACTTTCGGTTTCAAAATATTCCGAAAAAAGAGTAGAGCCTGTTTGTCCACATTTCGGGACTTGTGGTGGCTGCAAATGGCAAAATCTTGGCTATGAACATCAGCTTTTTTATAAGCAAAAAGAAATTGAACAAAACCTGCAGCGCATCGGTAAAATAGAATTGCCCGAGTTTCAACTAATCCTCGGTTCCGAAAAGCAATATTTCTATCGCAACAAAATGGAGTTTTCCTTTAGCGACAACAAATGGCTGACGCTGGAACAGATTAAAAGCGATGAAGTAATAGAAAACCGAAATGCTTTAGGTTTCCACATTCCTGGAATGTGGGACAAAATTTTGGATTTGGAAATCTGCTACCTTCAAGCCGATCCAAGTAATGCAATCCGTGATTTTATTAAAGCAAAAGCGGAAGAATTAAAACTATCTTTCTTCAATACTAGGAATCAGGAGGGGTTTTTACGGACTTTGATGATCCGCACCACTTCTACTGGCCAAGTGATGGTTTTGTTGCAGTTTTTTCACGAAGATGAAGCGAATAGAAAATTATTGCTGAAAGCTGTTGCTGAAGAATTTCCGCAGATTACTTCTCTTTTATATGTAATCAATTCCAAAGGAAACGATACCCTGTATGATCAGGAAATAGAACTTTTCTACGGAAGGGATCATATTTTTGAAGAAATGGAAGGCTTGAAATTTAAAATAAACGCCAAATCGTTTTACCAAACCAATAGCGAGCAAGCGTATGAGCTTTATAAAATAACCCGCGATTTTGCAGGCTTAAGCGGAAATGAACTGGTTTATGATCTTTACACGGGAACCGGAACTATTGCGCAATTCGTCGCTAAAAAAGCGAAGAAAGTAATTGGTGTTGAAGCTGTGCCGGACGCAATTGTAGCTGCAAAACAAAACGCGCAATTAAATAATATTGAAAACGTTGAATTCTACGTGGGCGATATGAAAAAGGTTTTCAATGAAGAATTCATAAATACCCACGGAAAACCAGACGTTGTTATTACAGACCCACCGCGAGATGGCATGCATGCTGATGTTGTTACGCAATTATTGAATTTGGGTGCTGAAAAAATTGTGTATGTAAGTTGCAACAGCGCGACCCAAGCACGTGACTTAGCGCTATTGGATTCAAAATATAAAGTGATAAAGGTGCAACCAGTAGATATGTTTCCGCAGACGCATCACGTGGAAAATGTTGTACTTTTGGAGAAGCGCTGATTTTTTCTGAAAACGAAAATTAAAATATGATTAAAAGAATAATTGTACTCATCCTTATAATCTTCGCCTTCAAAGGCTGTACAAAGGATGATATCTGTCCAGAAGGAACGGCCACTACGCCTAATTTGATAATTACTTTTAATGATATTGTGAATCCTGCAAACCGCAAACAAGTGGTTGGTTTAAGTATTATAACAAATTATACGGATTCGGTCGAGGTTTTAGCACGAACTACCACAGATTCCATTGCTATTCCGCTTAACACAAATTCTGACACAACAAAATACAAGTTTATTCGAACTACAATAACAACTACAGATACTATTATAAATGTAGATAGTATTGTGTTTGTTTACCAGCGCAATAATAGTTATGTAACCCGTGCCTGCGGGTTTAAAACAGAATTTGACAATCTGGAAACAACTTTGGAGGAAGAAGGAACTGAAAACTGGATTCAAGAAATTATAACAAATAGAGACACAATTAATGATGAAAATGAAGCCCACCTTACTATTCTTCATTAGTCTTTTTTGTAGCGCCCAAATTTTGTTGGCGCAAAAGAAAAATGAAACATCCAACGATACAATTCCAAAAATTGAAAAATATGGGATACGAGTGGGTGTGGATTTGGCAAAACCCTTAAGAACCCTGGTTGAAAATGGGTATTCCGGTTTTGAAATTATGGGCGATTTTAGGGTGACGAAAAAGTTTTATGCCGCGTTGGAACTTGGTAATGAAGAGAAAGATTGGATAGAACCTTATGTTACCTCAAAAACCAGCGGAAGCTACGCCAAAATAGGTTTTGATTATAACGCTTATGAAAACTGGTTGGGAATGGAGAATGCCATCACTCTGGGACTTCGCTATGGTTTTTCAACTTTTAAACAGGAGCTTTTGAGTTACAGAATCTATACAGACAATCCTGCATTTCCATCACAGCTTATAACTGAACCACAAGAGTTTAGTGGTTTGACTGCACATTGGGCCGAAGTGATTATTGGCGTAAAAACCGAAATATTCAACAACCTTTACCTTTCAATAAATGCCCAAATTAAAAGAAAAATCACGGAAGACCAACCTGAAAATTTCGCCAACCTATATATTCCCGGTTTCAATAGAACCTATGACTACAGTAAGTTTGGAGTAGGCTATGGATACTCTATTTCGTATTTAATTCCAATTTTTAAGCGAACCGAGATTTCAAAAATTGAAACAGAAAATCCATAAAATTTCAAACTGTAATTGAATAATAGCTACTGTTTAGAGGCTTTCCTGCTACCCTCATACATTTCGTAACGCACTAATTTCGCTTCCAGTTTTCCGTTAAAGAGCTTAATCTTTTTTGAAGGATGAAGTCCAACAAATTTCAAAGCTTCCATATTTGATGTAATCATCCAGGCCTGTGTGCCAGGATAACCGCGTTTCAAGGTATTGCCAATAGAACTATAAAATTCTTCAATATCATTAACCGAAATTCGCTCGTCATAAGGTGGGTTGAAAACAATATATAATGGTTTGTCCTGCTCCTTTTCGCTTTGGAAGAAATCTTGTTGCTTAACTTCAATAAAATCCTGCAGATTAGCACTTTTAATGTTTTCCTTAGCCTTGTTAATTGCTACTGGGTCGGTATCAAAACCATAAATTTTATGTGGAAAATCTCGAACTTTTGCGAGTGCGGCTTCTTCAATTTTTTCATAAAGATCTACATCAAAATCAGGCCAAGTTTCAAAACCGAATTCGTCGCGGTTTAAGTTTGGCGGAATGTTGCACGCAATCATTGCAGCTTCGGTTAGCATAGTTCCACCGCCACACATTGGGTCCAGGAAATTACATTGACCTTGCCATCCTGAAAGCATAATAATTCCTGCAGCCAAAACTTCATTTATAGGCGCAAGTGTGCTTTCTACTTTATAACCGCGCTTGTGCAGGGATTCCCCAGAACTGTCCAGTGAAACGGTACAAATATTTCTATCAATGTGAATATTGATGCGAAGTGTGGGATGGTCCAAGTCTACATCTGGACGCACTCCTTCCCTATCGCGAAAACGGTCAACGATTGCATCTTTAGTTTTAAGTGCGATATATTGTGAATGTGTGAAGACATCAGAAAAAACTGTAGCGTTTACCGCTAATGCTCCTTTCACATCCATATAATTTTCCCACGGCATTTCATATATTTTCTTGTAAAGGTCTTCTTCAGTAAAAATATTGAAGGCAGTGATTGGTTTCAGGATTTTAATAGCGGTTCTGCAACATAAATTTGCTTTGTACATAAATCCGGTATCGCCTTCAAAAGAAACGTTTCTAATACCGATTTCAATAGATGAAGCGCCCAATTGGCGAAGTTCCTGTGCGAGAAGTTCTTCCATACCAAAAAGGGTTTTGGCAACCATTTTAAAATTCTTTACCATAATATATAAACAGATTTCCTGCAAAAATACAGTATTTTAGCAGGGTGAAACAATAAGTATGCAAAAAGAAAAGGACAATTGGTATGCTTCGTGGTTCAATACGCCCTATTACCATCAGCTCTATAAAGATAGAGGCCACAGGGAGGCGGCGTTATTTATGAATACACTTACTAACTATTTGAAGCTGCAAAAAAATGACACTATTCTGGATCTTGCCTGTGGGCGAGGTCGACATTCTAAATATTTATATAAGCAAGGTTTTGACGTTACCGGAGTTGATCTTTCCAAAGAAAGTATTAACGATGCCAAGCAATATGAACAACCAAAGCTCCATTTTGAAGTGCACGATATGTGTTTGCCCTATCCGAAACAGTTTGATGCAGTTTTTAATCTTTTTACGAGCTTTGGGTACTTTGAAAGCGAAATTGATAATCTACGAACTATCAAATCTATAAAGGCTGAGTTAAAAACAACTGGGTATGGGGTTATTGATTTTTTGAACGTTGAGTTAGCAATTAAGAAATTAGTTCCTTCAGAGGAAAAGAAAGTGGGCGATATTGATTTTCATATTGAAAAATACGTTGAAGATGGTTATATCGTAAAAGACATACGTTTTAATGATAAAGGAAAAGACTATTTTTATACAGAGCGTGTAAAAGCTTTGACTTTGGAAGATTTTAAAGCCTACTTTAAAGAAGCAAAAGTTGAATTAAAACACATTTTCGGTGATTATCAACTCAATGATTTTGATAGAAACACTTCCGAAAGATTAATACTAATTTTTAATTGATGAGTTATTTATTGCTTTTTTTGGCTGTAGCCATAGGCTATTTCATTGCTTTATTCCTAAAGAAAAAGGAATTGCGCAATATGGAAGTTTTCCTTGCTTTCAGTGGGGCATTTCTTCTATCAATTACCGTATTTGAGCTATTGCCGGAGGTCTTTGAAACACCATCGAAAAGTATTGGCGTTTATATAATGCTAGGTATTTTATTGCAGATATTCCTCGAGTTCTTTTCCAAAGGCGCAGAGCACGGGCATGTTCATCTACATTCCGAAGCAAAGCATTTCCCTTGGATATTGTTTGTGAGTCTCAGCATTCACGCCTTTATGGAAGGTTTTCCAATTTCAGAAGAAAATAATTTGTTGCTTGCCATAATAATTCATAAAATTCCGGTAGCAATAATTTTATCTTTCTTTTTTATAACGGCTGGCTATCGTAGGTCTACAACTCTATTCTTTCTATTCTTTTTTGCTTTGATGACACCATTAAGCAGTTTTATTTCCACAAACTACAACATTGTTCATCACTATGAAACTGAAATAACTGCAGTTGTTATTGGTATATTTCTTCACGTTTCAACCACAATTCTTTTTGAAAGTTCAAAAAACCATAAATTCAATCTTACCAAAATGACAGCGGTAGTTGTGGCAGTGGTTATAGCCTATTTTTTATAATTTAAAGCTTTGTATAATTTCCGAGAGAATACGAGAACACTGAATGTTTTCAATATTTTACATTAGCATTGGTTACAACAATTTTTGACTGGGTATGTATAAAAAAAAGCTGCCAGTAAATGGCAGCCTTTTTTCATAATATTCAATATATTGGTTATTCTTTAATAATTTTAATTGTTGTCATATTTTCACTAGCCCTCAGGGTTATTAAGTAAATACCTTTAGGCAAAAAGGATAAGTCCAGTTCTACTTCAGAAGTCTGGGGATGTGTATTGAGTAAATTCTGTCCCAATAAATTATTGACAGAAATTTCAGAAATTATAGCCGTATGCTTTAGTGTCAATATATCGCGGGCAGGATTTGGGTAATAGCTAAAATTAGTATCGTTAAACTCGGTAGTGCTTAAAGTAACTGTTACAGTTACAGCAAAAGGATCGCTTAAACACCCGTCAACAATATTTACTGCGTAATAGGTTTGCCCGTTCTCTAAAAGAGTATTTAAAGGCAATGGATTGGTGTTGTTCATTGCGTCTGCTTCAGTAGCAAACCAAGTAACATCTGTTGGATCTACAACAATATCGGCCAATGTTGCTCCCTGCACAAAAGTTTGCATAGAATCCCCAGTAGGAGTAGCTGGTGTTACACAACCGTCCAGATTGAGTCTTCCAAAATATTGTGTCGTACCACTATTTATTAAAACACTCACGCCTGTATCTGGATTTAATTTACTTATTCCAGCACCACTAGACCACAAAATATCTCCGTTTCCAAGTTTGGCAACTCCTCTTAAATTACCTAAGCTCCAATAATCAATTATAGAACCGTCAGTTTCAGAAAAACGATATAAGCCATTCTGATTTCCGCCACTTATAATACTAAATACGGCCGCCAAAATCACACCTGGTTCTTCAATTTCTATTTGTTGGACAAAATTAACTACACCCTGCTCAACAATATTCCCCAAAAAAGCACCATTGTAATCCCGTCTCTCAATATTACTGGTTCCACTATATGAAATATACACTTCTCCATCACCATTATCAATAATATCAAATGGTGAGTCTGATTGGGGTGTTGTATTAAAAAAACCTAAGTTATTACCGCTAAAATCAAAGCGGATAATAGCTTCACCAGGCGCGCCATTATTAGTTCCAGAATTACACAACCATACCTCAGTTCCATTCACAATGGATAAACCTCGAATATTGTCCATACCAGTATTAATTGTACTCAAAAGATTTCCATCAAGATCATACCGCTCTATTTTGTCTGCCAATTGGTATGCAATCCAAATTTCATCCGCCACTTGAATTAATGCTTTTGGAGTTCCAGAATCCAAAGAAATAAATGATGGATTAATTATATCGCCATTGTCGGTATCAAGTAATCGCACCTGTGAGTCCTGTATAACAGCAATCCGTTCCTGTGCAGATACTGATACAACTATTAAAATTAAAAGTAGTGAAATTACACTTTTAAGTGAAGTAAAGGTTTTCATAATTATCTTATTTATATTGAGTTAAGATATAAAATATTGTTATATGAAACAAGAAAGATATTTTGGAAAACAGGAGTGATTTTAAAAACTGAAGAATTAATAGTAAATATTTCATTTACAATACACTATGAATGATGTATGAAAATCATTCTTAAAGAACAAAGGCATCCCTTCACATTCATACCATTGAGTATCCACTCAGTAATAGACTTTTACTTTTCGATAAATACTACAGGAAAGGAAGTTTTATATATGACGATTTGTTCCATAGGTTTTAATAGCCCTTTAAATAAATCAGCACATTAGAGTAGCAGACCAATTAGACTAGAAAAAAGGGCTTTGCTAAGACCGTAATGGAGTTTCAGTCCTCTTTTTCCATAAAAAAAGCCCCCTCCAAATACATGGAGGGAGCTTTAAAGGAAGGCGGCGACCTACTCTCCCACAGGATGCAGTACCATCGGCGCAAACGGGCTTAACTTCTCTGTTCGGAAAGGTAAGAGGTGAGCCCCGTCGCTATAACCACCTTAGTTTTAGCTATTTGCCATATGCTG